>CAVWAW010000025.1:0-16046 GCA_963753035.1 uncultured Acidobacteriota bacterium | reverse complement strand
TAGCGCCGGCGTCCCGCCGGCGATGGTGGTGTGACCCCGCGGGTTGGTTCCATCGCCCGCGAAACGTGGGTGCTACAAAGGGCGCAGCGATGCTTGTAGCGCCGGCGTCCCGCCGGCGATGGTGGTGTACCGACGCGGGTTGGTTCCATCGCCCACGAGACGTGGGCGCTACAAGGGGCGCTGCGATGCTTGTAGCGCCGGCGTCCCGCCGGCGATGGTGGTGTACCGACGCGGGTTGGTTCCATCGCCCACGAGACGTGGGTGCTACACGGGGCGCAGCGATGCTTGTAGCGCCGGCGTCCCGCCGGCGATGGTGGTGTACCGATGCGGGTTGGTTCCATCGCCCACGAGACGTGGGCGCTACAAGGGGCGCTGCGATGCTTGTAGCGCCGGCGTCCCGCCGGCGATGGTGGTGTACCGACGCGGGTTGGTTCCATCGCCCACGAGACGTGGGTGCTACACGGGGCGCAGCGATGCTTGTAGCGCCGGCGTCCCGCCGGCGATGGTGGTGTACCGATGCGGGTTGGTTCCATCGCCCACGAGACGTGGGCGCTACAAGGGGCGCTGCGATGCTTGTAGCGCCGGCGTCCCGCCGGCGATGGTGGTGTACCGACGCGGGTTGGTTCCATCGCCCACGAGACGTGGGTGCTACACGGGGCGCAGCGATGCTTGTAGCGCCGGCGTCCCGCCGGCGATGGTGGTGTACCGATGCGGGTTGGTTTTATCGCCCACGGATACGGATACCGCCCCTGTCCCGGTCGCTGCCGTTGTTCTGGACCATGCCCTCAGCACCGGCCTTCTGGGATGCTGTGACGCATTGGCGTCACAGCATCCCAGCGTCGCACCATCGGCATGGTCGCGCGTGGGTTGATTGGAATGGCTGCGACCACGCCGATGGCGCGCCGGCGGCCTGCCTCGTCGCCGGGAAAACCGACCTCGAGGCGCTACCCGAGGGAGCCCGGTAGCGCCATTGTGCAAAGCGCGTTACGGTGCGGGATGGCGGTTCCGGCACAATGGCGTACCCGGCACCCCGCCGGTGCGCCCCCTCCCGAGGGCGATGCATTTCACCCCTTGACCCCCGCAACCCCTTTGGCTACTCGTGTACTCAAGAACAACCAGGAGTGATCATGCTGCCCTTGACGCTGCCCGTCAAAAAAAAGTGGCGCCGCATCTGCGGCGCCACGGGTTGAGGAGTTCTGCGAGCGGTTACTTCAACTGGACCGTCAAGGGCGCGCCGCCATCGCTCGTGTCGTCGATCTGGTTGGTGGTGGGGTGGTAGATCTCGAGGTAGTAGCAACCCTTCTGGAGCCCTGACGTGTCCCAATTGAGCTGCCAGTTCCCATCGACGTATCTGAGATCCGATGACCCCGCGTCCTCGGGCAGGTCGAGCACCGCGATGGGATCTCCAACCGGATCACATGTCGGATAGCCGGTGGCTGTAATGTCGAGATCCTCGTGGTAGCTCGACACGATTACACCGGTATTCGGATCGGTGTAGTACCACTTGAGCGGGACGGCGGAGCCGGCATTGACCTTGTAGTTCGGTCTCCATGGCGTCGAGAAACCGATGAAGTTCCAATTCGGAACAGGATCGATGACGTTGATGGTGATGGTCCCGGTTGCGGAGGCGTCCGAAGTGTCGGTGACGACGAAGGTGAAGGCGTCGAGACCGATGAAGCTCGGTCCGGGGGTGTAGGTGAACTCGCCGGTGGTTGGATTGATGACCGCGATGCCGGAGATCGGTCCCGTCCCGAGGGAGAAGTTCAGACTGTCCCCTTCGTCGACGTCGTACCCGACCAGTGTGCCGGTCAGCGCTGTGTTCTCAAAGGCCTCATAGGTTGCATCGACGGCGATGGGCGCGTCATTGACCGGGGAAACGCTGATGAACACGGTGGCGGTATTGGAGTCGAGCCCGCCATCGTTGGCCTTGAACGTGAAGACGTCGCTGCCGTAGAAGTTGGCGTCGGGCGCGTAGGTGAACGCGCCGCCTGCGGAGACCACCGCCGTACCGTTGGTCGACCCTGCCACAAGGGAGTAGATCAAGGGATCGCCGTCGGCGTCGGTCGCCGTGAGGGTTCCACCCGTAGGCGTGTCCTCCCCGGTTGCGATGTTGACGTCTGTTGCGACCGGTGCGTCTGCGACCGCGGTGACGGAGACGTCCACCGTTACGGTTACATCGACAATGGTGTCACCAACCGTCACGGCGAAACTGTCGGTTCCGTTGAAGTCCGGATTGGGCGTGTAGGTAAAGATGCCGGTATCTTGATCAATCGGGGAGACCACGCCGTTCGCCGGAGGCGTCGTGACGCTGAAACTCAGGGTGTCACCCTCATCGACATCCGTTGCGATCACCTGGCCCACTGCCGAGCCGTCTTCACCGACCTCGATGGGAAGAATGGTCACCACCGGCGGGTCGTTGATCGGATTGACGGTGATCGTCACCGTCGCGCCGACGGTGAACTCACCGTCGAACACCTCGAAGGCGAAGCTGTCGCTGCCGTTGAAGTCGGGGTCCGGGGTGTAGGTGAACTGGTCACCGCTGAGTTGCACCGTGCCCGAGGCTGGCGGCTGACGTGATCGTGAAGGTCAGATCATCGCCGTCCGGATCGCTGGCGGGCAACGCGGTGTCGCTCAGCGGCGTATCTTCGTCGGTGACGAAGGTGGAGTCCGTGGCCACCGGCGGCTCGTTGGGTTCTTCGATGAAGATCGTCGACAGCCACCCAGTTGTTAACCTCGTTGAACTCCGAGACCTCCAAGGTGTCGTCGACCACGAGAACCAGGCTAGTAATTGCCTTCCGGGAGCACTGGGATGCTGAGGTCGGTCGGGTCGACGGTTTCAAAACCTGGATCCAGCGGTACGGTGTTCGAGGTAGTGTGGACTGGAATTCGTCGATGGCGGTGCATAGCGGCTCGTTCGCATTCAGGGGATCATTGTCCGGGTAGCCGGCGATGTAGTTTGTTTCGCAGACGTAGAATCCGTGGCGCAAAATCCCGTTCTCCGCGACGGCGTCGCCGTAGCCCTGGTTGCGGAGGGTCCACCCTCCCGCGGGGAAGCCGACCAGCGTGCCGCCGGCGTCGGCGATGACTCCCGAGGATTCACCCCTTCGGGGATCAGATCGGGCGCCAGCGACACCACGTTGCAGTTCACAGGGTTGTGGGGATCGCACGGCAACGGAACGATGACCAGACTCGGCGGGTCCGCGTGCGGATCGTAGATGATCGGGTCCGTTTCTCCGTCCTTCAGAGTGCCGCCGAGCTTGAAGGCGCGCAGAGTGACCTTGACGTCGTTGGACGCCGGCGGAGCCTTGGGGTGCCGTCCGGCGTGTATTCATCCGACGGCGCCATGGTGAAGGTCGAGTTGATGACGAAGGGGTTGATGACAAACGGGTTGATCACAAAGGGGTTGATCACGAAGGGATTGATCACGAACGGGTTGTCGATATCGTCCTGGGATCCTGGACGACATTGGCAAGGATCTGGGGTTGCGCCACGTTGACCGCGCCGCATCCGTCGAGACTGCCGTAGAGCGAGCCTTTGTAGACGATGAGCTGAAAGGCCTAGCCCGCATCGAGGTAGGCCTGGGCGTTGTCGATGTTGATGAGCGGCAGATAGCTCGAAGCGGTGTTGCTTCCCCCGGACGTCACTGTCCAGGTCGTGTCGGTCACCGCGTGATCTCTCCGATGCTGCTGTTGATGACAAAGGGGTTGATGACAAACGGATTGATGACGAAGGGGTTGATGACAAAGGGATTGATCACGAACGGATTGATGACGAAGGGGTTGATGACGAAGGGGTTGATCACGAACGGATTTGCCGCTCCGTCGTTGATGACGAACGGGTTGATGACGAACGGGTCTGTGACCTCGGGGTACTGGGAGTCCTCGTTCCGTCGAGCGCCGGCGATGGGCGGGTTCGCCGGGTCGAGGTTGAGGGTGATCGTACCGCTCGGGCAGTCCGTCGTGCACGAGGTGATCTGGGATACCTGGATCTTGATCGGCGGGTGTGGCGAAGGGTTCGACGTAGACCATTAATGCCGTGCCCGGAATGGGCGAAGAGCTGGATCTCGCCGTCGTCGATTCCGGGATTGTTCCGGACAAAGGACGCATCGTCGAATCCCTCGGTGATCTGGACAAAATACGATTGCGTATCGCCGGTTTCATTGCTGATCGAGATCGGGAACCCGCGCTGGTCGTCGAGCTGTTTGTAGCTTGTCGGGGCGCTCAGCACGAGCCCGGCATCCATCTTGGATGTCAGAACATCGGTGTTTCTTGAACCCGCGTTGGTGCACTGCTCGTCAAAAGGAGTGGTGTAGAACTGGTATCCGTTCCACTCGGCGGGTCCCGGCGGCGGGATCAGGTGGCGGTTGTCGGCAAAGATGGAGTGGAACCCCTGGTAGGCAACGTCATCGGCTGACGTCGCCCATTTCCAGGCGCCGCCGTCAAAGGTGAACTGGGTCAGGGGCGCGAGATCAACGTAGTCGCCGATGAACGGCGAGGTTCCGGCCGCCGATTGTGGCGCGTTGATCCGGTTGACCTGGCGGATGCAGGGAGGATACGGATCACCCGTGCCGGGATCGAAAGCACCGGAGTCGGGCACGCAGGGCGAGTTCACCGCTGCAACATCGGTGAAGTCCTCGCCGTCGGAGAGATTCGCGCCGGCGCGGATGGGATAGCGCGAAATCTGGGTTGTTGACCCTTCATTCAGCAAGTCGCCGGTTGTCGGGTCGAGCAGGGCTGCCCGAAAGTCGACCACGCGGTCGTAGCCGCTGATGAAGGTGGTGTACGGGCTGACGTCGGCGTCGGTTTCGATCCACTCGCCGTACGTTCCTGATCCGTAATTGGCGATCCGTCCGCGAGACTCATAGTAGGCGAGCATCAGCCGTCCGCCGCCAAAGCTCAGCTTGGGCATGACCTGCGGTCCGGAGGGGCGCTCCTGGTGAAGGGTGCCGAATCCGGGCTCCGGCTCCGCGCCGGTGTCTCGGTCGGCCATGTCGACGGCGCGCCGTTCGCCGACGACGCCGTCGACGTCGGTCCAGGTACCGCCCTCATTCTCTGAGCGCACCACCATGATGCGCGGTGACCCGCCATCGAGGGGTCGGCCGAAGGTCGCCGGGTCGGAGGGATCGATCCCCACCCGTTCCTGCCAGGCGACGTAGAGCGTGCCTTGATCAGTCACCGCGGCGGTGGGGAAGCCGTTGGAGCGGAAAGCCACCTCCGGGAATCCCGGGTTCGGAGCAGCACTGAGCGGCGCCAGGGTGGTGGAAATCGTCGGCTGGTCAAACGCCGCCATGGGGAGCACGTCTCCGGCGACGACTACGGGTTTGCTCCACTTCTTGCCATAGTTCGCCGACTTGACCATGAGGATCGCGTCCGGGTTCCAGAAGTGGCGCCAGATCATGTAGATGGTGCCGTCCATGGGGTCAATGGCCAGGGCCGAACCCTGGTTCTGTTTGTAGGGCGGGTTGAGCTTCTGGGTATCGAAAGTGAGTCCGCCATCAAACGAACGGGCGAAGCTCACCTTGCTCTGAAATTTGCCGTCGCTGTCGAGACCGTTGAACGTGGAGTAGCTGACATAGACCCGGTCGGCGCAGATATCGGGGTTCGAATCGCGGAAGATGTCGACCTCGATGTCGGGTTTGTCGAGGAAGTAGCCGTTGGTGGCATTGTTGCCCGACTCGACGACCGTCATCCCCTGGTAGACGATGGAATCGCCGCCCTCGTAGTTGTTGAGATCTTGATATCGGGCGACGACGAGTTTGCTCTCATCACCCCTGTTGAAGGCCATGAAGACGACGTAGAACTTGCCGCAAGGGCCAGGCGCGACGACGGGGTCGGTGGCCGCCTGGAGCCCGTAGACCGGAGCGGCGAGCGATGCCGGCGAACCGTCGAACGGCCCGCCGGGCAGGAACGCGCCGCTCCAGGTCAGGCCGCCGTCGTAGGAACGGCTCATGCCGACCCACGCTTCAGCGGCGGCCCTGGGCTGGAGTTGGAGTTCCGGCAGCGGCAGCCAGGTCGCCGCCATCATGATTTCTCGTGCGATGTTGACCAGGGCGACCATGGTCTCGGTCTCGCCGAGCCCGATGTCATCGGCGATGTCCACCGCCCGGTAGTCATTGAAGAACGCGACGAGGTGGTCAGGGTTTCGGGTCGACGCGGCAATGGATGGCTCCACCTGACGTTGGAGATAGCCATCACCTTTGAGCTCCCACTCCGGATCGTCTTGCGGGAAGACGACAGGGAGCACATTGATGTTCTCCCCAGCTTGCTGTGCCATCGCCAACGGTTGCGCCAGCGAAAAAAGTGCCAGCATCGAAATGATAGTGAGTCTCATATCCAACCTCCCGAGCCCTCCGAGCGGTCGACTTGTCATTTGAATTTGCATATGCACGAGATCATAACACAAGGGGCGATTTTTCGAATGTCAATCTGAACAATCGCTCAAGTTGCGACCGGGGCCCGACCGGGTCAGCGAAGCAGAAGCAGCAGCACCGACGCCGAGTACGCCACGAAGATGACGGGAAGAAGGCGTCGGCCGAAGCGGGTCCAGACCGTGCTGCCTCTGAAGTTGACCTGCCGGAGGGAGATCAGAGCGAGGATGAGACCGGCGATCACGACGAGGACCTGGAGTGCGGTCAGCAGGCTGAACTCGAGGGTCGGCCAGGCCTGGAACCACGATGGCGGATCGATGGTCACCCGGGCCTGGTCGAAAAAGGCGACGTTGGCGAACTGACTCGTCATCAACGCGGACCAACCGAGAAGCATCATGACCATGGCGATCCTGACCATGATATCGGTGCGCCTGTGGCTCGTCGCGAGGGCCATGATCACGTGGTGGAGCGATACTCCGGCGATGAGCACGAGAATCGTGAGGACCGTGAATCGAAGGGGGCCGTGAAGCACGTCAAAGGCGCGGGCCGCGACCCACGCCAGGGCGAGGAGGGTGATCGTGGTGGCGAACATCGCGAGGTCTTTGGCGCTCGGTATCGAGCCGCCAGGTCGGCGACGAGCGGTGGCCTCAGCTGGAGATTCGCCGAGTGATGCGGGCAGACCTGGAGGCAGTCGAAACAGAGCTTGCAGCGATAGGCCTGTTTACCCTCCAACGGGTGGTGGAAAACCGGACAGCCGAAGGTCTCGGGAGTGCCCTTGTAACAGACATGGGTGGTGCAGGATGAGGCGCAGACGCTCTGCTTGGCGGTGAGCTGAAGGGGAGAAGCGGGAGCGAGAACGGTGCCGAGACGACCCAGTGGGCAGAGATGGCGGCACCAGACTTCGCGTTTGTAGAGCATCCCGAATATCACCGCCAGGGCGATGAGGCCGGCGAGGAGCAATCCCGACGCCACGGGGTTTGCCAGGGTGTCGAAGACGCGCTCGACCCAGACGATGAGAGCGAAACCGGCGATGGCGATCCAGGGGCCGTGGTTGAACGATCCATGCCGATGGCGGGCGATCAAGACTCTTGGCCTTTTTCGCCAACCTGGCGGCCGACGAGAGGGGACAGATGGTGCACCACACCGGTCCGGCGAGAAAAAAGAGCGCAAAGACCGCCGGTTCCCACACCGACCAGATGACGCTGTTGGCGACATTGCCGGCCTGGGTCAGTGGGAACGCGAGGCAGAGCACGATGCTGGCGGCGAAACCCAGCAGAGTCACCGCCCGAAGGAGCGGCAGACCGCTGCGGGAGAGGAGCCGCCGCATGACCGGAGTGTCGGTGATGTCGACGCCGGGTGGGATCGCGTCGTCGCCGACGCCTCCGAAGATGTGCTCGGCGCGGATCTCGGAGCCATCGGCGACCCGAACCGCAAGATCCATCACTTCGCGAAGCTCCGCCACGTTGCGTCTTCGGTAGCGGAGCGAAAGCAGGGCCTGACGGGCGCCCTCGGTGATCGTCGGAGCGTCGGGGCCGTGCCGTTTGAGGAACTCCTCGGCCAGCGGCATGATGTCCTTGGGTCGCTTGACCAGGGGTGGCAGCGTGATCACCTCGTCACAGACATCGGTGATCGACTCGACCAGGCCTTCGCGGCCTTCGCTCGGCGCCGAGGCTTCGCGCGCGGTCAGGATGACGCGGGTGTCGGGGAACGATCCGGGAATACGTTTCTTGTTTCTGATGAGAAAGGCGCCGAGCAGCTGTTGGACCGACGGCAGGAGTTTGTCGGCGCCGCGCAGGACCAGCGTGCCGCCGTGGGCGAGTTGAACACCGCCGCTGCCGTGGTCGCCGGTCGGCAGGCTCCCCCCGAGATCCTCTCCGAGAATGAGTTCGGCGGCCTTTCCCGGAGCGAGGTCGCGGCAGTTGACCGCGATCAGCGGGCCGGATCCACGATCCGAATCATCGTGGATCAAGCGGGCGGCGAGGGTTTTTCCGGTCCCGTCCTCACCGAGGATCAAAACCGGAGCCAGCGACTTTGCGGATTTGCGTGATCTTCTTTTGAATCGCCCGCCCTCCGGCCGAGACCGCCACCAGGGTATCGGGATCATTGTCGCCCTGGACCAGCCGGGCGATCACCTCCTTGTCCCGTTGGAGATCGAGGGCGTCTGCCGTGACCTTGTGGACGTTTCGGGCGATCCCGCCGAGCATCTTGCGCCGCAGAGACGCCGACTCCTGGAGCGCCGAGGGAAGGGACGCCGCCGGATAGCGCAGAAGCCGCACATCGGTCACGGCGATGGAGTCGACCGCGGCGCCTTCCTTGGCGAAGACGGATTCGGCGCCGAAGATGCCACCCTCTCCGAGCCGGGCCAGCGGCGGACGGCGGGCTCTCGCTCTCACCGATCGAGAGCTCCACGACGCCTTCGATCACGACGTAGAAATACTCCTGCTGCTCGCCCCGGCGGACCACGACATCGCCTGCGCTGAAGGAGACCTCCTGGCCGGCGGAACGGAGAAAGCCCACGGTAGCGGGGCCGAGGAGAACCGATTCGCCGGAACTCAACGCCTCGTCATTGGGTTGCGGTGGGGGGTTTCCTCGCAGCGATGGGTTCGAGTGACAGCTTCAATCCGCCGAACTTGACCTCGCGTCCGCCCGTCGATGAACATCGGTCCCTCGATGCGTTTCCCGTCGACGGTGGTCCCGTTGGTGGATCCGAGGTCCTCGATGGTGACACCGCGGTCGCTGACCACGACGCGGGCGTGGCGGCGGGAGACCGTCTGGTCACGGACGACCAGATCGGCATCGGTTGAGCTCCCGAGGATGTGCGTCCCGATGCCGAAGAGAAGATCCGGCCCGTCGTCCGGTGAACTCCTTCTCAGCCGCCAGGTCTTTTCCAAGACTCTTGACCCTCCGGTGCCTTCACATCAGGGCGTCGTCGATTCCCTCGGCTCGTGCCGCAAGCAACACATCGCGATTGTGGGTTGCCCGATATCCCATCGTACGGTGCTTCGATTGTAGCGGAATCCGAGCATGGATCATCGAGCGCGTCCGCAGATTTCACCTGCAAATGAGACGAATGATCAGAAGCTCGTCGTGATCCACGCCATCACCGCATCGATCTTCGGCTCGATGGGCTCGGGTATCTCGATCGCCCGCGCCGCCGCCGCGACGTCTTTCAAACCCGATCCGGTGATCATCAGCACCACGCGCTCGTCGCGGTCGATGAGCGACCTCGGCCAGCGCCGTCTCGAGCCCGGCGAGAGCGGCCGCCGCGGCGGGTTCGGCGAAGACTCCGGAAAGGCTCGCGAGGCGGGGGATGGATGCGAGAATCGCATCGTCGCTGACGATGACCCCCGCGCCGCCCGAGGCGCGCACCTCGCGGAGGCAGAGCATGGCGTTGCGGGGCGAGGCGACGGTCGAGGCTGTCGGCGACGCTTGTGGCGCCGGGCACCGGGACGATCTCGTCCGCTCCGCTTCGCAGCGCGGTGGCGATGGCGGCGGTTCCTTCCGGCTGAACCACGATCAGGCGCGGGCGCCGCGCGATGAGCCCGGCCGCCTCGAGATCGGCAAAACCCTTGGCGAGCCCGGCGGTGATGACACCGTCGCCCGCGGTGACGATGACGGCGTCCGGCGTCTCGGGCGCCATGGCGGCCGCGATCTCGAGTGCGGCGGTCTTCTTGCCCTCGATGGTGAAGGGGTTGAAGGCGGTGTTGCGGTTGGTCCAGCCGAAGCGGTCGCAGGCGGCCAACGAAAGCTCGAAGGCGTCGTCGTAGCTGCCGGCCACCGGAAGGACATCGGCGCCGTAGCTCAGCATCTGGATCAGTTTGGCGGGGGGCGCATCGGCGGGGACGAAGACCACCGCCCGAAGACCGGCCGCAGCCGCGACCGCGGCTAGAGCGGTGGCGGCGTTGCCGGTGGATGCGGCTGCCACGGTGTCGGCGCCGTATTCGAGCGCCTTGGCGACGACGAGTTGCGAGGCGCGGTCCTTGGTCGAGCCCGACGGGTTGCGGGTGTCGTCCTTGAGCCACAGATGATCCATGCCGAGCTCGCTGCCGGAGCGCGGGGCGCGGCAAGCAACGGGGTGTCGCCGACCGGTAGGGGAGGGATGCAGTGATGGTCGTTGATGGGAAGAAACGCCGTCAGGAACTCCGGCGACCCGGGCCGTGCCGAAGGCCATGCCGTCGGCAGATCCTCGATGACCACCTCGAGCACCCCGCGGGTGACCCCACCGGGAACCTGCTTCTGCGAGCAAGTGGGGCAAACATAGAGCCCCGGCCGCTCGTCGAACGCCAACCCACACTCGCTGCAACGAAAATGAAACCCCGCCATCAGACAATTGTACCGGGCACACCGTGCTTGAACGCTCTGCCGTCGGATCGACGGCGTTTGTGGCTCCAACGGTTTCCCACCGCGAAGACGCGAAGATCGCTAAGGTTCCGCAAAGCAACGCAATATTGACCCGGGCTCCCTCCGATTCTGAGGGAGCAACCACTACCAGAAGAGCCCTGCGATGAGCCAAGAGATGATCTTCGCGTTGTCCTTGAGGCCTTGGCGACTTTGCGGTTCCATTGTGCGGTTTGGTGGAGAGTAACCTTGATGTGAATACCGGGCTTTCAGGTGGCCAATGCGCCGATCTCGTTTTCGACGGCTTCGAGGATCTCGAGCTTGGCGACGGCGTCTGCCATGGCGTTGTGGTCCTTGTAGAGCGGGCGGTCGATGTCGAGGAAGGCGACGCGGTTCCGCACCGCGGCCTTGCCGGCCATAGTTCCTCTGCCCGGAGTGAACTCGCGGAAGTCGAGGGCCTGGGCTGCGGCCATGAACTCGATCCCGAGGATGCCGCAGGCGGTGTCGAGGATCTGCCGGGTCTTGAGGGCTGAGTTGAATCCCATGGAGACAAAGTCCTCCTGATCGGCGGCGGCGGGGATCGACTGGATGAAGGCCGGCGCTGAGAGGATCTTCTGCTCGACGATCTGCATATCGGCGGTGTACTGGCTGAGCATGAGCCCGGAGAACATTCCGGCTCCCTTGGTGAGGAATGGCGGCAGCCCGACCGAGAGCGCGGGGTTGGTGAGTCGGTTGAGGCGGCGTTCCGAGAGCACACAGATCATGGTGATGGCCGCGCCGAGGGTGTCCAGCGGCAGGCTGACCGGTGTGCCCTGGAAGTTGGCGCCGGTGAGGACGACCTCGTCCTCGGGCAGGAAGATGGGGTTGTCGCCGACCCCGTTGGCCTCGATTTCGAGTTGTGATCGTGTCCACCTCAGCTGATCGCGGGCGGCGCCGATGACCTGAGGCGTCGAACGCATGGAGTAGGCGTCCTGGACCTTGACCTTCTCCTTCCCGGTGAGCAGATCCGAGCCGTCGACGACCTTGCGGATATTGCCGGCCGAGACCACGGCGCCGGCGAAGCCGCGCAATTGGTGGAGTCGGGCGTCATAGGGCTTCATGTTGGCCTTGAGCGCCTCCAACGTCATGGCGGCGGCGATCTCGGCCTGCTTGAGCCAACGTTCGGCGTCGTAGACCGCGAGACAGCCGACGGCGTTGGTCAGGTTGCTGCCGTTGATGGTGGCGAGGCCGTCGCGGGCCTGGAGCCCCGGCACCGGGATCCCGGCGGCTGAGAGGGCGTCGGCGCCGTCCATCCGCTCGCCCTTGTAGAAGGCCTCGCCCTCACCCATCATCAGCAGCGCGATCTGCGACATGGGGGCGAGATCGCCGCAGGCGCCCACCGATCCCTTGCGGCAGACCACCGGGGTGACTCCGGCGTTGAGCATGGCGATGAGGGTGCGGGTGATCTCGGGCCGGCAGCCCGAGTTGCCGTGGGCGTGGACATTGACCCGGAGCAGCATGGCGGCGCGGACCCAGTCCTCGGGGCAGGGCTCGCCGATCCCCGCGGCGTGGTTGTAGATCAGATACTTCTGAAAATCGCGGACCTGCTCATCCGAGAGAACGACCTCGGAAAACTCGCCGATCCCGGTGTTGACGCCGTACATGATCTCGCCGGCCGCGATGCGCTTTTCCAGAAAGGCGCGGCAGGTGACGATGCGCGCGAGGGCTTCGGGGTGGAGCTTGACAGCATCGCCGCGTCGGGCGACGGCCTCGATATTTTCGATGGTGAGCTGGGAGCCGGTGATGGTGACGGCCATGGTGATCCTCCTGTTGCCGGCCCGGGTGTGCGTCAGCGACGACCCCGAACACGGTCGGGTTGATCGCTCCCACCCACCCCGCTGCAACCGGCGGGCCACCACGACCCACGCGATCCGCGTGGGTTGATTATGGCGCGTCCAAAACCCGGGTCAAGAGGTTCTAACGCAGAGACGCAGAGGCGCAGAGACATAGCTCGAAGGAATCGCAGATGACGCAGGTCCGATTGCGGTCGATCCTGCAGGTTGATACAGTGGCGTGCGATCAACGATCTATGAAATCGACTCAGATCCTCCACCTCCCACCGGTTTTCGAGAGGCCATGCCCATGGGATCTCCTTGAAGGCGGGGCTCGTCCTCGTCGGTGGTGGTCTCGCCAACAGTCTGATCGCCTATCGAATCCTTGCTGAGGACCCCCGATTTCCCGCTGTTGGTCATCGAGCGCGGACCGACCCTCGGTGGTAACCACACATGGTCCTTCCACGATTCGGATCTCACATCGGACCAACGGGCCTGGCTGCAACCGTTCGTGGCCCATTCGTGGCCGCGCCACGAGTTGCGGTTCCCTCGCCTGCGGCGGGTCATGGATGGCGGTTACAACTCGGTGACCTCCGACCGGCTCCACGAGGTGGTCGGCGGAGTCCTCGGCGATCGAGTGCGGCTCGATGCCGATGTCAAGGAACTGACGCCGACAACGATTCGGTTGCGCGGCGGCGAGTCCATCGAGACGCGAGCCGTCATCGACGGCCGAGGTGATCCGGGTGGTGACCACCTCGAGATCGGCTATCAGAAATTCGTCGGACTCTTTGTCCGCCTCGCCGAAGATCCACGATCTCGACAACCCCATCCTCATGGACGCCACCGTCGAGCAGCGCGACGGCTACCGATTCGTCTACACTCTGCCGTTCTCCGACCGCGATCTTCTGATTGAAGACACCTACTACAGCAACGGACCCCGCATCGACCGGGAAGAACTCCGCCGCGGGATCCTCAGCTACGCGGCCGCCCAGGGGTGGCGGATCGCAGAGGTCACGGGAGAGGAGTCCGGGGTCCTGCCCATCGTCTACGGCGGCGACATCGATGCATTCTGGAAGACCGGCCCGCCCGGCGTGGCTCGGAGCGGAATGCGCGGCGCCTTCTTCCAACCCACCACCGGCTACTCGCTGCCGGACGCGGTGGCCCTGGCGGATGTCGTCGCCGCGAACCGCGAACTTGACGGTGCGGCGCTGTTTCATCTGACCAGGGAGCGGTCGATGAATCACTGGCGGCACACCGGCTATTACCGGCTCCTCAACCGGATGCTCTTCTGTGCCGCCGAACCAAATCAGCGCTACCGGATCTTCGAGCGCTTCTACGGCCTGTCCGATCCGCTCATCCGGCGCTTCTACGCTGGCCGGCTCAAATGGACCGACAAGGTCAGAGTGTTGACCGGGAAAGCCGCCGGTGCCCATCGCGCGTGCAATGCGGTGCCTCTTGGATCGGCGCAGCGCGGCGGGAAGGTCTACCATGGACCGAAGCGGGGGACAACGATGAAACAACCAACAGCGGCAGTGATCGGCAGCGGGTTCGGTGGACTCACCCTGGCGGTGCGCCTCCAGGCGGCCGGGATCCAGACCACCGTCATCGAGAAACGCGACAAACCCGGCGGGCGGGCCTATGTCACCGAGGACAAGGGCTACACCTTTGACGGCGGACCGACCATCGTCACCGCGCCGCCGAGCCTCGAAGAGGTCTTCGCCGCCGCCGGCCGCGACATGTCGGACTACATCACCCTGCTGCCGGTGATGCCGTTCTACCGCCTCTACTGGGAGGACGGCTACTCGTTCGACTACTCCAATGACCTCGAGGCGACAACGCAGCAGATCGCCGACAAGAGCCCCGGCGATGTCGACGGCTATATGAAGTTCCTCGCCTACGCCGAGGAGGTCTTCCACGAGGGCTACACCAAGCTCGCGGCGACCCCGTTCCTCAACTTCTGGAGCATGATCGAGGTCTCGCCGCAGCTCATCCGGCTCCAGAGCTACCGCAGCGTCTACTCCATCATCTCCAAGTTCATCAAGGACGATCAGCTCCGGCAGGTCTTCAGCTTCCACCCGCTGCTGGTCGGCGGCAATCCCTACACCTCGTCTTCGATCTACACCCTCATCCACTATCTCGAACGCAACTGGGGTGTCTTTTTCGTCAAGGGCGGCACCGGTGCGCTGGTCACGGCGCTGGTCAAGCTCTTTGAAGAACTCGGCGGCGAGATCCGGCTCGACTCACCGGTGGAGCGCATCCACACCTCGAACGGCCGGGTCACCGGGGTCACCACCGCCGACGGCTGGCACGGCAGACTTCGATGCCGTCGCCTCCAACGCCGATGTTGTCCACACCTACGACGCTCTGCTCGAGCGACAACAACGACGCTCAGCGTGAGGCGGCGCGGCTCAAGCGCAAACGCTTCAGTATGTCGCTCTTTGTCGCCTACTTCGGGGTCAAGCGCCGCCACACCCAGATCGCTCACCACGACATCCTCTTCGGCCCGCGCTACAAGGCCCACCTCGATGAGATCTTCAACGGGCCCGAAGTCTCCGACGATTTCTCGCTCTATCTCCACGCGCCGACCCTGACCGACCCGTCGGTGGCGCCCGACGGCTGCGAGGCCTTCTACGTGCTGTCGCCGGTGCCCCACCTCGGCAACGCGCCGGTCGACTGGAGCGAAGAGGGCCCGCGTTACCGGGACAAGATCTTCGACTATCTCGAGAAGCGCTATCTCCCCAATCTCCAGGCCGATATCGAAACCGTCCACATCATCACTCCCGATCACTTCAAGAACACCCTCAATTCGCACCTGGGGTCGGCTTTTTCTCTCGAGCCGATCCTGACCCAGAGCGCCTGGTTCCGGGTCCACAACCGGGACAAGAAGATCGGCGGGCTCTACTTCGCCGGTGCGGGGACCCACCCGGGCGCCGGAGTCCCCGGCGTCGTCAACTCGGCCAAGGCGACGGCGGGTCTCATGATCGCCGACCTCCTCGGCGACCAGGATGCGGACTGAGGAGCAGCGCATTGACGAGGTCGTCGATCACGGCCAGGCCGTCATCGAGAAGGGCTCGAAGAGCTTCGCCGCCGCCGCCAAACTCTTCGATCCCGAAACCCGCGGCCGTGCGTACATGCTCTACGCCTGGTGCCGCCACTGCGATGACCAGACCGATGATCAGGAACTCGGTTTCGGCAGTTCCGAGCTGAGCCCCGAGGAGGGGCGCGAACGAGTCGGACTCCTGCGGGATCAGACGCTTCGGGCGCTCTCGGGCGAAGCGACGGATGCCCCGATCTTCGCCGGTCTCCAGCGGGTGGTCGTCGAGACTCGAGATCCCCCACCGATATCCCATCGAACACCTCGACGGTTTCGTTATGGATGTCGAAGGCCGCGAGTACCACACCCTCGCCGACACGGTCGAGTACTGTTACCACGTCGCCGGGGTGGTCGGGGTCATGATGGCCTACATCATGGGGGTCCGCGACGAGCCGACCCTCGACCGGGCCACCGATCTCGGTCTCGCCTTCCAACT
>CAVWAW010000024.1:0-68414 GCA_963753035.1 uncultured Acidobacteriota bacterium | reverse complement strand
TACCAGCCTCGATCACCAATCTAGCCCGCATCTCCCACCAGCCTTACGTCTTTATCGAGGGATGTCATACCCAAGCGAGTGCAGAAACTGAGTCCTTGGATTGTCCAGAAACTGTCTTCGCAGCAGGGGGGACGTACGATGCCCGCTTCACTCATACTGGAATCTTACTCGAAACACTGTCGTGAACTTTGGGAAGCAGGCGCCATTTCCCTCGGACCCGCCAATTCGCTGCAACGCAGACTCGAGCACCAAAGGAGTCGAAGTCCGTTCTTTTTCGCCTCAGACTGCGGACGACGATGGCGTTGACAGAGGCAAAGCGCCCCCCGTTCCCGGGAATTCACGTCGTTGACCGGCGTCAGACCCGACATCCCGGCAATCAGATACCTGGTGCAACCGTCCTTGATCATCGGAACGGCCGCTTCAGCCAAGGCTGTCTTCGATGCTGGTCTCATGCTCGGTCAGACCGTACGCGAGGTCCCCTGCCGTCGTGGGTGCCAGTCTGATGCGGGCGGATCTGGTGACAATCTCCATGCCGGACATCGAAACCGCCTCGACCCACACCCGCAACTCAACCTCGTCGCAGGCCGTTTCGGATAGGAAAGAGTATCGAATGGTCAACGTCTGCCCAACTTCGAGATTTGCGGTTCGGAGGTACTCCTGCCTTCGGTTGAGAATAAGATCGTGGCTCAAGCGGATGCTCCCTCCAGTCGGTCCGAGGAGGCTCATGACAATCTCCACGTCCGCACGAGTGTCTCCCGGTACGGACAGAAACTGACCGGCCGTTACAAACTGCACCGGGGATTCGGTGTTGAGGGGCAGGGCGCCCGGCTTTACCAGCCGCATATCCCGTGTCGCGGTCGTTTCCCCTGGGACTGCGGCCGTCGCAGCAACGCCTTCCCGTAACCAGTCTACGGATCGAGAATCCAGTTCGGACAAGGACATCGTCGGCGAATACAGCCGCCCGTCATCGACCCGTGCTCCGACACAACTATCAAATCCCCAGTTGCAGATAGCCAGTTGGCCGGTGGCGGACAGTCCACCTGCGAGATGAAAATGAGCGTTTCCCCAAAAAACCTCCCGCCCGGTTTCATAGCGCCTGAAGACCGATCGCCCGCCGATGCGTCCGGCGGCCTTCTCCAGACCGAGAACGTCCAAGACCGAAATCGGAACGTCGAGCTGCATAAAGGGTTCGTCGATCACCATCGTCTCACCCGATGGCATGAGCGCGATCAGAAAACCCCAGGATTGGGCGAGCATACTCGCGGCGTCGCCCTGTTGCGGCCGCTGCTCACGCGATTCATCGCTCGTGATGAGAACCAACGTGTCCGCCAGCATCCCCCGATTGCCGATCTCGTGGAAGAACACGCCCAGAGCACGGTCGAGATAGTCCATGGCCCAGCCAACGCTTCCGCTCTCGTCTGCACCCTCAAAATCTGGCGGAACATTGAACGGATGGTGAGTCCCAACCGTCAGCAGAGTCAAGAACCACGGCTCCGCCCCCCCGCGAGTCGATCGATCATCGCCAAACTCTGCTCGAGAAAAGCACGATCGTCCACACCCCAGTGATTCCGCCGATACGCGCTCGAGAAGAAAGTATCGCCGATGGCCACATCGTACCCGGCGATCGGCATGAACTGGTCCTTCATCATGAAGGACATGGGCGCCGCCTGCAGGTAGATCGTGGCGTAGCCGCGGTCCCGGAGGAGCATCGGCAGGCACTCGAGCCTGTCCCTGCCGACGAGTTCGGTCATCTTCGGTTCGCCGGATCCGAGTCGGGGATAGTCGCCGCACAACAGGGCGTACTCACCCCGGTTTGTCTGTCGTTGGTGGTTGATGAATGTCGACCACGCAACCCCTCGCCGTGCTACCGAATCGAGTTCGGGCATCGTGACCGCACTCGCCGCACCGTGTCGATCACGCAAAACCGGCAAGTAGGCTCCCGATACTCCTTCGAGGATGACGAGCAACACGTTCTTGACGCGTCCCGGGGGGGCGATGATCGACCTGCCTGAAAGATCCGCAGCGAATTGAATTCGGTTGTTGACCGGATCCGCCCCGAGGCCTCCAGTGTGGCGCACGGACTCGAACTGGGCTGTGACCACGTTCGAAAATCGCCACTGAGATAGCCGACGATCAGGCGGAAAGATCTTGACCGCCGCCATCCCGCACACCGCAATAAAACAGCCGATCGCCACACCCCTCCAGCCGATCGGAGGCGGGGACACCCACAACATCACGCTCGAGAGCACCGCCACAAAGGCAAACAGCCACGGGTGGGGAAACGCCAAACCGGACCCGAAAAAGAAGACCGGGTCGAACACATATCCGAGATACGTCAATCGCGCAACGGAGCCGAGCTCGAGAATGTGCTGATAGTTCACGAGATTGACCACACACCAGGCGAACAACAAACCCTGCGCTGCCAACCGGCCCCACCACGCCCAGTATCGAATGGCCAGAAGAGCAATCGTCCCCACGAGGAGCGACAGTGCAACATCGAGAGCCACACCACGCAGATCGCCGTACCGGGGAGCGAGGTCGAGTTCCACCATCAGCAACACGCGCACCACGAGAGGCGGAAGCATGGCGCCCACGACGAGCAGAATGGCCGGCCACAACGGGCCGCTTCGTGACGAATCACACATAGGAGTTCATCTCAAATACCGACCCAGAGGATCCCATCTCAGTGTTTGAACCACCATTGGACCACCGCCAACCGAAACCGCAATCTCATCTTCGGTCCAGCTTCGATACAACCTGACCAACTGAGTCTCGGGCCGGACGTCGATCACCTCATCGTCGATGACCTTCGAGGAAATCGAACGACGCAAGCGGTAGGTCTGGAGGACATCGGTGGGGTTTACGATCGCCACCAGAAGCCCTCCCAAACCTGCACCGGATCCGGTGTATCGAATCGGTCCACCGCGACGTCGGTCAGCACCAGCATTCCCCCTGAGCGGCTACCGTAGTTCCACCTCAACTCCGCGTCGACTTCCGGGTCGTTCTCCAACTCGATCCAGCCATGCCCTCGGCCACCCGTAACTGCCGCGGCCCAGGTCGAAGCTCACATTGACCGGTTGGAAACGAGGATGGACTCCGAAGCCAGGATGTCCTCCCTCCGAGCCGCGGATATTCACCACAACGCGAGCTTCTCCTTCGCTCGAGCCCCGCAGCTCCATGCTTGTTTCCATGCCGTCCATACCCCAAGGGAAGAATGGTGCGAGCCAACGATCAACGGGAATTCTCCAGACGTCGCCACCGACCATTCCGGCTGTGGCGCCGATGATCATATCGGCGGGCGAGAGCCAATCGGTATACACACCGTATAACCCAGAGTCGTGCAGTCGAGCCAACATGATGTGGTCGTTGACCGTTGCGCAAACACCGGCACCCCAGTTCCCGCGAGTTCTTCCGGCAGGCGTCCCTTTACGCACCTCTGAACAGGTATGGTGACTGCCCAGGGGCGGTTCTCGACGACGAACCTGACGATCTCACTATCTGTGAAGTTCGCTTCGGTACAAGGAAAAGATGACCCGCTCAAAACCGAGCCGTCGCACCTCCACCAGGGACTCTGGAGAGAATATTTGAGGTGCGAAGCTGCCACGCCATGGCCGGGTATGTCGCGGCGATCATCGAAGTCCATCGAGGTTTCTCGCCTTGATATCGGTAACGACGAGCACACCAGGATGGCGTTCCAACCACACCATGAGGCCATCCAGGCTGAGGTGGGTGAGGCCGTGAAGGGAGGTCAGTGACAAAAAACCGGCCTCCGTCATGGGGCCGGATCGCGGCCGAAAAGTCCTGTCAGCGTTTCATCCCAGTCATGGAGGAGAACGAGGCGACCGTCCGTTGTCCATGAGAGATCGACCTCGATCGCCGTGTGGCCGCGACCGACACTGGCATCGAGTGCCTCGAGGCTGTTGGTATCGGTCCGCTGATTCCCGATTCCACCGGCGTGAGCGATCAATCGCGGCAGTCGATCGATTTCCACCGACTCCGATACGCATCCTCCGGCGCCAGAAACATTGCACAAAACGCGGCCCGGTGACCGATTCGACTCCAATGTGAGAAATTCGGTTCTTCTGATTCATCACCACATCGATTCTAAACCCCCGGGGCACTCTGCTCGCCGTCGCGGCCGCACGACCGCAGTCAGCAGAATTCCGACCGACAGAAGATAAACCTGCCAACGAGGCACCGCGGGCCCAGCCAATGCCGTGAACGCCCCCCACCTCCATGAACCACATGTTTACCCGCTGGAATCGCGTGGGCCAAGAGCCCCGTCTTTGGGTCAGTGAGATCTCGACCGGACGGTTGTCGATGGTGACGGTCATCTCCGGGAAACGGATGACCCTCCAAACAAGGGTTCCAGAGACTGAAGAATGAACCTCCACCTCGCGCCGAATCGACCCCCAGAACCGAACTCAACCGGTGTTGCTGATCTTCCATCAGCACCGCCGGGCGATCTCGGATGGCGTCCAGCTGCGGGGCTCGGTTTCCGGCCAGATCGGACAGCAGGAAAGGGCGGACATTGGCGGCGAGAAACCAGATCTCAGCCAGGTTCTCGTGCCGCCAGTACCAGCCACCGCCACCGGCCTCCCATGCGTCGTGGGGATCTGGAAAGACTTGACCTGCCGGGATCGGCGGCGGTTCCTCCGCGAGGAATGCCGAGAACGGCACCGTCCGAGTCCACGGCCCGAAGACCAACGACACCGCAGCAACCAGGGTCGCCAGCCATCCCCTGCGCCGGTCGAGCGTCGCCACCATGAGTGCAAGGGCGAAGGTCAACAACGAAGCCACCCGCCAGGGAAACTGAAGCTTGGAAAACAACGGGATGCTTCCCACAAGATTCCGGCGTGCCCCAAGGTGAAGATGACGCACAACGTTGCGCCGATGACCGTTGCTCTGATCCCGATTCGTAGCCTCGTTTCTCCGGGCGTGAGGAGGTAAGCCAGCAGAATGATCACGAAAGTCGCCACCACGACCGTGGAGACCTGAGCGTTGAAGTTCCAGGTATCGAGGCCGTGACTGAACAGGGTATTGGCTGACGGTCGGAACCGGCCCGCGCCTGCGCCGTAGATATGATCCACCGCCAGCAGCGATGACGAAAGGGCTTGTGGTACCAGGGCAAACGCCGCCATGACGAAACCGAGCGCTGCCCCCCCCGCAACCTCCAGCCGGCGACCTCGGAGGTCGGTCGAAGAACGAACCACGTCGCCAACCCAACACCGAAGAGAAGCGCCAACGGGATATTTGAAAGCAGGAGCGCAACCACCGAGAATGCCACCAGCGGTACCCGGACGGCGGGTGGCATTCGGGATGTTGTGGCAGCCCAGAGAATGAGCGGGGGCCATACGAACGCCCAGTGCTCGGCGAGCGCGCTCCGATGGTAGAGATTGATCACCCGATAGGGTGCAACCATGTATACCAGGGCGCCTGCAAGCGCGCTCGGGCAGGAGCCGATCGATCGAAGCCATCCGAACATGGCTGCACCAGAGAAGAACAACCCCACCATCGACCAGATACAGACCCCGGCGATCACCGGAATTCCGAGATGAATCGCGGTCGCATGCAGATAGCTGGTCAACGGTGGAAAGAACAGGAGGGTGGGTGAACCGTATCCTGCATTGAATCCACCCGCCCAAGCCGGAAAGAGCTCTCCTTCCCTCTGGTTCTCCGCCATCTGTTGAGCGTTGATCAGGTAGACGACGATGTCGTGACCGCCCAGAACCTGTCCGGCAAAGAGCGGCATACCCACGACGAGAGCCGCGACCGCCAACAGCAGTCCGGCGATCAAGGGATGCTCCCGGCTTGCCGTTTCGATCGAGAGTCCTGATGCTGTGGTCAAACAAACTCCAGGCTCGGTCTCATGAACCACCACCCGGTGGCTGACCGAGATCATGTCGGAGCGACTCGAGTTGGGCCGCAGGCGCATGGAGCAGATCGAGGTCGTAGATGCTGAGGCCTCGTTGTTCAGCGAGACCGAGTCGATCCTCCGCGTTCTTCAACGCCGAGATAGCGGCCTCCCTTCTTCCCGATTCCAGCTGGAGTCGGCTCAACAACAACCATCCGCGGACCGCATCGGGCTCCTGGGCGAGCGCGTGGTTCGTCAGCCGAACTGCTTCGTTGAGGTTTCCCGTCAGCCACTCCAGCCGCGCCCGCTCGAGCCAATTCCAAGCCAGGTGGGGATCCAACTCGCACGCCCGAGTCAACGCTTGTCTCGCCGCCGATCCATCGTACTGGGTACCGCCGAGATCGGTCAGAACACGAAGGTGAACCCGTCCAAGATCCGCCCAGAGGCGCGAAAGTCCGGGATGGACATCAACGGCGGTCTGCGCCCAATGGAGGGCCTCGGCGGCAGACTCCCAGGTCCAGCGCTCATCGGTGGCCAGGAGCGAGCGAACTCGCGCAGCCGGCGCGGTCGACAACCACGGTTCGATCCTCAACGCCCGCACCACACCATCGCTGTCAAGCGATCCCGAGGCCATTGTCCGTCTGGCATATGCGGGAGTGGCGATGCCCCATGCCGTCAGCCAGACCATCAAGAGTGCCGCCACCCATTTGACGTCGAATGGACCTGCAACCGACGACACCTCTGCTCGAGCTCCGGGAGGGGACGTCGAACAACCGAGAAGGACCGCCCACCACCACAGCACGGGGTCGATGGTGAGAAAATCATGGAACGCCCCGAGAACAACCGCGGCCGAGAAGGCCGACACGACAATCGGGCGATCGACGATGCTGTCGGCCCTTCCAGCGATCCACCAGGTGAACACCGCCAGACCAACGAGCACGACCCCGACGATACCGAGTTGAACCAGAACTGCGAGCGGTGTCGACTCGGAGTATCCGACAACAAATTGATAACGGCCGATCTCGTCCGGGTGCAGAATCCGCGCCTGCCCGGCCGCTTCAACAAGGCTGCCCGGGCCCACACCGGTCAACGGTCTCGTCAACCATATCCTGATCACCGCCCGCCAGATCGAGATCCGATGCCAGGCGAGAGCATCCGGCTGGCTGACAAAACGGACTACCAGCACGCTCGTCGCCAACAACGAACCGGCAAGAAGCACCAGGCGAAGCAATCCTCCGCGCGGCAACATCAGAGCGACCGCCACGATCATGGCGAGCAACCCGGCTCGAGATCCGGAGCACACGATTCCGGCCACCGCCAGGAACGACCATGCCCAACGCCAGCGTGATCGTTTCTCGAGAACCCACCAGCCCATCGGCAGGGTCGGAACCAGCAACGCCGCAGCGAGATTCGGATTCTCGAAGAATCCCCCGACGCGAAGACCGCTGCCGATCGCCTCGACTATCACGGCAGCCGCAACCACAGCAGCACCTACCGTCAGGATCCCGATCGCCCTAAACCTGCTCTCACCGCTGCCTCTACGGCAGATACCAAACAGTAGAAGGGCGGTGATCCAGATCGTCAGGGTTTCCTTTCCCGCCAGCGGCGACGAACCCACCCAGACTGCAACGATCAGGCCCCACGCCACGGTCCCTGCGAGCAACCACTCGGTCCTGTCGGGTCGGCCGCGGAACCCTGCCGCTGCGAGAACCCACACCACCATCAACGCCCCGGCGACCACCATTCGCGGAAGCGGGTAGAACCCGCCACCCAGAAAGGCGGAGAGAATCACCGCCGCCGAAGCCGCCGGCGTTCCGAGGTCAGTCGCCCGCATCATTCACGGCCCGTTCCAGGTCTTTCAAGAGCTCCCCGAATGCCGACTCGGATTCGCCGCCCGGGACACCGTTCACGGTCGCGATCCAAAATTCCGTCAGCGCGGCCGAGACATCGCCGCGACCAAGGGCGAGACGCGCTCTGCGTCTTGCCAACGCGGACGAACTCGGTCGCAACCAGCGAAGTCCATCAAGTTCGTGCCAAGCTTTCTCAAGGAGTCGTTGATCGTTGCTGACGATGGCCGACGTCGCGAGAAGGAACTGAGGTTCGACCCGCCACGGGGCCATCTTCAACGCCTGCATCGCCCCGTCGAATTGCTCGACGGGACTGGAGTAGCGGCAGCAGCCTCCTCGACAACCACACTCGATGCATGGAGGATGGTGACACCCAATGCCATCGCGACAGCCGTGACCAGCACGGTCCGACCCCTGAGGGAACGCCACTGATTCAGACCTGACCTCGGGTCGACCAGAGGCCACCGCCCATCCGAGCAGAACCGCCCACGGCAGAGCCACCCCGGACACGAAGAGCGAAAAATCCACCAGATTGTGCAAGCGGCACCACGGCGATGGCCAGCGCGAGTCCCCGGTTGCTCTTCCACACATCCCGAATCAGTGCACCAGCCAGATACCCAGAAGCAGGACCCCGGTCAGACCTGCCGGCCCGAGCTCCGCGAGGGCCTCGACCGGCAGGCTGTGGGCGTGCGCCGGCCGGTTACCCACCGCCAGCGGGTTGGCCTGGCTCGCCTGGGCGAAGCTCGCCACCCCGACCCCGATGCCGGAGATGTCGTCCAAAGCCAAACCCCCGTCCGCCAATTGTCGAGCCGCAACGACACCGGCTCCAGCTCGGCGACATCCGGCCGAACCACCACTATCGCAGCGATCGCAACGATCAAGACGCCCCACCACGAGCACATTGCGGCCCGGCGGCGTCACGACGAGCATCGGCGCCACGGCCAACACGGCGAGTCCAAGCCCAACTGGAGATCTCGTCGCGATCAAACCGAGGACGGTCAAGGACAGCGGCCGCGATCCAGATCATGCCTCTCGGGGTCGCTCGAACCCGAGCGAGCAGCAATGGAAGAGCCGTCGCCAGCAGAACCGCGAGGTGGCTCGGCAGCGGGAGAGAGGCGAACGCTCGCCCGCTCGCCACTCGTTCCTCCGCATACGCCCGCGCGGGTGTCGCGAGTTCGTCGATCGCCGGGCCGGATCGCCTCGAATCCCGTAGACAACCTGCCAGATGCCCCAAATGGCCAGCCCGGCGATTCCGACCGCCAGCAGCGCCGGAAAGACCTCAGGAGGCCGTGAGCCGCGATGCAAGCCAGACCAGCGCCAAGACCGCCGCCGCCAGCCCGATCTCGCCCACCGCCCGCGATGGGTCCCATCCTGCCACGGCCGAGCATGTCAGCGCGGAGAGCACCGCGCCGCCGGCAACCAGCCCGATCGACTTCCATCCGCCCCGTCCGCCGCCAACCCCAAGGGACAAGAGCGAGGACGACGGCGGCGACGAGAACGGCAGTCCATGGATTCGATGAAACCGGAAACCACGCACCACCGATCGCGAGCGTCAGCAGGAGGACGAAAGCGACAGAGTCGGACCGCGTGTTCGCCGGATCGGGACCCGGCGCTGTTTCCCGGCGATCGACTCCGGAGTTTCTGCCGATTGGGGCGTCGGGTGCGGCGACGAATCTCCACATTTCGAGCTGTCCACCTGGCGATCTTACCGCGAATCCATGAGTCGCGCTCAGAACAAAAAACGGGAGCGCCGAAGCGCTCCCGTCCAGAAACTACGTTCGAAAGCGATCAGTCGGTCTGCACGCCTTCCGGATACGACATGAAGGTGCCGTTGGAGTAGATGATATCGCAGTCCATGTCGGTGGTCGGGGCTCGGGAGTAGGTAGTGTCTGGAGAGGTACCCTGCTCCCAAACTTGGTCACGAGCAGCCGATCCGATCGTGTAGAAGCGCGACTCGGACACGGCATTGAAAGGAAAGCGCCAGCCATCGGGCGAGGGGGTTTTCTTGACGTAGACCGGCGAGATGATAATCGACAGGGTAGGATCAAGCACGCCGTTCGCGACGGTCGGATAAAAAGACCAGTCAACGGCGTAGGCCTCGACGGCGGTACCGATGGTCCGCATGTCGGACATGGACCTCTTTTGGCGGGCACGGTTGATGGCGTTGAGCAGGTTCGGGATGGCGATAGCGGCGATAATACCGATAATCGCGACCACGATCAGCAGCTCGATGAGAGTGAAACCTTTTTGTCTGCGCATTCGATCCTCCTTTTCAATCCAACCAGGTTTAAAGCAATGTCCATGCCAGGTTCCTGTGCAGGGCATTGACAACGAAAGTGACGCTCAACGTCATCGGCGCGAGGAAACGCTGCCCTCAAACGTCATTCAAAGAGATCGCCATCCCACTCCCAGTGGTGGGAAGGGGCCCAAACTCCTGGCCATTCGACTCCGGCGGTGACCCTGATTCGAAGGCTGTCGCACCAGTAGTCGTAGGCTCTTCCGTCCTTGGCGTGCACCGCCACGTCAACCAGATAGTCCCCGGGCGACAGATCCAACGCATCGTAGCTGCAGCGAATCTCACCTTCGCCGCCGAGAATCCTTGGCAGATGACCGTCAAGATCGGTGTTGTGGCCGGTCACCAGGGTGCCGTCGGGGCGGTGCCACGCCACTCCCACGACAAAATCATCGATCTCACGCTGCGCCCGGAATCGGATGTGTAACCGACACGGCGTCCCGGTGGGTACGAGTCGGGTCGCCCCGGCATCGGTCTCCAGCTCAACTGAAGCGATCTCGACCTCATTGCTGCCCCAACGTTGGCTCTGGGCATCGGCTCGAGAGCTCGATGCCTGGTCCTCGGCGGGCTTCTCGGGGGTGCCGGCGACATCGCTGCGATATCGGGCAATCACCGAATCCACGGTGCCTCGCGACCGCACCCGGCCCGCCTTGAGATAGATGGCACGATCGGCAAAGGTCTCGACGAGATCGAGGTCGTGCGACACGAGCACCATGGTGACGCCCGCCTGCCGCATCCTCGCCAGTCGATCCAGACACCTTCTGGTGAAGGCCTCATCACCCACCGACAGGACCTCGTCGATGAGGAGCACATCCGGTTCCACCGCTACCGCCACCGCGAACCCGAGACGAACATACATCCCCGATGAGTAGGTTTTGACCGGCTGATCGATGAAATCACCGATCTCGGCAAAGTCCAGGATCTCCGGCAGACGAGCCTCGATCTCGCGGCGATCGAGACCGAGGAGCATTCCATTGAAGAGCACGTTCTCCCGCCCGGTGATCTCCGGGTGGAAACCGGCGCCAAGCTCGATGAGCGCGGTTACCCGACCCTCAACATCGACCGTGCCTTCGGTGGGTTGCAGAATGCCACCGGCGAGCTTGAGCAGAGTGGACTTGCCCGATCCGTTCGGTCCGATCAGCGCCACCGCCTCACCGCGTTCGATGTCGAGATCGATCCCGTCGAGGGCAACGTGCTCCTCCACGGTCTGCCGGCGACGGCGCCACCAGGAACCGAGGACCGCTCCTTTGACCGACTCGTTGCGCACCCGGCTCCCGCGCCACCGGTAGATCTTTCGAACTCCGGCGAACCGAAGGCGCCCCTTCACACCGACTCCACCAGGGTTTCCCGAAAGCGGACAAAGATGGACGCCCCGAGGATCCATCCAGCCAGCCCCACCACGACGGCGATGAACCACAGTCCGAGGCCCGGGATCACACCGGTGAAGACGACGTCTCGGTAGACCTCCACGAGACTCGCAAGCGGGTTGAGGCGGAGGATCCGCTCGAGCCACGAGGGGACCTCGAGTCCGTCGAGGCTATAGATGATGGGAGTGGAGAAGAAGAGGAGGTTGAGGAGGTGGCCGACGAGATCGCGCAGATCGCGAAACTTCACCGACAACGCCGAGACCCCGAGCGCCGCCCCTCCGGCGAGCAACAGCCATGGAACCAGCGCCAACGGCAGCAGCCACACGGTCAGGGGAAAAGGATGCCAACCGGCGAGCGCAGCCACCACCAGCGCTGCGAACAGCACCGGAAGAGCCAGGAGATGGTGAACAAAGTGGGACACGACGGTCACCGCGGGAAAAATCTCCGGCGGGCACATCACCTTGGCGAGCAAAGGACCGTTGTCGATGAGCGTGACCGAGGAATCGAGCACCGTGCCCGAAAAAAAGAGCCACGGCAGCAACCCGCTGAAGAGAAACAGAGGATACGGATCACCACCCGGAAAACGCGGGTTGAAGATATAGGTGAAAACCACCGCGTAGACAAAGAGCAGTAACAGTGGGTTCAGAAGCGACCAGAGAAAACCGAGGACCGAAGCCCGATAGCGCGCGTTGAGCTCACGACGCACCA
Source organism: uncultured Acidobacteriota bacterium (assembly GCA_963753035.1). Taxonomy (GTDB): domain Bacteria; phylum Acidobacteriota; class Thermoanaerobaculia; order Thermoanaerobaculales; family Sulfomarinibacteraceae; genus JAHECW01. The sequence goes on along the minus strand of CAVWAW010000024.1, from coordinate 56,345 downwards.
AGACCGCAATCAGCGCCCGCTGGCGCCACAGCAGGCGCACGAGGGTCATGGGCTAGTTGCCTTCGGCTCCGGTGACCAGGAGTTCTTGTACTTCGCGGAGAATGCGCTCGCGCTCGTTCGTGATATAGCGCTGGTAGCTCTGAACCTGGCCCTGGTTGACGATGAACATCTTGGGGTAGTGCTTGACATCCCCATAGTCGTCAAAAAGGATCGGTCCGGTAACTCCCATCAGCTCGTTCATCCCGAAGTGGAAAGCCCGGCGGATCTGATTGGTGTCGGGCGGATCGGCAATGGTCATCACCTGGATGGTCAACCACATGGCATCGTAGCCGTGCGCGGCGAATACATCGGGCGCCTTGCCGAGCGCATCCATATATCGATTGACAAACCCGAGGACCGGTTCCTTGTCCGAGGTCCGGTCGAACGGCGGGAGCGGGAAGAGAATTCCTTCCGCCGCCTCGCCCGCCTCGAGGATGATCTGGTCGTTGAAAAAGGCCGACGTGGTGACAAAGCGTCCCTTGTAGCCGGTTTCTCTGAGGTAGGTGATCACTTCGAGAATCTCCGGCGCATAGCCGATGACATAGACCGCGCCGACTCCGCTTCCCGGCACGACGGCATCGGACGCCGACCGCCATTCCGGGTCGGCCAGATCTACCCGCGACACGACCTCGCCGCCGAGTGCCTCGACATACTGATTCATGAACTCCGGTTCGATGCCTGCGGCGTAATCGCCCGGACCGGAGTAGACCACGGTCCGCGGCTGGCCGAGCCGATCGAACATAAACCGGGCCGCGGTATGGCCCTCGAGCTCGTCGGACGGGAAGATCCGAAAGAAAAGCTTCGACCTCTGACTGATTCCGGGAGTCGACGCCGTGGGCGAGAGACACACCACCTCGAGTTCGTCGAGAACCTCGACGATGGCCTGCGCCTCATTGCTTGTGGCGCCGGCGATCACCATCTTGACTCCACGCTCTGAGGCCAACCGCCGCAGCTCACTGACCGCGCGCTCCGGGTCCGACTGGGTATCCACCCACACGACATCAAAACCCTTGGGCAACCCCTCGCGATCTCGAGCATCGCTGATGGCGAGATGGATGCCACTCTCGATGGACTCGCCGTAGGTCCCCGCCTCACCGGTGGTCGGAAGGAGAACCCCCACAACCGGCTCGCTGCCACACCCGACCAAAACCACAAGAAGCACAGCTATCGCGCCAATGGTCGGACCGACTCGCCGGAACATGATGGCACCTCCAGTAATCGGCCTCAGAGTATCACAGACGTCATCGAGACAAGCGGTATTCTGCAATGGCCACCGCCATCTTCGGTTCATTTGAACCATCTATCAATCATTGATTATCTCATGATTGACGAGCGAATCGAAGACCTCGCGCCGACTGACGCCAAACTCCTCGGCAATCGCCTTCAACGCTACCTTGCGGGTCAATCCGGCGTCGACGGCGACAGCGTAAGCCTGCCTGATTCGCTCGGGATCCACAGGTCCGGTCAGCTCGAGACCGGCCGATGGGCCCACCACCACGACATACTCGCCCCGTGGATTGCCGGCTTCGCCACTCTCGGCGAGCTCGCCCAGCGATGCCGAGACCGCCCGCTCGTGCATCTTGCTGATCTCGGCCAGCAGGGTCGCCGGTCGGTCGGGGCCAAGACCCTTCGCCAGATCCCCCAACTCGGCGGCGAGACGGTGGGGTGAGAGAAGCACAACCAGGGTCCAGGGAACCCCGGCGAACTCCGCAATCCGGCTCCTGCGGGCCCCTGATCTGGCCGGCAGAAACCCCACCAGGGTGGCCGGTAGCGGCGGCTGTCCCGAGGCCGCCAGGGCAGCGGTGAACGACGATGGACCCGGCACGGTCGCCACATGGATGTCCTCGCTCCGCGCCGCTCGCACCAGCACGAAGCCGGGATCCGAGAGTACCGGTGTGCCGGCGTCACTCATCAGCACGACCGATCTCCCATCCCGGAGAGTCTCCAGCGCCAAGGGCAGGCGATCCGTCTCGTTGTGCTCGTGATAGCTCCTCAGCCGCCGGCCGGGTGCGACCCCCACGTGGCTCAGAAGCCTGCTCGCCCGGCGGGTGTCCTCGGCGAGGATCAAGGCGGCGCCGATGAGGACTTCCCGCGCCCGGGGGGCAAAATCGTCGAGGGTGCCGATGGGGGTAGCGACAATCCACAAAATTCCACGGGAGTCCGACACGTTGTTATGATATCAGGGTGAAACGGATCGCCACTGCACTCATCTTACTGTTTTTCAGTCAGTTGTCCGGCGCGCAGGCCCTCCTCCGCGAGCCCGTCGAGGAGGTGGTGGCCGTCGTCGATCGGACGCCTCTGCTGCGCAGCGACATCGATCTCGCCGAACTGGTGGTGCTCATCGAACGCCCCAGCGGTGCAACCGAGGCCGACTATCGATCCGCCCTCTTGGAAGCTCGTATTCAACTCGAGGTTCAATTCCGCGATCTCGAAGCCACGGGAGTGCTCTATCGACTCGAACTCGATGTCGCCGGGGTCCGGCGCTCGGTCCTCTCCACCGTAGGGGACATCGACTCACTCTCTGAACAACTCGCGGCCGCGGGCCTCGGCGATGCCGATATCGACGAGCTCGCGCTCCGTGTCTGCGCCTCGAACGCCTACGCCGAACAACGTTTGCGCCCAAGAATCAGCGTCACCCTCCAGGAGATCGAAACCGCCTATCGCAACCTCGCCGTCGAGCTCGAATCCCAGGGCGAGATCGCACCTCCGCTGACCTCGGTCCAGGACCAGCTTCATCAACTCATCGCCGAACGGAAGCTCAACGACGAGATCGAACGATGGGTCACGAGAGCCCTCGAAGAACGTGAGGTCACTCGCTTTGTTCGCTGACCGGGCTCACGGTGGATTCCCCGTAGATTTCTTCGTACACAGCCGCCGCGCCTAAAACCGCCTCGGTGTAGCCGCGGGTGACCGAGAAACTCACCTGGGCCAGAAACCGGGCCTCCGAACACGGGTCTCCACACTGATCCAGCCACAGTCGAGCCTGCGCCTCGCCGGCGTTGTACGCCGCAACCGCGGCGGCACGATTGCCGCCAAAGACCACAAGTAACCGCCCGAGCTCGGCAGCACCGAGATCGAGGCTGATGAAGGGCTCGAAGAGATCATCGGGAACGATTTCCGGGCGGCCGTTGGCGGCGCCGGCGGCCACCGCGGTGGCCGGCATCAACTGCATCAGGCCACGAGCTCCGACCTTCGACACCACATCGGGGTTCCAGCGCGACTCCTCTCGAGCCACGCCTGCGAGCAACGACCACGGCAGATCGTGCATTGATGCGGCGCGCTTCACCGTCGAGGAAAAGGGAAGCGGATACAGCGCGTACCTCAGACCCATCGGCAGCCCCCTCTCGGGAATGTATGGAGACGCCTGCCACCGAGCCGTATCGGCGACAGAGATCGCCAGCCACGGCTGACCGAGCTCGAGTTCCTGCTCGGCGGTCCACCAGGTCGATCGAGCACCATCGCGCGGCAACCCCGTGGGATCCCAGCGCAGGGCGGACGAACGCAGTCCGATGGTCCAGAGTTCGGCAGCGAGTCCCGGCTGGAACTCCGGTTTCTCCGGGTCGCCATCGAGACCGACCATCACGACAGCAGCCTTGCGAAGAGCCGCAACACGATCCGGATCGGTTTCGAGGGTCAGCAGACGGGCCATGGCGCGCTCACGGGTCCGCTCAATCGGGTCGCCCAACGCCACGGCTTCCCGGCGGCGCCAACCAGCCTGGACCTCGGTCGGGATCCGAGTCATGACCGACCGGGCTTCCTCGGCCCAGTAGGAATCGAGTCCCTCTGCCGCGGTCACCAAGAGATCGAGGGCCGTTGAAGGGTCGTCGGAGACCAGGGCCAGATCGGCGGCGATCACCGCGGCCGGCGCCTGCCACGGGTCCCGGTTGACCTGCGAGAGCCGGCTGAGCGCGACGCCGTCGTCCCCGTTCCGCATCTCATCGAGACCCAGCATGAGTTGGCCCCTCGCCCGAGCCGATCTGGACCTCAACCGGTCCAATCCCGACTGGGCGAGCTCGGGTTCACTCCGCCGCAGCCGAAGCCGAGCGAGAAAAAGCCTCCGGTCATCGCTCGTTTTGAGCCGGACCGCCCGCTGCGCCGCGGCCACCGCATCGTCCAGGTTGCCGGCGAGTTCGTACGTCCGGCCGAGGTGAACCTCGAGCTCGGCTCGCCGCTCCCCGGCCGATGCCCTCGAAATGGCCGTCTGGTACCACTTCACGGCCGTCGCCCAGTCCTCCCGGCGAAAGGCGCAGCGACCGCGAAGATAGGCGACTTCGCGACGCGAGATCTGGCTGTTTCGGACGTCATCGAGGCTCTCGAAGAGCGGTGCGGCGCGGTCGTAGTGACCGTGACGATAGAAGGTGTTCGCGACCCGCCAGCGATCGACCTCCCCGATCGGAGTTGTCGATCCGAGCTCGTCAGCCGCCGCCAGCGCCACCAGATCGGCGGTTGAAGAAGCGAGCAGACGACTCAGCCGAGCCCAATCAACCGGGTCGGAACTCAGGGCCAGGGCAAGCTCGATCCCCCGCCGCGATCTCCGGTTCATCGACGGCAACAACCGTTCGAGGTCGGCTCGGCGATCGGGATCGAGGCCAACCGCCACCGCCGCTTCCGTGGTCTCGATCGCCGCCCGGCGAATCTGAGACGATGGCGCCCGCCTGAGAAAACCGGAAACCAGATCGAAAGCTCGATCCGGATCGTCACTCACCACCAACCCGGCAAGCTCCACACCGGCCACCGCATCGAGATCGGATGAACCCACCACCAATTCCAGAAAATGAGCCTGCGCACGAACATCACCGGCCAAACCCGCCGCGTAAGCGGCGACCATCGCCTCCTCGGGACGCAGCGGCAGCTGGTCGGCTCGCCGCGTGGCGACCGTGAGAACCTGATCCCAGCGGTCGGCACGCGCCAGAGCTTCAAGGCCCCCGGTGGCGCCCGCGTCCGCGGTCTGGACCCCACCCAGCAGAAGGAATAATAAAGAGAACATCATTGTCATCCACCACGCAAGAAGCGGCACCGCACCCCTTCGTCATTCAACCGCCGGTCTTGCTCCGTCGCCCGTTCTATGGATAATGCTTTGTTGCGGCGCGCATTCCCGCCATCGCCGTATTCGGTGATTTCAATCGCCACGGAGGCTCATCCATGGGTTCTGAACACGTCAAGGTCCTTATCATCGGTTCCGGCCCCGCCGGCCTGACCGCAGCCCTCTACACCGCCCGCGCCGATCTCGAGCCGCTGGTCATCGAGGGCATGCAACCCGGTGGCCAGCTCACCATCACCACCGAAGTCGAAAACTACCCGGGGTTTCCCGATGGCGTCATGGGGCCCGAACTCATGGAGCGCACCAAGGCCCAGGTAGAACGGTTCGGCACTCGCTTCATCTTCGACAAGATCAACAAGGTCGATCTCGGCAGCCGCCCTTACACCGTCTACACCGACTCCTCGGGCGAAATCACCTGCGACGCTCTCATCATCGCGACCGGCGCCTCGGCTCAATTGCTCGGACTCGAGTCGGAAGCCGAACTCATGGGATTCGGCGTTTCCGCCTGTGCCACCTGCGACGGGTTCTTTTTTCGTGACAAGGAGATCGTCGTGGTCGGTGGCGGCGACACCGCCATGGAGGAGGCCGTCTTTCTCTCGAAGTTCGCCAGTAAGGTCACCGTCATCCACCGCCGAGACGAGCTCCGGGCATCGAAGATCATGCAGCAGCGCGCCATGGACAACCCCAAGATCGATTTTGCCTGGAACTCGGTGATCACCGAAATCCTCGGCTCGCGGGACGGTGGAGTCACCGGCGTTCTTCTGAAGGACACTCAAACCGGCGACATCCGCGAGTTCCCAACCCAGGGCGTCTTCATGGCCATCGGCCACCGGCCAAACACTGATATTTTTGCCGGCCTGCTCGAAATGGACTCCAACGGCTATATCACCACCGTCCCCGGTACCACCAGAACCTCGGTCGAGGGGGTGTGGGCGTGTGGAGATGTTCAAGACTCGATCTACCGGCAGGCGATCACCGCCGCGGGAACAGGCTGTATGGCGGCCATCGAGGCCGAACGTTGGCTCGCCGAAAATGGGATCGAATAACTCAAGGACTTGTCACGTTCTCCTCTTGGAGATAGGCTCATGAACCACGTCGCTTCGATGCGGCGCGACTGGAGGAACAGATGATTTCGTTTTCCGACACCGCGGTCAGCAAGGTCAAGGAATTCGCCGCCCAGACCCCCGAAGCCGAAGGCAAGAACCTGCGGATCTTTATCCAGGGTATCGGCTGCTCGGGTTTCGCTTATGGATTCACCTTTGACGAGAAACGTGACGGCGACACCGTCGTTGAAAATGGTGACCTGAAAGTCCTCGTCGATCAGAACTCGGCGCCCAACCTCACCGGCGCCACCGTCGACTTCATCGACGACCAGCGGGGTACCGGATTCATGGTCGACAACCCCAACAAACCCGATGCCGAAGACTGCGGCTCCGGCGGCGGCTGCTCGGGCTGCGGCTAGGATCGTGTCCGTCGAGCCCCGTCTTCTCGAGGTCGTCCGACTCGGCCACCCGGTTCTGCGCTCGGTGGCGGAACCGGTTCCCGAGGAGTGGTTTGCAACCGGGCGTCTCGAGGAACTCGGCCGCGACCTCATCCGCACCATGCTCGAGGAAGAGGGCGTCGGTCTCGCCGCCCCACAGGTGGCCGAGGAGCTTCGACTCTTTGCCTACTGGCTCCCCGCCCATGACGGCGAGGCCGAAATCGAGCCGACGATCGTGGTCAACCCCGAAATCCGGGTCGTCGATCCCGTGCTCGAGGAGGGCTGGGAGGGCTGCCTGTCGATTCCCGGCCTCCGCGGCGTTGTTCCGCGGGCCCGTCGGATCAAGGTCAGGGGCCGAACGGTCGATGGTGAAGCCTTGAGCCTCACCGCGGACGGCTTTCACGCTCGAGTCATCCAACATGAGTTCGACCACCTCGATGGGGTTGTGTTTCTCGATCGCATGACCTCGACACAGACGCTTGCTTTCGAGGAAGAATGGGAGCGGTACCGTGTCACCGACTCCGAACCCGACGACGACTGACGCCGGGTCCACGACGGAGCCGGCGGCGACAACGCGAGCCCCCTCCGTGACTTCTGTGGAGAACCCCCTCTTTCGCCAGAACCTCCCGCCTGTGATTATCGCGGCGGCGGTCCTCTTCGGGCTCGTCTGCGGCGCCTTCGAGATCACCAACACCTCCATCGGCTGGCACCTCGCCAGTGGTCGGTGGATGGTCGAGAACCGCGAGGTCCTCGACCACGACGTCTTCAGCTTCACGTCGGAGGGGGCGGAGTGGATCGATCACGAGTGGCTCTTCCAGGTCGCTTCCGCCGCCCTTTACGATCTCGGCGGAGCTCCAGCTCTGGTCGTCATGCGGATGCTCATCGTCGCTGCGCTCATGCTCCTGCTGGTGCGGATCGGAATGACGAGTGGGCTCGACCCTCCGGTGGCGCTTCTCCTCGCGGCTCTGGTGGTCCTCGCCGCACGACCGCGGTTCTTTCTCCGACCCGAACTCTTTACTCTTCTGCTCCTGCCACTCGCCATGTGGCTCTTTGCCGATCGCCGCGGGCGACGTTTCTGGCCGCTTCCTCTGGTCGCCGTGATCGCCCTGGGCGCCAATCTCCACGGCGCCATCCTGGTGGCGCCGATTCTGATTTCGATCTGGTTTTCAGGCGAAGTGGGCGACCAACTCATCCGACGCCAACCGGACCGTTCGATGCTGTCATCTGGCGTCGTCGGAGTCGGTGCCGCGTTCCTCGCACCCCTGCTGAACCCACATGGCTGGCTGGTCTGGACCGTGCCCTTTCGCCTCGCCGAGATGGTAAGGCAACCCCACATCCCCAACCCCGAGTGGATTTCTCCCGGCCCCGCCGAGGCGCCCGTACTCTTTGCTGCTTTCTGTGCTGTCGCGATGGTCTTGATCGTGAGTCGCGCGGCGCCGCAATATTGGCTGTCCGCGATCGCTACCGCCGCTTTGGCCGTCAAACACATCCGTAACATCGGTCTCTTCTTCGTCCTGCTGCCACAGACCATCGCGCCGTGTTTGGCGCGCTGGCCGCTTTTCGCAGCGGACGGAGATCACGCCCGATCTCGACCTCGAGTTCGGCTGGTGCTCAGCTTGGCCCTCGTAGGGGTTCTCGGAGTCTCGGCTATCGTGCGTCCGTGGCCCCGCGCCGGCTTTGGTTTTGCCGAGAATTGGTACCCGGACGAAGCCGTACGGTTTCTTGCCACCGAGCATCTCCTCGAGGGAAACCTCTACAACGACGTCCGCTTCGGCGGCTGGCTCATTCTCGACGGCTATCCCGACCGGCAGGTCTTCCTCGATGACCGCAACGAGATTCACGAGCCCCTGCTGCGGGAGATCTGGGAGATCTTCGCTCGAAGCGATGTCGCCGCCTGGGAGAGTCTCCTCGAACGCTGGCGGATCGACACCATTCTTCTTCGCTACCACGAGCCGATCAACGTCACGACACCGGACGGCGACGACCTCGGGCGCCGCGGTTTCTCGACGCTCTGGTTCCGGTCTTCGCGCTGGGCGACGGTCTATTGGGATGATGTCGCCATCGTGCTCGTCCGGCGCTCCTCGGTGCCGGAGGCCTTCCTCGCCGAACATGAGTATCGCGTGACTCATCCGGATGACTTCGAGCATCTCACCAAGGCTCTGCGAACCGACCCCGAACTCCGTCAGGAGCGTGTCGGCGGAACTTCGACGGGCGCTTGCCGAGAACCCGAATTGCCGGCGAGCACTCGATCTGGCGGTCTTTTTGGATTTGGTGCCGGGGAACTGACCAGACAACAGAATCGTCAGTCGAACCGAACGCCCTCGACCGCCTGAGCCGTGCAGGTATCGGACGAAATCCGATATTCCTTGCCGAAGTAGTCCATCGGAACCTCCCCCAACCAACCCGCCTCGACGATCTCCTGCCAGCTTATCGGCGCAGATCCCGTGACGGAGCTTCCAGTTCTGCAGCACCGAGTTGAGCGCGGCCTCGTCCCGGGAGGCGAAGAGACGATAGATCTGTTTCTCGCAGACCGCCACGGTCATAGTCGGTCTCCGCCTCGTCCCGGACCTCCATCCAATACGCCAGGGCGTCCTCGAAGGACCAGCCCTCCTCGTCATTGCTCCACACGGCGAGAAACCGTTTGAGTCCGGTGGGGTGAGCCGGGCACCGCTGCAGCGGATCTGAAATAGCGAAGAGCCTCGGCTTTATCGCGGTAACGGATATACATGTCCCAACCGGCCGCCTCGGCTATCTCCCCGTTGTCGGGCATGTTACGCAGGGCCTTGTCAAAGAGGCGGATCACGGCGGTCTTGTATTTTGCTTCTTCGATTGTCGGCAGCTCCATGATCAGCGCACCGACACGGTAGGCGTCCTGGTAGAGCGGATCCAGGTCCGTAATGAGGTCGTAAACCGTCTCCAAATACAGGAACTGCTCGTGCGGCTTGTACTTGGAGTAGTACTGAATCGACCACAGATAAAGAATATCGGCGACCAGACCCTCGTTGCCCAGGCTGACGAGCTTGAGCATTTCGGCGCTCGGGAGATACAGCAGCTTCCGGCCCAACGGGTCCACCCGGTTGACCTTCTGGAGCGCCCGCTCGGCCAAAATCGTTCCCGCCAACAAGGCGGCGATCACGAGAATCGTCAGCGACACACGCCTCACTGGAGGTCTTTCCCTTCAAATCGAAAACAGGCGAGAACCAACACGAGTGCGGTGAAGAAGCAACCGTAGACCACTGCGAGACCAACGGCTCCGGCCGGAATGGGGAGCTGATGGACCACCTCGGTCTTGAGGTTGAAGCGCTCGAGATTGGGAACGAGGTAGTAGAGCACTGACACGATTGTCCGGCCAAGAGACCCCGGCAGGTGCCGGGTGAGCAGCCAGAGATCCTGCGAGAGGTGACCGACGACGAAGACCGCCAGGGTGAAGACCGACCCGAGGATCGGCTTGGTCAGCACCGAAAACAGCGTCGCGAAGGCCACCAGAACCGCCATCTCGACGCCGATCATCCCCGTGGCGAGGAAAAGCCTCGGATCGAAACCACCGCCATACAGCCACACAAAAAATACCAGGACCAACGTCATCAAGACGAGGTTGACCAGAACCGTGGCCATCAGACCGGTGTACTTCCCGAGCAGGAACTGCCATCGCCGCACGGGTTTGGCGAGAATAAAGTAGACCGTCTTGCTGTCGATCTCGCGGCTGATCAGAATCACACTCATCATCACCGCGATGAGCATCAGAAAGAACTGAATCCCGGCAAGACCCAGATCCTTGATGATCTTGTCCTGATCACCAACCGTGAGGATCCCGAAGACCTTCGAGCTCGCCATGAGCAGCACCGCGAATCCGAGAAAAAGGTAAAGAACCTTGTCGCGAAGGGCCTCCCTGAAGGTGTTGACGGCGATGATGCGAATGGCCCTCATGATGCCGCCCCTTCCTCATACTGCCGCACCAGGAGATCCTCGAGACTGCTCCGCACCGGTGTCAAGCCGACCAGCCGCGCGCCCCGATCGGAGAGCTCGCGAATCAGGCTGTCGCGATGGGCGGCATCGACCCGCGCCCACGCCGCGTCGCTGCCCTGATGCGCCGAGGTCACCGGTGTGGCCACGACCCTCGGATCGAGCCCGGTGAAGGTGACTTCATAGCTCTCGACCTCACGGGCGATGAGATCCCGCACCGCTCCGATTCCGCGCACCGTTCCGTCGATGACGGTCGCGACACGATCACAGACCATTTCTACATCCGGGATGATGTGACTCGAGAAGAACACCGTCACACCGCGCTCCTTCTGCGCGAGAATGATGTCCCGAACGTCCCGGCGACCAATGGGATCCAAACCACTCATGGGCTCATCGAGAATAAGGAGTTCGGGCTCGCCGAGAAGAGCCTGACCAAGGGCGACCCGCTGCAGCATCCCTTTGGAGAACGTCCGCATCTTTCGGTCCGCCCTGTCGGTCATGGATACCTGAGCGAGGGTCGACTCCACCCGGTCGTCGATCTCGGCACTCTCGATTCCGAGCAGCTGCGCCGAAAACCGGAGGTACTCACGACCGGTGAGGTAGTGATAAAGATAGGGGCTTTCCGCCATGAAACCCGTCAGACGCTTGGCCTGCATGGAGTCGTGGGGGTGGCCGCCAACGGAGATCTCACCCCGATCCGGGATCACCAGCCCGGTCACGGCCTTGATGGTGGTCGTCTTTCCGGCTCCGTTCGGGCCGAGAAAACCGAAGATCTCTCCCTTCTCGACCTCGACACTCAGTCCCTTGAGAACCTCCACCGCGGCTTCGAAGAGACCGGGATCGAAGGTCTTCCAGAGATCGTGAACCCGTAACTGCACCTCGGACATGAATCCTCCCGGCCTCGATCGTGGAGCTCGGTCGCAAAAAGTATATCCGAGAGCCACGGGCGCGATTGCAGCACTTTACTTCACCACGGGATTCGCCTCGCTCCCCAACGAGACCACAGAACAACCGGCATCGCCTGTCTCCGTTGTGCTCGATCACAGACACCGAGCCGTTTCATGGCATACTGGATGATTGAAAAGGAGGGCCGCACCATGTCAGAGCTCTCACCGCTCGACATCCTCGGTAAAAGGTTCGCCGTGAAGTTTCGCGGCTACCCGGCCAACGAGGTTCACGAATATCTGACCGAAATCGCCGGCGGGATGGAGTCGCTGATGCGCGAACGCGGCGAGCTTCGTCAGCAGGTCCATCGATTGGAGACCGAACTCGCGTCCTTCAGAGAACGCGAAACCGCGCTGCACGAAGCCCTGGTTGCCGCCCAGCGGATGGCCGAGTCGACCGTTGAAGCGGCCCGCGACGAGGGACAGCGAATCATCGAAGACGGTCACGGGCTCGCCGATCGACTGGTTCAGGAAGCCAACGAACGATCTCGCATGATCGACAACGTGATTCAACAGCTCCGAGAGCGTCGGCGCGAAACGAGATCCGAACTCATTCGTCTGGTCGAACTCCTCCAGGGTCTCATCGAGGACGATCGCTCTCGTGAGAAGGAAGAACGAACGACGCCCAAACTCGCCATTCTCACTCGAAAGACCGAGAACACCGGGGAGGGCAAGGGATGAGCCTTCTCGTCCGGGGCGCGAGCCAGGTGGCGACGCCCCTTGGGAACACGGCTCGCCGGGGAGCGGATTTCGGTCGAGTGTCGACCATCGAAAACGCCGTCGTCCGATGCGAAGGCTCCGAGTTGGTCTTTGTCGGTGACGCAGCGGAGCACGACCTTCGGTTTTCCAAACCAGATCAAGTTCTCGACGCAACCGGCTGTTGTGTGATTCCCGGCTTTGTCGACCCACACACCCACCCGGTGTGGGCGGGATCGCGGGAGGAAGAGTTCAACCGGCGCCTCGCGGGCGAGTCCTACATGGATATCGCCCGATCGGGCGGCGGCATCAACGCCACTGTTCGAGCGACCAGGGCCGCCACCTTCGATGAGCTGCTCCACGGCACCATGACCCGCCTCGACACGTTTTTGGAGTACGGAACCACGACCATCGAGGCCAAATCGGGCTACGGGCTCGATCTCGCCACCGAGGTCCGGATGCTCGAGGTGATCGGAGCCGCTGATCGAAACCACCCGGTAGATCTCCACCCAACCTGTCTTGCCGCCCACGAGGTGCCGCTGGAGCACCGCCACGAGCCCGATCGGTGGATCACCGAGTTGGTGGAAGAGATTCATCCGAGCATCGCGCGACGCGGACTTGCCGTAGCGGTTGATGTTTTCTGCGAGGATGGCGTTTTCGACATCGACCAGACCCGACGAATCCTCGCCGACGCCGATGCTCTCGGCTGGCGGATCCACCTCCATGCCGACGAGCTCACCCCCCTGGGCGGCGCCGAACTCGCCGTCGAATTCAACGCATTGTCGGCCGACCACCTCATGTGCATCACCGATGCGGGCATTGCCGCCCTGGCGGCGTCTAAGACCATCGGAGTGCTGCTTCCGGGTACGTCGTTCTTTCTCCGGTCCGGCTATGCGCCGGCCCGACGGATGGTGGAGGCGGGCTGCGCCGTCGCCCTGGCCACCGACTGCAACCCGGGTTCTTCGCCCACCGAGTCCATGCCCATGATCCTCGCATTGGCGACCCTGCAGATGGGTCTGACCATCGAAGAAGCGCTGACCGGCGCGACGCTCAACGCCGCGGCCGCGCTCGACCAGGCATCGGAGATCGGATCCCTCGAGGTCGGCAAACGCGCCGACATCGCCGTGCTCGACGGCCCGAGCTACCACCATCTGGTCTACCACTACGGCGTCAACCCCATCCGCGACGTGGTTAAAAACGGAGAAGTCGTGGTGAGGGATGGCCAACGCGTCGATTCGTAATCGGCATCGCGCCTCTGAACCCGGCTCTCTCAACGCGCTCCCCGAGAGTGCCCCCTTTAACATTGTTCGGCCTCAATGGTCTACACACGAGTAGGGCCACGCCGATTCCGAACAATGTTAAAAGCGGCACGTCCGTTTGAGGCGTTTCCCGTGTGCCCTTGAGAGTACGCGGACTCGGTGCCTGGCTCCCCTTCCATCGCGTTGCCGGACCAGAGGATTCAGCTCACGTCGATCTTGACTCTGCGGATCGCGGTGGCCCTGCCGGTGGCCTCGTCGGCGTCGATGAGGGCGCCGCGGAGCTGGATGTCGCGCTTGGCGGGCTCGAAGGGTCTCGGCGTGTTGTAGAGGAAGCGCTCGAGGACCTTCCCCGGCTTCATCCCGATGATCGATTCATACGGCCCCGTCATCCCGACATCGGTCTGGAACGCGGTGCCCTTCGGCAGGATCCTCTCGTCAGCCGTCGGGACGTGGGTGTGGGTGCCGAGGACCGCGGTCGCCCGTCCGTCGAGATACCAACCCATGGCTTGTTTCTCCGAGGTCGCCTCGGCGTGCATGTCGACGAGAATGATCTTGACATCCGGGTGCGCCGATCCGATTTCCGAGAGAACCGCATCGGCCTTTCTGAAAGCGTTGTCGATGGGTGGCATCATGGCCTGCCCCTGGAGATTGACCACCGCCACAGGGATACCGGCGGCGGTTTCCTCGACACACCAACCGCGGCCCGGGTTGCCATCCGGGTAGTTCGCCGGCCGCAACAGAGCCGGGTGGGCATCGAGCAACGGCACCCCTTCTTTTTTGTCCCAAACGTGATTGCCGGTCGTCCAGACATCCACCGGGAAGTGCTCGAGTTCCTCGAGCACCGAAGCGGTAATGCCAAAACCACCGGCGGCGTTCTCGACATTGGCGACCACGAAATCGACCTGCTCGCGATCGACCAGGGACTCGAGGCCCCCGGCGATCGCCTTGCGGCCGGCCGATCCCATGATGTCGCCAACAAAGAGAAGACGGATCACGGTCTCACCGCGCGTATTCCACCGCGCGGGTCTCGCGAATCACCGTCACCTTGATTTGACCCGGATAGGTCAGCTCCGCTTCGACCTTCTTCGCGACATCGCGGGCAAGCCACACGGCCTTGTCGTCACTGATGGTCTGCGATTCGACGATGATCCTGAGTTCTCGGCCCGCCTGGATGGCGAAGACCTTCTCCACGCCTTCAAATTCGGAGGCCATCCCCTCGAGCTTTTCGAGCCGCTTGATGTAGTTTTCGAGGATCTCGCGACGGGCGCCTGGTCGTGCGGCCGACAGCGCATCCGCTGCCGTGACCAGGACCGCCTCGACCGTGTGCGGGTCGTAGTCGCCGTGGTGGCATTCCATGGCATGAATGACCTCGTCGGTTTCACCGAACTTCTTGAGCATCTCGCGGCCGAGTTCGAGGTGAGTGCCGTCCATCTCACGATCCACCGCCTTGCCGATGTCGTGGACCAGACCGGCACGCTTGGCGACCTCGGCGTTGGCGCCGAGTTCGGCCGCCATGTGGTTGGCGAGCCACGCCACCTCCATCGAGTGTTTGAGCGCGTTCTGGCCATAGGACGAACGAAACTGAAGCCGGCCGATGAGCTTGTGAATCTCGGGGTGGATATCGGGAATCCCGACTTCCAGGGCCGCGGCTTCACCATCGGCGAGGAGCTTCTCGTCCATCTCCGCCTTGACCTTGCCCACAAGTTCTTCGATCCGCCCGGGATGGATGCGGCCATCCTGGATCAGGCTCTCGAGAGCGCGGCGCGCGATCTCGCGTCGCACCGGCTCGAAGCACGACAGAATCACCGCCTCCGGGGTGTCGTCAACGATGAGATCGACACCGGTCGCCTGCTCGAAGGCGCGGATATTTCGCCCTTCGCGGCCGATGATCCGCCCCTTCATTTCGTCAGACGGCAGATCGACCACCGAAACGGTGCTCTCGACCACATGCTCCGACGCGATCCTTTGAATGGCCATGGAGATCACCCGACGGGCCCTCTCCTTGGCTTTCTCGGTCGACTCCTCCTCGATCTTCCGGACCAGATTGGCGGCATCCATGCGCGCCTCGTTCTCGAGGGACTTCAAGAGTTCCTGCTTGGCCTGCTCGGTCGTCAGTCCGGCGATCTGCTCGAGCTTGACCCGCTCTTCGGCGAGGGCGGCCTCGAGCTCTTCACTTCGAGCGCCGAGGGTGGTTTGCTGTGCCCGAAGCTCGTCCTCGAGTTTCGCTGCCGTCTGCTCTCGTTCCACGACCTCCGATGATCGCCGGTCGATCTCGGTTCCCTTTTCCTCGAGCGTCGTTTCGAGTCCGAACAGTTCGAGCCGCTGATCACGGGTCTCTCGTTCAAACTCCGTGCGCGCCGCGAGCAACCGCTCGCGAGCCACGATTTCCACATCTTTTCGAAGGCGTTCGCCGTCGATCTCTGCCCGCGCGAGGACCCTTCGGGCCTGCTTCTCGGCATTGGCCACCAGTCCGAGTGCAGCGCTCCGTGAGCGACGCCACAACACCCAAACCAAAACCAGTCCGAGGATCGCGACCAGCAGCACAACTAGCGCCGCTATCAAAGGTAAGCCCACGATCCACCCCCTTTTTGTCAAGGAGCGATCAGAGCGACCGACATCTCTCGGAGTACGGATTCAGAAGCTTAAGGGGAGGCCCCCACTACGGCCGTGTGAGCAAGCCTATTTGAACCTGCGTTACCACAGTTGGGCACCTGTCCCCCGCCTGTCTCCCGCCGTGGGGCAGGCATCGAAACGGGAAAACCCGGCAACCCTTCAAATAGGTGTTGGTTCAACGATAGTTTCACTCATCACCAACCGCGCAGGGACCTCCAAGTCCTAATTCTCATTCCCGATTTCCTCGGGCCTCATGGCCTCTTCGACTTTGATTACGAGTCGTTCCGCTTGTTTCTCCAAACGTTTTTGTCGGACGTCCTGATCTGTCTCACGTTCTTGAAATAACTCGTCCGCAATATTGAGCGCTGTCAAGACCGCGATCTTGACCGTATCGACACTGGAGCTCCGATCGGCCACCTCGCGCATCCGAGAGTCCACAAACCGGGCGATTTCCTGAAGCCTGGTCGCGTCTCCGTCCGCACGGAGTCCGAGCCGCTGACCGAAAATTTCGACAGTCGCTCGAACGGTTGCCATTCATCACTCCTTCCCATTGATAAGTATACAGTATCGAATCCGCGTCTCACCGCGTCGCACACCAGCATCAATCGATGGTGGGAACTCATCGATCCTGCATCAGTGCGAGAGGGCCTCACCGACAGCGGACCCCATCAATGGACCTTGGTCTGATCTGGTTCTGAGAACCAGGAGGGAAGCCCGCTCAGCGCTTGTCCTGATCGAGGACGCCATCGATGAGACCGAGCACCTTCTCGAGTCGCGCGGCGAGGTCGTCGCGCTCCTTTTCGAGGGATTCGACTCGCTCGTTGGCGTTGGTGGTCCCCGCCAGCTGAGTCTTGAGTTCGTCGATCTCGGCAACGTACTCACCGACCTTCGTCTCGAGTTCGGCGGATCGCGCGATGGCGCCGCGGTAGGATTCGACGAGTTCTTCGATCCGGGTTTCCAACTGTTTCAAGACCGATTCCATCGCCATGATTACTCTCCTTGGATCCCGTTGATCATCCGAGGCTCACACCGAGGCGCTCGCTCAGATTCTCACGCAGCGTCTCCTGGGTTTCGTTGACCTCGTTCTGGGTCAGCGACCGATCGGCAGCGCGATAGGTCAACCGCAGGGTCGTCCGAACCGTCCCCGGCGGCAGTCCCTTGCCCGAAAACCGCGCCTGGAGTTCGATGCTCTCAACCAACGCTCCGGCCAACTCCCGCGCTACGGCATCGAGCTCCGCATAGCTGAGATCGGCGCCGTGCTCGATGGTCATATCCACCGTCACCGCCGGGTGCCTGGGCAGCTCGACGAATTTCGGCAGCGGAATCTCTTCCGCAGCGGCCGCGAGATCGAGCTCGGCGGCATAAACGGGCGTCTTGAGGTCCCATCGTTGGGCGGTCTCTTGAGAGAGCAACCCGGCGCAACCGACGATTCGCCCGCCCTCGGCCTCGATGACAGCGCCCTGGGCCTCGTCGAACCACGGACCACCGCCGCGTCGCCAAGAGACGGGGGGGAAATCGAGCTCGTCGATCATTCCCTCGACCACGCCCTTGAGATCGGCAAAACCCGCGACTCCCTGATGTCCGAGACCCGAACCGGCGAGGGCGACTGCGAGCCGCTCGCCCTCGACGGGAGCGCTTCCCTCGAGGAAGAACACTCGACCCTGCTCAAAAACTGCAATGTTCCGCTCGCCTTGGTTGAGATTCTCCCGCACCGCCGACAATAGACCGGGCAGCAGCGACCGGCGCATGGTGGACTGGGTGCTCGCCAGAGGATTGTCCAACCCGACAGATCCACCGGGGCTGAGGGGAAGACTCTCGACCTCAGCATCCAGGGCAGGATCGATGAAGGACCAGGTGATGATCTCGGCCAGACCGACACCTACCGCCGCCGAACGGGCGCGGTCGACAAGTTCCCAGTTGGGATTACGACGGCCTGGGGCGGAGGCCAGCACCGGCAACTGCGCTGGAATCGCGTCGAAACCCACGTGGCGGACGAACTCCTCCATGAGGTCGGCCTCGCGTTCGAGATCGACCCGGAAAGAGGGCACTGTAACGGTGATCGCATCGCCGTCGGTGCGAGGATCGAGCTCGAGACCCGCAGCGATCTCGACCATCCGCCCGATGGGGATTTCGAGCCCTATAAAGGCCGAGACCTCGGCTGCGGTGGTTCTCAGCTCGTGCGACTCCCAGGGCCGCGGCCGGACATCGATGCGACCGGAGCACACCGTGCCGCCGGTGAACTCCGCGATGAGCGCCGCGGCATAGTCGATGGCCAGCGGTGGCAGTTCGGGATCGGCGCCGCGTTCGAATCGATGCGAAGCTTCGGTGTGCATCCCGAGTTTCCGTGCCGCTCGGCGCACGGTCAGGGCGTCGAAGTTGGCCGCCTCGAGAAGCACATCGACCGTGGTATCGCCGATCTCGGATTCGGCGCCGCCCATGATCCCGCCGAGACCGACAACGCGTTCGGCGTCGGCGATAACGGGCATTCCAGGTTCGAGCTTTCGGGTCTCGCCGTCCAGGGTGACCAGGGTCTCCCCGGCTTCGGCGCGACGGGCCACGAGCATGGCGCCGCGCACCTTGGCGAGATCGTAGGCGTGAAGCGGTTGCCCGAGCTCGAGCAGAACATAGTTGGTGACATCGACGATGGCGCTGATCGGCCGAACCCCGGAGTTGAGCAACCGGCGCTGCATCCACTCCGGCGAGCTCGCCGGTTTGACGCCGCGGATCACCCGGGCGCAAAACCGTGTGCACATGGACGGATCGGCGATCTCCACCGCGGCGAAATCGGTAACCGGATCATCGCCTTCGGTGAGGGTGAACTCCACGGGTTTGAGCGTTGCCCCGGTGGCCAGCGCGGCCTCACGGGCGAGACCATAGTGATTCATGGCGTCGGGTCGATTGGTGGTGACCTCGACATCCCAGATCTCGCCGCCGTCGCCTTCTTCGCGCAGCTCCACCAGAAAACCGCAGGCGGTCAACCGGTCGGTTGTTTCCTCGGCGCCGGGGGCGCCTTCCAAAAGACCCATCAGCCAGGCGGCGTCGAACTTCATTCGAACTGCCTCGTCAATCGCTGGTCGCCAGCGAAGAGCTGCCGGAGGTCGGGGATTCCGTACTGCAACATGGCCACCCGGTCGAGCCCGAGGCCGAATGCGAACCCGGTATAGCGGTCGGGGTCGATGCCGACGGCTTCGAAGACCCGAGGGTCGACCATTCCAGCGCCCAGAATCTCGATCCAGCCCGAGCCCGAACACACGCCGCAGCCGGCCATATTGCAGAAGATGCAGGAGATATCGACCTCGGCCGACGGCTCGGTGAAAGGAAAATAGCCGGGCCGCAGCCGGACTTGAACATCGTCGGAGAACAGCGCATGGAGGAAGGTCTCCAGGGTCGCCTTGAGGTTGCCGACGGTGATGCCCTCATCGACCACCAGCCCTTCGAGCTGATGGAACATGGGTGAGTGACGAAGATCCGAATCACGGCGGTAAACGCGCCCGGGAACGACGATACGGATGGGCGGTTTCCGGCGTTCCATCACCCTCGCCTGAACCGGCGAGGTGTGGGTTCGCAGGAGATTCGAACCGACATAAAAGGTGTCCTGATCATCGCGCGCCGGGTGGTCCGGCGGGATGTTGAGCGCTTCGAAGTTGTGCCAGTCATCCTCGATCTCGGGCCCACTCTCGACGTCGTAGCCCATCCGGAGGAAGATCTCCTCGATCCGGCGCCGCACGAGGTGGACGGGGTGCTCGGCTCCGCGCGGGAGGGCCAAACCGGGCAGGGTCACATCGACCCGGTCGGCCGCAGAGTCGTCCGCGGTCACCGCGGCGGTCTGTTTGGCCTGCTCGAGTTCCTTCTCGACGAACTTTTTGAGTTCGTTGAGGGCCTGCCCGTAATCGCGTTTGTCCTCGTTGGGCAACTCACGCAACGCGGCCGACAGCTCCTGGAGCAAACCGGACTTTCGCCCGGCATAGGTCACTCGGAGCTTTTCAACCGCCGCGGGGTCGGTCCCCGCGGCATCGAGGTCCGCAACAAAGGAAGCACGCACCTGCTTCAGGCGCTCGAGCCCCACGACAACCTCAGCCCGTGCTCTTGGACAATTCGACCAGCTCGGTGAAGGCCTTGGGATCCTTAACGGCGATATCGGCGAGAACCTTGCGGTCAAGCTCGCAGCCGGCGTTCTTCAGCCCGTTGATGAAGAGCGAGTAGCTGGTGCCGTTGAGCCGCGCCGCGGCGTTGATGCGAGTGATCCACAGGCTGCGGAAATGCCGCTTGCGCTGCTTACGGTCACGATAGGCGTACTGCAGCGATTTCTCGACCTGAATCTTGGCGGTCCGGTGAAGGCGGGACTTGCCCCCCCAGTAGCCTTCGGCGAGTTTGAGAATTTTCTTCCGGCGATCCTTGCGATTGGAACCTCTTTTGACGCGCATACCAGTCTCCTCACTTCATCCCGATGAGCATATGCTTGAGCACCTTGGCGTCGGCCGGCGAAACTATCGCGGACTTGCGGAGCTTGCGCTTCCTTTTGGTGCTCTTCTTGGTCAGGATGTGGGACGCATAGGCATGGTGCCGCTTGAACTTGCCGCTCGCGGTTCGCTTGATGCGTTTGGCCGCCCCACGATGGGTCTTCAACTTTGGCATTTCTGACTCCTTTTCTTCGTATCCGTCTTCACGCTTCGCGTGAGCGGGTGGACACCGCGTTGACGACTCGTTCCACCACGGCATCGAGAGAGTGAACTCCCTCGTCGCGCCGGTGACGGAGTCGCAATGAAACGGTGTTGTCGTCTGCCTCCCGCTGACCAACGACCAGCAGGTATGGAACTTTCATGGTCTCGCCTTCGCGGATCTTCCAACCGAGCTTCTCCGACCGACGATCCACATCGGCGCGGAGACCGTGCTCCCGCAGGGTTTCGGTCACCTTCTCGGCGTATTCCAAAACCGAATCGGTGATCGGCAGGACCCGCACCTGTTCCGGCGCGAGCCACGGCGGCAGATCGCCGGCGAAGTGCTCGAGCATCACGCCGTAGAAACGCTCGAGGGACCCGAGGATGGCGCGGTGGATCATCACCGGCTGGTTCTCGGAGCCCTCAGAGTCGATATAGCCGAGCCCGAATCGATCGGGCATCTGGAAATCGAGTTGGATGGTCGCCAGTTGCCAAGCGCGACCGAGGGCGTCGGCGACATCGAAGTCGATCTTGGGTCCGTAGAAGGCGCCTTCGCCCTCTTTGACGGTGTAGGTGATCCCATCGCGATCTTCGAGACAGCGGGCGAGCACCGCTTCGGCGTGCTCCCAGACCTTGGGGTCACCGATGGCCTTTTCGGGTTTGGTCGAGAGAAACACCCTGACATCGGAGAAGCCGAAGATCTCGTAGATCTCGAAGATGAACTCGAAGAGGGCCTCGATCTCGGGACCGATCTGCTCCGGCGTGCAGAAGATGTGAGCATCATCCTGGCTGAAGGTACGGACCCGGGTCAGCCCCGTCACGACGCCCGAGCGTTCGTAGCGGTGGAGCCGGCCGAAATCGGCGATCCGGCGCGGCAACTCGCGGTAGGAGTGGGCACGGGATCCATAGATCAGACAGTGGGACGGACAGTTCATGGGTTTGACGCTCGATGAGCGCTCCTCGACCTCGTCAAAGGCGTCGGCGAAGAACATGTCGTCGCGGTAGTTGTCGTAGTGACCCGAGCGCTTCCACAGCTCGACATCGAAGATCTGCGGCGTGATCACCTCTTCGTAGCCGTGCTCACGGTATTTCTCACGCATGAGCTCGAGCAGCGCGTTGTAGATGATGGTGCCCCGTGGGTGGAAGAACGGACTTGCCGGCGCCTCGGCGTGGAAGCTGAAGAGATCGAGCTCACGACCGAGTTTACGGTGGTCGCGCCGCTTGAGCTCCTCGAGCCGCTCGAAGTAGGCGTTGAGTTCTTTCTTGGATCCAAACGCCGTGCCGTAGAGCCGCTGGAGCATCTCGTTGCGCTCGTCGCCCTTGAAGTAGGCGCCCGAGGACTCGAGTAGGCGGACCGCGCCGATCTGACCCGTGCGCTGGAGGTGAGGTCCGCGGCAGAGATCGACAAAATCTCCGTGCTGGTAAAGGCTGATGACCTCACCTTCCGGGATATCTGAAAGCCGGATGAGCTTGATGTCCTCGTTGAGCGTATTCATCACTCCGGTGGCCTCGTCACGACCGACCTCGGTGCGCTCGAAGGGAAGATCCTCGGCAATGATCTCGGTCATCTTGGCTTCGATGAGCTCGAAATCTTCGGGTTTGAACGGCCGCGGAAAACGAAAGTCGTACTGGTATTTCTCCGAGTGATCCTGACGTCCGGCATCGATGGGCGTGCCCGGCCACAGTCGTTTGACGGCGTCGGCCATGACGTGTTCCGCCGAGTGGCGGATGACATCTCCCGCCTCGGGATCCTTGACGGTGATGATCCTCAAGGTGGCGTTCTCGGTGAGTCGAGTCCGCAGATCCACCACTTGCCCATCAACCTCACCGGCGACGGTGTCGCGGGCGAGGCGCGGACCGATATCCGCGGCCACATCGAGGACCGTGGAACCGGCGGGAAGTTCCCTGGCGCTGCCATCGGGCAGGGTGATTTGGATTGTCTCGGCCATAGGGCACTCCGTAAAGCTTCTCGATCCGGGCAAAAACACAAAAACCCGACCACGGGATCGGGTCGGGTTTGACTGCTCCGTCGGTGGTAGGCGCACGCGGACTCGAACCGCGGACCTCATCCGTGTGAGGGATGCGCTCTAACCAGCTGAGCTACGCGCCTACACGAAACAGAAAAATGGTAGGCGCGAGCGGACTCGAACCGCTGACCCCTACCGTGTCAAGGTAGTACTCTAACCAGCTGAGCTACGCGCCTATCAGGCTACTGACAGGTGACCCCGTGGGGGTTCTTGAAACCTGTCTTCGTCCTTTTATTGTAAAGATCAGTCTCTGGAAGCCCAGAGGGACCGGGATCTTAACAACAGTGGTGGTTGGTGTCAACGTTCAAGGGGGGTGAGGGATAGAATGGAACCGATGGAGGCCGACATGGACACCGAACCCGTTGTCATCGCGAACGTCCAGGGCGAGTTCGAGGAGCAGCAGTTGCGAATGTTCCTCGAGGCCAACGGGATCCCGACAGTGGTCCGCGGGGAGGCGCTCCGCAAGACCCATGCATTCATCCTCGATGGGCTCGGTGCGGTGGAGATCATGGTCGCCCCCGAGCACGCCGCCGCCGCCCGCGACCTCATCGCCAAGGTCGAGTCAGGCGAACTCGAGCTCGCGAGCGAGTTCCTGCCGGCTGATGGGAACAACGACTGACGTCCGGCTGGCACATTGGAACCGCAAAGGCGCAAAGACCGCAAAGGGGCCGCGAAACGATCTCTCTGACTCATCGCAGCCCCTACGGGACGAACTCACGCTAGGGCAGGGAGGGAGCCCGGGTCAGACAGTGCGGAACTTTGCGGAGTCTTCCCGTCCTTCGCGTCTTTGCGGTTTCATTGTGCGACCGAGCGCGGATCGTGGTCTCCGGAAGCCTTCGACCCCTCACAACGACTACCCCTTCTTCAGCCCGAGCTCCTCGAGTTGACGCTCGTCGACCCCGGAAGGCGCTTCGGTCATGAGACACGATGCGGAGGTGGTCTTGGGGAAGGCGATGACGTCGCGGATCGAGTCGCGCCCCGACATGAGCATGATCATCCGATCGAGTCCGAGCGCGATCCCCCCGTGCGGCGGCACCCCATAGCGGAAAGCCTCGAGCAAAAAGCCGAACCGCTCCCGAACCTCATCCTCGTCGATTCCAAGGGCCGAGAACATCTGCCGTTGGACCGTCGGGTTGTTGATCCTGATTGACCCGCCACCGAGCTCGACCCCATCCATGATCACGTCGTAGGCGCGAGCGCGGACCGCACCCGGATCGCTCGCGAGCAGCTCGAGATCTTCGGGTCTCGGGGAGGTGAAGGGGTGGTGCATGGCGAAGAACCGATCCTCATCCTCATCCCACTCGAGGAGGGGAAAGTCGGTCACCCAGAGGAAGTCGTGCCGGCCTTCGGGTATGAGACCGCCTTCGGCGGCAAGATGGAGCCGGAGCGCGCCGAGGGCGGCAAAGACGACCTTCTCGCGCCCGCCGACGACCACGAGCAGGTCCTCTTCGGCGGCGCCCGCCGCGGCGAGAAACCGCTCGACACCCTCCTCGCCAAGGGCCTTCTTCGCCGGCGAGGCGAAGCCGTCGGGAGTCCGCTTGAACCACAGAACCCCGGGCACACCGAATGGTTTGACGAAATCAGAGAGTGCGTCGAGTTGCTTGCGCGACCGCGCCGCTCCACCCGGGACGACGATGCCCTTGACGCGGCCTTCGGCCGCTGCGCTTTCGAGAACGTTGAAACCGCATCCCTCGCAAACCGGGGCCATCTCGACGAGTTCGAGACCGAAGCGGGTATCCGGGCGATCGCAGCCGAACCGCTCCATGGCCTCGGCATACGAGATCCGCGGATAGGTTGCCGGGGGCTCGATCCCGACGATGGGGAAGATCCTCGCGAAGAGCCCCTCCACCAACTCGTAGATATCCTCTTCGGTGATGAATGAGGCTTCGACATCGATCTGTGAGAACTCGGGCTGGCGATCGGCGCGAAGATCCTCATCACGGAAGCACCGGGCGATCTGGACATAACGACCTACGCCGGCCACCTGGAGCAACTGTTTAAAGAGTTGGGGCGACTGCGGCAGGGCGTAGAAGCTGCCCTTGTGGACCCGCGACGGGACGAGAAAATCGCGGGCACCCTCGGGGGTGGATCTGGTCAGGATCGGGGTCTCGACCTCGAGGAAGTCCATCTCGTCAAAAAACCGGCGGGTGTCGGCGACGACCCGGTGACGCAGTACCAGATTGGCCATCATCTTCGGCCGCCGGAGATCGAGATAACGGTGTTTGAGGCGGAGCTCCTCCGACACGTTGGCGTCATCTTCGACCACAAAGGGTGGGGTCTCGGACTCGGTGAGGAGATCGAGTTCATTCACCTTGACCTCGATCTCGCCACTTGCGAGCTCGTTGTTGGTCTGGCCCTCAGCGCGCGGGCGCACGAGGCCGTTCACCCGAATCACATCTTCGCCCGAAAGGTTTTCGCCCTCGGCCACCAAGTCGTCCTCGAAGACGAGTTGCACCAGACCGCTGCGATCCCGCAGATCGACAAAGACGAGACCGCCGAGGTCGCGGCGCCGACGCACCCACCCGACCAGTTCCACCATCTCCCCGATCTGTTGAGCACCAAGCGCCGCGCACCAGGGTCGATTCCACGCACTCGTCATCTCAGTCTCCGTTTCCGTCGCAAACAACTATCGTTGGATTTCAACCTAAGGTGAGCGATTCTCGGCGGCGATCTGCACCAATCTCTTGCGCTCTGGACGTTTGCAAAAATACTCGACATACCAACGGGTATGCCTCCGTTTTTTGCAAACGTCAGAGCATCAAGATCTTGGCGCATCTCATCCACCAGAATCGCTCACCTTAGGTTGAATCAGCTCGGCCACGCGCGCGACCACATCCTCGAGGGCGACCGTCTCCTGTTCGCCCCGGTCGAGATCACGAATCACCGCAACATTGTCGGCGAGTTCGGTTTCGCCGAGGATGACGGCGATCGAGGCGGTCATCTTGCCGGCCCACTTGAGGCAGGCTTTGAGCGACCGGCCGGTGACCTCGGTGTGGACCGTCTGACCGGAGAGCACGAGATCGCGCGCCACGGCGATGGCTCGGGCCGCCGCCACATCGCCGATCGGGAGCACGGCCACGACCCGTTGGTCGAGAGCACGATCCTTGAAACTCTGCGGCAGGACTTCCACGAGCCGATCCTCGCCGATGGCAAAACCAACCCCGGGCACCGCCGCACCGCCAAGATCCGAGATCAACCGGTCGTAGCGCCCGCCACCACAGATTACGGTGTTCTCTCCGAGTTCGGGCGAGATCACCTCGAAGACGGTCCGCAGATAGTAGTCGAGCCCGCGAACCAGCCGCGGGGCCAGGCGCACCGGGATCGACGCCTCCGCCAAACCTGCCTCGACGGCCGCGACGTGTCGTGCCGCATCATCACTCACCACATCCGCCACCGGGGTTGTCTCCGCAACCAGTTCGCGGCAGCGGGGGACCTTGCAGTCGAGGATCCTCAGCGGGTTCTCCTCCCAACGGCGCTGACAGTCACCGCAGAGCTCATCACGGTGTGGCGTCAGCTCGGTCTTGAGGATCGCGATGAAGCGGTCCCGATCCTCGGGATCGCCGAGGTTGTTGAGCACGATGATGAGGTCGTCGAACCCGAGTTCGGCGAGGAAGGTGTGGAGCGCGACGATGACCTCGATATCAGCGGCCGGGGTGGCAGCGCCGAGGAGCTCGATCCCGATCTGGGAGAACTGGCGATAGCGACCGCGCTGGGCCCTCTCATAGCGGAACATGGGTCCGAAATAGCTCAACCTCAAGGGCTGGGGTCGCTGACCAAGGCCGTTTTCGATAAAGGCCCTGGCCACGCTGGCCGTTCCTTCGGGCCGCAGGGTCAGAGATCGACCCTTTCGGTCGGCGAAGGTGTACATCTCCTTGGACACGATGTCGGTGCCCTCGCCCACGGTACGGACGAAGAGTTCGGTGGGCTCGAGGAGGGGCAGCCGGATCTCGGAGTACCCGAACCCCCCAAGGACCTCGAGTGCGGTCCGTTCGACCTCGTTCCACAGCCGCGTTTCAGGCGGCAGGATGTCACGGGTGCCTTTGACTTTGCGGATCATGAATCGCCCTCTTCTTCCGACCCGGCGGGTGGCCTCCCGAGGCCCTGCTCCAGGTAGTTGTCCTTGTATTCGACATAGTTGCTTGCGGTTTTACGAGCGCGGTCGGTCTCGGCATCGGTGAGTCGCCGTTTGACCACCGCCGGCACGCCGGCCACGAGGCTGCGCGGCGGCACTACGAAACCCTCGCGAACCACCGCGCCGGCAGCCACCAGCGAACCCTCTCCGATGACGGCGTTGTTGAGCACCATGGCGCCCATCCCGATCAGACTCCCGGCACCCACCCTACAACCGTGGAGCATGGCCCCGTGTCCGACGCTGACCTCCTCTTCCAAGAGCGTGGGGTACAACCCACGCTCGACGTGAATAATGACACCGTCCTGGAGATTCGATCGCGCCCCGATCCGGATCCAGTGGATATCGCCGCGGATCACCACGTTGTACCAGACCGACACGTCATCCCCGAGGGTGACGTCTCCGACCACCACCGCGTTGGCGGCAAGAAAGACTCGCCGACCGAGACTCGGGGTCAGTCCGGAGACCGTTTGAATCGTCATCGGGGTCCTCCATCCACCGTCCGAAAGAGCGGAGTGGGCACGCTACCACAGGGCCGCCGAACCCAGCAACGTCGGCTCCGGGATCACGGCTCGCAAGATACCGGAAATGTGCGGGTTGTGGATCTCAGCTCCGAATCGGCGTCGGACAACAGTCGATAACTCAATGAGATAGAGTTAAATTATTGAAAACAAGCGGTTTATATCAAAATGGTCATAAATGCGGTGAAACGCCGAAGTGCTTGTATTTACATTAGCTTAACCGCTTTTCCACAGGGTTTTCCACAGGCTTTTCCACATGGGTGTACGCGAGGCGAAAGGGATTCGGAGGAGGCGGCCGGAGGGTGGGAATCAACCCTCTTGAAGGACCCAGTTTTCAAAGTCGAACGGCTCATCCCAAAGCACCGGCCCAGACCGGATCTCGCGCGCCTCCTCTGCGCTCAGATCCATGAGGGTGCTCACCGCTCCGCCGGCCAGGTCCCCGGCGTCGAGGACGAGATCGGGGATGCCGAGCAACGAATCGAGAGCGGCATCCACCGTAGGGCAGGGCGGCTCGCCGTGCCGATTGGCCGAGGTTGCGGTGAGCGGACCGACCCGGTAGAGGAGCGCCCGCAACCCGTCGTGGTCGGGAATCCGCACCGCGAGAGTGTTGGTCAATGACGCTGCAACCGGAAGATTGCACGGCGCCACTACGGTCAGTGCGCCAGGCCAGATCCTGGCAAGCTTGAAGCGGTGTACATCAGGCACGCTGACCAGCGACTCCACCTGTGCCCAGTCGGAACAGACAACCGGCAGAGCGAGACCTTCTGGCCGGCCCTTGAGCCCGAAGATCTTCTTGACCGCATCGCTTCGTCGAGGATCGACCCCGAGCCCGTAGTGGCTTTCGGTGGGAATCAGCACCACCCCGCCCGCGGCCACGACCTCCGCTGCTACACCCACGGCGCTCCTGATCTCGTCGGGGTCGGAAAACGGCAGACGAATCAAGAGCCACCCAGCAGGGTCCGCGCGTGGGCGCGCGCCGAAGCGCCGATCTCATCTCCAGCCAACATCCGCGCCAGCTCGGTTTCACGGTCCTCTCCATCGAGAGGGAAGACCCGCGTCACCGCACGGTCGGCTAGCTGGACCTTTTCGATCTTGAAATGACTGTCCGCCGCAGCCGCTACCTGCGGCAGATGGGTGACGGCCATGACCTGATCGGTGGTGGCGAGATCGGCCAGCAGACCGGCGAGGGCCGCCGCCGTCGCCCCGCCGAGACCGGAGTCGACCTCGTCGAAAAGCAGGGTCACGGCGCCTCCGGGGCGCGCCGACCGGAGCACCGTTCGGATCGCGAGGTGGATTCTCGACAGCTCACCCCCCGAGGCGATGCGAGCCATTGATCGCGGTTCCTCGCCGGGATTGGCGGCGATGAGCAGCTCACACTCCTCGACCCCGCCGGCATCGAAAGCGACGCCGTGGCCATCCCTCACCAGGGGGCTGTGATCGTCAATCCGTGGTTGCCAACGGAATTCCATATGCGTTCCAGCCATGCTGAGTCGAGCGAGCACTTCTTCAACCGATCGCGCCAGTCGAGCTCCGGCTTCTCGTCGAGCCTCGTCGAGTCGCCCGGCGGCGGCGTCAAAATCCCCGAGGGCGGCAGAAGCAGCAGCAGCGGCGGCCCCGAGTCGGTCTTCGACCTCTTCAAGTTGGTCCTTTTCCGAGATCAACGCCGTCCGATGTTCGAACACACGACCGAGGGGTTCACCGTACTTGAGCATGAGTTGGTCAAGACTGAAGAGTCGGCTTTCGACCCCATCCAGGACGCCCGGACTGTCATCCACATCAGAGGTCAGGGCGCGAACCTCGCGGAGCATCTCCTCGATGTTGATTCGTGCTTCAGCCAGGACGGAGGTGCTCTCGGCAAGCGGCAGCCCGTGCGCCACCATTTCTTCCATGTCGCGTTCGGCGCGAGCGATGCAGTCGACCACCGATCCGTCATCGTCGCCGAGGCTCCCGAGAATCGAATTCGCCAACTCCTGCAGTCGCGCCGCGTTGCGCAAGACCTGCCGCCGGGCGGTCAACTGCTCGTGTTCGCCCTCGGAGGGATCGACCGCAGCGATCTCGGCGAGTTGGAAGGAGATGGCGTCGAGACGGTCACGGCGGTTCGCCCGCGCCGCCTCCAGAGAGGACAGATGATCAGCCGCGTCCCGCCACTCGGTAAAACGCACGCCGACCTCGGCGAGCAGACCGTCGTGACTCCCGGCATCGTCGACCAACCGCCGCTGCACGTCCGCGTCAGCGAGTCCGTGTTGCTCGTGTTGACCATGGATGGAGAGGAGCAATGGCGCCATCTTCTGAAGGGTATTTGCGGTGACCGAGACATCGTTGACCCAACAACGGCCCCGCCCCATCGCCGAGACCTCGCGCCGGATGACCAGCTGCGAGCCGTCGGCCGCGCCGATCTCGTCGAGGATTTCTTCGACTCCCGATCCACCGTCGAATCCGAACCAGCCTTCGACCCGGAGGCGATCATCACCCGTCCGGACGAGTTCCGCGGAGGCCCGTCGCCCGGCCAGGAGCTCGAGCGAGGTCACCAGCAACGATTTTCCCGCTCCGGTCTCCCCGGTGAGGGCGACAAAACCCGGTGCCAACTCAACCTCGACGGCATCGATGATGCCGAGTCCTTGGACGATGAGACGCTCGAGCATGGGTCCGCATCCTACCACTGATCCGGTACAATGAACCCCAGAGCTTTCGCCAGCAATACACGAATGGAGGTCTCGCCATGAGCCACCCCACGTCTCCCGTTGTCCGGAATTTCGCCACCGTCAAACCCGATGTCGTGGGGCGCTCGCGAGGCGCCGAGATTCAGACTCTGATCGGACCTGCGGATGGTGCGCCGAATTTCTCCACCCGACGATTCACCCTGGCGGCCGGGGGCCGAATTCCACGGCACCTCCATCCCACCATCGAGCACGAACAGGTCATGCTCTCCGGTTCCATGGTCATCGGTCTCGACAACCGCGAGGTCGAGGTCGTGGCCGGTGACGCCATCTTCATCCCCGCCGGCGTCGCCCACTGGTATGAGAACCGTTCGGACGTGACCGCGGCGTTTCTCTGCATGGTACCGGTGACAAGCGATTACCAGACCGAGTGGCTCGAGCCGCCGGTGGAGTAGCCCGCGCCCGATGAAAGGCGATGAGGGGACCAGATTAGGAGGCGCTGCCCCTATTTGCCGATACGACCTACCGCCGCTGCTTGCAGAGGGTGACGATCTCGCTCCACCCGCGCTGGACCTCGGCATCGAGTCTGTCTCGTGTGCCCGAATTGTCAATGAGCACCTGCGCTAATTCGCGTTTCTCCGCCATCGGCATCTGCGCCGCGAGCAGGCCCCTCGCGCGATCTAGCGGCATCCCTCGTCCGACCGCCCTCCTGAGCTGTTGCTCGGGATCACACCAGACGACGGCAAGCAGATCGTAGTTCCTCCAGGACCCGGTTTCGACGAGAAGCGCCGCTTCTACGACCGCCACTGCGCGCGGTCCGAGGGTTGCGAGCCACCCCTCGACGCCGTCGCGGACCAGGGGGTGGATCGCACCTTCGAGCCGAGCCCTCTTCGAAAAATCCGGTAGCACCATTGCCGCGAGTGCGTCGCGGTCCACTCCCCCCTGGCCATCGAGGACAGAATTACCAAAGAGGTACCCGACATCCAGGGCGCCGGCGCCGCCCGGCCGATAGAGTTCGTGGACATACGAGTCACAGTCGAAGACCTCGGCACCGAGGCGTTCGAGGATCTCCGCCACCGTCGACTTCCCCGACGCCAAACCGCCGGTGAGCCCGACAGTGCAGGGCTTCGGGTTCACGACCCGAGTCCCCGCCGGTTCTTGGCGGCACGGGCCGTGTTGGCCATGAGCATGGCGATGGTGAGCGGGCCGACGCCACCCGGCACCGGTGTGATTCGGCCGGCGATGGGCGCCACGCGAGTGGTGTCGACATCGCCGCAGAGCACGGCGCCACGTTTCTCAAAGGCCGCCATTTTCTTCTCGTTACCGGGATAGAGTTCCTCGACCACCGAGCGGTCGGTGACCCGGTGCATCCCGACATCAACCACCACCGCCCCCTCGGCGACATGTTCGGCGCCGATCAGCGACCGCTGGCCTGCAGCGACGATCAGGATCTCCGCCTCGCGGGTCACCGAGGGCAGATCGACGGTCCTCGAGTGACACAGGGTCACGGTGGCGTGGGCATGCAGGAGCAGCATCGCCATGGGCTTGCCGACGATGTCCGACCTCCCGACCACCACGGCGCGCCGACCCTTGAGATCAATGGCCTCGCGGCGCAGCATCTCCATGATGCCGGCGGGGGTGCACGGCACGAGCTGCGGCCGGCCCTGCTGGAGCATTCCGACGTTGACCGGGTGGAAACCGTCCACATCCTTCGCCGGATCGATCCGATCGAGGATGCTCGTGCTGTCGATGCCGTTGGGCAGCGGCAACTGGACGAGAATACCGTCGACTTCGTCGTCGGCGTTGAGTCCATCGATGAGGGCCTCGAGATCGGTCTGAGGTGTGGCCGCCGGCAAAATATGGGTCTCGGATCTCATCCCCAGCTCGGCCGAGGTCTTCGCCTTGGATCGGACATAGACCTGGGATGCGGGGTCGTCGCCCACGAGCACCACATCGAGGCGCGGGTTGATGCCAATCGCCGACAGCGCGCTGACCTCTTCCGCGACCTCGGCACGAATCTCCGATGCCACCCGCGTTCCGTTCAGAAGCTTGTGTTCTTCGATCACATCGTCTCCCTCTCGCGCTGCGGCCGAACTCCCTGGAAAAGGGTACACACCCCCCCGGTGAGTGGCTTCGCCTCGATGTCGTCGAGGCCGAGACCACCGAGAATCCGGCACATCCCCTCGGCGTCGGCAAACGCGCCCACCGAGGCGGGCAGGTATTGATAGGCCTCCGGATCGCCGGAGATGATCCGCCCGATCCGGGGAGGTACATTGCGAACCCACCACCCGAGGAACGGTCCAAAGACGCCTTTCGGGTGTGAAAACTCCAGCACAAGCAAGGTCCCGCCAGGCCTCAACACCCGGATCAGTTCACCAAGGCCCCGCTCGAGATCCTCAAAATTCCGCACGCCGAAGGACACCGTCACCACATCGACGCACGCATCCGCCAGGGGGAGCTCGAGGGCATCCGCGGCCACCAACCCGAGCGCTCGTCGACGGGCGGCGGCCTTGGCGCGCGCCAACGCCAACATGGGCAGGCTGAAATCCGCCCCAATGATGGTGGGCCCCGGATTCAGCCCGAGGGCGACATCGCCGGTTCCCGAACAGACATCGAGCACACGCTCGGGCTTCACCGCCGCCACCCGACGCGCCACCAGCCGCCGCCACCGAAGATCCGAACCGAGTGACAAAACCCGGTTGAGCAGATCGTAGCGGTGAGCGATGCGACCGAACATCCGTTGGATCTCGGATGACCGCTTTTCCATTAGTTCCTGACGCACGGCGGGAGCCTAACACGATGAGAGTGTTGTTTTAATCGCAAAGGCGCAAAGATCGCCAAGCATCGCAGAATCCGATGAGGCGCCATCGAGCGCGGATGCGCTCGATGGCGCCTCATCGGATTGTGATGGTCTTCGCGTCCTTTGCGCCTTTGCGGTAAGAAATCAGCCGCTCAGCGCATCCCGAAGCGCGATGAAGGCCTTTTTCCGGTGAGAGATGGCGTTCTTCTCGTCGTCATCCATCTCGCCGTAGGTCCGCCCGCCCGAGTCGTCTGGGATGAAGGCGCTGTCCCAGCCGAATCCCCCGGCCCCCCGGGGTTCCCGGGCGATGGTTCCAAAAACGGCACCCTCGCCGATGATCGTCTGAGACCCATCCGTCGCGCAGGCCACACACCGCGCAACTGCCCGCGGATCGCCGAAGGCGTGGGCGATCCTGCAGATTCCGCTCGCGCCCACGCTCGCCAGCAACCAGCGGATCAACGGCCCCGGAAAGCCGCCGAGCCCGATGAGTTCGAGACCCGTGTCCTCGACCAGGACGGGGGCCTTGATGAGATCGAACCCCGCGGCCGCCTTGCTTCGAACAACTTCGTGGAGATCGAGGGATTGCGGTTCGACGAGATCCAGCGCTTGGTGGCGGAGGGCAAAGCCGAGAACCGCCTCGGCCTCTCGCCGCTTGCCCTCGTTGGAGGTCACGAAGACGAGGTCGTCGATCTTCACGAGACCGGACCTCCCCCTTCGACGGGCTCACCATCGCAGATCCGGAAGGCGCTGATCTTCTTGCTCAAGCCCTTGAGCGGCATATCGCCGAGCGCCTCCACCGCGAAGAGGTGTTTGACGGCCTCGTAAGTGGTCTCACCCACGACGATGGAACCCGGCGTCGCGACGAACTCCTCGAGCCGCGCCGCGATGTTGACGGTGTTGCCGAGCACGGTGTAGTCGACACGGCTCGCCGAGCCGATGTCACCGACCACCACCGGACCTGAATGGATGGCCACTCGGACATCGATAGAATCCAACCCCGCAGCGACGCGATCACGATTCCACGCTTCGAGCGAGCGCAGGAGGGCGAGGGCGGCGCGAACCGCTCGTTCCGCGTGGTCACTCTGGGGCAGCGGCGCACCGAAAAACGCCATAACCGCATCGCCGATGAACTTGTCGAGGGTGCCGCCGAACTCGAAGATCGCATCGGCGGCAAGGGAGAAAAACTGATTGAGAAAGGCCGCCACCTCTTCCGGAGGCAGACTCTCACAGCGAGCGGTGAAACCGACGATGTCGGCGAACAGGATGGAGGTTTCGCGCAGGGTCACCGATGGTTCCTCGTGCTCGATACGCCCGAGCACCGCCTCGATGACAGCAGGAGAGTGGTACCGCTCGAGGCGATCTCTGGCGGCTCGCTCGGATTGGATCCGCTCGTTGAGACGGGCGCGCTCGATGGCGACCGCTGCATAGTTGGAAAGGGCCGTTAGCAGGTCGAGGTCGGTCGCCGAAAACGAACCGACATGAAGCGGCGAGTCGATGTAGATCACGCCGATGACGCGCTCGCGGAGCCACAGCGGAGCACACATGGCGGAGCGAATCTGGTGAATTCGAATGCTCCGTCCGGCCTCAAACCGCTGGTCCGACTGGGCGTCGTTGGTCAGAATCGCCACCTTCTGCCGGGTGACCGTGTCGAGGATGGTCCTCGAGATCGGGACTTCGGGCGCGACGTCGGTCGATTCTCGGGTTCGGAAGCACTCGAGCTTGGGTTCTCCCTCACCATCGAAGAGCACGATAAACCCTCGATCGACGAGCAACTGCTCGAAGACCACATTCATGACCTGTTCTAGAACCGGCTCGAGATCACCGACTTCGATCAGGGTCTTGCCGACCTGCGCGAGGACCTCGAAAACCCGCTGCCGCCCACCAGCCTCGGCGGAGGATGTCGACGCTGCCGGGCCCTCGAGTCCATAGTCTTCGTTGAATTCGGAAAGGGGTCTGAGGAGGGTGGCCGATGACAGACCGGAGTCGCTCTCGAAGGAATCCTCGACCAGAAGAACAAAACTTCCCACGGACAAACGATCACCCGCCGCCAGGGGACCGGACGCCACCACGGTTTCGTTGATCTTGACGCCGTTGGTCGAGTCGAGATCGGTGACTCGGGCGACACCGTCTTCGAAATCGACCCGCGCGTGGTACCGGGAGACCGAGAAGTCGCGGAGCACGATGTCATTGTCGCTCGATCGTCCGAACGTCAGCGCTCCTCGAATCGGCACCCGGTGGTTGCCGTCGGCATCTTCATAGATGAACTCGAGCATCGGGGTCATTGTACTGCGCCACGGCCCGGATCACACCGTTAGGCCATCGCCGCCCGGTCGCTCATCTGTCGGGTTCGCCCGAAATGGACTATCGGAGAAACGCTGGTCAATCAGAATCGGGGTTACGGCCGAGGGTTCCCTCGATTGAGGATATGGGCGGGGAGCAGGCGATACCACAGGATGAGTTCGTCCCTTTTGGCGATTTGGAGTGGCGAATCGGCCTGCAAGACCGAAAGCTGTGACCATCGTCCCCCGAGGACGTAGAGCTGACGCGCGGCCATCATGTGCCACGGCCCGGCACCGTTTTTGAGCACATGTAACCAGAAGTCATACAAATTCGGGTCCAGCGGGGAAACCCCCTTGACACCCATGGCGCTCACCGAGGCGGCGAGAATCGCGTTCGGGTCGGTTGTGCACCGGACATCGATCCAATAATCGACAAAAGCATCCGTGGCCTCGAGGGCCTCATTGATGTGCTTCGATCCCCAACCCGCCCTCGCATCGCCCGGCATGATCAGAAACTCCCGCAGGGTGATGGCTTCAAGCAAACGAATGAGGCTGACCCGGGTGTCCGTGCCCTGGGCGCGGCGATAGGCCGTCGCCACATAGCGGAAATCTTCAAACCCGAGAACCCGTTCTACGGCTCGAAGGCCGAGACCCTTCGGCCGCTCAAGCACAACTCCCCGCCAACCTGGCATCGATGTGCCGTCGGCCATGAGCACGCTCTGCAACCAGAACTCGATCAATGGCCGTTCGCGGAGGGTTCCGGCCACCGCATCCATCTCCTCTGCGAGCTGCCGGGCCGATTCGAGATCGACACCGTTGGCCAGATTTGGCGCAGCATCGCCGAGAAGCTCTCGATAGCCATAGGCGGCCGCCATTCGAATTCGACCGTTGTCGGACATCACCGCTTCACGGTAGATCGGCAACAACACAGGATCGTGGGTTGCGGACATCCCGAGCAGGATCGCCATCTTTTCCTGCATGTCAAGATCGCCCGATTGCCATTGATCGACGATCTGCGAAGCTCCCGGCCATTGATCCATGACACGTTGTTGAAGATGGGTCTTTGCCTTGGCCTCAAAAAACGAACCGGGAAAGTATGAGACCTCCGGGGAAACAAAATTGGTTGTCGCGAGCAGCATCGCCACCATCGACACGGTCAGGCTCATCGTTCTCATCTCCTTTCCCCGGCGTACCCCACCAACCTAGTGCGCCGGACGCAGCGCGGCACCCGGCGGTCTTTCTTCTTTTCGAGGTATTTACATCAGCGCCGGAGAGGTACGAGCCAGATCTCGATATGCGAGGATATCCGGGATGGGTATCCGCACCAAACTCACGGTGGCCTATTCCGGCGGCGGCTTTTCCGGCTGGCAGCGCCAGAGCCGTGGCCGAACCGTCCAGGGGGAGCTGGAATCAGTTCTGACAAAGCTCTTCGGCCCTCAGCGCATCGTGGTCGTTGGTGCGGGTCGAACCGATGCCGGTGTTCACGCCGCCGCGCAGGTGGCTCATGCCGATCTTCCTGATGGCATCCCGCCTGCGGCTTTGCCCCGACTCCTCAACGCCCGTCTCGGCGATGACGTGAGGGTTCGCTCGGCAATCCGGGCAACCGACGGCTTCCACGCCATCGGTTCCGCGCTCGGCAAACACTATACTTATCGCATCAGGTGGAGAGAACCCGACCTGCCGTGGCAAGGACTCCGATCGGCGGTGCTGCCCCCGCCGATCGAGCGGACGCTTTTCGACGTGGCCTGTCAACAACTGCCCGGGCGTCGGGACTGGGCATCGTTCACCGTGCCCTACACCGGCGGCCGAAGCACGGTTCGGACGATATTTCGGGTCCAAACCGTATGGCGACGATCGGGGCTCGATCTCCACGTCTTCGGCGGCGGGTTCCTGCGCTACCAGGTGCGGCGAATGGTCGGCGCGCTTCTCGATGTCGGTCGCGGCAAATTGACCATCGACGACATCGAATGCCTCCTCGAATCCCCAACCCCGGGCGCACCCCTCTACACCGCACCCGCTCGGGGCCTCACCCTCGAACGGGTCTATTACCGGGCGTCGCCCGGCCTCACGATGGATCACGGTGGGAACTCCACGCAAATTGGCCCATCGCCGTGGTAGACTCTCGCTTCCTCGAGGTCGACGTGAAAGTACCGCTCGATGAAATCGCTGAGCCGGGCACCGAGGCCCACGCCGTGCTCGAGCAACTCGAGCCCGGTCGGCTACCCAATCACGTTGCCATCATCATGGACGGAAACGGCCGATGGGCCACCGCTCGAAAACTCCCGAGGGTCGAGGGACACCGAGCCGGCATCCATGCGGTTCGTCAAACCATCGAAACCGCAGCCCGACTCGGCATCGATGTGCTCACCCTCTACGCTTTTTCCACCGAGAATTGGAAGCGCCCGAGGCATGAGGTTCTGACCCTCATGGGTCTGCTCAAGGAGTACATCAACCGCGAGCTCAAGACCTTTCTCAAGCACGATCTCCGCTTCCGTCCCATCGGCCGCATCGATCAGCTTGACGCTTCGGTCAGACGCGAACTCGATCGAGCCGTCGAGGCTACGTCTTCATGTCGGGGTTCGTTGATCCAGATCGCACTCAACTATTCCGGCCGGCAGGAGCTCACCGATGTCATGAGATCCGCCGTGCGGGAGGCGGCCGCCGGCGCCCTCAAACCCGATGACCTCGACGAGGCGTGGATCGAGGATCACTTGACGACGCGCGGGCAGCCGGATCCAGATCTTCTGATCCGAACTTCA
Organism: uncultured Acidobacteriota bacterium; assembly: GCA_963753035.1. Classification (GTDB taxonomy): domain Bacteria; phylum Acidobacteriota; class Thermoanaerobaculia; order Thermoanaerobaculales; family Sulfomarinibacteraceae; genus JAHECW01. The sequence continues at coordinate 18,480 of CAVWAW010000024.1, read as the reverse complement.
GGCGAACAGCGAATCTCGAACTTCCTGCTCTGGCAACTCGCCTATTCTGAGATCTACTTCGCTCCGGTCCTCTGGCCGGATTTCACCCAAGAGGAATTCCTCAGGGCCCTCCTCGCCTTCCAGTGTCGAGAGCGCCGATTCGGAGGTCTGCCCCAAACCGGGAGTGTCTTTACCTCCCCCAAGGACAAGCATGGGAAAACGTGAGGCGTTCGCGGCTGTCGCGATTCCGCTCCTCGTCGCAGCAATCTGGTGGCTGCCGGCGATCGCATTCCTCGGTCTGCTGAGCGTCGCCGTCGCCCTCGCCGCCGACGAGTTGCTCGCCATGGCCCGAGGCGCCGGCATCCCGGTGGGCCGTTGGATGCCGCTACTGATGCTCATCGCGGTCCTGGCCGGTTCGTGGACCTGGGGCCCGACCGGCTCGGCCGTCATGGCGGTCGCCGCAGTCATTGTTCTGCCGACAACCCAACTGGGACATCCCCGACGGCCGGAGGGCGGTTTCGCAGCGTCGGCCGCCGCGGTCTTCACTGTGCTCTACTGCGGTCTCTGCGGCGCCTGCCTGGGCTGGCTGCGCATTCTCCCCGAATCGAATCTCGGGATCGGGCTCCTGTTTTTCTTTCTGGGATCTATCTGGGTCGGCGACTCGGGAGCCTACTATGTGGGTTCGAAATTCGGACGCCACAAGATGACGCCGAGAATCAGCCCGAACAAGACCTGGGAAGGATTGGCCGGCGGTGCCGCCGCGACCTTTGCCGCAGCCGTGGTTTCGAAGCTTGTCTTCGGTCTGCCCTGGTCTTGGGGCCATATGGCCGCTCTTGCTGCCATCCTCGCGATCGCGGCGCCCCTCGGCGATCTGGTCGAATCGCAGTTCAAGCGAGACACGAAGGTCAAAGATTCATCGACCCTGATTCCGGGTCACGGCGGATTCCTTGATCGAACCGACAGCCTGCTCTACGCCGCACCTCCGGTTCTCGGCTATCTGCTCGCTGCCGGTCTTATTGGATGAAGCGACTCGCAATCCTCGGCTCCACCGGATCCATCGGAACCTCGACCCTCGATCTAGCTCACCTCTACCCGGATCGCTTTCGGGTGATCGCGCTCGCTGCGGGCAGCAATCTCACGATGCTTCGCCGCCAGATCGTCGAACACCGACCCGCCTTGGTTTCGGTCGCTTCGAGTGCCGACGCCGACGCCTTGGCGACGGAGTTCCCCGAGATCGAAGTCTTCTCGGGCGCCGAAGGTCTCCGTCGAGCAGCCTGCCACCATGACGTAGAGATGGTTGTGTCGGCGCTGGTCGGCGCGGCCGGACTCGCACCGACGTTGGCCGCCATTCGAGCCGGCAAAGACATCGCGCTGGCCAACAAGGAGACTCTGGTCATTGCCGGTGAGCTCGTCATGGCCGAAGTGCAAAAGGCTGGGATCCGGCTGCTCCCGGTGGACAGCGAACATTGCGCTCTCCACCAGATTCTCAGCGCGAGACCGGCGGATACCGTGAACAGACTCGTTCTCACGGCCTCGGGAGGCCCGTTTCGAACCTGGAGCGGATCGCGAGATGGGGCGGGCCACCGCCAAAGAGGCCCTCGCCCACCCGACCTGGCGGATGGGGCCGAAGATCTCCGTCGATTCGGCGACCATGATGAACAAAGGCTTCGAGATCATCGAAGCCCATCATCTCTTCACCATGCCGGAGGACCGAATCGATGTGGTGATCCACCCTCAGAGCCTGGTCCACTCTCTAGTCGAGTTCACCGACGGAACCCTCCTCGCCCAACTGAGTGCCAACGACATGCGGTCGCCGATCCTGGCTGCGCTGGGCTGGCCGGAGAAACTCGCCTCTCCGGCCGGGAGCCTCGATCTCGCGGCCATGGGCCGGCTCGATTTCCTCCCGCCCGATCACGACCGTTTTCCAGCCCTCGGCCTGGCCCGCGCAGCCCTTCGGACAGGCGGTGATATGCCGGTCGTTCTCAACGCGGTCAACGAGGTCGCCGTCGAGGCATTTCTCGCGGGGAGCTGTCCTTTCCACCGAATCGCGGCTACCATCGACGCCGTTATGGAAAACTGGCACAACATCAGTCATTCGATCACATCTCTAGAGCAGGTCATGGAGATCGATGTCGAGGCCCGTCGGCTGGCCTATTCGGCATTGGGAAATACCACGACCCCGTCACGGGTTCCGGTTAGCTGATGTTGCTGAGCATATTCGCATTCATTGTCGTCATCGGCGTGCTTGTCGTGATCCACGAGGCGGGTCACTTCGGGATGGCTCGTATTCTCGGTGCACGCGTCGAGGTCTTCTCGGTCGGTTTCGGCCGCCGTCTCTGGGGTTTTGAACGCGGAGGCACCGACTACCGGATCTCGCTCGTCCCCCTCGGGGGCTATGTCCGGATCCCCGGTCTCGGTCCCGACGAGTCCGATGTCGTCGGTGAGACCAGCGAGGAGATTGATCTCCTACCACGATGGAAGCGGGCGTTGATTCTCCTCGCCGGACCCGTGACCAACATCATCGCGGCGGTCTTCTTCATCGGCGTCGCCTACATGATGGGCGTTGAAACCCCGGCGTTTCGAGAAGAGCCGCCGGTGATCGGATGGATCGATCCCGGTTCGCCGGCTGCCGAAGTGGATATCGCAGTCGGCGATCTCATCGTCGCCGTCGACGGCAACGCGGTCACCATGTGGCAGGAACTCGAGACCTCCATCATCACCTCGGCCGACAACGAAGTCGTGCTTGAGGTCGAGCGCGACGGTCGGCGGCACCAGGTCGCCATGATCCCCGAGTCGGTCACACGGTACGGCTTTGGTTACTCCGGCCTGCAGCCCCCGGTTGACCCCGTCCTGGTCCAGGTGCCCGCGGGCAGCGTCGCAAGCGCGGCCGGTCTGAAGGCCGGCGACCGGATCCTGGCCATCGACGACGCACCGGTGACACAGTTCTACGATCTCATCAGGCTCATCTCGCCCCGCGCTGACCAGGAGATCACCCTCACCGTGCTCCGCGGAGACGAGACCCTCAGCGTCGCCGTCACCCCACGGGGTGAGGCGGGTGCGGGCAAGATCGGCGTACCGCTGATTCCGCCCTCGAAGATCGAACATCTCGGGCCCATCGAGGCGTTTTCCACCGCCACCAGGGATTGTCGGCGGATGACCGTTGAGACCTTCCGCATCATCGGCCGGCTTCTGACGCGAAAGACCTCCATCAAACAGGTTTCGGGCCCCATCGGGATCGCGCAGATTTCGGGCGAAGCCGCACGCAGCGGCCTCGATTCCCTGATCTGGTTCATGGGCATCATCTCGCTCCAGTTGGGGATCTTCAATCTCCTTCCCATTCCCATTCTCGACGGCGGGCATCTGACAATCATTGCGTTCGAGTCGGTCATACGCCGTGATCTCTCGATCAAGGTCAAAGAGCGGATCCTGGAAGTCGGGTTCTACGCCCTGATTCTCCTGATGGTGGTCGTCCTGTTCAACGACATCATCAAGGTCCTGCCGCCGAGTATCTACAACTTCTTCTTCAGCAGCTGAGAGCTCCCGGTCAGGCACGCTGGCCAGTCATGTTAAAGTTCGCATCGATGGCGGTTCGCTTGCTTGCCTTGGCGGTCTTTCTCCCGGTCGCGGCGGTTGTATTCTGGTTTGCGCTGGTCTACACCGTTCACCAGGGAGCCATGGCCGTGCCCGATCTTCGCGGTTCATCCGTCGAGGACGCTCGCGCCGTGACCCACGATCTCGGAATGGTTGTCGAGATCGAGGATCCCGGGGTCTTCTCGGCTTCGATTCCGGCAGGCGGGGTGGCCGCCCAACGCCCGCACCCGGGATTCCAGGTCAAGGCGGGGGCAAAGGTGACCGTCCGCCTCAGTCTTGGAAACGAACGGGTCTCGATCCCAGATATCTACGGTGAATCGCTCCAGAGTGCGCTGCGCGGTCTCGAGCAGCTCGGGCTGCCCGTCGGCGCAAGAATCGGAGTCGAGGGTCAGGCCGGCCCCGACCAGGTCATCGCCACCGGCCCTCCCATGGCCACCGAGGTCCCTCCCGGCACCGAGGTCGATATCCTGGTCAATACCACCCCGAGAGACGATCTGTGGGTCATGCCCTCGTTGATGTCCAGAAACGTGAGTCTCATCCGCCGCTTTTGCAGCACCCATGGATTGCGACTCGGACAGGTCCACGAGGTGAGCTATCCCGGTCTCTCATCCGGCCTGGTGCTCCGTCAGTACCCCCCGGCAGGGTCGCCCCTGTCCCGATCCGACATTATTTCCGTGTGGGTGAGCCGATGAATCCGTGTATCCGAATTGCCCCTTCGCTCCTGTCGGCCGACTTCGCCAAACTGGCCGAGGAGATCGCCGAAGTCGAGGCGGCCGGCGCCGATCTGCTCCATCTCGATCTCATGGACGGACATTTCGTGCCCAACCTCACCTTCGGACCCCCTGTGATTGCCGCGTTGGCCCGCCACGCGACAATCGGGCTCGATGCCCACCTCATGGTGACCGATCCCGACCCGCTGGTGCCGCCATTGGCCGATGCGGGCGTCCTGCGGACGGCGGTCCACGTCGAGACCTGTCGACACCTCCACCGCACCCTCGCCGGCATTCGAGACGCCGGGATGGAAGCCGGGGTCACTCTCAACCCGGCCACTCCCCTGACCTCCATCGACGAAATCCTCGGGGACATCGATTTCGTCCTCATCATGTCGGTCAATCCGGGCTTCGGCGGCCAGGCGTTTATCCAGTCGAGCCTGAGCAAGATTCGTCGCCTGCGAGGTCTCATCGGGGAGAGGGGCTTGGACATTTCGGTGGATGGCGGGGTCGATCAAGAAACCGCGGGACCCCTCGCCGCCGCCGGGGCGACTACCCTCATTGCGGGATCCGCCATCTTCGGATCCCCCGACCGCGCCCGGGCTCTAGCGGCGCTCCGGCAGGCCGCACAACGAGGAACCGAATCATGAAACGATCCATCGCATTTGTGCTCGTCTTGCTCTCGGTCTTGTTCGCTCTCTCCTGCTCGTCGAAGTCATCTAAGGAGGAGCAACTCCTGGAGGAGCTGTCGAATCTGGACAAGGTCACTATTTACGAACGCGCTGAGGCCCTCTACGACAACAAAAAGTACACCGAAGCGAGGCAGCTGTTTTCCTTCGTCTACGACTCATTCCCAAACGATCCACTGGGTCACAAGGCTGCTCTCAGAGTGGCTGACACATACGCGGCAAAAACCGATGTGACCAACCTCACAGAAGCCCGGCTTCGGTATCGAGATTTTGCAAATCGGTACCCAAACGACCCGGATCGGGACTATGCTCTGCTCATGGTTGGACACACGTTTAGCGCTCGTAAAATGAGAGCTGACAGAGACTTGAGTCCAATACGAGAGGCCCTCGATGCCTACCAACAACTGGCGAACCTCTATCCCAACTCGCGGTACGCCGGTGAGGCACAAGATCGAATGGGGGGTCTCGAGGAGTTACTCGCAGAACATGAATGGCTTGTGGCGACGTATTACTATCGAAATAAGCGGTGGATTGGAGCCAAGTGGCGACTTGAATATATCCTGGAAAACTACCCGGATTACACCAAAATCGTTGCTGTGAACGATCGGATTTCAGCCATTCAATCAAAGCTCGACGAGGCCGAAGCTAGATACAAAAAACTCATTGAAGAACGAACAAAGAAGATCGAAGATTGACGCCAGTTACGCTTTCGGTTACTCTCGTAGTGTGTTTTCTGGCACTGGGAGAGTACCCATGAATGTGAAAATCCCGGTTTTGGTCGTCGCGCTATTGCTCCCCACTATCGCGTTCAGCCAAGCTGTCGCACCGCCTCCACAACCACTTCATTTCGTTGACGGCCACTGGACGCCATACGATCCACCGACGGATTTCCCCGAGGGTTCGACCGTCCACAGGGTGGTTTCGGGCGACACGCTGTGGGACCTCGCCGCGACCTATCTGGGCGATCCCTACCTCTGGCCGCAGATCTGGGAGCGCAATCCATATATCAAGGATTCTCACTGGATCTATCCCGGTGACCCCATCGCCATCGATGTGGCGGTCCAGGAGCCACCGGCTGAGGTCGAAGAGGTCTTTCCGGAGGAGACAGTCACCTCCGAGTACGTCGATTCCAGTGGCTTTGGTGAGCCCGCCATCGACGAAGGGGAGCCGCATCCTCTCGGTTCTTCGGCCGATGTCTACTGTTTTGCCGATCTCGTCCAGGACGAGTCGGTCTACCCCTTCACCATCACCTCTGCCGAACGGATCGATTTTCAGGACTCGTTCTCTGAGGGCGATATCGTTTATATCGACGGTGGCGTCGAGCAGGGTGTCGCCGCAGGGGACCGCTTCTTCGTCATGACCCGGATTCGCCCGCTCTACCGCCTTTCCAAAGAAGTCACCATCAGCCGACCCAACACCGGTGAGGAGATCGGCATCGTCTACAGCAGAGTCGGCCAGATCAAGGTTTTATGTGCGCAGGAGAATTCCGCCATCGCCGAAATCACCTACGCCTGCGACCCCATCGATATCGGAAATGTCCTGCAACCGTTCCGACCGATCCCGGTCCCCCTCGTGATTGATCCCGATCCGACTGACCGCTGCGATCTTCCAAACGGCAAACCCATCGGACGGATCATCTACACCAGGGATGATCAGATCGAAATTGCTGGTGGCTGGCTGGTCTTCATCGATATCGGCGCCGCCGACGGCCTCTACCCCGGACAGTTTGCGACCATTTTCAGGGACAACCCCGTCCAGGGCATGCCTCGTCTGGTCATGGGCGAATTGGGTATCCTCACCGTCGAAGAACATTACTCCACAGCCATCCTCACGAGGGGTTGGGCGTCGATCTACATCGGGGATTGGGTCGAAATCAAATAGCGCTGATCGTCAACGATGCACTACACCCGGAGGCGGCATCCCCGCCTCCGGGTTTTTTTTGAATCAGAAAGCCGGGGATCCGAGGGGGCGCTAGTCAAACTCGGCCGCTCGCGCTTGCGCAAAGGTGCTGAGGGTCCGGTAGTGCTCCTCATCTGCTATGGCCAGACTCTTGATCATCTGAGAAATCTCAGGGTTTGAAACCGCGAGCACCTCCCGGTGCCCGTTCTCCGCCGGATGACCCTCGATCTTCATGGCAAAAAACAGCGCCTCGGCCAACGACGGCTCGGGGTGCTCGGCCCGGAACTCTCCCAGCGACCCCAAAAGAGAAGCGATCGCCTGGTCATCGAAATCGACGTCATCAAACTCGTTGGGGCTACGATAGACGAGCTTTCTGCCGTACTTCAGCAGGCTGGCGTGGGACCTCTCCTGCAGACTCATGCGAAAGAAAAGACCAGACGCATCCCCGTCCGACTCGAAGACCTCGCTCAGCCACTCGTAGAAGCTCGCCATTTCGCTCTCGACACGCTCGAGCTGCACGAGTACCTGCTGAATCCTCACTGATTCCCCCGAAGACAATCAAAGCGAGAGAATATCAGTAATCGTTCTTGAGATGGGCATCTTCGACCCGAAACGGGTGATATCTTAGGGAAGATGCTTCCCGACTGGGTTTTCGATGACGAGGACCGCCGTTTCATGGCGGCCGCGCTGGCCGAGGCAGCGGCAGCCGCGGATCGGGATGAGGTGCCGGTCGGCGCCGTTGTCGTTCGTGAGGGCGAAATCATCGGCCGGGCCGGCAATCGCCGGCGCGAACTCAGAGACCCGACCGCTCACGCCGAGGTCCTGGCAATCCGCCAGGCGGCAGCGTTCACCGGCGATTTCCGGCTCGAGGACTGCACCCTCTATGTGACCCTCGAACCCTGTCCCATGTGTATCACCACCCTCCGACAGGCGCGCTTCGAGTTGGTGATCTGGGGGGCCGACGATCCCAAAGCGGGTGCTTGCGGGTCGGTGATCGACCTGGCAGAGGACCGCCGCCTCGGGCCGCTCCTCGCTCACCGCGGAGGGCTCGAAGCCGAGAAGAGCGCCCAACTCCTCGAAGTCTTTTTCGCCAAACGCCGGCGCCAGGCGTCGCCCCGCGCTTCCAAGTGAGGTTCGTCATGAGGGCGTGCGGACATGGCCGGCGCCGACGGCGCCCGGGCATGGGGGCCTGACCGGCAATCGAACCGCGCCCACACCCCCTCAAGACCCCAAGACCTCAAGACCATTACGGTCGCCCGAAACGCCCGCAGTGGACAGCCTGTGGGACTGCGGGTACAATGCCGATCCCCGTGTGGAGAGGTGCCGGAGTGGTCGATCGGGGCGGTCTCGAAAACCGTTGACCCTTCACGGGGTCCAAGGGTTCGAATCCCTTCCTCTCCGCCATGACTGAAAAATCTACTGGAGAGGTGTCCGAGTGGCCGAAGGAGCACGCTTGGAAAGCGTGTGTGGGGGTAACTCCACCGCGGGTTCGAATCCCGCCCTCTCCGCCAATGATCGCCGCAGGGAGCCCACCCTGGAGCCCGGGCCCTGTGCATCGTCGCCCTTCGAATCGTGTCAGGCCCGGAAGGGAGCAGCACTAAGGAGGATACGGCGAGTGCCGCAGGTAGCCTGGGTTCCATGGTGGGCTCCCCTTCAATACTGAGGCCCGGTTCGCCGACGGCGAACCGGGCCTCAGTATTGAAGACCGGGAAAGTTGAGGATCAGTTCCGCAGCTTCCTTCGCGCCGTTGGGGCGAATTTCTCGAGAGCCGCCCGCACCGAGCAGGTCCTCGATGACTCGGGTGGTAGCCGGGTTGCCGAGCCAATCTTTGGGTAACGGGGCCGACGGGATGTGCTCCTCGACAAAGGCCTCGAGGATCGGGCTCTCCGGAAACGTCGGGCGGCGGAGATAGGCGAAGGACGTCCCGGCGTGGTAGACCTCGGCGACGGTACTGTAGCCGAGCTTGGCGACCACGAGATCGCTCGCCGCAACCAGATCCGGGTGATACGGCCCGCCCATGGTCGGAATCCAGATCAGATTTCCTTCGCGTGTAATCCCCTGGCCGTCGCCGGGCGCCACCAGGATCGTCTTCGGAGGAAGGCGAAAACCACCCGCGATCGCACCGCCTGAGAGTCCACCGACGCTCAGGAGGACCAACCGGTGATCAGCGGCGATCCCGAGGGCTTCTCGGACCTCGTTGGGTTCGAGCCGTCGGCTTCGACTCACCGGCGGCACGGTGTGAGCACCGTGAACCGGACGACAGACCGGCATGGTCTGGATCCTGAGCGCGGCCGAGCCGAAGACCTCTCCCAACCGTCGGCTGAAACCATCCAACCTGGGATCGCCATAGGCGCCGTAGATCCAATCCCAGGTGAAGTTCTCGATGAGGACACCCGGGAGGACAAGCCGGTCGGCGACCGCAAGCCCCAGGGGCGCGATATCACTGACGATCAGCCGGCTCCCGGTCGCCGAGACCTCGGTGGCGATGCGCTCGAACACCCGACCTCCAGCCAAGGGGAGCCGCTCGAGAGCCCGGATCGTCCCATCGACGTCTTCTACGAGCGGAGTGCGCTGGACCATTCCGATATCGCACTCGAGACTATGAAACTCGAAGGAGACCCCGACCAGCGAATCATCGAAGAACACCCGCGGCACCGTGGTGAAGAGGTGGTGACGGATCCCGGCGCGCAATCGAGAGACCGCAGCGATGACCGAACAGGCGCGGGCGGCGTGGCCGTAGCCATGGGGAGAGATGAACCAGGAAAGCGCCGCCGATGGCTCCAAACCCGGCTCGCGGTCGAATCGCGTCAACCCATCCATGACCACAGAGTCTACGCCCCCCCGGATGCGGTCGACAAAGCCGCGAGGATCGCCTTCCTAGGGGACATACGTGATAGGATCAGCCTATGAAGCTCGTCTCATTGACCAGTGCGATCCTGCTGCTGTGCATTGCCCCCATGGCGCACGCCCAGAGCGGATCTCCTCGTGCGTGGCAGCAACGGATCGCGGTCACGATCGATCTCCCGGTGCCCATCGTCGCCCTCGAGTCCGCAAATCCTTTTGCGATCGCAGTCGACCAACCACCATTGCTTCTCACATCCACTCCACCCAGGAAGCTCAATGTCCAGGGAACGGCCGTTGTCGCCGCTTATGTCGACACCAAGGGTGACTGCCTCGGTGGTGTCCCTCTCGAACTGCCTTTCCCGGGGATGACCCAGACCATCCTCGACGAACTCAAGAATGTTCGGTTCGACCCGGCGAAAACCGGAGACAAGACGGTGGGGTCGTGGGTCGTCCTGGGACTCGATATCGTCGGCCGGATCAAGGAATCCAACGTCGGCGGTTCGGCCTTCGAACTCCCCGATCCGGCATCGCCACCGGAGCCGACACCGCCGCTGCGAGCGGCGCCATCGGGTCTTCTCCTGCGCGCCCCCTACGAACCCCTGAGCTCGCTGACGACCTTCGCGTCGCCTCGCAGGTTGAAGGTGAAGGCCCCCTCCCAAGACGCCGATATACCGGTCCGCGCCCTGGTGCACATCACCTCGGGCGGGAGGTGCGATCGTTTCGTTCCGCTCAACATCGAATCCGGGCTTCACGGGTGGCTTTCGGCCTATCTCGCCACGTGGCGACTCGATCCCGCCCTTTTGGATGGCGCTCCACACGAGGCCTGGGTGGTGTATTCGGCGCGCGCGCAACTCGAACTATCGACCCTCGACTCGACCGGTGTGAAGGTCATACGCAACCGAAGCTACGAACCACCCGGCACTGAACCCTGAGCGTCGAGGCTCGGGACCTGAAGTCAACGGAAGCTACGATCTTCTGATGATCTTGCGCTGATTGCCCGCCCGGACCGTCACCCGCTCGGAATCCAGCCACTCGAGCACCGGAATCGCCAACTTTCGAGTGAGCCCGAACCGCTCCTTGAACTTGCCGACGTCAAAGGTCTCGCAGTCCCATTCCCGAATCTTGCGCGCAACCTCGTCGAGCACCGCTCGATGGATCAGGAACTTCCCATCGAGGCGCACCAGCCGGCCGCGCTGGACAAGGAAGGTACAGATACCCTCAACCGTCGCCGGTCTCGAGTCGAGTAAGGTTGCGGCCTCGCCCGGCCCGGGGGCGTCAAAGGCCTTCTCTCGGTACAAAACCTCCACCCGCCGGGCAAGCTCTTCGCCCAGGGCCGACATGTGGCGGTCGCTCCCGGGCGGAACGACCCGCCCCTCCGAGAGTTCGAGCACGCCCCGCTGCCGAAGCTCTTCGAGATACGGACCCGCGAGATCTCGAGCCCTCTTCGGTAGCAGGGTCGCCGCGAAGTCGCGGGTCGGAATCCCGGCCGATACTTCGACGCCCTGGAATCGACGCTCGAGCTCCGTGGTTGCTTCCTCGGTCAGGCGATCGAGATGCGCCGTCCCGATAAGGGTTGCCGGCTGGGTCGGCAGCGCAACGACCGTCCCACCTTCGAGCAGACGCCCGATGGCGGCTTCCACGGCACCGTCGAGGACACCCAAGCGGACGGCGAGGCGATGCGCCGTGGCGCCTTCTAAACCGGCCTGATCGATCCACCAGCCGAGCAGATCCGGCCACGCGCCCGGCCGGGATGAGGGTACGGTCTCAAGCCCCGCCCGGTCACGACGTCGCCAACGTCTCAATTGAGCGTCAAGAACGATCCCGCCGGCGAAGGTGTTGACCGGTGCCGGACGACGCAGCACCACCCGGTCGCCGGGAAAGAGTTGCATGGGTTCGCTCAGACTGATCTGGGCGGCCGCGGATTCTCCCGGCGCCAACGATGATCGTGAGAGGCGGTCGATCCGAGCTGGAACCCGATCGGCAAATGCGTGCAGCTCGAGCTCATCCCCTTCTCCGAGGGGATGCGGCGCCGACGCGAGAAGCTCGAGCCGGAGGGTCACCATCCGGGTCGGTTGCCAGTCACCGAGCGCCATGACCTGCTGCCCACGCTCGATCTCGTTGCGTCCGAGACCGACCAGGTTCATGGCGACGCGCTCACCCGCTTCCACCGTCTCGCGCTCCACCCCGTGGACGTGGAGCCGGCGCACCCTCGAGCGGTCCCCGCCGGGCATGATCATGACCTCGGATCCGACCTTGAGACGCCCCCACAGTGATGTTCCGGTCACCACCGTCCCGGCGCCGGTCAGGCTGAAAACCCGATCCACGGCCTCGCGATAGGGCCGGTCATCCATCTGCCGCGGGCTGGCCGAACGCGCCTGAGAGACCAACACGCTGCGAAGCTCGTCCAAACCACGGCCCGAGACCGCAGAGACCGGTACGACCGGTGCATCGGCAAACGGAGTCGTGGCGAGGAACTCCTTGAGCTCCTCGGCGGCAAGTTCGGCCAACTCGTCATCCACCATATCGATCTTCGTCAGGGCCACGGCTCCGCCGGGAACACCCATGAGTCGGATGACCTCGAGGTGCTCGCGGGTCTGGGGCATGATCCCCTCATCCGCGGCAACCACGAGAAGGGCGAGATCGATCCCGGAGGCGCCGGCAATCATGGTGTGGACCAGACGTTCGTGGCCCGGGACATCGACGAAGTGGAGTTGCATGTCGTCGGAGGAGACCTGGGCAAACCCGAGGTCGATGGTGATACCTCGATCCCGTTCTTCGGGCAATCGATCGCAATCGGTCCCGGTCAGGGCCTTCACGAGGGTCGTCTTGCCGTGATCGATGTGGCCGGCGGTTCCAAAGACAACATGCTCCATCCCGCCATGGTACACAGCTTTTTGCCGTCACCACAGATCGGGCCTCGGATCACTTGGCCCGTCGGGTCCGACCGGCTAAGCTGACCGGGTGATCGAATGCGAACTCAAGATCCCCGTTGAAGACCTGGATGCGATCCGCCGTCGCCTCGCCACGGCCGAGGCCGTGCAACTCAACGCCGCTGAGCACGAGGTCAATATCCTCTTCGACACGGCCGCCGGCCGGTTGGCCACGAGCGGCCAGGCATTGCGGGTACGGCGGGTCGGTCAACGCCATATCCTGACCTTCAAGGGTCCGGCAACCTATGACGGCGCGGTCAAACAGCGCCGCGAGATCGAGCTCGAGATCTCCTCGAGTGAACGGATCTCCGAGCTCCTGCACGCCCTCGGCTACGCACCGGCGGTGCGCTATGAAAAATACCGTGAGAGCTGGCGTCTCGGCGAGGTGCGGGTCGAACTCGACCAAACGCCCATGGGTGACTTCGTCGAACTCGAAGGTCCGACCGACTCCCTTGCAGCGTCCGCCCAGGGGCTTGGCCTCGACCCGACTCTGGCCGTAGCGAAATCGTACATCAGCCTCTGGCGGGAGCATCGCCGTCGGCACCCGGGTCTGGGGCGCGATATGGTCTTCGATTCGTGAAGATCGCCGCGGCGATGGTGCTCGCCGCCGGCCGCGGCGAACGGATGCAGCCGCTGTCTCGCGTCCTGCCGAAACCGGCCCTGCCCCTGCTCGACCAGCCGGTCGTGGCTTCGGCGCTCAGTCTCGCCACCACCATCGGAGCCGAGCGGCTGGTGGTCAACACCTGGCACCTGGCCGAGGCCATGGAGGATGCGCTTGCGGACATTGATCTCGGCATCGAGATCGCGGTGTCTCGCGAGCCGGAACTCATGGACACCGCCGGCGGCATCGCCCTGGCCCGCGATCGCGGCCTCCTCGGCGAACGGGGACCCGTTCTGATCATCAACGGTGACGGGTGGCTCAACCTCGATCTGGATCCGCTTCTCGAACGTATGACCCGATCCGGGGATCTCGTCAGTCTGGCGCTCCTGCCTCACCTCGATCCGCTTCGATGGTCGCGGGTCATCCTCGATCCGGCCGGGTTGGTCCACTGCATCAAGAAACCGGGTCAGCCCGATTCGAACGAGGTCCCGTTTCTCTATCCCGGCGTGATGCTCGTCGCACGCGAGGCGTTGAACGACCTCACCGCACGCCCCGGGGCGGTCCCGGAGCACCTCTGGCGACCTGCGCTGGCCGACCGCCGCCTCGGCGGCGTCGTCGTTTCCGGTCACTGGCGCGAGATCGGAACCCCTTCAGACTACCTCTCGGCGGTCCTCGGAAGGCTCGGCGACGGCGCCACGGTGATCCACCCATCAGCGGAGGTCCGGCCATCGGCCTCGGTCAGCGCCTCTCTTATCGGCCGCGACGCCCAGATCAAGGAGAACTCGGTCGTCAACGAGTCCGTCGTCGCCGAGGGCGCAACGGTCGCGCCGAACTCACGGGTCCTGCGCTCGGTCCTTCTCGGAGATCTTACGACCCAACCGGGAGAGGTCGTGGTCGATGAGTTTCGCGCGGCTGCCTCGGAACACGGACTCAACCCTGCTTCCACTTGCTCCAACCGCGCTGCCACGAAAGACGGTTGATCCGCCCCGTCCCACCGTAGATCCGGAGCACCACCATCCGTCGGGCGTGGTCGGTGAAGTACACCGATGACGGCGTCGCCGTCCCGTTGGCGGAGAAGGTGATGATATTTCCTCGACCGGCGCGGATCGGATCCCCGAGGTCGCCCCCTAAATGACCCCTCCCCGAGGGATCCGGTACCGGCCCGTCCCCCAGGATCCCCGGCCCGCCGCCACCGGCCGCGATGACGATGACCCCGTCGACCACCGGATCGGTGCCGTTGGCGATATCGACCCGGCGAACCCCGTCGCCATCACCATCCTCCGCGACATAGCAACACCACTTTCCATCGACTTGCCGATCGAAGACGACAGCGCACGGCCGGCTTCGCAGAACCGCAACCGCCCGAGAACGAACCAACAGGCCCTGAACCTGTGCCATGGCTCTGGTCATGGCCGCGGACCGTCTCACATCGTTGAGCGAGGGAACCCCGACAGCCATCACGATGCTCGCCACCGCAATCACCGCTACGAGTTCGGCGGTCGAGATGCCGCGTTGGCTCCCCACGTCCGCCTGAAAAGACTTCTTCTTCATCCGATCCTCCTTTCTCCCGGCATGCATTGGAAAAAACGCGGCCCCGAAGGGCCGCATCCCGTCCACGCTGTGTTGTGGTTGAGATCAGCTCGCGGCGGGCGAGCCGTTGCCGGACGAACGCGGGAGCCTCACCTTTGTATCCAAGGTGGTTGCTCCCGTTGTCGCGATATAGGGTTCGAGTCTGACGAGCGAACTCTCCCCGATTCCCTTGACCGCGACGATTTCATCGATGCTTTTGAAAAGCCCGTTCGCCTCGCGAAACTCGATGATGCGATCCGCCAGCGCGGGACCGACACGAGGCAGCAACTGGAGCTGCTCGGATCCGGCGGTGTTGATGTTGACGACCCCGGTTGCGGTCTCGTCGGCCGCGATCGCCAGCGACGAAACTACAAGGACCAGAGTGAGAAACACGATTACGGTTCTTTGGATCATTTTTCTTTCTCCTTTTTTGGGTTGATGTTGTGCGACTGGCCGCGCTGCCTGGCTATGGGGTTTTCTGCATGGGCACCTCCTTGAGTGATGTGCCCCAGACATGGCGAGATTCGTGCCAACTCAATCAAAATTCACTAAATCTTTTAAAATCAATTATTTCAATCGGAGAGATCAAGTGGATCAGTTTTGGCAAACTGACAAGAGATTTTTACAAATACTGTCAAAACCCAGTCCCAGAAGGATGGAAGTAATTTTGTCGGTGACAGAAAAACTTCTACCCCCGCTGGTGGCGCACAGGTCGTTCCGGGCGCGATTTCGGTTCACTGATTGTGGCGAGGTGGTGCGGGTTATACTCCCGCGATGCGCGAAGCCCCCCACGATCCGGAAACGAGAACGCCCGAAGGAGGCGCACCGGATTCGGGGTCATCGAATATGCCGGCTGCTCACCGTGTCATCGGTGATCTCGGCGAGGCCGCCGAGATGATCGCCTTCAAACACTCGGTCTTCGCTCTGCCCTTCGCCCTGATGTCCCTGATCACGGCCGCCGGAGACGGCTGGCCTACGGCTGCGACCTGGGTCTGGGTCATCATCGCCATGATCAGCGCCCGGACAGCGGCCATGAGCTTCAATCGGCTTGCCGACCATGGAATCGACGCCATCAACCCCCGCACCAATAATCGATCGCTTCCGGCGGGCCGCCTCGGCCGTCGCTTTGCCTGGATGGTCACGGTCATCGCCGCACTGGTATTTGTCGGCGCAGCCGCCATGCTCAACCGACTCTGCCTCGCGCTCGCCATTCCGACTCTGGCCATTCTGCTCGGCTATTCATACGCCAAGAGATGGACCGCAGCCGCACACCTCTGGCTCGGGTTCTCCCTCGGCATCGCACCCATCGGAGCATGGATCGCGGTGACCGGCGCCATCGCGGTGCCACCGTTGATGCTGGGCGCGGCGGTGATGCTCTGGGTCGCCGGTTTCGACACCATCTACTCGCTCCAGGATGAAGCCTTCGACCGATCACACGGGCTGCGCTCCATCCCCGCCGCTTTCGGTCCCGGGGTCGCGTTGTGGATGGCAAGGTTCTTCCATGTGCTCGCGCTGGTCGGTTTTGCTGGCTTTGCCGTCGCCGCCGGCGGTGGTTGGCTCCGTTTCGCCGCCGTGATGGCCGCGGCGTTCCTCATGGTGTGGCAGCACCGCCTGGTCCGCGCCGACGACCTCAGCGCGATTGATGCGGCCTTCTTCACCGCAAACGGTCTGCTGTCGGTCGTGATGTGTTCACTCTTCGTCGTTGCCAAGATGGTCGCTTGAGAGCCCGTCAAGTGCTGTACTAAGATGCACCGGGCATGAGCATCCGCAAACTTCCATTTCGTCACATCGCCATCGAGGGTCCCATCGGGGTCGGGAAGACCTCATTGGTGCAACTCCTGGCGGATCGATTCGAGGGGGTGAAGGTCCTCGAGGACATCACCAATCCGTTCCTTCCCGCTTTCTACGAGGGCCGAGCGGGAGCCGCCTTCCAGGTTCAGATCTACTTCCTCCTGTCGCGGTTTCAGCAACAGCGTGAGATCGCCCAGATGAACCTGTTCCAACGCCTGGTGGTCGCGGATTACAGTTTCCCGAAGGACCGGATCTTTGCCTATCTCAACCTCGATGACACCGATCTGAGGATCTACGAGAAGCTCTTCCCCGTGCTCGATCAGGAGGTCCCGACACCGGATCTCGTGATCTACATGCAGGCTTCGTTGCCGGTCCTGCTCGAACGGATCAAGAAGCGCGCGCGCGACTTCGAATCCGCGATCGACCCCGACTACCTCGAACGACTCAGCGAGGCGTATTCCTACTACTTCTTCCACTACCGCGAAACGCCCCTGCTGGTGATCAACACCGATGACATCGACTTCGTCAACACACCGGCGGATTTTGACGCCCTCGTCGATCAGATCGTCCGCTGCCGTCGGGGAACACAGATCTATGTGCCATTGGGGTCGTCCGAAGCCTGAGAGCGACCGCCTCGGTCAATTCTCAGGCTTCGGTGGTTGATCCGCCGTCGCCAGGGAATTGAGGTAGGATCGCCAACCGGAGGAACGAATGCTCTCTCGCGATTTGTATCGGAGCGATCCGAACCGCGTTCGACGCATGCTCGAGCTGCGCCGCACCGAAGCCCCGTTGGATAGGCTCCTAGAGGTCGATTCCGAGTGGCGTGAACTCCTGGTCCATCTCGAAGAGCTCAAGGCCAAACGCAACGCCGGGTCCAAAGAGATCGGCGCGCTCTTCCGGGATGGCAAGCGCGACGAAGCCGAGGCCAAAAAAGCCGACATGACGGCCATCGGTGATGCAATCTCGTCCATCGAGGAACAAACCAGGGGTCTCGAGGAAGAACTCTGCGCCCTCGAACTCAGCTTTCCCAATCTGCCTGCCGATGACGTGCCCCACGGCCCGGATGAATCTGCCAACCGGGAGGAGCGCCGGTGGGGTACGCCGCCGGTCATCGATTTCGAACCCCAGGCACACTGGGATCTCGGTCCTGCCCTCGGGATCATCGACTTCGAGCGCGCCGTCACCATCGCAGGCGGCCGCTTCGCCGTCCTGAGGGGCGCCGGTGCAGCTTTGGAACGCGCGCTGACGAGCTATATGCTCGATCTCCACACCCGCGAGCACGGTTACACCGAAATTCTGCCGCCGGCGGTGGTCAACACCACCTCCCTTCAAAGCACCGGCCAGCTGCCCAAGTTTGCCGATGATCTCTTCCGGCTCGAATCCACCGATTTCTATCTCTCGCCCACCGCCGAGGTTCAGCTCACCAACCTCCACCGTGGCGAGGTGCTCGACGAAGAGCAACTACCGGTCAAATACTGCGCCTTCACGCCCTGTTTCCGCGCCGAGGCCGGGTCCTACGGCAAAGATGTCCGTGGCCTGATCCGACTCCACCAGTTCAACAAGGTCGAACTGGTCCAGCTGACCCATCCGGAGCGGTCCGCCGAAGCCCTCACCGAGCTCACGAGTCACGCCGAGGCTGTTCTTCGGGGCCTCGGGCTGCCGTATCGGGTCATCAGCCTGTGCACCGGCGATCTCGGCTTCTCCGCCGCCCGGACCACCGATCTCGAGGTCTGGCTGCCCGGGCAGGCTGCCTATCGTGAGATCTCCTCCTGTTCGAGCTTCACCGACTTCCAGGCGCGGCGGGCCAAGCTCCGTTATCGTCCCGGCGAGGGCGGCAAGGCGCGCCTGATTCACACCATCAACGGGTCCGGCCTCGC
>CAVWAW010000023.1:0-245105 GCA_963753035.1 uncultured Acidobacteriota bacterium | reverse complement strand
ATCACTCCGTCGCGCACCCTGTGGGTCCAGAAAGCTCCGAAGGTGGCCCCAGTCAACGTTATCAAAGAAACTCTGGATGTCGAGGTCGATGATCCAGCCACCGCCCATCGCCATCAGCCCCCGCCACAGCGCATCCAGCGCCTGGTGGGCGCTACGGCCTGGTCGGAACCCATATGAGCAGTCCGGAAGGCCTGCTCGTAAACCGGTTGCAGCACCATCAGTACCGCACGCTGGAGTACCTTGTCCTCCAGCGTCGGAACACCGATCGGGCGCGTCTTTTCGCCTTGCCCGGCTTCGGGATGTGCACCCGACGTACCGCCGGCGCCCGATACCGACCGGATTTGAACCGTTCGAGCAGGCTCCACAGGTTCGCCTCCAGGTCGGCCTCGTACTGCTCCGCCGTCACGCCGTCTATCCCCACCGCACCATCCTTGCGCGTTCGCCGGTACGCTTCATGCAGCCACACCGCATCAATGTGATGCGCCAATGTCATCAACGCCAACTTCGGTTCGATCTAAGCCAGTCTCGCTAGCTTCTCTTGTCGTTTGAGATGATCTCTTGGCCCAATGTCCTCATCATCTGTCCCTCAAGAAAGCCCATAATCCGATCCGCCGCTTCCCTCCATCGGGTCCCCTGGGGCAGGTTCCCCGACTTCCGCAGTACTATGAGTGGACTCCGACCTCTCGCCTTCCGTCCCGCCTCGCTTCGTTTGCCTTCGCTTCGTGCTACCACCGTTGCCCCATTTCGCTCCCCGGGATGGGGCAACCCCCGGGGCCTGGACGGCTTATACCGCGGCGCCCGCACCGCCTGCTGAGGTGGAGGAAAACGAGATCTTCCCAGGTTCCTGGGCGACCCTTGCCTGCATGCCCCGCTCTTCGACCCCGGCGGACCACCTACCCCAGGCCAGTTCAGGGTAAGCCATGTTGCCTTCCGCTCAGTTAACGACGTCGGCTCCGCACCTTTATCACTTTCGAGGCTCTATCACGCGGCCTACAGGCACCCTGTGTACGCTTCGCAGCCGGAATCACCCCCGGACCACGCAACACTCGGTTCCGGCTGGTGGCCAACCTTTGCCGGGTCAGGACTTGCCCCTGCTGGATCGCATAGAGAGTTTCTGTCATGTCTATCCGTTTACATGAATTCGTCGGGTAGAGCACTGGCGCGCGCACCGGTAGGTGGAGGGTTACCAGCCTCGCCCTTTCGGTAGCGAGATGGGTTCACAGTTCCACCATAGGCCACGTTTCCAGCCGCCCTCCCTAAAATTCCGTACGTCGGGTTTTCCCCAGTACGGCTTCAAGCACCAGGCACCTCACAGTTCGGCATGGAGCCTTCCCGACCGGGTCAACCGGTTAAACCCTACCCAGGTATTCCCGGACAATACGGTCGGTTTACTCCAACCTTCAGGGCCACCTACGCCGCAAATTTAATCCGTCTCAAGGTACGGAAATCCGACTTCGGCGGACCCACCTGGGCCCAGGGGTCCTCGCTCCGCTCGGGTTTTGTTGTCCCGAACATCATCGCTTAACGACCCCATCCGCCAATCTGACCACCTCCGGCCCATTTCCCGGTGCTGCCGGTTATAGGGACGGGCTTTGGCATTCAAGGGTAATCCTGCCCGGTCGTCAGATCTTCCGGACTTTCACTGCTGCACTCTCCAGAATTGCCGCCCTCAGCGTCTGCCGGGAGACCCAGTACGTGCGTACCCCAGTTCTTCCACACTGGCACTGGCCATCAGATAAAGGAGGAAAGTCTTTGGCGTCTCCAAATATCCTGCAAATCAGATCCACGCAGGAGCTTGATTTCGGCAGCTAGTCAGTTCGCTCTCGCTACGGCCCTCCTGGTTGCTCGCCCCCTGGTCTGATCAGAACCGAAAGGCACTATGTCCTCCCAGCCCCACCTAGGCTTTTACTTCCGGGCTTCCAGTTCAACGAGTTACCTCGCAGACTGCCGGATATGACTACGGCGCCATACTGGGAATTGCGCCGGCAGGACTTTCACCTGCAAGTACAGCAGCTAGTCTCGCTGCGCCCCCCTCACCAAGCTTTGCCTGGCGCAATAACTCAAAACGATTATATTGCCTAACGTTCCAGATCAGAGGAACGCCCCACAAGCGGGCTTCGCTTGTTCTGTGCCCCTCACCTTGGCCGTTGAACGGCCGCTTTTTCGATTTCTCCAGTTTCTAAATGACTGAAAGTGGCCCAGCCTGTGTGAAAACTCTGAGTGACAAAATGAGTATGCGTTGCTACGTGAATTTGTAGATGATCCAGGTACGAAACTTCAGTCAAATTCAAGCTCATACCCGTTTTCCTGTAAATATTTTAAGAGATAAATACAACTTTTGAGTTTTCACATTGGCCTCGGCCGATTTGAGTCATCCGACTAAATCACTAAGAAATATTCTACGCGGGATTGGGAGCGCTACGCAGCATAACCCAGGCAGCAGCATTCTCCAGAGTGAGTACCCATGATTCTCAAACCACCTCCGGCACTTCTTCAGTGCCGCTGCCTTGATTTTCCGCACCATCTCCCGACTGCCCCTCAGTTCGGCTGGCGATCAGTTCCAGGGTGGCGCCGCCGCGGTATGCCTGCAGCGCCCGCCGGATGCTCAGTTTTGGAGGTGGAGGAGTGGAAACCGCTCCATATATCTGTGATATATGCTCTATCGCTGAATCAGGGATGAAGCAAGACGCCATTTTGTTACCTGGATGTTACCCAGCAGCAGACAGCTCAAGGTAAAATCCAGTAAAACCACAGGGTAAGTAAAGCGAGCTATCCAGTGCAGATCTTTGATAAGGTTCGTGATCTTTGCTGCCCCGCACCATTGCTCCGAATGGAACCTGTGCTTCGTAACTGAAGCAAATTTTGATATTTTCCGAATAACCTAGAGCGTGATCAAACTAGACCATGGACTTTGAACAGGACCTCAAGATTGATGGCGACAGCGAAACCGCCTGGACATTGTTGCTCGCTCACGGAGCGGGACAGGGCATGGATTCCCTTTTCATGACTGGAATTGCGGAGGCCGTTGTGGCTGCCGGTATCCGGGTGGTTCGTTTCAACTTCCCCTACATGCTAAAGATTCTGGAGTCCGGCAAAAAAAGCCCCCCCGATCGCGAGCCGTTACTGCGGGCTGCGTTTCAGCAGGCCATTCACGAACTGGAGGCGGCGGGGACCGAACGGAAGCGTCTGGTCATCGGCGGAAAATCGATGGGTGGCCGAATGGCGAGCCTGATTGCCGACGAACAACAGATCGCCGGTCTGCTCTGTCTGGGCTACCCATTCCATCCCCCGGGCAGGCCGGAACGACTGCGCACGGCCCATCTTCAAGAGATAAGAACGCCGACCCTGATCTGCCAGGGGGAGCGTGATCCCTTCGGCCGCAGGGAGGAGGTAGAAGCATACCAGCTATCCAGCGCGGTCCTGATCCACTGGATTACCGACGGTGAACACAGCTTCAAACCGCGCAAGGCCTCGGGTCTTACCCAGGCGGAAAATCTAGGGACAGCCGCAGTTGCTGCGGCCGAATTCATTGCCGGGCTCGAAAAAAACTGAGGCGCCGTGACCGACCCGTCAACCGGTCAGTTTGCGGAGTGCTCCTGTAACTGCGGCTTATCTATCTTCCCTATCCCCCATCGCTCTCTACCATCTTCGTAGAGGGACAACAGAGCGGGGACAAACAACAGAATCAATACCGTGGCAAAAGCCAGCCCAAAAGCGATAGAGGTCGCCATCGGAATCAGAAACTGGGCCTGTAGCGATGTCTCGAACAGCAGCGGTGTCAGACCGGCGATGGTGGTGAGCGAGGTCAGCAGCACCGCTCGCAGACGCCGACATGCGGCCTCGACCAGGGCCTCGTGAACGGCCATCCCCTCCTCCCGCAGACGCTGATAGAAGGAGACCAGGATAATGGAGTCGTTGACAACGATTCCGGACAGGCCGAACAGACCAAACAGGGAGAGAATGGTCAGTTGCAGGTCCATCACCCAGTGGCCAAACAGCGCGCCTACCAGGCCAAAGGGGATGGCGGTCATTACCACCAACGGCCAGCCATAAGAGGCGAACACCCAGGCCAGCACCAGATAGATAAGGATCAGCCCAAGCACCACACCCTTTTTCATATCCCCCAGTGTCTCCCGCTGATCCGCCGAGCGACCCTCGAATGAGTAGTCGATAGCGTATCGATCGTTCAGCTCAGGCAATAGAGTCTGCTGCAGGGAGTCGATAATCAGGTCCACATTGGCGACACTGGTATCCACATCGGCGGCGATCTCCACCGCCAGCCTGCCCTCTGCGTGACGCAGCACCTGGAAACCCCGGCGGGAATCCCAGCGAGCCACAGAGGCTAGGGGCACCAGTTCGCCGCTGGGTAAACGAATGTTGAGACGGTTGAGTATGCCGGTGCTGTCCCGCTCCTCCTCTGACAGTTTGACCCGCACCTCCACCTCTTCCGGCCCGTCCTGAAAAATCTGCACCAGCTGCCCGTCGAAAGCGGTTCGTAACTGCCGTCCCAACTCCAACACCGTAAGCCCTTCTGCCTCACCTGCCGGTGTCAGAGAATAGATCAGCTGCTCCCGGCCATATGCCAGATCGTCCTCCAACTCGGCCACGCCCGGAAGACTGTTGAGCGCTTCCGATACTTCCAGGGCCGCCCTTTTCAGCCGATCTGCATCCCTGCCGCTGAGACGCACTGTCAGATCGCGGCCAGGCGGTCCGGCGCGGCGTGAGGTAATGGTGAAGCCCTCCACACCTGCCGGCATCTGGATACGGTCGCGCCAGGCGCGGATTAGTTCCTCGTTGCGCACACTGCGCTCGTCCGATGGCCTGAGTTCCACCTTCAATGCCCCGAGCTGATCCCCGGTGGCGGAACTACCCTCGTCCCCGGTCTTGGAACCGTGATGGGCGATAGCCACGTTGACCAGCCTGCCTTTTCCCAGATCCTGTTCGGTCTCAAACAGGCTCTGTTCCAGGTGTCCGAGAAAGCGGTTCACCTTGGCCTGGGGAGTGCCGGCCACGAAGGTGACGTTGGCATGGATCATCTGAGACTCAGGGGTGGGGAAAAAATTGAAGGCAAGGCGACCGCCGGCCAGCAGTCCCAACATTATCAACATAAAGGCGATAGCGGCACTGATGGTCACGCCCCGGTACTCCAGCGCAGTCGCCGCCAGTGGGCGGAACAGCTTCTCCCTGAACCAGATGAAGCCGCGGTCCAGTCTGGCGCGTAGCGAACGCGGACTCACCTTGTGCATGTGGACGAAAGAGTGGCGCAAATGCCCGGGCAGCACCAGGAAACTCTCCACCAGGGAGGCCATGATCACACTGACAATCACCAGCGGAATGGCAAACAGGATATTTCCAATAATACCGCCCACCAACATCAACGGCAGGAAGGCGGCTATCGTGGTCAGGGAAGAGGCAGTCACCGGCGGCAACATGCGCCGGGCGCCACCCTCGGCGGCGAGCAGGGGCTGTTCACCCATCTGATAGTGGGCCAGGGCATCTTCTCCCACCACAATGGCGTCATCCACGATGATGCCCAACGCCATGATCAGCGCAAACAGACTGATCATGTTGATACTGCCGCCCGCCAGCCAGAGGAGAAAAAGGGTAGCCATGAAAGAAGTGGGGATACCCACCGCCACCCAGAAGGCGACCCGGCCGGTGAGGAATACATAGAGGATTAGAACCACCAGTACCAGGCCACCGCCGCCATTTTTGAGCAGCAGCAGGATACGGTCACGAATCAGGTGCCAGGATTCGTCGTAGACCTGGACCTGGACGCTCGGAGGCAGCGTTGGCAGAGTTTCCGCTAGCCACTTTTCAAGGACCTGCGCCGCCTGCAGAGAATCTCCGCCTTCGGAGCGCTTCAGGGCCATTTCAGCTGCTGGTTTGCCGCTTACTCTGAGATTAACGGTCCCGTCCCGAGGCTTGCGCTCGATCTCGGCCACCGTCCCCAGATCGATACGCACATGGTCGTCGGCGACTATCGGCAGTCCAGCGAAACCGAGTTCATTCCGCCGCTGATCGAGACTGCGCAGCTCACGGGCCCCTTCCCCCCGCCCCAGGATACCTGCGGGCTGGTCGCGACTGAAGGCACCAACCCGGTCACCGATCTGATCTAGGCTGATGCCCAGCTGCTCCAGGGCCAGGGGATCTACCTGAATCGCTATCTCCTCCTCCGGCAGGCCGGTGATATCCACCTTGTCAACACCCTGCTCCAGCAATTCGTTTTCGAATCGGCGCACCAGATGGCGCAACTCCGCCGGATCGTCGGGACCGGTGATAAGCAGCCGGGCCACCGGTTCGTAGCGGGTGATGGTCATGACTTCCGGGGTCTCCGCATCTCCCGGCAGATTACGGAATTCATCCACCAGACGCCTAACCTGGTCCAGGGCGAGTAACGGGTCTGTCCCCTCCTCGAACTCCAGGGTAATGGAGGAAATTCCCTGGGTGGAGGTAGAGGTCATCTTGCGCAGGTTGTCGAGGGTGCGCAATCGCTGCTCCAGGGGATTACTGATGCCGTCCTCGATATCCTCAGCGCTGGCGCCGGTCCACACCACCGACACGGTAACCATATCCAGCTGAAAGTTAGGGAAGAACTGCACGTTCATGCGCTCCAGTCCATAGGCGCCGGACAGCAGCATGATGATCATCATCAGATTTGCGGCAACTTTGTGGTGAGCAAAGATCCCGAGAAGATCCCGTTTATGCTCCCTCATCAGTCACCCACTGCTTCCGCCGACAGGCCGTCTATGGCATTGGGCAGATGAGTGACCACCAGCTGCTCACCTGCCGTTAACTCCGGCGATCTCACCAGCAACTGCTCGTTCCCCTGCTCGTCATAAAAATTACCCAGGCTCTCCACCTGCACACCCTTCATCCGGCCAGCTACCAATTTGTAGATCCGATTACCACCATACACCGCGGCATAGGGCACAGGTACGCTCTGATCCCTTGGCACGAGCCCTAAGTTGAACCGCAACACTTGACCGGTTCGCAGCCATTCGGCACCGGAATCAACGCGAAACAGCGCATCCACCCCACTGGGATCCGCTTCACCCGCCAGCCGGACCAAGTGCAGACTCACCTGACCACCGCCGATGGATGTTTCGGCGGTAAGGGACTGGCCCGCCAGCCGGGCCTGCTGCAATTCGGCCTGAAAGGGGGCAGGAATACGGGCCCGCACCTCAAGGCCGGCCGGGTCATACATACTCAACAACACCATGTTCTCGCTAACCTGATCGCCTTCTGCCACCTCTACCTGGGCAATCATGCCGGCGAAGGGTGCATGCACCTTACTGCGTTCAAAATCCAGTTCGATTTCGGCCAGACCGGCACGGGCGCGTTGCAGGCGGGCCTCGAGGGCCTTCAGTCGGGCTGGATGATCGGCGATGGCCAGTTGGCGATTAGAAAGTGACAGGGCCTGACGCGCTAGAGCCTGCTCGGCCTCGTCCCGGGCGGAATCAGAGCCCAGCTTCTGCTTCTGCAGTCGCTGGGCTCGATCGACACCATCACGGGTCAATGTCAACAGTCTCTTCTCATGCTTCAGGGCTGCCAGATCCGATTCCTGGCGTATATCTTCACTGCGTACCTGGGCCTCCAGATCCGCAACCTCCGCCCGCGCCTGGTTCAATCTTGGCTGGAAATCCCTTTCATCCAGGGAGATCAACAGTTGCCCTTGCTGAACCCGGTCCCCCTCTCGGACCGGTACCCTATCCACCCGGGATGATGCCGGTGACGCGGCCTTGAACATACTCGGGGTTTCCACCCGCCCGTAGAGGGTCAATGAGGGCGATAGTCTCCGCGGCTCCACCTCTCTCACTTCTACCCGCCATTTCCGCTCCTCTATCTTCGCGATCTGCTGCTCGGGTTTGGTGGCCCGCAGGGCAGCAAACACCCCGATACCAAGCGACAGAATCAGGATCGGCAGGATTATTTTGAGTGCTCGTTTCACCAGAGAGTTACCTTGTTTCAGGATTTCTTGCTTCAGCTTTTTTTGTGCAGCACGGCTTGCAGTTTGAGTTACTCAATCGCCGCCCCAGCTCTGCAAAGCGGGAGAGCTTGAGGGAGACCGGCGGCATCCATCCGCTCCGACGGGTTGTCCGCCGGATCATCCGATGTTGCCGGTGTGACTGCTACCTACCTTCGGCGGGAAACAAGCGATCGCGGACAACTACTAATAGACTATTATCCGGGAAATCGGTTCAAATCCCCAATCTACTATTTCAGAACCGGGCTGGAAGAATAACTGAATCCGCAGGATTTTTTCATCGATGGGGGACTGTACTGTATCGGGGGGCCTGGAACCTACTCAACCTCAAGCCCGATATTCTTCGATGCAGCGTCTGCCTCCTGTACAGCACTCTCGCAGGGATTGTCTTCACTCAGTCCAAGCTTGCTGAAGCTTAGGAGCAGGAATGCGGGATTCACCAGACCGGCGAGCGCGCTCCCACCAATCACCGCCAGCCGCTCTTTCGGCAAACTGGTCTGGGAGACCTTCGGCGACGCCAGCGAGCCGGTTATCCTGGCCGGATTGGCAACGCTGAAAAGGCTCGTCTTTTTCAGCGCCGGCTTTAGCACCAGCTCGATTTCCTCCGTTGCCAGATTCAGGGTGCCGGCTACCGCAAGCGTCATTTTCTGTGTATCCACCAGAATGTCGTCACTGCGCGCCAGGCCATCTTCGATGGCGATGCGGGCCACCACGCAGTTGATCTGGGTCACATCTCCTTTCCGCTCATCGGATTCAAACATGACGGTAGCCAGATCCGAGCCCCAGAGATCCAGTTTGCGGCTGGCAAACTCGCCGGCTCCGCTGGTCAGGATAAAATGCCCCTTCGACTGGCCGAGAAATTCGCTTCGATTACGCCCAACCCCTTGCAGTGACAGATCCAGATCGACCAGCCCCTTGACCAGGTCGGTCACGCCGGTCTTGGCCAGCAGAGAGCCGTAGTTCATATTTTTGGCATGCAACTTCTGCGTTATCCGGGGTGGATCCTGGTTCGCATCGAACAGCAGGCTGGCCGTGATTTCACCGCCATCCCAACCGGTTACCTCGAAGGGGTCGATTTGAAATACCCGGTCCTGCAGAGAGGCCTTAAGGTTCAGTTTCCCCAACTCCCCCAGTTTCGTCATTATCCGGTCAACCCGCAGAGAGAAATCCATATCGGCCTGGGCCAATAGATCGACGGGAAAAGTGTAGTCCGGAATCACCCGCTTCCCGGCATTGCCTTCCGCATCTTGCTTTGAATCACTGGACAACAATTCCATGTCCGCCAGATGAAGCTCGTTGGCCGTAAGCTCGGCAACAATACGCTTTCGCAATTGTTTGTGATAGATCGCGATCTTCCCTCCTATGAGCGTTTCTCCCACTCTGAGTTTCAGCTCATCAAACTGGTAATGCTCCTTGCGCTCCACCAGTTCTACGCTTCCCTGATAGGCACCATGCAGGGGAAAGGTTAGATGAATCAACGGCAGTAACGACTCAACTTTTTCGCCCTCGATGTTGACCTTCACGTCCAGCCCGTTGGTGTCAAACGGATGAGCCGTGCTGCCTTTTGCCTGCAGCTTCATATCTTCGGCTGTTACCGAAAGGTCTAGCTGCCAGCGGCCCTTGCCCTTATCAACCGAGGCGTCCAACTGGCCCGATAGTTGATGGCTATCCCCCGCCGGCAGTTCAATGCCCGTGATCGCGGTCAACAGCTCAGGTTTTCCCTTCAGCTCAAACCGGTAGTTGCCATCCTCCGGGATGCCGGGATGCCGCGTATGACCGACTAACGAAAACGTCATATCCGGCATTGTAAATGCCGCATCGATCGCCCAGGGTCGCTGCTTGTTTTTACCCTTCTTACCTTTTTCCGATAGGCGACCTGCCAGCTTGTATCCTCCCTGCAGATCAAGGTCATGGCCGAACAGCGCGGTAAGCGCATTCAGTTGCTTGCCCTTGAGATCGAACGTGACATCCATGCCGGCCATCGCATAGGGCCGTGCCGATTTCCCCTTCAGTTTAAGCTGCACTCGCTCTCCCGCGGCATCCAGTTGAAACTGCCATTTCCCGGCGCCTTCGTCGAGCGAGCTGTGGAATTCACCCTTCAGGTCGACCGGTGTGTTTTTGGGAAGGCTCCAATCGAACAGGGTATTCAGCCGGTCCAGCCGATCGCCTTTCAATCGGAACTGATAATCGCCAGTGGCAAGCGCAGTAGGATTGGGAATCTGGCCGTGGACCTCTAGTACCGTATCCACCGCCTTAATTGTGGCCTGAATCGACCAGAGAGGATGACTGTCCTTCCCGGCCACCGGGCGGACGATTTTTCCGCTCATCTGCAACGGCATATCATCCACTGCACCCTCGAATAAAAACGCACGCTGACCGCCGGGGCCTTGCTCTACCTGGGCCTCCTGGATGGCAGCACGCCTCTTCGCTTCCCCGTGGGGCTTATAGCTGATCTCAGCCTCCCGTATATTGAATCGCTCGATGTTTGGCAATACGAAAGGGGTGTCTGGATCCTGGGAGAGGAAATTGCCGTTACCACCACCGTCGGTCTCAAGGCGAACATCGACACCGTCAAAGGTAACCATATCAACAGCAAGATCTCCAACGAGCAAAGAGAGCAATCCGACCTTAACCTGCAGGCGATCCACCTTGGCCAGGTAGGGACCAGTTGCCCACTCGGGGTTTCCGACAACGAGACCTTCCACTACCAGCTTCGGGTGCAGGGAGCGACTCAGAGTCATCGGACCGTCGATAGTTATGGGGCGTTCGAATGCCTCAGAGGCCCCTCTTTCCAGTTGCTCTCGAAAGGCATTGGGATCGACAAAGATCAACAACCCGATGAGCGTAATGACAAGTACCCCCATGCCTAACAGCAAGCCCAACAGCACTTTCACGATTTTCATTGCTCTAATCCACCTTCGCGGCCCGCTGTCAGTTTGCCTGTTCCGAGGTGGCTTCAGAGGGGCTCGCTGGTGTGGGAATCCCCTTTTCCCCCACTGCCTGCCGACCCTCGTTGACCCACACCAGGAACAATTCGTAACTCAATGCGAGGATGACCGCGCCGATAAAGAGCCCGATAATCCCCGACGCCAGGAAGCCGCCGATGGCCCCGACGAAGACGATCAGCATGGGGGTTTTCACTCCCCGCCCCAACAGAATCGGTTTCAATATGTTATCAAGCAGGCCTACCGGAATACTCCAGACAAGGAATCCAACCGCCACCATGGTATCGGCCGTGTTAAACAGATAGATCACGATCGGGATCAGAATCACCGCGATGCCGATCTGGGTTACACCGAGCAGCAGGCACAGCAGGGCCCACAGGCCGGCGCCCGGCACCCCGGCCACCAGAAAACCCAGTCCCGCCAGCAAGGATTGGATCAGCGCCACGCCCAGGATGCCCCGGGCAACGCTACGCACGGTCGTTTCCGCCAGGTCTGCAAATTCGCCACCCCGTTCGCCCGCCAGCCGAATAGCGATCCCATGGGCGGCACGATAACCGCCGCTGGCATGCGCCATGAGCACGCCGGCGATGATGATCGCTATGATGAACTGCAGGATGCCAAAGCCCGCCCCGGCGGCGGTCGCCAATAACCATTTTCCGACAACTTTGATCTGCGGGGCGATCTGTTGCAGGGCCACCTCAATATTTTCCGAAGCAAGACTCCAGAACTGTTTCAGGTCGGCCCCGATCAGCGGCCAGCTGCCAACGCTCTCGGCGGGTGGTGGGATATGCAGGCTGCCATCGCTCAGATCTTCCGCCAGCACTTTTGCAGTGTCGACCAGCGTTCCGGTCAGCATTGCAGCCGGCATAATCACCAGCAGCAAGGCAATCAGCGTGAACAGAACCGCGGCAAGTCTGCGACGTCCACCCAGCGTGGTCTGAAGCCAGTTGTAACCCGGGTAGGAGGCAACAGCAATGATAATACCCCAGACCACGGGAATGAGGAACGGCCGCACAATCTGAAAACACCATGCCACCAGTATGACGATCAGCCCGATGCGAATAGCCGCCTCCAGGGCCCGTTGGGTAAACTCCTTGTCGCTTGCCGGTTGAGGGAAACTGTTCACCGCATCACTCCGAAAGTTAGTGTGTTTGGACTACCGGTTTTTCTATAACACCTGAGTGTTTACAGATGACAGCCGTCACCATACCACGATGATCGTCAACCGCAGAGGAGACAGAGATAAAAAGGCTGAAACGCCGAACTGACAGCCATTCTGGGTTCTCCGCTTCGCGCCCTGCGGGGAAAATCA
This sequence comes from uncultured Acidobacteriota bacterium, assembly GCA_963753035.1. Taxonomy (GTDB): domain Bacteria; phylum Acidobacteriota; class Thermoanaerobaculia; order Thermoanaerobaculales; family Sulfomarinibacteraceae; genus JAHECW01. The sequence goes on along the minus strand of CAVWAW010000023.1, from coordinate 232,861 downwards.
ATAGAGTGCCGGCGCGCTATGGAAGATCTTAGGTCTTACCAGACCCTAAGTTAATATATCGATCCAAGGCTACTTGGAAAAAACAGTCATTGGAATTTTTGCTACGGCGATCTAAAGTGCGAGTTGCGATCGGCATCATTTTCATGCGCTTGCGCACTCGAAAATAACGGGGAATCCCTGCAACACCCGGGCACCTCGAATGTAACCTGCTGTCTCAATATAGATACTCCGGATTAAGCATCAAGACCAAAAAACCGGAGTAACATCAAAGCTGCTTACTGACCGCCTTGATCCCGGTATCGTCGGGGACATTGGTGATGCGAAAATCGAGTGACCTGAGCAGATCGAGCATCTTTGTATTGGCACTCAGCACCTCTCCCTCCATCGTTTCCAGCCCCCGGTCACGCGCCACCTTCATCAACAGATTCATTAGCCGGTAGCCAATCCCCCGATGCTGCCAGGCATCAGCAATCACCAGGGCAAACTCACAGCTGACACCATCCGAATTGGTTACATAGCGGGCCACACCCAGTTCCTCCTCCCGACCATCGCGGTCGGTGACCACGATCAAGGCCATCTCCTGGTCGTAATCGATCTGGGTGAAACGTATCAGCATCTGTGGCGTCAACTCCTGGATCGCCTGCATGAAACGAAAATACTTGGACTGCTTGGAGAGCTTGCGAATGAAATCCTGTTCGATCTCGGCATCCTCGGGGCGGATCGGCCTGACCAGGATGTCGGTACCATCCGCCAACTGAATACTGGTGGTCAGGTGCGCCGGATAAGGGTGTATCGCCATGTGATGGTAGGGATCGGTCGATGGACGGGGATAATCCACCCGGATACGGGCATCCACCGCAACTGCCCCGAACTCATCGAGGATCAGGGGATTGATGTCCATCTCCTTCACCCAGGGCAGCTCACAGGCCATGGCGGAGACGCGCAGCAGGACATCCACCAGGGCATCGATATCCGCCGCTGGCAAGTGCCGGAACGGACCAAGGATTTTGGCCACCCGGGTACGATCGATCAGATCGTGGGCCAGCCGATCATTCAGCGGTGGCAGGGCAACCGCGCTGTCATTCAACACCTCCACGGCGGTCCCGCCACTGCCGAAGCTGATAACAGGACCGAACACCGGGTCATCGACGATTCCGATCATCAGCTCGCGGCCGTTGCGGCTCTGATGCATCTTCTCCACGGTTACCCCCTCGACCCAGGCATCCGGTCGAGAGATTGCCACCTGCTCCACGAGTTCCCGGTAGGCGCCCCGTACCATCTGGGCACTATTGATATTCAACAGCACACCGCCGGCATCGGACTTGTGAGATATTTCGGGAGAGTAGACCTTCAGCGCGACCGGGAATCCGATGGAAGTGGCCAGCACCAGTGCCTCCTCCGGGGAACGGGCGATTCCGTTGCGTACAGTCGGGATTTGAAACGCACCCAGCAGTGCGATCGATTCGGGCTCGGTCAATACCTTGCGCTGTTTGGCCAGGGCTCCCTCGATAATCAATCTGGCCGCATCGACTACCGGTTTGCGGTGACGATGGGCAGACTTGGGCGGCACCTGCAACAGCAGTTTCTGGTTCGCCTCGTAGGTGGCCAGATAGTGGACCGCATCCACTGCCGCCTCGGGGGTGGTAAAGGTAGGAATACGGGCCTTATTGAACGCCTGTCTCGCCGCCTCCACCTGTTCCCCACCCATCCAAACCGTAAAGATGGGCTTGTGATGCTGCTCGGTCAGGGTGATCAAGGCTTGAGCGACATCCAGCGGGCGTGTCATTGCCTGGGGCGTAAGGATCACCACCGCACCGTCCACTCCCTCGTCTTTGAGACACAGATCAACGGCATCCACGTAGCAGCAATACGTTCAACGTTTCTTGCCGTACCTCGTTCAGTTACGTATTGCTAAAGAATTGTTTGACGGAATATCTTAAAGAAAACAGAGGGATAGACTGGAAACAAGACGAGATTGTTCAAGTTAAACCGGAACCCCATGAAACCCGTACATTTGTATCGTCACCCCCTCCTACCGTCCACGAGCCGGCGAAACCGTATGGAAAAAAGAAAAAGGAATAGCCATTTTTTAAAAACGGTGCCCTTTTTCTTTTCTTAAATGCCGCTCCTCCACTCCATTACCCACCAGCTGAAAGGGAATCGTGGCATGAACGTCTTTTCATTTTAATTTTTTATCGGAGGTTATCACATATTGGCAACGGAACAAACAAACGAAGCGACCGTGCCTGGGCGGACTGCCTCAAGGCGTACGGCTTCACTGAGGAAGAAGCTCTCGCGTATCGAGGCAACCCGGTCGACAACCTCAAGCCGCTTGCCGAGGCGAAGATTCCGATTCTCCACGTGGTCGGAGCGGCCGACGAAACCGTACCCGTCGCGGAAAACTCGGCTATCATCGAGGCTCGCTACAAGGAGCTGGGCGGAGACATCACGGTGATTTCGAAGCCGGGCATCGGCCACCATCCACACGCGCTGAAAGATCCCAAACCGATTGTCGACTTCATCGTCAGGCACACACTCAACGCCGGAAAAGGCGGCTCTCCTTGAAGTCAAGGCTCCAGCGTTTCCTTCAGAACCGGATCGGCATACACCGCGTACAACCGGACGGCGCCCGATGCGGGGAATCGCAACTGCACCGCAAACGTCTCGTTCGGCGGACTGAAGACTTGCGGATGAGCGGGCCAGACGACTTCACGACTCACGCCGGATTCGGTAATGCTGCGCTGCGTTCTTTCCGGAAAACTCCGGAAGGGGTCGTCCAAGTTTGTCCAGCAGTTCGACCGTCAGCGGAGTTTCGGCCGTTGCCCCCTCGACGTTGACTCGCAACCGATATCCGTGCGGGGAGGCGGGATGTTCGTCGTGACGCAATGTGCATCCTGCTCGGCTACGTGACGGGAAAGGTAGCCGAATCCGTCTCGACGAAGCGTCGCCAGACCGATTTCCATCGACTTCAGGCTCCCGCCCGTGTCCCAATGTGAATACCAGATCATCGTCTTGTCTCCGACGTTCGCGAACGCGTGCCCTTGGAGCAGCGCGATGCTGTCCCATTCGCCCTCCTTGCCGCGTGCGATGATCTTGAAATCCGGCGCCGGCTCGCGGAAGTGGATGCCGTCGTTGCTGAGGACGAGCCCCAGATCGATGTGCGTGCCCCACAGGTGGCCGGAGCCTTTTGGCCTTTCCTTGGGGCCGTCCTGCCACATGCCGTACAAGCCGACCAGGACGTTGCCTCGATTCCACAGCCCCGCGCCCATGTGCGTCTGCTGGCCTTCGATCGGCCGGGCCAGGGTCTGCCCCGGCCGGGCAAACGAAAACGCCTTCGCCTCGGACCAGTGCGTGAAGTCGGAAGACCGGTACGTCAGCATCACGCGTCCCACGTCCCGCCCGTCGGGTAGCCAGGTCCAAGGGGAAATCAGTTGCCCCGTCGCGTAATAGAAGTCGCCGAACCGGTAGAGCCCCGAGACCTCGAATCGCTCGCCGCCGCTGTTCGCCGGACGGTCGCCCACGACACGCCATCGCAGGCCGTCGGCGCTGGTGGCGCATACGAACGATCCCCAGCGACTCTCGTCCGGCCCGATCCTGCTTCTGCCGCCGCGGACTTCCTCGAAAGGCATGTGGGCGATGAACGCGGCCTTGTAACGCCGCGACGGATCCGGGTCGCTCGGCTCGTGGAGCACGGTCAAGAAGTCGTTGACGCGACTGAGCGAATGCGGATCGGACTCGATCAGGCAGATGTTGTTGCGGCGTGTTGCCGTTGAGCTCGACGAGTCCCAGCTCGGGCTTCGTCCAACGGACGCCGTCCTCGCTCTCGGCATAGCACATCGGCCGCCACCAACCCGGCGCCTGCCCGCGATCCAACTCACGCTGAAGCATGCCAAGATACCACATGCGGGGCAATGGCCTTGTTCTGCATCTACTTCGTTAAATCTTCTTCTTCTAACTGACTCGTCAGTATTGCTTCAATATCTCCACCGATTCCTTTATAATCTGCTCCCGTACCTGTATTACTACTACTTGGAAGTCCTGTAAATGCTGCAGCCGGTTCTAATACATATGTGCCTGCAGTATCACCACCTGTGGTAGTAAATGTATCTGGAAAATAGATAAACCCATGTGGACCTTCTTCGGTTTGCACATCTGCACTAGTCAAAAGATAATCATAATCTCCTGTACCCTTATCATAAATTGCAATACCTCCATATCCATCATCAAATCCATACTGATCATTAATAAATCTAGTCGGTATCGTACCAGCATCATAGGTACTACCACCTGCTGTTGTTCCTCCGGGTACTTGAGATGAACGAACGTTATAAAGTCCACTTCCATCTTGCTCTAAAAGCCAATATCTGCCTCTATGATTGTATGAAGTAGCAAAGTTGTTTTCACACCCTATTCTCGTTCCCACAACAAGTTTTCCATCGGGAGTGAACGCTAAATCTGCATATGAGTAATGCGGACTTGCTGAGAATTCAGGTCCTTCAGTTGCTGTTAAGTCAACACCATACTGTGCATTTTGGTCAATCTCAGTTCCTGAAAAATTCCCAGATGCATCTAGATTAACGGCAAAAAGTCTTGGTGTTTGATTAAGTTCGTGTGTACCAAAATAGAGTGCCGTCCCCTCAGGATTTACCGCAAGACCAAATGGTCTAGGATCAGATGGTAGCCCTGGGGCACCATTATCTGCAGTGAAGGGGTCAAATGAATTTAAAATGTTTCCTGAACTATCTAGACGGTAAATTCTCCCATCTTCAAAGTTAGAAACAAAAAATTGATCATGCACAGGATCATAGGCAATATTCCCCAATGCAGGTCCCGTATTTCTATTAAGGTCTGGGATTGTAGTATCAACAATTTCACATGCACTATTGCTATATGAAAATGCTTGTTGCGGGAGTCGTGCGAATACAGATGTCTCACCTGTAGCAGAATCAATCTTATAGATCGTCCCTGCTGCGGCCGTACTGTTTGTCACAGGGGTGTCTCCATCTGTTGTATTACCTAGTTCAGTACTGGTTCCTGCACCTATTTCACCAAAACCAACAATAGCATTGACAGCGTCACCTGGTTGATTGAGCCCCCCAAAGTAACCCGTACCATACGTAGCAGAGGCTGTAGCAAAAATATTTCTATTTTTATCTATCGCCAATCCATATACATTTCCTATAGATCCAACATCCCATTGATGACTTGTATGCACATCGGCACCCACAAACGGACGTGCCGCAGTAGGAGATACAGATGTTGCATCATAAAGCTTCAGGACATGGTCACCATCACTGGTAGTGCCATCTGTTCCAGGAGGTGTCACCGTACCTAGCGTATGCACTACAATCCCCGGTTGCAATAAAGTTCCTTGAACAGGGTCAAGCCCCCAGTTTGGTGCTGCAGGTGCAGCAGTCTCAACTGCATATGCCTGTATCCCAAAAAATAGCGTTAGTATGAAAACACTCATAATTTTTATGTAATTAGAAACGATTTTTATCACAATAATTTCCCCCAATAGTTTAATTCATTAAGGTAACCCGGCAGTCTCATTTCCATACATAGCATACATGAGATCCGTAGTTTTCCGTCCCTGCTTCACAACAGGTTTGGCTTTTCGATTGATATTATTAGATATAATAATAACTAAAAAATGTCACAAAATTGTTGAGTATTCACATAAAAGTACATAAAAAATGTATATAAAAGCAAAAAAATGTGAATAATATGTGAAATTATGTGAAGAATTTTTATTTTTTTGTAATAATCCACTTTTTATCAAGTAAATGCCACTTTGCTATATAAAAAGTTCTATCTTGTTGAGATGATTGTGCGATAAGGGAATATGTAAACGGCAATGACTGTAATTCCAAAGTATCTTTAGAAATTATTTTTATCTTCCTTATACGTTCATTTGCAACTGGCAAGGTGAATAGTTTTATTTTTTTATATGCATTCTTTTTTTTCGATATATCATAAGCATAAAGTCCATTGTCACGTGCGGAACCTACTAACAAATATTTTCTTTCTTTGGTCTTCATAACAGATAAACTTAGTGCATCAATACCATGTATGGTTTCAAGAATCTCTTTTTGTTTCGGAGAAATATGGTGAATTTTTCCTTTTTCCAATTTATAATCTGAAGCATCAATCGTTGCAGCCCATAACGTTTTTTCTTCACAGTCAAAGGTGATGGTATTGAGTCCATAAGGATTATATGCAGAAGGCGCGACATTTTCAAAATGCATAAAAATAGAGAGTTTGCCAGTAAGGGTATCTAACTTATAAATGTTTTTTTTGTAAGTTGAATGTTGTTGAACGAATGGATATAAAAGGTGTGGGCACAAGAAAAATATTACCCATATTATCTATAGTATAGGTACTGAAGTGTTCATATTGTTCCCCAAATTTTAACAATGACCAAAAACAGTGGTGTTGTGCCTGCCGGCTCCTTCGTTCAGCATTGCTCAAATCGTGCTTCGGCCAGTGCGTCGGCATCAGCGGTTCCAAAACCGACCCCGATGGTGAACTCGTCGGTCGGCTCGATCCGATAGCTCGGCACGTGCAAAACGCTACGGCCGTCGGCTGCTGCGACCGACGATTTCACAGATCGTTCGTCCCGACCGCTCCACCGGTATCGTCACGGCGCGGTTCTTGGGAAACAGCGTGACGTTGGGCGGAAGGGGAACTGCCTCGGGCCACTTCTGCGGATCGTCCGCGATCCCCGCGGCCCAATAGACCGGCTTCCGTTGACATAAAGTTGGTCAAAGTAATCCAGCAGCAACGCCATCCCGTGCGGACCGGCCGCCTGTGGGCTGAGCAAGTCACCGCAGAGAACAAGAAAATCGATGTTCTCGCCAAGCGGCCTCAATCACCGCCTGGGCCGCCCGGCGCGGGGCATCCGCCATCGCATCGCGCAAGTGTGATGGCAACGAATCGAGATCGCCGAGCGGACACTCGAGATGAAAATCGCTCGCATGAATGAATCGGAACGACTCGCCTGGCATTGGTTCCCTCCCTGCGGTCCTGTGCGGTCGAGGCCTGTCTTCACCCAGTCATGGTGACCGAGTGACGGAGCCGGCTGACCGAAGTTCCACTCGCGAAGATCGATCACATCGTGTAACGACTCGTCACCGCACCGTCGTGCTCCTCGACCCTCGGCTGCGTAGGGTGGGAGTTTAACGAGATTTGCGAATCAGGCCAAGTCGGATTTGAAAGATTCGCTTTGCGGCAATCGTGATGCTCGGCATTGCGACGCACGCTTGCGCCGACGTCTTCAGGCCAGCCTCTTCGAATCGGCCCGTGCTCTGCGAGCCGTCGGTTTTCGCCGTCATCCACAGAAACGACGACCAGCGTCACGAAAGCCAGCGGAATCGTCACGATGCCCGGCTGGCTGAACGGGGCGATCGCGTCGGCCGGGTCCAACCCGTAGACCCACTTGTAGGTGTCCGCCGAGAGCAAAATCCAACCCAGCGAACTGATCATGCCGACCAGCACGCTGGCGATGATCCCTTGCTTGGTCGTCCCCTTCCAGAACAACAGCATCACCAGCGCGGGCAGGTTGGCGCTGGCCGCGACGCTGAACGCCCAGCCCACCAGGTAGCCGACGTTCAACTCCTTGAACAAAATCCCCAGCACGATCGCGATCGCCGCCGACGACCACCGCAGCGATCTTGGCGACGCGGACCTGCTCGTGCCCGTCATCTTCATTCCGAAGACGCCGCCGAGCAAATCGTGTGCGACCGCGCCGCTGCTGGCCAGAATCAATCCGCTGACCGTTCCCAGCACGGTCGTGAACGCGATGGCCGAGATGATCGCGAACAACCACGGACTGATGCTGCGTGCCAGCAGCGGCGCCGCCATGTTCGTGTCGGTCAAGTCCAGCGCCCCGCTGGTCATCGCGCCGAGACCCGAGATACAGCGTCAACACGTAAAAGAACCCGATGCGTGGCGATGCCGACGATCGTGCTTTTCCGCGCCGCCGCCCCGTCCTTGACCGTGTAGTAACGAATCAAAATGTGGGGCAAGGACGCGGTGCCGCAAAACAACGCCAGCATCAACGACAAGAAATTCAGCCGGTCGATCGAAGCTTGCCGCCGCGAATCCCCGCGAACTTGGGGTGCTCGCCCGGTCGCAGCACCCGTTTCCCGTCGGTCGGCTTCTGGTAATAGACCGTCGTCTTCGAATCGTCTGCGTGCCGCACGGTTTCGTTTCCGCCACAGCATCACTTCGCTTTCCGCCAGCGTGGTGAAGAACGAGATCGGACCGAGCGGCCCGGTTCGAGTCTTCGTCGCCCGGCAAGCTTCGAGAGGTACCCGACCGGCTTGCAGTTGACGTTCGCCCTTCGCCGATGCCGTTGGGTGCGCCGTCGATCACTTGTCCGTCACCCGATCCGCGTGACCGATTGGCGCTTGCCGCAACAATTTCTGGTCGGATCCGCTCGACGTCGTTCGATGTGAAACACGTCATAGCCGGCGCCTTCGCTCGCTGGCCAATCGGACGAATCGATGGTCCTGCCAACCGTCGCTCGGGCGGGATCACGTCACGGCCCATCGATTCGTGGCGCCGCCAAGCTCCTTCGGCCGCTAACTGGCCCGATCGTTTGAAACGCCATCGTTGTCGGTCTTCGAATCCGCGCTGCAAGCAGCATCACCACCAGCACGGCGCTGAAGACCACCAGCAGCGATCCCTTGAGGAACTGCACCCACGTCGTCGAGACCATGCCGGCGGTCACCACGATCGTGATCACCACCACGCCGACCATCACGACGCCGACCCAGTGCGGATAACCCAGCAAGCGGCTGGATCAGCGATCCGGCGCCGACCATCTGCGGAATCAAGTAAAAGACGCTGACCACCAGCGTGCTGACCCCCGCGGCCGCCTTGATCCCGCGCGAATCGAATTGTGCATCCAGCGCATCGGCAAACGTGAACCGCCCCAGACGTTTCATCGGTTCGGCGATCACGAACAACGCGACGATCCATCCGGCCAGGAAGCCGATCGAATACAGGAACCCGTCATAACCGTAGAGCGGCGATCATGCCGCAGATGCCCAGGAACGACGCGGCCGAAAGATAGTCGCCGGCGAACGCAACGCCGTTGACGACCCAGGGAATCTGGCCGTGCGCGGCGAAGTAACCTTCCGACGATTTCGCGCGGCGGCCAAGATAGAAACTGAGTCCCACCGTGCCAACGACAAACAGCAAGAACACGATGACGGCCATCGCAGAGGGATCGTAAATCATTCTTCGTCCCCCCGTTGCCAGTTGATCCGTTGCCAGTTGATCCGCTACCAACGGATCCGTTCGTGTCTTCGTCTTCTACCGGTTCGTTTCGGCACATCGAGCCGTCAATTCTTCTACATCTACTGGTTCATTTCTATGTTGATCTACTGGTTCAGTTACGTATTGTTTTTCTTCTTCTTTCTTTATTATTATTAAATCATCTTTATTTATTAAATTGTCATTTCTTTCTTTGTTTATTAAATCATCAGTTCTTTCTTTATTTACCAAATCATCTTTGCTTAATAAATTGTCATTTTTTTGTATCTCATTTTTTCTAATGATTCATTTATATTATTACTGTATAATGACATTACAATCAAAGTATCTTCTTGCATGTCTTTTAATTTCAATTTCACATTATCACCGGTATACGCACTGTCAATCTCGCAATCCTCATCATCATATATTCCCAATATGGTAGTATTTTTCTTTAGAGGGAAGAAGAACTACTGTTTCATTTTTCTTTAAGCATTCCACTTCCCATTTTCCCATCTAAAAGGATATTTCCCATATTTTTTATTTTTTCTGTTACCATAAAAACTGAATTGCTTTCTTCTTTTTTTCCAAAACCAAATTGTCTATATATTCTAAAAAGGAAGGTCCACTATACCAAGTCATCCTTTTTTTATTCTCTTTAATATTATCACCCTCAAAACCACTGACAGGTATAAAATAAACATTCCAGAAACACTTTCCCTATAATCTTTTTGATTCCAAATTCTATTTCATCAAATCTTTTTTTGTCGTAAAATACATCATCCATTTTATTAACCAAAACTACCATTTTTTTAACTTCACCAGCTTTAGCCAACAAAATATGTCATTCGTTTGCCCTTTCAATCCAGACTCATATTCACCCTCCGCGCACTAATTAGTACAGCTATATCTGCTTGTGACGCTCCAGAGATCATATGAGTAATACATTTATGGCCCAGCAAGTCAATGAATAGAGAAATTTATTTGCCAATTCTATCTTGGCTTTTCCAAGCTCAGTAGTTTTTCCTCTTCTCTTCTTAGGATTTGTATCTATTATGTAAGCTAGGTACCAGGATGACCCGGCTTTATCTGCACTCTCTTTTTTGTATTTGTCTAAAGTGCGAATATCTATTAAGTTTAGTTGGGTTAAGGGTGAGGTTGGGTTGATTTTCCTGCGTGAGCGTGACCAATGAAAAAGTGTATGATTATTTGTTTATTTTTATGGGACATTAAAATTGAGGGTTATTAATTATTTTTTTATTGGGTTACAGTTTATTATTTAAATTCTGGGGAATAAAGTGTAAATTATTCCTTTAAAATAGGTCAGTATATTATTTCTTTATAATAATCTTTATATTATTTCTTTAAAATTGGTCATTATGTTATTGTTTTCAATTGGTCATTATATTATTGCTTTAAAATGATCATTATGTTATTCCTTTAAAATTATGACATTAATCAGTATAATACTGCTTTAAAATGGTTAACATGTTATTCCTTTAAAATGTAAAATTGATCAGAAAATTTATTTATTAAATTCTAAAATTAACAAGTATATTTATTTATTAAAATGATAAATTAATCATTATTTTTATTAATTAAATCTAAAATTGATAAATGCAATGTTATTTATTTTATTTATAAATATTACTTACATGTCTCTAAAACTTATCTTATATGCTTACATAATAAAATCTTAGACTATCTTTTATTTCCTTATTGTTAACTAGGATAAGTAACCATATCATAACCTTCGCTTACAGTTACAAACTGCGGGCAAGCTGTAGCTCAACCATAACAATTTTTTCATAATTATTTACAGTACCAATGGTGGGAAACTTCACTTAAATGGAACTCGAATCTGCACTCAAGATTATATTTAAGTATGTTTATTTCTACTTATTAAGCTGTTTCGTAGACATCAATTAGGTTTTCTTGAGGATTACATTTAGTTTATTTAATTTTTAATAATTTTACTTATACACTATGCCACTACTATTTTCTAATGATAAGAAAATTAAAAAATATAATTTAAATACAAAAATAAGAAGAAATAAGGAAAATGGTATTTGTTAAGATTTTAGTTATTATTTTAAAATTTTAAAAGATTTATATATGTTTTCTAATGCAAATTATCAAATATAACAATGATCAAACAATACGAATTATTTGTATGCCTCTTTGAGACATACAAATTAATAAGGGTATATATATAAAATAAATAAAATGATGATATTTACAGTAAATAGCCTATAAGAACTATCAAAGTAATTTTTTTATAGATTTTAAAGAGAGTAAGTAACTAATTAAAATTATTTAAAGTCAATTATTAATTATGATTAAATTATTAATTATCATTCGATTATATATTATAATTATATTATTACTTATGATTCGATTATTACTTATGATTCATTTATTTAGTTTTTTTAATTGCTAAAGCTCTTACATACTGATTTAGATAAACTTATAAAAATTGATATTTTTGAAATATGCGTAAAAAATATAATTTAAAATACTAACGTATGTAGTTTACCTTTTAGAGCTGATTTTTATATTTTACTAATCTATTAGAAAGTTTCTATTTAATTCATATTTTTTTATAGCATACTCAAAGTCAAAAAGTATTTTTACTAAAATCATATAATTAAAATAGTAAAATCTATTTGTAAATATAATTTTTAATTACTTAAGTGGAAATTTAAAAAGTACTGATAGGAACATTGCCATAAAAAATACACCAACTAATACAGCCGGCCCATATAAATCATCATATGGTCCTGGATCCCTGATTCTTATCATTCCAGCCCTCCAAAAATATAAATATAAGGCATAACAGGCAAATAAAACAGATGTTATTATAAAGACAATTCCGCTCCAAACAGCTTTTTCATGTCCAAGACCCATCATTGCAGTTCCTATTCCTCCGATAAAAATACTAAAATGCAGCCAAGAAAGAAAAGTTCTTTCATTTGCAAAGAATACTTTGGTTCTACTCTCACCAGGAATTGCAATTCTTTTGTCTTCGCAATCAATTTCTACTATCCTTGAACTGTCAGCTCCTGAGGGTGTACCATTTTCTAAAAAGACTTTGTTTTGTGGCATATCGATTAAGATTCCGTCTTTGAAATCTTTCGTTTTTGGCTTTGTAACAAAGGGTTCTTTATCTATAGCGATATGATATTGTGGTAGCCAATATGGAATATCAACTATTGATGGATATAATATGGAAGTACCATGAATATATTTCGAAAATTTATGGACATGCTCAACATAATTTCCTTTCAATATGTCTGTAATCCACTGTGGTGTAGAATCATCAGTTCCTTCTAATTTTATTTCTAAGATTCCATATGGAAATCTGACAATATCTTTTTCACTTAAATTATAGAATGGAAATTCGCAATTCACGTCTAATCTTCTCCAGTTTCGTACCGGACTATCAAAATCATAGCATTCTTTTATCATACACAAATGAGTATCTAAAGAAATTCGTACTTTAGCCGAGTTTGGAAATTGAAAGGCTGTTCTTTTATAAAATGTTCTTGTTACCGGTCTTAATTTCTTATTTATAATACTGTTCTGTATTTCCGTATATAAAATATAAATATCGTCTTTATTTTCTGTATTGCTTTTATTAACTTCATTCCATACATTTATACCATTTATATAATCATTAACACACTTTTCGGGTATTTTGAATCTTAGTTTTTTACTTTCTTCACCTGTCCAATCTTCCTCATGTCTTTTTCTTTCAACAAAAACAATTTCTGTCATTTTAGAGGTATACCATCTAATCCTTATTGCTTCAGCACCTTGAAATTTTCTTAATCTTCCCTTATATAAATCAAAATTTTCGTTATCAAAATATACACTTGATATGCAAGTATCATGTAATTTGTTATTCCAGTTATGATAAGGACTATTAAGCTCCGCATTTAGTCCATCGATGCAAAGCTAGAACTAAGACTCGTTTCAGATGGTTTTGAACTATAAACATATATAGGTAGATGTTTAATAATTATACTTTTTAAAGCCAAAATATTTCTTTTTGGGTACCCAATATTTGTTAGTTTTCAATAAAGGTTTGATTGCTGAGTTTCTTTGAAAAATCTAATTCTGTTGTTGTTAATATTATCTTGCTAATCCTATAAAAAAGCGAATCAGTCATTCTATATCGTCAGCTTTATGCTTTAGCTTTCTTATACAAAGGTCTAGATAAGAAGTACTTCTGTCATGTTTCTTTAAAATTCTCTTAAAGCCTACAATATTATGTTTAATAAATTCTGTAAACTGCTTAATTTCATCTTGTAAATTGTTTATTTCCCTATTAATTTCCACTGAGTTTCCTTTTTGTGAAGAACTGTCACATATCTTAGTGTTAGATCTTGAAGCATTGTACTTTTGTTTGGCCATGATTTCTTCCAATTCTTCACTCCGTCTTGTAAATTCACCATGTTTAACACTAATAAAGTCAAATACCCTCTTCATTTCTTCGTCAAAAATATTCACAAATTGCTGTTCTTCTTGTTCCGTATATGGAGACTTTTCAAGTATATCTCCATTTTATCGTAATTAAAGTAATAATATTGGAGTGGACATATTTTGTTTTTTTGTAGGTATGTGCTATACTTAGCAATACGTAAGGGCAATGTTGGTGTTTGTCCTTGGCTCGTTCATTATGCTCGCGTCGACATCATCGGCCTGATGTCGACGATGATGACCACCGATCCATTTGCGGGTGACGCGGAACGGCAAAGTTGATCTCGACGCCCGCCACTGAGGTCGCGGACGGGCGGATCAGCATCACCGTCAACCCGGCCATTCGGGTTTTCTCGGTTTCGGCACCCTGACCGCGCGCACTCGAATCGGCTTTCTCCTCCCGGGCTACGTCATCCCTGACATCACGACCACCGGCGGATCCGTCTCCGTGCGAGGGGATTTTCCAAACGCACGACCGTTCTATCTTCGAACCGCAACTGGAGACATGGAGCTCGTCGGCGCCGCCGCCGCGGTCGATATTCGAACCGCCTCCGGCGACGCCAGATTGGACCTCTTCCCCGCCCCCTTGATCGATTCTTCGCGCGGACCTCATCGGGGAGTCTCAGCCTCTCGGGAGGTGCCCGCGAGGTTCACGTTGACACTGCATCCGGGAGCGTCTTGATGGACAATCTATCCGGCAACGCCGAAGTGATCACCTCGACTGGAAAGATCACGCTGGTCTGGGACCGCCTCGATGCCGAGCACCGGGTTGTAGTCCGCAGCGACTCCAGCCGCATCCACCTCACCCTCCCGGTGGGGACAGCTCCTCGGGGGAGCTCCGGACCATCGGGGGCAACATCCCGGTGCGATTTCCCGGAATCGTGAACGATGCCTCCGACACGGTCACCCTGAGCGGCGACGGCCCCGAGATTCTTGTCGAGTCCGCCTCCGGCGATGTCACCCTCGAGGCCGGAACATGGTGGGGTGGAACCAACGAAACTGAAGATGGGGACTGACGTTCGAGCCCCGCGCAAGAACTATTCTCTCGCATTTTCGTTTTACCTTTCGAGTCATGGCTACGGCCGTGAAACCGACTGGAGAAGACCATGAAAAGAAGCTGGATCGTCCTGGCCATCGCTCTTGCCGTCGCCGCACCAATCTCGGCCGCCTCGCCCCGCACCCTTGACGGACGTGTCCCTGCTGCTGATCTCGAGAACGTCCGAATCGACGCCGGGGTCGGCGATATCGATATCAATGTCGTGAACGGAACCGACGAGGTGTCCGTCAAGGTTGAGCTCAAGGCACGTCGCGGCGGGTTTTTCTCATCCCTCAAAAAGGCTCACGCGGAGGTTGATGAGGCCGAGCTCCGGATGGATGCCTCACGAGGCGTTTTGCGGCTGAAGATCTCGACCGAGAGCGACGATCGTCATTTCGAGGAACGGTGGACCGTGAAGCTCCCGGCCCACCTCGGTTGCGACCTTGACCTCGGTGTCGGCGACATCGAGGTTCGCGGTCTGTCCGGTAATCTCACCGTCGATCTCGGTGTTGGCGATCTCACCGCAACCGCCGTCTCCGGTGACCTCAACATCGATATCGGGGTCGGTGACGCTTCGGTCGAGGCCGCCGCCGCCGACTACGGCTCGGTGGACGGTTCGGGCGGGGTCGGCAACGCCCAGCTCACGGTTCGCGGCGCCAAGATCTCCTCGTCCGGTTTTGTCGGCAAGTCAGCCGAGTGGAGTGGTACCGGCGAACACATCATCGAGATCTCCGTCGGCGTCGGCGATGCGAAGGTGACTCTAGATTGAGCCTGGCTCACTCATCCCCTTCGCTGTCGAGCATCCACTTTGCGCCGAGTCGTGCGAGGAGGAAGCAGGCGAACGCCAGCACGATCAGCATGACCAGTCCGATCATCTGACCCTCGAAGCCTGTGTACCAGACATGCGCGTGCTCTTCGAGCACCGCGGTGCCCGCCACGTCCTCGAGCCAGAAATCAACACCGACGCTGACGTACTGAATCAGCGCGCCGAGCTTGGGGACCCGGAAGACCGCGCTGATGATGCCAAAAATCGCCGCACCGGCCATGAGTCCGGAAGCGATGAGAATGCCCTGCTCGGCCCGGACATCCCTGACCTTGTCACTGCCTCCGGTCTTGGACACCAGCCACGCCACGGCGGCGCCCGCCAGTACCGCCGCGTTGATGGAGATCGGCCTGGTCGGTGGCCGGCGCCTGACGAGTACGTATTGCTCCTCGCCGTCGGCCGGACCATGGTCGCCGTGCTCGAGAACTACCAGCGGGCCGACGGTTCGGTCGTCATCCCCGAAGCCCTCCGGCCCTACATGGGCGGGCTCGATCTCATCGAACACTCAAGCTGAGCGATCGTCGATTTCGCGCGGACTGGGTGCCTGGCTCTCTTTTCGTCCAACGAAAAGGTGCCTGGCATCCCCTCCCATCGCACTGATTATCGCGCGCAACTACTCGTTCGGCGGCAGCCGAGCTCGGCGGCGATGGTCGCCATGGCGTCTCGCACGAACTCGATGTGCTCTGAGAGCTCGACCCCGAGCTCCTCAGCTCCGTTTCTCACATCGTCGCGGTTGACCGCCCGGGCGAAGGCCTTGTCCTTGAGCTTCTTCTTCACCGACTTCGCTTTGACGTTGGCGATGGCCCTGTCGGGGCGAACGAGGGCGCACGCGGTGAGAAAGCCGGCCAACTCGTCGACGGCAAACAGGGTCTTGGCGGCGGCGGTTTCCCTCGGCAGCCCCATATAGTCCGCGTGCGACGCTGCGGTAAGGATCCAATCCTCGGGCCAGCCCCGTTCGCGGAGAATCGTCATGCCGACATGAACGTGGGTCTCCTCGGTCGGGTTCTGCTGGTAGTCGAAGTCGTGGATGAGCCCGATGATGCCCCAGCTCTCGACATCCTCCCCGAATTGCTCGGCATAGGCGCGCATCGCGGCCTCGACCGAGAGAGCGTGCTTGATCAGGCTCGGGTTGTCGGTGTACTCGGTGAGCAGCGCCCACGCATCGTCGCGGGTCGGTATCGTCGTCATGGCGGCCTCCAAGAGGAGAGGATACAAGAATCAACGTCCGTGGCCGACCAGGACACGCGGAAAACCACCCCCCATCGGGGTGCCGGGTCCGTTTTTGTGCAGGAACGACCTCCCGGCAACGCCTCGCCTCGAGCACAAAATGCGGACCGGGCTCCCCCGGGAGGCGCGCTTCATCCTGGTTCTCCCGGCTACGAGGAAGGCCGCCGGCGCGCCATCGGCGTGGTCGCAGCCCTCTCAATCAACCCACGGCGACCACGCCGATGGTGCGACGCTGGGTCGCCGGGACGCCAATGCGTCACAGGCGGCCCAGAAGGCCGGTGCTGAGAGCATGGTCCGGAACCACAGCAGCACCCTTTGTTCCGCCCACGTCTCGTGGGTGATAGAACCAACCCGTATCGGTACACGACCATCGCCGGCGGGACGCCGGCGCTACAAACATCGCAGCGTCCTTTGCAGCGATCACGTTTCGTGGGCGATAGAACCAACCCGCGTCGGTACACGACCATCGCCGGCGGGACGCCTGCGCCACAAACATCGCAGCGTCCTTTGCAGCGATCACGTTTCGTGGGCGATAGAACCAACCCGCGTCGGTACACGACCATCGCCGGCGGGACGCCGGCGCTACAAACATCACAGCGTCCTTTGCAGCGATCACGTCTCGTGGGTGATAGAACCAACCCGTATCGGTACACGACCATCGCCGGCGGGACGCCGGCGCTACAAACATCGCAGCGTCCTTTGCAGCGATCACGTTTCGTGGGCGATAGAACCAACCCGCGTCGGTACACGACCATCGCCGGCGGGACGCCGGCGCTACAAACATCGCAGCGTCCTTTGCAGCGATCACGTTTCGTGGGCGATAGAACCAACCCGCGTCGGTACACGACCATCGCCGGCGGGACGCCGGCGCTACAAACATCGCAGCGTCCTTTGCAGCGATCACGTTTCGTGGGCGATAGAACCAACCCGCATCGGTACACCACCATCGCCGGCGGGACGCCGGCGCTACAAACATCGCAGCGCCCTTTGGAGCGCCCACGTCTCGTGGGCGATGGAACCAACCCGCATCGCCACTCCCTCGGGAGGCGCGACGTTGGGTCGCCGGGACGCCAACGCGTCACGGCGGCCCAGAAGGCCGGTGATGACGAAAAACACAACAATGAACCTCGAAACCACTCAGTTACGCAAAAATATACTTGACTTCGACCAAAAACAAGCTGAGAATTTGCATAACGTCGCGCAAAGGGGTTGCAATATGTCAGTTACCGCCACCGATATCCTCTCCCGTGTGAAGGACGAGAAGGTCCACTTCATGCGGCTCCAGTTCACCGACATCGACGGCATCATCAAGAACGTCGAGGTCCCGGCCTCTCAGTTCGAGAAGGCACTCGACGGCCAGATCATGTTTGACGGTTCCTCCATCGAGGGCTTCACCCGGATCGAGGAATCGGACATGCTCCTGACCCCCGATATGGCGACTTTCCAGGTCTTTCCGTGGGAGGCCAACCAGGGAAAGGTCTGCCGGTTGGTCTGCGATGTCGCCCTGCCCGACGGAACACCATTTGTCGGCTGCCCACGCGGCGCGCTCAAAAAGGTCGTGGCCAAGGCCAAGGACATGGGCTACCACCTCATGGCCGGACCCGAACCGGAATTCTTCCTGTTTCAGACCGATGACAACGGAACAGCGATCCCAACGACCCACGACTCCGGCGGCTATTTTGATCTGAGCCCGCGCGATCTCGGCGAAGAGGCGCGGCGCGACATCACTCTCGTGCTCGAGGCCATGGGCCTCGAGGTTGAAGCGGCCCACCACGAAGTAGCCCCCGCACAGCACGAGATCGACTTCAAGTACGGTGATGCCGTGGCCACCGCGGATGCGGTCGTCACTTTCCGTTTCGTGGTCAAAAAGGTCGCGCTCATGCACGGCCTCCATGCCACTTTCATGCCCAAGCCCTTGGCCGGGGTCAACGGTTCGGGAATGCACGTCCACCAGTCTCTCTTCACTATCGACGGCAGCAACGCGTTTTTCGACGCCGGCGCCCCGTACCAGATCTCCGACATCGGTCGAGCCTATATCGGCGGTCTGCTCGATCACGCCCGTGGGATGGTTGCCCTGACCAATCCCCTGGTCAACTCCTACAAGCGCCTGGTCCCGGGCTACGAAGCGCCCGTCAACGTCGCCTGGTCGGAAAAGAACCGCTCGCCCATGATTCGGGTTCCCGCGCGTAGAGGCATCGGCACCCGTTGTGAAGTGCGGACACCCGACCCGTCGTGCAACCCCTACCTGGCCTTTGCGGCCATGCTGGCCGCCGGTCTCGACGGCATCGAGCGCGGGCTCGATTGCGGCGAACCGGTCAACCGCAATATCTTCGACATGTCGGCCCGTGAGAAAAAGCGGCTCAAGATCCACCAACTGCCGGCAAGCCTCGACGAGGCCCTCGACTTTTTCGAGAAGGACACGCTCCTGAGGGATGCTCTCGGCGATCACATCTTCGACCATTTCCTGCACAACAAACGCACCGAGTGGGCCGAGTACATCAAGGAGATCCACAACTGGGAGCTCGATCGTTATCTCGATCGATACTGAAGCCTTTCCCCCCATATTCCGCCACCCGACGCTCCGCTGAATCGGCGGGGCGTCGTTTTTCTTGTGTGACTGCCTGACTCCCACCCACTCAATTCCGCGAAAACAACTGTCCCAAAGCCCTTGAGAAAAATTTCTCAAACAACTAGAGTGGTTGACCTATGGCTGCACGCCATCACGCACGTGGTCTTTCAACGGCTCACAGCACCGGCTCTTGGCGAGATCCCCGGTCGGGCACCAGGTCCGGGCGCCCCAGCGATCTCACCAGAATCAGAATCCCTCCGACCGCTCGAGTTCGTTTCTCACCGACATCGGAGAACCAGGAGTAGATCCCATGCCGATCATCACCATCTCTCGAGGAATCTGCAGCGGCGGCACCGAGCTCGCCGAGTTGCTGCACGCCAAACTCGGCTGGCCTGTGCTCAGCCAGGAAGAGGCCTCGGCCGCAGCTGCCAAGGCCTATCGGATGACCGAGGAAGAGCTGCTCCGTGGTCTTTATCTTCCGGCCAATCTCTACGAGCGCTTCACCCAGCGCAAGACACGATACCTGCTTGCCACATCCGCAACAATCACCGAGCTGCTCGGGGACGGCAACGGGATCTATCACGGCCTCGCCGGACAGTTTCTCTTCCAGGATCTGTGCTCTGCGTTCAAGGTGCGGATCGTCGCTCCGATGCCGAACAGGATCGACACGGCCATGCGCCGACTGGGTCTGACCCGCGATCAGGCGATCCGACACCTCCGCACCGCCGACGATCACCGGTCCCATTGGGGTCGGCAGATATTCGACGCCGATGTCAACGACCCCGATCTCTATGATCTCGTGGTCAAACTGGATCAGGTGAGCCTCGAAACGGCGGCGAACCTGATTACCGAAATCATGCAGGGCGAGGATCACCAACTCACCCCCCAGTGTGTCCAGGACTATCAGGATTTCGCGCTGGCGAAACGCATCGAAGCCGAGCTCTTCTTCAATTCGGCTTTCACCCCGGACTCGGCCCAGGTCTCGGTCAAAAAAGGCGTCGTCCATCTGGTCGGGAATCGATCGTTCGAGACAAACCGTGACAAGGTGATCGAGTTTGTCGGCCAGATCCGTGGGGTCACCTCGATTCACACCGACAACGGTTCGGTGAACACGGTCGAGTTCTCGCCCGGCCCCGACTTCGCGCTCTCATCGCAAGACGCCCAGGCGTCCGATGTCATGCTGACCCTCGACCGGTATCCAAACTGTCAGGGAAACTGCAACATCCGCGAAGCGATCGTGGCCCTCAGCGCCTCTGCAGTCAGGCTCGAGGACGGCCATTTCATGCTGCCGCGCTACCTCTTGATTCGCAATGCTGAAAACGAGCTCGTCGGAGTGGTCGGTCGACGCGAGCTCCTCAAGGGCCTGGTCCCTCACCTCCGTGAGGACCGGGAGTCGGCGGAGCACATCAAGGCACTGGTTCCATTCGGCGGGAGCACCCCGAGCGAGATCTTCATCCGTTGGACATCACTGTTCTCCAAGGCGGCCCTCGAGGCATCCAAGGAGTCGGTCCATTCGGTGATGGTCCCGATCCGGGGAGCGGTTCAGGCCGACGATTCGTTGTCGACCGTGATCTCCACCATGCTGTTCCACAACATCGACCTCGTGGCCGTCCTCGACGGCACGAAGGTCGCGGGAGTGGTGCTCATGACCAACATCTTCGACGTCGTCGCCCAGTTCGTCATGGAGCACGGTGGTGTGACCGGTACCGGCTCTGAGAAGGGCGGCAGCGATGCCTGAGACCACCGCCACCAAAAAGCCCGGGATCAAGCTGTTCAAAAAGCCATCGACCCCCATCGACACCAAACGCCTCTTTTTTCTCCTGCTCGGTCTCGGTCTGTTCTTTGCCGTCTATCTCTCGCCCCCCTGGCCCGCGGCCATTGACCCCATGGGCGAGTCCTTCACCCTGTCGCAGCAGGGCAAGGCAGCGTTGGCCTTGTTCTGCCTGGCCGCAGTGTGGTGGGTCTTCGAGGTTGTGCCCATCGGTGTGACCAGCATCGCCATCGCGGTCACCCAGGCACTTTTTCTGATCCGACCGGACAAGTTCTTTGTCGGCGAAACCGATCCCATCGGCGGGCCCGAGCTCGCCATGAAGGAGTTCTTTCACCCCTCGGTGTGGTTTATCTTCGGCTCCATCGTCATCGGGATGGTCTTCACCAAGACCGGGCTGACCAAGCGTCTCGCCTACAAGATGCTCGCGTTGGTCGGCGAGAAGACGAGCATGATCTATCTCGGCTGCTTCGTCATGACCGCGATCTTGACCCTGGTCATGGCCCACACGGCCGTCGCCGCCACCATCTTTCCGCTACTCGTCGCCATTTACCGTCTCTACGATGAAGGTGATGAGCCAACCAACTTCGGCAAGGGTCTCTTTATGGGGATGGCCTATGTCGCCGGCGCCGGAAGCATCATCACCCTGCTCGGCGCCGCCCGCGGCGCGGTCGCTCTCGGTTTCTACAAAGAGATCACCGGCATCGACGTCACCTTCTTCGAGCTCACCTGGTACATGGCTCCCATCGGAACGGTGATGGTCTTTGTTCTTTGGGCTTTCTTCATGGTCTACTACAAGCCCGAGCGGGCGTCGATTCCAGGCCTGCGCGAGCGCGCCCGCGACCTCTACTCCCAACTCGGGCGGATCTCCTTCAAGGAGATCCTGGCGGCGACCATCGTCATCACCGCGGTCGCGACCATGAGTCTGCGATCCTTCATCCCCGCCCTCAAGGCGGTGGACAAGAGCGGGATCATCATGCTCGCAACGCTGCTTTTCTTTGTTTTCAGGATTCTCGACATCAAGGACCTCGAAGACGTCCCGTGGAATATCATTCTTCTCTTCGGCGGCGCCATGAGCCTCGGCTACTGTCTGGTGCAGACCGGGGCGGCGGACTGGATGGCAATCAACGCCGTCGGCCTGCTCAAGGAGGCGCCGGCCACGGTCTTCATCATTGGCGTGACCTTCTTCGTCCTGATCATGACCAATCTGATCATGAACGTGGCGGCCATCGCCATCTGTCTGCCGGTGGCGCTCAAGATCGCACCCTATCTCGGTGTCGGTGGCGAGGTCATCCTCTTTGGCGCTCTGGTGGCCGCGGGGATGCCGTTCCTGCTGCTCGTGGGTGCGGCGCCCAACGCCATCGCCTATGAGAGCAAGCAGTTCACATCGGGAGAGTTCTTCAAGGCCGGGATTCCGGCAAGTCTCCTTCTCATGGTCGTCGTGACAATCTTCGTGATCTTCATTTGGCCGGTCATGGGAATGCAGGTGACCATCCCCACACCTTGATGGCCACCGGCCGAAGGGAGGAATCGCATGCCGACACGAAACCTGATCGACGGATATCGTCAGTTCAGAGAGAAATACAAATCCGACCACGAGGTCTTTGACCGCCTCGCCGAAGAAGGTCAGGATCCGAAAGTCCTGTGGATCGGCTGTTCGGACTCCCGCGTCGTGCCCGAGTTGATCACCGGCGCCGATCCGGGTGAGCTCTTCAATGTCCGCAACATCGCCAACGTCGTGCCGCCGGCCGATTCGGCCGACAGCGCCACCGGCGCCGCCGTCGAATACGCTGTCATTCATCTTGGAGTCCAGCACATCGTCGTCTGCGGTCACACCGAGTGCGGTGGGATCGCGGCTCTCGCCGGCGAACCGGAACCCGAAAGGCAGCCGAATATCGTTTCATGGTTGGAGTTCGCTCGACCTGCCCGGGAGAAGGCGCTGGCTGCCGGGGTTGCCGAGGAGGATCTCTACCTCGAGACCATCAAGACCAACGTGCTCATCCAAATGGACAATCTTCGAACCTTCCCCTCGGTGGTCGAGGGAGAGGCCGCAGGCAATCTGACGATCCACGGCTGGCTCTACGACCTCCACACCGGCACCATCCAGGCTTTCAATCCGGATTCAGGAGAGTGGGAGCCCATCGCCCGCCACTCCCTGCGCGCGGGGTAACCGCGGCCGTACGGCTGCAATCATGAACCGAATCCTGGTCGTCAACCGCGATCGCAGCGCCCTCGACCGACTCGAGAAGGTGCTCCTCGATCGCGCCGACCACCAGATCACCCTCACCGACTCCATCGACGCCGCGCTCGAGGGACTCGTCAGCAGCTCACCGGCGCTGGTTCTCCTCTGCCTACCCCTGAGAAACACAACGGGTCCTGAAGCGGTGGCCGCTCTTCATTCCGTCGAACCGAAGATGCCGGTGGTGGTTCTCTCCTCCAAAGGGGGCACCGACGAAACCATTCAGGTCATCAAGGCCGGGGCCTTCGACTGTCTCCTCGAGCCGTATGAGGAAGACGACCTCTTCGACGTCATCTGCCAGGGCCTCGAAGCCGGCCGGTTGATGCGGTCACCGGTGGCGATCTCGCAGCCTGACACCAACACGCCGGGCGAGGCGATCATCGGGCGGTCGAAACCGATCCAGGAAATCTCCAAGGCGATCGGCCGCGTCGCCCCCACCGATGCGACGGTGCTCATCCGAGGCGCCTCGGGAACCGGCAAGGAACTGGTTGCGCGCGCCATCTATCAACACTCGGCCCGGGTCGACGGTCCGTTTGTCGTCGTCAACTGTGTCGCCATCCCGGAGGCGTTGCTTGAAAGCGAGCTCTTCGGCTTCGAACGGGGCGCCTTCACCGGCGCCGACAAGCGCCGAATCGGCAAGGTCGAGCAGGCCGACGGCGGCACCCTCTTTCTCGATGAGATCGGCGATGTCCCGCTTCCCATCCAGGCCAAGCTTCTCCGGCTCTTGGAGGACCGCAAGATCGAACGCATCGGCGGTCGCGAACCGTTCCCGGTCGATGTCCGGATCCTCGCGGCGACCAATCGGGATCTCGAAGCCGCCATCGCCGCGGAACGTTTCAGGGGTGATCTCTTCTACCGCCTGAGCGTGGTCCCCATCCACCTGCCGCCTCTGGCTGACCGCCCCACCGACGTGCCGCTCCTGTGTGACTACTTTTTGGAGCGGTTCGCGCTCGGTCTCGGTGTCCGCAATCCCGGTTTGGCTCAAGAGACCTACCCGATTCTCGTCAACCACAACTGGCCCGGGAACGTCCGGGAACTCGCCAATTTGATGGAACAGTGCCTCATCTTCAGCCGCGGACAGCGGGTTGAGCCCAAGACGGTCGAGCAGCTGTTGCAGGGCATCGAGAAGCAGTCCAGCGATGGTTCGCGAAAGTTCGAAGCGGCGCTGGCAGATGAACTCCGCCTGTCCCTGGCGGACGGCACCGGGAATCTGCTCGAATCCATCACCACCCGGGTTGTTCGTCTGGCCATCGAGGAGGCACTCCGTCACACCGCAGGCAACCGATCACAAGCAGCGCGCTTGCTCGGCGTGTCGCGACCGACCTTGCTGGCCAAGATGCGTAAACACAGGCTTCGATGACCCATGAGCTATCAAGAAACTTGACACCTGTGCAAAAATTTTTAACACATTGAGCCCTCAATGCCCGTCTTTCGCAGGCCGCGGAGGGATACAATGGCCTTGTGTTTCAATCAAAAGACCACTCTCCGTGCGAATTTCTCACCTGGCATGATGATTGCGTCCTAGCCGGGTGTCGACAAGGGGGGACCGAGCCGCTATGACAGCACCCGACACCACCGACCACACCAACGCCCCCAGGGCCGGCGTCCGATCAGTGGTCATCGGTCTGGCCGTGATCGTCCTGGCACCACTCGTCATCACCGGCGCGATCAACCTGCAACAGTTCCAGAAGGTCTACCGTAACAAGGTCGACAACGAGTTCAGGGTGATGATCGAGCGCCACAGTTTCATCGTTGATTCGTTTATCGAGGACCGCCTCAGTGATGTCCGGGTCATCGCCCGCGAACACCCCGTCGAACGGCTCAGCGACCCCGCCTTTCTGCGCCAGGTGCTCAATCTCATGCGCGAGGAATACCACGGCGCCTTTGTCGATCTCGGCCTGGTCAACGAGGACGGCATCCAGATCGCCTACGCCGGGCCCTTCAACCTCGAACTGGCCGATTACTCGTCCGCGAGTTGGTTCGGGTCGGTCTTCGCGAATGAGAACTTCGTCAGCGATGTCTTTGCCGGTCTGCGCGGTTCACCCCATTTCATCGTCGCCACCCAGCGCAGAATGGGCAACGAGACATTCGTCCTCAAGGCCACCATCGATTTCGAGTCGTTCAACGCCCTGGTGGAGCGCATCCGGATCGGTCACACCGGCTTTGCCTTCATCATCAGCCGCGACGGCAGGTTCCAGACCAACCCACATTTTGAAGTCTCGGTAACCCGCCCCCCCTACGCGGGGATTCTCGATGGTGAGATCCGTTCGGACCGGATTATCGTGGTCGACGGCGAGAACCTCCTCGGTCGTCCGTCGATCTTCGCCTTTGCGCCGCTCAAACAGGGCAGATGGCTGCTCTGCTACCAGCAGGAGACCGCCGATGCCCTCGAAGATGTGAGAAAGGTCGTCCGCCTTTCCATCATCGCCCTGTTGGCCGTCGCATCCGTGGCCCTCGCAGTGAGTTTCTTTGTCTCCAGAAATCTCGCCTCCCGGTTGGCCGAGGCCGATCGCGAACGGACCGTCATGACCCACCAGGTCATCGAAACCGGCCGTCTCGCATCCATCGGCGAACTCGCCGCGGGTATTGCTCATGAGATCAACAACCCGGTGGCGATCATGGTCCAGGAGGCGGGCTGGATCGACGATCTCCTGCAGGACGACGACCCCACATCGCAAGAGAACCTGGTCGAGATCAACCGCGCCGTCGGTCAGATCCGGACCCAGGGCGATCGTTGCAAGGAGATCACCTATAAACTTCTGAGTTTCGCGCGCAAGACCGACCCCTCGGTACGCGCGGTGTCGCTCAACGACATGGTGGTCGAGGTCATCGGTCTGACAAGCCAGAAAACCCGCTATGCCAATGTCCAGATCGTCACCGAGCTGAGTCCGGACCTGCCTGAGATCCAGGCCTCGCCGACCGAGATCCAACAGGTCCTGCTCAACCTGGTCAACAACGCCGTCGACGCCATCGATCATCCCGGCGGCACGGTCACCGTCGTCACCCGGACCGAGGGCGACGCGGTGGTTCTCGAAGTCAGCGACACCGGCGAGGGAATCCCAGAGGCCAACCTCGCCCGGATCTTCGATCCGTTCTTCACCACCAAACCCGTCGGCCAGGGCACCGGTCTCGGTCTTTCCATCTGCTACGGCATCGTCGAAAAAGCGGGTGGGAGCATCACGGTGGAGAGCGAAATCGAGCAGGGAACCACCTTCGCCGTTTCGTTCCCACGCGAGTCTCCCAAAAACGACCAGTCAACTGATCCGAACAGCGAAAGAGAAGAGCCATGATCGAACCCTCAGTCCTCGTTGTCGACGATGAAGTCCAGTTCGTCGAAACCCTGATCAAACGCCTCGAGAAACGAGGCGTGAAAACCAACTCCGCCCACAGCGGCCAGGGGGCACTGGACAGCCTGGCGGGCAGTGGTGCGACCCGAACCGATGTGGTCATCCTCGATGTCAAAATGCCGGGGATGGATGGGCTCGAAACCCTGGCGGCCATCAAGGAGGCACACCCTCTTGTCGAGGTCATCATGCTGACCGGGCACGCCACGGTGGAGTCGGCGATCGAGGGCATGAAGTACGGCGCCTACGACTATCTGATGAAACCGTGTGACCTCGACCTTCTCATGGAAAAGCTCAACGCGGCGGCAACCAAAAAGCGCGAGCACGAGACGAAAATCCTCGAGGCCCGTGCGTCGCTGATCTCGCTGCGCCGGGGTGATTGAGCTCACCGCCATGACAGAGTCAACCGTACCCGTTCGACTGCTTCTGGTCGATGACGAAGTCGGCTATTTGGAGGTCCTCTCCAAACGACTGACCCGCCGCGGTTACAAGGTGACCACCGCAAGCAGCGGAACCGAGGGCATTCGCGCCCTGAGGCAGTGGGAGTTCGACCTCGCCGTCGTCGATTTGAAGATGGAAGACATTGATGGCATCGAGGTGCTCAAAGTCTTCAAGAGGATGGATCCGTCCCTCAGAGTGATCATGCTCACCGGCCACGGATCCGAACGGGCGGCCCGTGATGGGATCACCCAGGGGGCCTTCGACTATCTCATCAAACCCGTCGGCCTCGAGCGCCTGATCGAGACGATCTCGGCGGCGCTTGCCTCCGAGACACGGTGACATCGTGGCCCATCAATTCAGCGATCGGCGCGGTGGACCACACCAATCAACGCGGAACGAAACACCGCGATTTTAAGAGGGAGAAGTGAATCATGAGATTTTTTAAAGCCTGGGGGAGATTTATGACTCTGGGGGCCCAGGCCCATGCAGCCTGGGAGCTCGACACCTCGCGGAGAATCCTCGGGGATCCCAAACGGGTCCTGATTCTCTTGTTGTTTCTGCTGCCGATCTTCATCTTCGGACCGGCAGTCGCGGGGCAGGTCGCCGAACAGGCAGCCGCGGCCGGCGACATCCTGCCCGATGTGCTTGGCGGCAAGAAGGCCTACAGCCCCGCCTTTTACTCAACAGGTATCTTTGTCGCGTCGATTCTCATCGGTCTCTGCGCAGGTCTCATCACCGGCTGCATCGGCGCCGGCGGTGGATTCATCATCGCCCCGGCCCTCATGTCGGCCGGAATCAAAGGGATCCTGGCCGTGGGCACCGATCTCTTCCACATCTTCGCCAAGGCAATCATGGGCAGCGTCATCCACCGCAAACTCGGCAACGTCTCGGTGCCACTGGCCATGACGTTCCTGATTGGAGCCATCGGCGGCGCTCTCGGCGGCGGTTTGATCAATCGAACGCTGTACGAGATCAACCCCGTGTTGTCGGACGCCTTTATCACCACCATCTATTCAATCATGCTCGGCGGTCTCGGCGCCTACGCCATGATGGACTTCCTCAACGCTCGCAAAAAGGAAGGTGGAGACACAGGCGCCCACGGCGGCAAGTCCGAAGGCGCCGAACTCGGCAACTTGCCGAAGAAGCTCCAGGCCATCAACGTACCTCCCATGATCACCTTCGATGAAAGCCTGGTTCCCGGTGGCCGCAGAATTTCCGCCTGGTTCCTCATCGCGAGCGGTTTTCTCGTCGGCTTCGCCGCCGCCATCATGGGTGTCGGGGGGGGCTTTTTGACCTTCCCGATCTTTGTCTACACCCTCGGTGTGTCGTCCATGACCACGGTGGGGACCGACATCTTCCAGATCGTCTTCACCGCCGGATTCGCGGCCATCAGCCAGTACGCCATCTACGGTTTCATTTTCTATACTCTGGCCATGGGGATGCTCCTGGGCTCGCTCTTCGGGGTCCAGATCGGCGCCATGGTGACCAAGGTGGTCCCCGGCATCACCATCCGCGGCTTTTACGCCATGGCGGTTCTCGCCGGCTTTGTCAATCGGATCTTCGCCCTGCCCGGCAAGCTCAGTGATCTCGAGGTGATCTCGCTCTCTCCGGGAGTGATTTCGCTGCTCGACAACATCGGCATCGTCGCGTTCTTTGTCGTTATCGGCGGCTTCGCCGTGTGGGTGATCTACACGTTCATCTCGAACCTCGGCGCGCTCAGAGGGATGGAGGTGTCGTCATGAGCCGCACCAACACCACCAAACTCGGCATCGGCATCGCGCTCCTCGTGAGCTTCATCATCGTTCTCGTCATCTTCTTCATGCCGGTTTTCGAGGGTAAAAACGGTCTCGACTATCTCGATAACCTCTACAACTCCATCTCCAAGGGCTCGGCCTACTACATCCCGAAGGTCCAACACCAGGTGGAAGACCACGGCAGCAAAGACGTCACCCTCAACCTCAAGATGGCCGATGCGGCAACCGCGGCCGCCGTCGAGCCGATCTTCACGAAGGCCGGCATCACCACCGCTGTCGAGAGCAACAACCTGATGGTCAACGGCGATCTGGCGGAGATCTTCTCCATCTGTCTGGCCGACGCTGACGACGCCTATCACAATCGCGATGAAGCGCTCCAAGCCAAGTACGGCGTCGGGGCAAGGAAAGTCATGTACGGCTGGTGGGCCGCACTGTCCGCCATCGAGAAGGACCTCAAACGGCAGAAGATCTTCGACTCCGCCGATCTCGCCCACTCGGTGCAGGCGAAGACCGTCGAGTGCGCCTACAACTACCACGGCATCGAGCCGCAGAACATCAAGGACCGCTGGGCCATCGTCCTGTTTTCACTGGTGTTCTACGTCATCTACACGGTCTGGTACGGCTATGCCATCATGTATATCTTCGAAGGCATGGGTTTCGACTTGGCGGCTCACTGACCAGCTGCCACGACAAGATGGCCGGGTGCCGGCAAATACGGCCGAGATGGCCCGGGGAGTGAGGATCATGGCGATTTCTGTTCTCCTGGTGGATGACGAAGTCGGTTTCGTCGAATCGCTGGCCAAGCGACTGACCATCCGACAGTTCGAGGTGCGCCAGGCATTCGACGCCGAGACCGCCATGCGTATCCTGGCCGAGAACCCGACCATCGACGTGGTGGTTCTCGATGTCAAGATGCCGGGCACCGACGGGCTGACCGCGATCAAGAACATCAAACGGCGGCATCCGCTGGTGGAGGTGATCCTCCTCTCGGGCCACGCCAACCTCGAGACCTCGGTTGGTGGGATGGCGTTGGGAGCCTTCGACTACCTGCTCAAACCGGTTCACATCGACGAGTTGGTCTACAAGGTCGAAGACGCCCACCATCGAAAAACCCTCCAGGAAGACAAGATTCGCTCGCTGCGCGGGGAGGTGACGTCGGAATCGGCCGAGAAGGAGCCGTGAGCCCGGTGGGTCGCACCTAACCGACGATGACGAGCGTTATCCAATCCATCGGTGGGTGGTTGCGTCGCCTCGTGGGCTCGAATGAGCCGGAGCTCTCCGAGGAGGAGTCCGCGCGACTGAGCGCGCTGTTCCGGGAGCGCTATCACAGCTTCCGGGTTCTCCTCGCCGCCAACGGACGCGCCCTGGAGACCATGGCGGCGATGGAGCAGGCGTGGGCGGGAACCCAACCGTACGGGATGGACTTCGTGGTGTCCAACGCGACCACAGCGGGGGTCCGGGTGTACCGAATGATCCACCATCTCGACGCGCTCGCCCCGGGAAAATACGCCGAACTCTTCCAACGATTCGACGAAATTCGCGGCGAGTTGGACGCCGTTTTGGGTCAGGAACCACCGAACATCGAGGCCCCCCTGGTGCTGCCGTTGCGGGCGATCGGTCGTGATGACAGCGCGGTTGTCGGCGCAAAGATGGCGAATCTCGGCGAGATCCGCAACTCTCTCGGCCTCGAGGTGCCGCCCGGATTCGTCATGACGGCCACCGCCTACGGACGACTTCTCGATCACAACGACCTGAGATCCGAGATCCGCCGCCTCATTCAGAGTGCCGAAATCGATCGTCCCGACGCCCTCTTCGCGCTCAGCTCGCAGCTGCAGCAGCTCATCACAACGGCCGAAGTACCCGCCGATGTCCGCGAGGCCGTAGCCGGCGCCCTGACCGCGATTCGCGGCGAGCTCGACCCGGAGATCGGGCTGGCGGTGAGATCCAGCGCCTTTGGCGAGGACAGCGCCGAGACTTCCTTCGCCGGACTCTACGAATCCCAGCTCAACATCCACCCCGACAATCTGCTCGAAGCCTTCGTCGAGACCGCAGCCAGCAAATACACGCCGCAGGCCATGGTCTATCGGCGACAGCACGGGCTCCGCGACGAAGACACCGAGATGGCCGTCGGCTGCATGGCCATGATCGACGCATCGGCAGGCGGCGTCGCCTACACCACTGACCCACAAGACGCAGCGGATCGCCGGATCCGAATCAGCGCCGCCATCGGTCTGCCCAAGACGGTTGTCGACGGCCGGTTCGAAACCGACCTTTTCGTGGTCGACCGGGTCAGCATGACGGTGATCGATCGTCAGATCGCCGCCAAGACCACCTCGTTCGTCCTCCGGCCGGGGGAAGGAATCTCCCGGGAAGAGATCCCGGAGGATCGTGCCGGCGGGCCGGCGCTCTCGGATGGGCAGGCCGTCGAGATCGCCCGGATCGCCCTGAAACTCGAGGCGCACTTCGAGGCGCCGCAGGATGTGGAGTGGGCGCTCGGTGCCGACGGTCGAGTCGTAGTCCTGCAGGCACGTCCGATGCACTTCGCCACGATTCGGGTGCCGGCACCGATCGTCGCGGGTGATCCCTTGCTCTCCGGTGGTGTCTGTGTCAGCCCGGGCGCCGCCGGGGGGCGGGTGTCGTGGGTCCGCAGCGATCGTGAAGCGTTGAAGATGCCCGAGGGCGCCGTGCTCGTCGTCGACCACCCCGATCCTCGTTGGGCCGCGCTGCTCGATCGAGCTACGGCTGTCGTCTCCGAACACGGTGGGATCGCCGGTCACCTCGCCACCGTCGCACGCGAGTTCGGCATCCCGGCAATCTTCGGGATGGGCAACCTCGAGGCGCTCCGTCGAGGAGAAGAGATCACGGTCGACGCCGATGGCCTTGCCATTTACAAGGGCCTCATCCCCAGCCTCGGAGAAGGACGGCAGCGGCGAAATCTCATGGAGGGAAGCCCGATCCGCGAGATCCTAGGAACCGCGTTGGCTCATATCGCACCGTTGACGCTACTCGATCCGAACACCCCCGAGTTCCGCCCCGCCAACGTCCGCACCCTGCACGACATCACCCGCTTCTGTCACGAGAAGGCGGTTGCCGAGATGTTCGCCTTCGGCAGCGAGAACAATTTTCCCCGCTATGCAGCGAAACAACTCCACCACAACGTTCCCATGCAGTGGTGGGTCCTCAACCTCGATGACGGATTCACCGAGGACATCAAGGGCAAGTACGTCCACCTCGACGAGATCAGCTGTGGGCCCATGCATGCACTGTGGAACGGAATGGTCGCCATTCCGTGGGACGGCCCACCGGCCATGAGCGGCTCGGGGTTGGCCTCGGTCCTCTTCGAGGCGACCAGAAATCCCGCTCTCGCGACCCCTTTCAAAAAACCCTACGCGCAACGCAACTACTTCATGGTTTCGAAAAACTTCATGAACCTCCAATCGAGGTTCGGCTTTCATTTTTCCACCGTCGAGGCGCTCGCCGGCGAACGCGACGACGAGAACTACCTCGTCTTCTCCCTCAAGGGTGGAGCCGCCGATATGGACCGGCGCGCGGCGCGGGCGCAGTTCATCGCCGACATCCTCGCGGACAAGGGCTTCCGACTCAAGGTAATCGAAGACACGGTCACCGCCCGAGCCTCGGCCCTGCCGCAGGAAGCACTCCTGGATCTGGTCAAGATCGTCGGCTACCTGCTCATGCACACCCGCCAGCTCGACATGATCATGGGTGACCAGCGATCCATCGATCGCTACCGCTCCAAGTTGGAGACCGACATCGAATCGCTCAACCGGAATTAGCCCCAACGGCGGAAGGTATGCTCGTCCGGGGTTGTTCTCCGCCCCTGATGATGAAGACCGAATATTCTCCGCGATCCACCCGGCCGTCCAACGGGGCGCTGGCGGAAGCTCTGTTCGCCCTGTCCGAGCAGGAAGAGCCCGGCGACCGCAGGATCGCTTTGCTCAAGGCCGGCTACGCGGTCTTCGACGCTGCCGGCGGTGGCCGCCGGGCCGCGCTCGCCAAGGCTCCTGATTGGCTGCGACCCCTCATCGAGCAACTCGCCGCCTGTCCCGGAGAGGACGCGCTCTCGGCCGCCGTTCAACGTTTGGCTTCGGGCTCCCGTCCTCGCCGGAGGGCGACCCGCGAGAACTATCTCAGCCGCGCCGAGGTGCCGGAGGTCCTCCTATCCGGCCCCGCCGAGCTCCACCCCGACCGGATGCGCGGTGCGGCCCACTGGCACACCACCGACTCCGACGGTAAGACCGCGCTCGAGTCAATGGCCCGCGCCTGCCTACGTCGAGGATTCGCCTGGTCCATGGTGACCGACCACTCTCGCGGGCTCGAGGTCGCCTCAGGTCTCGATGCCGAGGGCCTGAGGCTGCAACGCAAACGCATCGATCGCTGGAACCAACGCTTCGGCGAGGACCATCGGGTCTTTCAGGGCCTCGAGGTCGAGGTCCTCGAGGACGGAACCCTCGATGTCCCACGGGGCGAACGGCTCCAGATCGAGTGCATTGTCGCCGCCGTCCACCGCCTCTTCGACCCCGACCGCGACCAGACCGAACGCCTTCTCCGCGCCATCTCCACACCGGGCGTCCACGTTTTGGCCCACCCGAGGGCGCGCCACTTCCATCATCGACCCGGACTCCGGGCCCGCTGGGAAGTGGTCTTCGCCGCCTGCGCCGAGCACGGCGTCGCAGTGGAGATCAACGGTTTTCCCCGCCGTCAGGACCTCGACTGGGATCTCGCCCGGCTCGCCGTCGATGCGGGCTGCGACTTCCTTCTGGCCTCGGACGCCCATGCGCCCAAGCACCTCGAATTCGACGCCTACGCCTCCGCCATCGCCATGAAGGCCGAAGTGCCGCGGGATCGCGTCGTCAACGTCATGCATGCCGAGGAGTTCGAGGTGTGGTTGGGGGAGCGCTGACAATACAATTCGTCGGTAAAATTCGTCGGACGAATTTTGGTGGGCCGTCGCCGGGCTCCGTCCCAGTTGCATCGCACCCATCGCACGTCGCAATTGACATCGCATGTTCTGAGGAGGGTTCGCGGGAATGGCCTCGATCGGCCGGAGATGAGGGCAGCGACAGCGACCGCAGCCACGACCGCTACAGGACACTACGGACATCACCTCCGACGGGGTGCCGGGTTCGACATTGTGCCGGATCGACCACCAGGCTTCACGGCGCCTCCAGCACAATGTCCAACCGGGCTCCCTCGGGAAGCGCGATGAGGTCAGCTGCTCCGGCGGAGAGGCAGGCCGCCGGCTGCCATCGGCGTGGTCGCAGCCCTCCCAATCAACCCACGAGCGACCACGCCGATGGTGCGACGCTGGGCCGCAGGGACGCCAAAGCGTCCCGGCGGACCAGAAGGCCGGAGATAATTTTGGCCCAAGAGATCGACGCCACCGGAACGGGTCGCGATCCAAAATGGTCGGAGACGGCACGTCCGTTCGAGGCCAACACCGCTTACCCGGCACACCACCGTCGACAGCCAGGATGGCTGTCGCTACACCACCCAAACCGGCCGGCGTGAATCGACAGCGTCCGAGGCAGCAGCCGTGACCGTGACCGAAAGCTGTTGGACACCTTCCCACAGCCCCAGCAGGCTCGACGACGAATCCCGAGCAAACCCAGAATCCGATTGACTCATCAAAAGACCCAGCCCTCCAATCCGAACAAACTCCGGTCAACTACCGCCCTTCAATCCTGATGACCCAACAATCCCTTCAGAACTCCTCCGGCCACTCTGCGATGAGAAAAAACACCACCCCTCAGAAATCCAGGGGGAAGAAGCGCAGCGGCCTTCCCCCTGGATTTCTGAGGGCGGGCGGGTGGGGGGTGGGGGGCGGGACGATGAGTGAACTTGGACCACCCGGTGACGGAGACCCACCGCCGTGCCGTAGGCACGGCTCGGATTCGGTCATCGTCGACAGCGAGCGCCCTGGCTCGATGGCGACGATGACCGGATACGAAAGCGGCCGGCGTAAGCCGGCCGCGGGGGTGGGTCGGTTCGCCTATCAGTACAGCGGAAACCTGGAGGTCAGCTTGTGAACGTCGGCCTTGACGGCTTCCATCTCGGCATTGAACGCAGCGTACTTGGCGTCGTCCTCTTTGTCCTCATCGGCTCTGAGCACCCGGTCGATGAGACCGCCGATGATCTTCATCTCCGGAACGCCCATCCCGCGGCTCGTCACCGCCGGGGTGCCGATCCGCAGACCCGAGGCGATGTAGGGCTTTCGCGTGTCGAAGGGCACGGTGTTTTTGTTGACTGTGATGTCGGCCAGACCCAACCAACGTTCGGCCTTTTTGCCCGAGATGAAATCGGTGCCGAGATCGATGAGGAAGAGGTGGTTGTCGGTGCCGCCGGAGACGATCCGCCAGCCCTTGTCCGCGATGGCGCTGCAGAGGGCCGCCGAGTTGGCGACGACCTGTTTTTGGTAGTTCTTCCACTCGGGCTCGAGGGCCTCGGCGAAGGCCACAGCCTTGGCGGCGATGGTGTGCATGAGCGGCCCGCCCTGGATCCCGGGAAAGACCGCCTTGTCGATGGCCTCGGCCCAGTCTTTGCCACACAGGATGAGCCCACCGCGGGGGCCACGGAGGGTTTTGTGGGTCGTTGATGTCACAAAATGGCAATGAGGCACCGGCGACGGGTGAAGACCCGAGGCCACCAACCCGGCAATGTGCGCGATGTCGGCCATGAGCAGCGAACCGGCCTCGTCGGCGATGGCGCGCAGCCGGGCGAAATCGATGATCCGCGGATAGGCCGAGGCGCCGCAGACGATGAGCTTGGGCTTGTGCTCGACCGCGAGCTCGCGGAGGCGGTCGTAATCGATGGTCTCGGTTTCCTTGTGCACCCCGTAGGCCACGACCTCGTACTGTTTGCCGGACTGATTGAGCGGGTGCCCGTGGGTGAGGTGGCCGCCGTGGGTCAGATCCATCCCAAGCATGGTGTCGCCGGGGGAAAGCACCGCGAGATAGACCGACATGTTGGCCTGGGCGCCCGAGTGGGGCTGGACGTTGGCGTGTTCTGAGCCGAAGAGCCGGCAGGCACGCTGCCGAGCGAGTTCTTCGGCGACATCGACGTTCTGACAACCACCGTAGTAGCGTTTGCCGGGGTAGCCTTCGGCATATTTGTTGGTCATGACCGAACCCATGGCCGCCATCACCGCGGGGCTGACGAAGTTCTCCGACGCGATGAGCTCGAGCCCTTCGTTCTGGCGCTGGCGTTCTGACTCGATGGCGCCGGCGATCTCGGGGTCTTCGGCCTCGATGAGTTGATTATGAATGTCGAAAAACCGCCCCTTGAGATCCTGAGTCATGATTTCTCCAGCTCGATTTTGGCTACCCGCCGCTGGTGCCGTTCACCCTCGAAGTCCGTATCGATAAAAACCCGAACGATCTGTTCGGCGACGCCCGGGCCGGTGGTTCTTTCGCCGATGCACAGGACGTTGGCGTCGTTGTGACGCCGCGCCATCTCGGCGGTGTAGGCGTCGTGACAGAGAGCCGCCCTCACCCCGGGGTGACGGTTCGCGGCCATGGACATCCCGATCCCGGATCCGCAGATGAGGATGCCACGCTCGATCCGCCCGTCGGACACCGCTCGAGCCAGGAGGTGGGCATAGTCGGGATAGTCCACCGATTTCGCATCTTGGGGACCGAGGTCCTCGACCTCGATGTCGAGACTCTGCAGGAGTCGGCGAATATCGGTCTTCAGACTGACTCCAGCGTGATCCGAGGCAATGGCGATCATCGGTTTCTTCCTCCGAATCTCTGACCGAGCGATGGCGCTTCGAGGGAATTGAACTCCTCGAGGGCGAACCGATCGCTCATACCGGCGATGTGGTCTGCGATCAACCGGGCGAAGCCCGCCGATGCATGGTACCGACCGGTCACTTCATCCGCAACAATCGCCAGCGGCACGTCACGCAGATAAGGAAAACCGAGCTCGGTGTGAGCCCGCCGTAAGACATAACTCGGCAGGGTCAGAGGATTGGTCCCAAAGGCCCTAAAAAGGGCGGTCACGACCTTGCGCGCCCGCCAATCCTGACGATTGACATCGATGTGGTTGATGATGAACTGGTAGATAAAGGCTTTGAGTTCGTCGAAGAGCGCCTGGGTGTCCCGCGAAAACCAGACGGTGGTCTGGGAGACCTCACGCGCATGGACCACGAACGAGTGGTGGCTGTCGATCCCGTGACGGTCGACAAAGGTCTGGATGCGCTCCCCCGACGCGGCGATGACA
Organism: uncultured Acidobacteriota bacterium; assembly: GCA_963753035.1. Taxonomy (GTDB): domain Bacteria; phylum Acidobacteriota; class Thermoanaerobaculia; order Thermoanaerobaculales; family Sulfomarinibacteraceae; genus JAHECW01. Next base: position 195,679 of record CAVWAW010000023.1, on the reverse strand, counting down.
TCGGTGACGAAGAAACCGATGAGCTCTCGAATGAGCGTGTTCTGACGAAGCCATTGGCGTTCTTCCGACCGGTAGGTATCGCCGAGCCGAGCGATGATCCTCTTGGAAATCTCGAGCTTCTCGACCGACTCGAAACTCACCGATCCCGCCCGCAGACCGTCTTCGAGATCGTGGGTCTGTTGGGCGATCTCGTCTGCCACCGCCACCGCCTGGCCTTCGAGGTGGCACGGCCGATCGAGCGCGAGGCCTTCGGAATCGGGCAACGGAAAGTCGAAACCCACCCGCCACCGGGTGTGCTTGAGGATCCCCTCGCGGACCTGATCGGTGAGGTTGAGCCCTGGATGGTCATACCGCCACTCGAGCAGATCCACCACCCTAAGGGACTGGTAGTTGTGTTTGAAGGAGCCGGCTTGAGCAACCACTTCTTGGGGAAGCTCGACCTCTGGATTGCGGCCGTGGAGAATCTCGTTGAGGGCGGTCTCGCCGGTGTGACCGAAGGCGGTGTGGCCGAGGTCGTGGCCGAGGGCGACGGCCTCGACGAGATCTTCGTTGAGCCCGAGCGCCCTCGCGATGGTTCGCCCGAGCTGCGCCACCTCGAGGGTGTGGGTCAGCCGGGTCCTGGGATGATCCGCGGTGTGGGGGACAAAGACCTGGGTCTTGTGCTTGAGTCGGCGGAACGACCGTGCGTGGAGGATCCGGTCGCGGTCTCGCTGAAACGCGAGCCGAGAGCTCTCCTCGTGCTCCCCGCCGATTCGGCGGCGAATGGCTTCGGTTGAGAGAATCGCCCAGGGAGCGAGGTGTTTCGCCTCCTGGTCCTCCAAGAAGGCCCGATCGCGACTGACGATGCCGCTCATGATCCGACTCCCCCCTCGGCGTGCTCGAGGAGCGCTCCCACCAAACGGAGACTCCCGGCCGCCACCACCGGATCCGGCAGGCAGTCCAGGGCCGCCAGGGGATCCGATGAGAGAAGTGTATTCGAAAAAGCCGCCGCAACTCGATCCACCGCCATGGCCCGTTCATCGTCGAGCTGGCAGACCGCTATTTCGCCCACCACGGGTTCGAGCACTCCGGCCATGGCCTCCACGTCCTTGTCGTCGAGACACGAAAACAGGAGGTTGTACCGTTCGGGACTTCGGGAAAGATGAGCGGCAAGCGCCTCGGCGCCCTCGAGGTTGTGGGCAGCATCGACGAGGATCTTCCGACCACCGACCAGATGCTCGGACAGCCGCCCCGGCCAACGCACCCGGGCGAGACCGCGAACAACCGCCTCGGGCTCGAGTCGGGCGAGGAGACCCTCTGATTCGGCGCAGCGTGCGAGAGCCAGGGCGAGTTCGACATTGGCAACCTGGTGCCCGCCAGGCAGCGGGGTGGGGGCCTCGATGGTCACGTCATCCCAGGCGATGAGAAGACGGTCGTCGTCGAGAGCGGTCACCTCGACGAGGTCGCCTGCGGGCACGGCGTGTGGTGAACCCAGGGCGGCACGGAGATCGGGTGCGAGCCCCGATCCCATCACCGCCCGGGAGGCCGACCGCAGCGGAGCGCCCTTGTCGCGAGCCCGATCGAGAACGTCGTCGCCGAGCCATGCGGCATGATCCGATCCGACGTTGGTGATGCCCGCGATGGCGCTTGCAGCCACCCGGGTTGCATCCCAGCTTCCACCCATGCCGGCCTCGAGCACGGCAACCTCCACCCCGGCCTCGGCAAAGGCGAGAAACGCGGCGCTGGTGATGGTCTCGAAAAAGGTCAGATCCTCGTCCTCGGCCAACGATTCGAGATGACGCTCGAAACTGGCCCGGTCGATGGCTCGACCCCTGATCCGAATCCGCTCCTCGACCGCAACCAGATGGGGCGAGGTGGTGAGACCCGTCGACACACCGTGTGATTCCAAGATCGCCTCGAGGATGGCGCCCGTGGAGCCCTTGCCGTTGGTTCCGACGATGAGAATGGAGGGGCTTGCGAGCTGAGGATCGCCGAGACGAGTCAGGGCGTCACGGATGGGCCCGAGCAAGGGGCGGATCCGCCCCGGACGACGGTTTCTCAGCCTCAGCGGAAGAATCTCAGGCATCGGGCGACGGTCTTCTTGAGTTCCTGGCGCGGCACCACGAGATCGAGCATGCCGTGCTCGAGAAGGAACTCCGATCGCTGAAAACCATCCGGCAGCTTCTGCCGGATTGTCTGCTCGATGACCCGCGGACCAGCAAAACCGATGAGCGCTCCCGGCTCGGCGATATTGACATCACCGAGCATGGCATAGGAGGCCGTGACGCCACCGGTGGTCGGATCGGTCAGAATCGAGATATAGCCGAGATGCTTGTCGCGCATCCGTGCCAACCCGGCAGCGATCTTGGCCATCTGCATCAGCGACAGGATGCCCTCTTGCATCCGAGCGCCACCCGAGGCCGAGACCACGATCAACGGTAGTTTTCGATCCAAACAGCGTTCGATGGCGCGGGTGATCTTCTCACCCACGGCCGAACCCATGGACCCGCCCATGAAACCGAATTCCATGGCGGCCACCACCGCGCTCTGCTTCTCGATCTCACCCTGGGCCACCACGACGCCGTCAGACCCGGCAAACTTCCGGTTGTAAACCTTCAGCCGGTCGCGATAGGGCTTCGAATCGGTAAAATCGAGTGGATCAGCCGATTCAACCCGACCGAAGAATTTTTTGTAACGTTGGTTGTCGAAGAGAAGATCGAGTCGCCGTGAAGCGCTGATCCGAAAGTGGTAGCCGCACCGCGGACACACGTCCAGATTGCCCGAGACCTCCCGGTGATACAGAATCTCGCGACACGCGTCGCACTTGATCCATAGCCCTTTGGGCACGCCCTCGGTCTGCGCCATCAATTCTGCCGCCCTCCGCTTCTTCCCGATTGGTCTGAGCGTCCGAATGGGTTCCGGACGTTGTTTTCACTCTAAAACTGCACCTTCCTTCTCAGTCAGCGAAACCCCGAGGTCTGCCGGGGTTGCGCTGTCGAAAAAAGGCCCGAGTTCTAGTCCTCGTTATCGTCCTCTTCCAGTTCGTTCGGCTCGCCGAGCATGAGGCTGGCCGCAGCATACATCTGGCGGGCCGCATCCGCTCCTTGTTTGAGTCCCTGGATCCGGTCCTTGACCTTGTCGAGTTCGACCTGAATTTGGCCTTCGAACTCCTCGATCTCGGCTTTGGTGCGCGCTCGCGCATCCTCGTAGAAGCTCCGTTGGTCATCGGTCAGAGTTGCAGCCATCTCTTCCTCCACAGTTAGTTCAACGTGAGATTTACCGTGATTCGAACCCACACCCGGACCTTGACGCCGTTCTTGGTTGCGGGACGATAACGCCACTGACGAACCGCATCTTCGGTCGAATGTTCGAACCCGACACCCGTCTTGGACGCGACGACATCTCGGACTTCTTCGACCCGACCATCGATTCCGATGAGGAGCTGCGCCGTCACCTCGCCGGCGATCCCCGCGCGCTGAGCGATGGGTGGATAGACGGGATTCACCCGATTGAGCAGTACCGGGGCGGTGACACCGGGTCCCGCCTCGACAATGTCCCCCTCGAGAACAACCGGTGTCGGAGTATTGGGGATCGGTGTCGCCGTCGGCGGCACCCGGGTTGGTGTCGGTGGTCTCTTGGTCGCCGTCGGGCTCGGGGTCGGGGTCTCGGTTGGGGTCTCGGTCGGGGTCTCGGTCGGCGGCAGTGGCGTCGGAGTCGGGAATTCCTTTTCGAGCCGATCTCTGAGCTCCTGCTCCTGTTTGGCCATCTCGGCCGCCGCCACCTCACGCGCACGTTCGAGGAGTTCCGCCTCGTCCATCAGCCCATCGGTGACGGTCGGCGTCTTCTCCACGGTCGCGATGGTTGGAAGGGGCGTCGGCGCTGCGGTGGAGTCACCCCCGCCTGAGCCCGGACCCATGAAGAACCACCATCCCGCGACGACAGCAAGGACGACCGCCGCGATGGCGATCCACAGCCATTTGCCGGCGCCGCCCTTGGGTGGCGTGTCGGCGGTCTCGATCTCCGCCACGGTCTCGGCCAGAATCACCGGTTTGGCGGCCTTATCCGGAGCCGGCTCCGGTTTCTTTTCCGGCGGCTTGACCGGTGGTGTGATCGGCGGCTCGGCCGGCGGTGCGACCGCAGCTGAAACCTCCGATAGAGTGGCGGGATAATCCGTGATCTCGGCGCCCGATTCGAGTTCGCCGATAAATCCGACCAGGGCCGCGGTATCCGGCTCCCATCCGTGGCCCTTGAAAAGGGTCTCGAACTCGCGCTGGAGATCCAGCGCGGATTGATAGCGATCGGTTCGCTCCGGGGAGAGCGCCTTTGAAACGATCCGGTCGACCTCGGCCGGAATCGCCGGCACCATGCTCGATGGAACCGCGACAACCGGGTTGCGGACCTGCTCGAGAATCGACAGCTCGGAATCGCCGGTAAAAACCTTGTGCGCCGTCAACATCTCATAGAGCACGACTCCGAGAGAGAAGACATCTGATCGATGATCGATGTCCTTCCCCCAGGCCTGCTCGGGCGACATGTACTGCAGCTTGCCCTTGAGCGCGCCGGCGCGGGTGTGCGACGCCTTGGAGGCCGCCTTGGCGATCCCGAAATCGCAGAGCTTGATCTCTCCATCGGATGAGATGAGCACATTCTGCGGCGAAACGTCCCGGTGGACCAATCCCATATCGCGATTGTCGAAGTCGCGCTTCTTATGCGCGTAGTCGAGAGCGCTCGCGAGCAGATTGGCGATATACAGGGCAATGGGGACCGGCACCCGCACATCACGCTGACGGCACTGGTCGAGGAGTGACCGAAGATCGCACCCCTCGATGTACTCCATGGCGATGAAATAGGAACTGTCGATCTTGCCGAGATCGTAGATGTGAATGATGTTCGGATGGTTGAGTTGGGCCGCCAGCTTGGCCTCATCGACGAACATGCTGACGAACTCGTCGTTGCTCGTCAGGTGGGGCAGGATTCTCTTGATGGCGACGGTCTTCTGAAACCCCTCGAGGCCGAGCATCCGGGCTTTGTAGACCTGGGCCATCCCCCCGGTCGCGATGTGGTCCTCGAGGACGTACTGTCCAAACGTCGTTCCTGAGGGAGCCGCCGAAGTTCGCTCGGCCGGAGATTTCTCCTCCGCCGCGGATTCGGCGACGGGTTCCGCTCTTGGCGACTCGACCTCGGGGGCGGGGCTGGGAGACGGGGGCGGTTCGCCGGCGCCGACGGTCTCCTTGGCCGGTTCTTTCGGGGTCTTCTTCTTGGCCGCTGCCGATGGCGACAGTTCGAGCCCTGCCAGGGTCTCGGAAAGCATGGCGTCGACATCGGCCCTCGGCTTCGACCGCGATGACTCACGGACGTCGCTGGCGCCGCCGAGCATGTCCGCCAACGCATCGTCGACCTTGGAATCCATCGCTCGTTGTGAGTTCGCGGCGGTGGTCTTCCTGTCGGCCGCTCCATCTTTCTCGACATCAGAGAGGATGTCGGCGAAGAGGTCGTCGGAACTGAACGATTGACCGTCGTCTTTGGCTTTTCCCCGGCGCAGGGCGTCCAGCGTCTCCTGCGGCACCGCCTGGGTCGTGAGAATCGCAGCTGAGGCCTGAATCAGCGCATCGATCTTCTTTTGGATCTCTTCGGCCGCGAACGGGACCGAAACGATGCCCTGGGCGCCGTGCTCTTCGGCATCGGCCTCGGGGTCGTCACCCTGGTATCCCGGCATCAGAACCAGGAAGGGAGTGACCCTTAGACCGGCCCGGCCCCGAAGTTGGGTGATGGCGTCCCCAACGGGAATCTGCGGCAGTTGTGAAGTGATGATGACGATCTTGGGTTCGAAATGGGCACAAGCCTCCACCGCGGCGTTGAGATCACCGGCAACCTCGAGGCGGTGACCGCCTCCGGCAATGGCGTTCTTGACACCTTCGACGGTACTTCGCTCGTACTCGATGAGTAGAATGTTTGCGCTCATTGATTCGTCCCTGATTGCTCCCCGGTGATAAGGGCCCGTTCTCATTATCTGCGACCGGTACCCAAAGTCAACCGCGGTCGCATTCCTACAGAAGGTGCAAGACGGTTATAATACCCGGACTTGGCCCCTCGCGACAGGGGTGCGAACGGGAGGAACAATGTCCGGCCACAACAAGTGGAGCACCATCAAACACAAAAAGGGGAGGGCCGACGCCAAACGCGGAAAGCTCTTCACCAAACTCATTCGAGAGATTACCGTCTCGGCGCGAGAAGGCGGCGGCGACATCGATGGCAACCCCCGACTTCGAGCCGCGGTCACGACCGCAAAGGTAGCGAACATGCCGGCCGACAACATCAAACGGGCCATCCAACGCGGTACCGGCGAAATTCCCGGCGTCATCTATGAGGAAGTCCAGTACGAAGGTTACGGACCGGGAGGCGCAGCAGTGTTGCTGCAGACGCTCACCGACAATCGCAATCGAACCACACCGGAAGTCCGCCACATCTTTGCCAAGAGCGGCGGGAACCTGGGTGAGAACGGCTGCGTGTCGTGGCTTTTCACCCGGAGAGGTCTCCTCCTAGTGGCCCGCACCGACGACCTCGATGAAGATACCTTGCTGGAACAGGCACTGGAGGCCGGAGCCGAGGACCTCGATACCGAGGACAGCGAATTCTTCCGGATCTATACCGCTGCGGAGGAACTCCATGTAGTCAAGGACAGCCTCGAAGCATCCGGCATCGTGGTGGAATCGGCCGAGATCGACATGGAGCCCTCCACCACGCAAAAGCTCGAGGGCAAGAAGGCTGCTCAGATGATTCGGCTCATGGAGGCCTTTGACGACCAGGACGACGTACAGAACGTGTGGGCCAATTTCGATATCGATGACGAGGATCTGGAAGACGCTTGATCGCCCCGGCCACCACTTGAGCACGCGCCGGGTCCACCGGAGGGGGGGGCGGTGAGAGTCCTGGGCGTTGACCCGGGATCCCAGGCCACCGGCTGGGCGCTCATCGTGGCGATCGGCAATCGGACCCAGCTCGAGGGTTGCGGGATCGTGCGACCAAAGGGACCCGACCATGCAACGCGGCTCGCGGATCTCGATCGCCGATTCACCACGCTCCTCACCGAACTCAAACCGGATTGCGCAGCTGTGGAATCCGGATTCAGCGGCCGCAACCCCAAGTCGGGGCTGATTCTCGCGGAGAGCCGCGGAGTGCTTCTCGCCGCCCTCGGGCGAATCGAGGTTCCGGTCCATCCCTACACTCCCGCCCAGGTCAAGTCCGCCATGGTCGGCCACGGCACCGCGGAGAAACAGCAGGTTGCCTTTATGGTTGTGCGTCTTCTCGGCCTCACCGAAACCCCTCCGAGCGATGCGGCGGATGCCGCCGGGGTTGCCTTGACCCATATTCACAGCCGCGCGATCGCGGCTGTATTGCGACGGCAAATGTGACCACTGTAAAACTCGGAGCGGTCTTCGTTGACGGTCACGAAAACCTCATGCTAGGATGCACTGCCTTCACCATTTTGAGCGAAGATCGAAATGGTGGTGGTCATAAGTGGCATTGCCCCTTGTGTTGGTTCAAATGCTCGTTCACAATGGCTCGTCGGTCGGGTTGGAACTTTTCCCGAACGTCGAACTCAAACTAGGAGGAGGCAAGAACGTGGGACAAGTAGCAGATCTATTCCGCCAGGGTGGAATCTTCATGTGGCCGTTGCTCTTCTTCTCGCTGTTGGCGCTCACCGTCATCATCGAGCGATTCATCGTGCTGACCAAAGCGAGGATCAACGTCAATGAGTTTTTGACCAAGATTCGTAAGGCGCTGTTGGTCAACCGCAACGTCAAAGAAGCCATCAAAGTCTGTGAGAGCAATCGCGGGCCCGTTGCTTCGGTGATGAAGGCCGGTCTGCTGCGCTACGGCCACAGCCGCGAGGACATCGAGAAGACCATCGAGAACGCCGCCTTGTATGAGCTCGACCGTTTGGAAAAGCGGATGGGCGTTCTTGCGACCACCGCCAACGTGGCGCCCATGCTCGGCTTCCTCGGTACGGTTGCCGGCATGATCAAATCGTTCGCCACCCTCGCCGAGCAGGGTCTGACCAATCCGGCAGCGGTTGCCGTTGGTATTTCAGAGGCTCTGATCACCACCGCCGCCGGTCTCATCATCGCGATTCCGGCCCAGCTCGCCTACAACTGGTACACGACGAAGATCACACGCTTTGTTCGCGATATCGAAACCGCGACCAACATGCTCCTCGAAACCTTCACCGAGATGGACGGGGGCGGTGAGTGAGAACACGGCCTGAGGAAGGGAGACCGCGATGGCACTGATTCGCGGCAGAGACCGAGGAACCGGGGCGGCGATCTTTACCGCTTCCATGGCGGATATCGTCTTCCTCTTGATCGTTTTCTTCGTCCTCACCTACAAGGTCGAGGTCGACAAAACGCAGATGAACCTGCCCGAGACCTGGATCCGCAAGAAGATTCCCGAAAAGGCGGCGGTGATCTCCATCTCCCCACCCAACATGGGATCTACGATCCGAGTTTCCACCGGCGAGGAGATGGCGCTCCCGGTGAGCACCATCGAAGAGGTGATCACTTTCGCTTCGACCGAGGTGGCGAAGAACCCCAACGCGGAGTTCATCCTGAAGGCCGATAAGGACGCCCCTTATGCCGTGGTGGACGAGGTTCTCGATGCGCTCAAACAATCGAAGGTGAAGTACATCTTCCTACTCTCCGAACAGCTGACTGCGGCTGAACTCTAGGCCGGGGGACGACGATGAATATCAAAAAGAAAGACATCGCCTCCGAGATCTTTACCGGATCCATGGCCGATATCTCGTTTCTGCTGATCATCTACTTCATGATCACCTCGGCCTTCTCGGCGACCCGTGGCCTCGACTTCGCCCTCCCCGAGGAGACCGACACCCCCGAGATCAAGCAGGAAGACGCCATCGAAGTTCACGTCATGGCGGGTGGAGCCATCGAAGTCGACAAAAAGGACCTGCCGAAGGAGGGGTTGCTGCCGTACGTGCTCGACAAGCTGCAGCAGAACCCCGACAAGCCGGTGATTCTCAGAACCGATCCGGACGCCAGCTACGGTGACATGATCAGCATCTTCGATCTGCTCCGCCGGGCCAACGAAGAATGGACCGAACCGGTGGTAGGCAGCGAAGAACGCAGAGCCATCTACAAGGATGTCAACGGCAACGATTTGACCGAGATCAAGACCATCTCGATTCCGACCCAGCGGGAAATCGAGAACATCTGGAATCTCCTGGGAATGGGGTGAGGAGGACGACATGACCGAGACGCCCAAAACACCAGCATCCAAGGCGCCTGACCCCAAGATGAAGCTGACCACCATCGAGATCATCGCGCAGGAAGAGCTGCAGGACAAAAAGCTCACCCGCGTCGCGATCGTCGTCGCCCTCATCCTGCACGTCTTCATTTTCGCGTTTCACTGGCCAACCTTCGCCGGCGGCCTCAAGGACGCGTCCGAGAAAAAGACCAAGATCTACGTGGTCAAGCAGGTCAAGTTCAAGCAGCCTCCCAAGCAGGAGCTCCAGCAGATCCCGAAACCCAAGAGCAAGAAGGTTCCGATCCCGGATCCGACGCCCGACGAGCCGGAGCCCATCCGTGATGACGAGCCTGATGAGGACATCGATTTCATCCCCGATGACAATCTGGTTCTTGGAATCCCGGACGCACCACCGCCACCAGAGCCTGAAGGACCGGTACGCTTCGTCGTCGGCGGAAACATCACCGAGCCCGAGAAGCTCAGCGGACCGAACCCGGTCTATCCCGAGGCCGCGCGCCGCGCCCGGATCCAGGGTGTCGTGGTTCTCGAGTGCACCATCGGCAAGACTGGGAACGTCCAGGCGGTGAAGGTGCTTCGACCATTGCCCCTCGGTCTCACCGAGGCGGCGGACGACGCCGTTCGGAAGTGGAAGTTCAAGCCGTCGACCCTCAATGGGAAACCGGTGGAGGTGCTGTACATCCTGACTGTACGGTTCAACCTGCAGTAGGTCGCGGACGGACAGTCCATGGCATTACAAGGGTCTCTTTCCGAGCTCTCTCTACCAGACGTGATTCAAATGGTCAGCGTCTCGGGAAAGACCGGTGTCTTCTCGGTCACCCGTCACGACGAGGTCGGTAAGATCTACCTTCGTGACGGCCAGATCGTCGATGCGGCGGTCAACACCCTGCGCGGTGACAACGCCGTCTACGAGATGGCGATCTGGTCCGAGGGCGAGTTCACCTTCAACCCCGGTGAAGAGACCGAAGCGGTGACGATTCACCTTTCCAATGCCAATTTGATGATGGAGGCCGCCCGGCGCCTCGACGAGTGGCGCGTGTTGTCGCGAAAGATACCCTCCCTCGATCTCATTCCTTTCTTCAAATCGAGGGACCAGAGCGATCAGGTCACCTTGAGTCCGCATGAGTGGATTCTCGTAACTCGTATCGATGACGAGCACACCATCGAGGAGATCGGCGAACAGCTGCATTGGTCGGCCTTCGACGTCTCCAAACTCCTCTTTGGAATGATCACATCGGGACTGGTTGCCCTACGGTCCTCAAGCGACGATTCGACTTCAAGATCGACGCATCAGGGTCCGGGTCCGGTCACGTTGATCGGTCTCGCCAACCGGATCATGTCGGTCGCCCTCAATGTGGTCGGTGACAGCGGGAAACACACAATCGACAAGCAGTACGCCGGCGCCCGGACCCTTATCGAGCAGGGCGCTGGTTTTGACGCCATCAGAACGATGGTCGAACAGCACAGCGACGCGATCTCCCTGCTCAAGGGAACCGATGTTGCCGCCATGTTCGACGAGCAAGTCCGACCACTACTCGGAGACGCCGGGAGCGTCCCGGCGCGTTGACGTTAAATCAGGGAGGCACCAACTCATGAAATCGACCATAAGCCGCTGGACGATCGGCGTTGCGCTCATCATCGCGATCGGTACGGTCACCCCAGTCTCGGCGGACTACGCCGCGGGGATCGCCGCTTTCAAGGCAAAGGACTACGCCAAGGCCGCTCAAGAGTTTGAGGCGGTCATCGAGAGTCAGCCCAACGAACCGGCAACCCACTACATGCTCGGGCTGAGCCGCCGTGCCCAGGGCAACGTATCGGCTGCATTGGGCAGTTTTCGTAAAGCGGTCGAGCTGGATTCCGCCAACGAAACGCCAAACCCGATGTACCCCATCACTCTTGGACAGACACTCAACCAGGCCAAGCAGTACAACGACGCCTATTTGACGTTGAAAGCCCTGAATTTCAGCAGGCTTCCCGCGAACTATCGGTCGAATTACGCGCTGCTTTTTGCCAAGGCTGCCACCGAGACCAACCGCGCCAGCGAGGCGGTCAGCGTCCTTGATGCTCAGGTCAAGGCCGACTCATCCAATCCCGACCTCTATCAGGCTCTCGGCGTTGCCCAGGATGAAGCCGGAAACGACAAGGCCGCTTTTGCGGCATTCAAGCGGGCCTACGATCTCGACCCGAAAAACGAGACCTGCGGTCGCTATGCGGTTCGCGCCGCCACCTCCGTCGCACGAAGAACCGGGTCATCGACGGAAAAATCCAAGTACTACAACGACGCCGCGACGATCGCGGAGAAGCTTGCCAAAGCCGAACCGAACTTCGAGCACAATTTGCTAGCGGGAGAGTCCTGGCTTGGCGCGCAGCAGTACTCGAAGGCGCTGGCCTGGTTCGAAAAGGCCAAGGCCCAAAAGTCAAGCAACGCCCTGGTGTACTACTACATCGGTCAGAGCTACACCTCGCTCGGTCAATACAAGAATGCGCTGTCCTCGTTGCAGCAGGCTCTGACCCAGGCGAGCGGCAACGCCGATCTTCGCAAAAAGATCTACAACCAGATGGGCTATGTGCACGAAAAGAACCGTGATTTCGCAAAGGCTAAACAGGCTTATTCCGAGGCCGGCAACAGCCGCCAAGCGGCCGCCATGGATGAGAAGATCGCCGCTCAGGGTGAGAATGAGAAGTTCGCCGCTGAATGCCGCGAGTTCAAGACCAAGATCGACGCCCTCGCGATGCAGGCCGAAGAGTTCGAGAAGCTCGGCGACATGGAGAGCGCACGGCAGATGCGCGAGCAGCTCACGGTGCTCCAGCGACAGTACGCCGAAACCTGCAAATAGACCCGATTCTGAAAACAAGCAATGCCAGAAACGCGGCCTTTCGGCCGCGTTTTCTTTTGCTCCGACGTCTCAGCCTTCCTCGCTCGAGGCGTGACGCTCGAGGGTGATCAAGGCGGCGATCACCGGCAGCCCACCCGCGCCGAGAACCTGGCTCGCCAGGACCACGAAGGAGGCGCCGCGAGCCGCGAGCCCGAGAGGCGCCGCAAGAGTTGCCATCCAGCCGACCACGACCACCGTGAGAACCACCGAAATCACGGCAGCGAGCAGGGCCGGTACCAAAACCGCCACGAGGAACGGCCCTCTGACGGTCGCCTCGGTGGCGCCCATGAGTCGCATGATGGCGATTTCCTCGGCGTTCCGATGGAGTTCGAGATGGACCCAAACCGCCGCGAGCAGCAGGGCTCCGGAGACGAGGGCGCCTGCTACCAGAAGAAGAACGAGGGCAAAGCGTCTCGCAACCTGACCCACCACCCGATTCACCGATGAAGTCGGGCCCACGGCAAGCACCGAGGTTGTCTCCTTGAGCTCGAGCACCGTCTCCGGGCTGCTGGTCGTGATCTCCACCATGTGGGGCAGCATCTGAGGCCCCTCACGTTGCAGTACTTCTTCGAGATAAGGAAACCAGGACGCGAGCCGTTTGGCCAACTCACCGGGTTCGACCTCGGCCAGCTTCCAGTCCGGATGAGAACGACTCTCCTCGCTGATCCACAGCCGTCGTTGGCTCTCATCCAGCCGGGGGTGAAGCAGGACCGCAACGACGCTCTCGCGGTCACTGAGATCGATCACCGGCTCGAGCCACTGGCGCAGGCTCACCGTCACCCCGGCGAGACTGATCGGGATCGCCAATGCCAGGGCGAGGACCGGTGAGATCAGGCCACGACTGCGCAGAATGAGCCATCCTTCGGCGAGGGCATGACGGATCATGGCGGCCACATCCCGTCATAGTCGATTTCGCCCCGGCGGAGTACCAGGGTTCGTGCGGGCAGGGACTCGAGCAGAGCATGATCGTGGGTCGCGAGGACCACCGTGGCGCCCTGATAGTTGATATCGCACAGAAGCGAAAGAAGCTCCGAAGCGAGATCAGCATCGAGGTTACCGGTGGGCTCATCGGCCAGAATCAGCCGGGGCTGATAAACCAGGGCCCGCGCGATGGCGACGCGCTGTTGCTCGCCGCCGGAGAGAGACTCCGGCAGCGCCGACTGGCGGTGGTGGAGACCGAGGCGCTTGAGCACCTGGTAGGCGCGCCGATGGGCTTCGCGCTGCCCGATTCCATGAAACCGCAGGACAAAGGTGACATTCTCGAGAACCGTCTTTCGTCGCAGCAGTTTGAAGTCCTGAAAGATGACCCCGATCTTTCGCCGAAGCTGCGGCAGCTCGGACCGTGGCAGGGTGTCGATCCGACTTCCAGCCACCCAGATCTCGCCATCGGTGGGTCGCTCCGCAGCATAGAGCAATCGCAACAAGGTGGTCTTGCCAGCGCCGGACGGGCCGGTGAGAAAGACCATCTCACCGTCATCAACCGAGAGATCCACCCCGCGGAGAATCTGCCGCCGATCATAGTCCTTGGTGACGCCGCGGATCCGGATCACGGTGCTGTCGGCTCTTCGTCGATCGGACCCGGCCGGCGGCTGTCAAGCGGGTGGGCAAAACGGTCGGGAACAGCAGGAAAAATGTGGGGAGTGCGGGATTTTCGATCCTGTTCTGGGATCACGATGGTCGGTTGAATCACGCTGCCTCCGGGGCCCGCATTGTACCATTGGGGAGGGGACCGAGACCGTGATAGAAACTCACCCGATGGGCGCTTGGCGAGAAGAGATCTTGGGTCGCGATCGTGCCCTCGTGCGCTGTGACGGTGCGGTCACAATGGCCTTTGCCCTCGGACCGGCCACGGGCGCGGCCAAGGAACCGTCACGACTGACAGCCATCCTGGACCAAAGGGTTCGTCAACTCAGATTCTGCGAACAGGTTCACGGTCGAAAGATCCACCAGATCACAGCAGGCACCGAACCGGTGTCCGGAATCGGTCCCGGGGATGGTCTGGTGACGATGACCCCGGGAGTCGGGCTGCTGGTATGGACCGCCGATTGCGTGCCGGTGTTGCTCGTCGGCGACGGGATCGTCGCCGCGGTCCATTCGGGTTGGCGGGGCTGCGCCGCCGATATCGTCGGCGCTGCGGTGGCGCGGTTGGCTCACCACGACATCCCTCCGGAGAGGATTCGCGTGGCCCTCGGTCCCGCGGTCTGCGGCGCCTGCTACGAAATCGGACCCGAAGTGCCCGCGGCCCTTCGGCGATTCGATCTCGATGACTTTCGTTGGCTCTCTGGAGACCACGTCGATCTCCGCGGCTTTCTCGCCGCCCGTCTCGAAGCCCTCGGTGTTCCGTCCGATCAGATCGAGACCATCGGCGGGTGCACGGTGGAGTCACCCGATCTCGCATCCTACAGAAGGGACGGCGACCACGCCGGCCGCCAGTGGTCAATGGTGTATCTCAACGGCTGAGTGATTGAACCGCAAAGACGCAAAGTACGCTAAGAACATCACATAGACATCGCCGGAAGCACGTGGGCGCCGCGCCCACGTGCTTTCGGTCGAGATGCTTTGCGATCTTTGCGCCTTTGCGGTATTTTCTGCGATGGCCGCCCTACAGCAAGGTCTTGCGTTGGTGGCGGCCCTTGAGCTGGCCGCAGGCGGCGTCGACGTCGAGGCCCTTGGACCAGCGCACGGTGACGGTGAGGTTGGCGTCCCGCAGGGTGATGGCGAACCGATTGATGGTCTCATCATCGGGACGGCGGTGCTGTGGGAAATGCTCCGGATCCTCGTTGAGCGGGATGACGTTGATCTTGCACGGGATACCGCGGATCAGTCGAGCGAGTGTCTGAGCGTCGGCGACGGTATCGTTGAGATCGCGGATAAGAACATACTCAAAGGTGATGCGTCGGCCGTGCTCGAGGGGAAAGTCCCTCAATTCTGTCATGAGCTGAGGCAACGGATACCGCCGTGCGATGGGCATCAGCAGTTCCCGTCGCTCCTGATCGGGGGCATTGAGCGAGACCGCGAGATTGGGCCGTCGGGGAAGCCCCGCCAACCAGGTGATCCCGGGCAGGATCCCCGAGGTCGAAACGGTGATCCGCTTGGGACTTACCCGTTCATACAGGGTCTCCAGAGCGGGTCCGAGATGTCCGGTGTTCAGCAACGGTTCACCCATCCCCATGAACACGATGTTGACTCGATCAACGGGTTCATCGAGTTGCCGAAGCATCACCCGGTATTGACCCACGATCTCGTCCGGTCCGAGGTTGCGTCCGGCGCCGAGCGCCCCGGTAACACAGAATGTACAACCCACCGCGCAACCGGCCTGGGACGAGAGGCACATGGTGAGTTTCCCGTTCTCGGGCATGGAGACACCCTCGATGGTGACCCCGTCCTCGAGCCCGAAAAGCCACTTGACCGAGCCATCGCCACTCGCGCTCTCGTCGAGGATCTCGGGGTCGACAATCCGAAAATGCAACCCGAGAACGGCACGCAGTTCCTTGGTCAGATTGGTCATTTCGGAAAAATCGCTGGCGTTCCTATCGACGATCCACTGCGCGACCTGACGGGCGCGGTACGAGCGATCCACATACTCTTCGAGGAGGGCGGCAATCTCGCTCGGCGTCCTACCGACGAGATTCACGCGTGAATGGACGATGCCCGCCATTGGGTGACCGGTCACTTCAGCCTTCATCACGGGTCGGTGGAAAAGGCTGATCGAGGGGCGGCAGCGGTCGTTGAGGATGACTCCGGCGCTTCGTCGGCGAGATCCCGATCGAGGCGAGCCAGCGGGCATCTTCGGGAACGAGTCGATATTCGGACCCGCCATTGGTGGCCCCGACATGGATACGGAGGGCCCCCTCGGCGGAGTCTGCGCTTTCGCCGGACCTGCAACCGAGAGTCGCCTCCAAAAACATCACCGCATCCCATCCGCCGCTCTGGAGTTCATCCAGACAGACCTTCACTTCGTCCGAGTCGACGACGGATGCGTGGATTGCGGTTCCGAGTCGCTCGAGGAGCTTTCTGAGTTTCTTGGATCGCTCGTTATCCACCAATCCTCCCAAGAACGACAAGGCTACACCATTTGGCGACGAGGTGGTCGGAGAGGCGGGTTGGGGACCGATCATTGCTCCCCGGCACTCGGTGGTGTAGCGTCCATGAGGAAGACCATGATGTCGATGACGACTTACAGACCGCTTCAGCTCGCTGATTGGTGCCGGAGAGACCCGCTCACAGGAGACGCGTCGCCGCGTCGCTACAGCCGGTTGTGGGCCGCCGATGACCAAACCGCGATCCTCGTGGAGTACCCGGAAGCCATCCGCAACCGCCTCGCCGACGACCTCGAGGTCCTCTCGTGGTGCCGTGGGCGCGGATTGAACGTCCCCGAAATCCTGGGGTGCGATCTTCCGCGCGGTCTGGCCGTGCTCTCGGATCTCGGCAGTGATGATGCCGAAGCCGCCATCGAGGCTGCGGCGCCGGACGACCGACGGAGATTGGTGGAGGAGATGCTCCGGCCTCTCGAGATCCTCGCCGGGTGCGCCGTCGAAGATCTCCCAACGTGGAATCCACCGCTCGACCGGATTCGTTTGCGTTGGGAACTTGCCGGTTTCGAGCTGTGGTATGTCCGTCACTACAAATCAGAAAATCCCTCAGCGGCCTTGGGTCAATGGCTCGACGAACTCGCGGCCGAGGTCGGGAGCCATCCGCGGCGGGTCTGCCACCGCGATTATCACCTCAACAATTTACTCATCGGCCGGAATGGGTCGGTGGGGGTCATCGACATCCAGGACATTCTCGTGGGGCCCGATACCTACGACCCGGTGTCGTTGACCGCCGAGCGCGCCGCGACCCGACTGCTGCCCCCGGTCCAACGGCGCGAATTCCTTGCAAGTTGGGCACTTCACACCCGGGCCGAGCCCGGATGGCGGGAACGGGCGGCCGCGGTGCAGATCCAACGGGGTCTCAAGGTGCTGGGGACCTTTGCCCGATTCACCGTGGCGGGCCGCACCGAGTATCGCCAGTGGATGATCGATCTCGCCCGAAACCTCGTCGGGCCCCTCGAGCGCCGCGGCGCCGACGACCAAACGGTGGCCTTCCTCAAGGCCTGAGACCGGGCTCATCTCATGCGCCAGAACCACCCGTCTTGGGTTAGACTGGGCGGGTGGGGTGCAACGCATCCCGAACGGAGGTCTCAATGTTCGGATCACTCGGTGTGCCCGAGTTGTTGATTATTCTCGCGATCGTCATCTTGATTTTCGGCGTCAACAAGCTCCCCCGTCTCGGCAAGGGACTTGGAGAAGGGATCAAGAACTTCAAAGACTCCATCAAGACCGGCAACAACGATGACGACGAGGCGGACTCGAACTCGAGCACCAAGAGCGTCGAGCCCAAGTAGGCGATCAGCCTGCCCCGCGAGGATGGGCTCGCGGGAAGAGAGTATTCCCCTTTGTGGTTTCCCCGATGAGTGAGTTGAGATACGGAGGAAACATGCCACGAGGAGAAGATCGCGCCGAGATCATCCACAGCCGCCTCGAAAGCGGTCTCGATGCAATCCACATCGAGATCGAGGATGACAGCGCCCTCCACGCCGGCCACCTCGGCGCCCAGGGCGGTGGCGGCCACTACCGTGTACTGGTGGTTTCACCTCGCTTCGAGGGGCTCTCCAGGGTCGCCGCCCAACGCCTCGTTTATCAGGCTCTCGGCGAGCTCATGGCCACCGATATCCACGCCCTCGAGATGCGAACCCTCACCCCCGACCAGTGGAGCCAATCCGGCAGCTAGAAAGTGAACCGCGAAGGCGCGAAGGTCGCCAAGGGGCCGCAGAGTCTTTCTTGACCCATCGCAGGGTTTGGGGAGCCTTCAGGATCCGAGGGGCCCGGGTCAAAAAATGCGGCGCTTTGCGGTATCTTGGCGTTCTTCGCGTCTTCGCGGTTCCATTCTATGCGGCTTCGTCGCCCTCGGCCGGGCTGGTCACGACCCGTCTGACCATCCAGAAGACCGTGGCGAGCCCGAACACCAACAGGACTGCGAAGAGGATGAAATTCCCCCACTGCGGAACGACGGTCGCCTGGAACTGCGAGGTTGCCGGCTCGAGATAGAGCACCCGCACCTGATGCCGCGTGACGGTCATGACCGCGATGGTCAGCGTCAGCGCCGCGAGAGTCCCGGAAACGAGCCCTGGTTTTTCAACCGGATTCGACACCCGAGCCATCATCATCAGCAACCCGATACCGAACAGGATCGAAATCGTCAGTGGTCCGAGGATCGCGAGCCCGCCGCGCATGACTCCGAGGAGGACCGGTTTCGGCAGCACGCCGAGCAGGATGAAGCCGTCCACCATCAGCAGCACGGTGGACCACAGCGCCCAGCGCCAGGCGCTCTTCGCGATGCTCGTGTTGAGGTCGACATCGTCGCCGGCCCGGGCCCGGCGAACCGCCCACCACCCGGCGACCAGCGCCGCAAAGGTGATGGCGGCAAGGACGAAGTGGAGCAGCCGCGGCCAGTATGTCGGATCGCCGAGGACGCTCAGCGAACTGACATCGAACTGCGTCCATTTCGCGGGTTGGACGTGGATCAGGTGGACCGCCACATGAGTCATGGCGATTCCGAAGAATGTCACGGCCGAGACCCCGAGCCACGGGCCCCTGAACTTCTTGTGCAGATAGGCCGCGTAGTAGCCGACCATCAGCAGGACCAGCATGTTGAACCAGATCCACCCGAGGAGGATGGTTCCGCTGTAAAAGTACTGCTGATAGAGGACCTGGACAAAGAGCAGCGGTGCGACACCGGTGGTGATGGCGAGGGAAATGGCGTAGGTGTTGACCCCCATCAAGCGCTTGGCAAAGACGGTGTTGGGATCGGTCGACCGGCCGCCGCCCCGCAGATTGGCGACAAAAGCCATCAAGGTCCCACCCAGGGTGAGGTTCATAAAGACGAGATGGAGAAAGAAGGTAAATACCAGCAGGAAGTGAAAGAGCCACGGCGGTCCTGGGATACCCGCGGCATCGAGGGCCGGTATCAGATCGGTGTTCATCGCTCACCTCCGCTCGGGGCGTGTCCGGCCGCCGCGCTGTCCAGAGACGCGAGGTAGACCGCCAGCGCCTCCGCCTCTTCATCGGTGCCGACAAAGGGCGGCATATATGGTCGGTCGAGCCGGCGCATGTCAAAGGTCGTTCCCGGGTCGAAGGCGGCGAGCTCGGCGCCCATCTCCTTGAGCTGGATCACGGTCATGGTGATCATCCCCAAGTTGAGCTCTCGGATGAAATCGGGATCCTCCTGGATTTCCTCCAGGGTGGGGAGCATCTCCACCATCTCTTCGTACTCGATCTCCCCGTGGCACGCTGAACATTGGGCGCGGTAGTGAACCACCCCAGACCCGAGGGGATCATCGGCCGCCACGAGCTCCATATCGGCGAGAGTCGGCAGAACCTCACGGATGCTCTGATAGCCGTCAAGGGTGTGGCAGCTCGAACACTGGGCGGCGAAAATGCGCCCGCCAAGGGCCTCGGGTGAGGGGTCTCCCGCCGCCACCCAACCCGAGTGAGCTGCGATGCCCTTGGTGTTGATCTCGTCAATCTGGCTGACCAGAAGCCCGTTGGAGAAGAGGTGGCTGTGGATCAGGAAGGGCTTGCGGGTGCCTTCGCGCAACCGCTCGTAACCGCCGAAGAAACCAAATGCGCCGACCATGAGGACGACCGCTGTCAGGCCGCGAGCGAGTTTGGGAGCGAGCAGCAGCGCAAGGACCGTGACCGCCAGCCCAAGGGCCAGCGACCACAGGGTGAAGGAACGGGTGGCGGCAAGTCCGGCCAGGGTTGGGGCCTCGCCGAGGAAGAGCGCCTTGACCGTGTCCGGGAGGGCCGCCTCCCACCAGCGATAGCCGGCATAGCTCAGGACGGCCCCGCCGAGGAACCACCAGCCGAGATAGCGAACGAGGTCCGATCGGCGATCAGCCGAGGCCTTGAAGGCCGGCCACAACATGAAGGCGACGGCCATGAGGATGCAGATTCCGGTGCGCAGCACCAGCGAGGGCCAGTAAGTGGGGTTGAAGAAGCCATCCCAGAACGCGTGGCTTTCGAGCCATCCCGCCGGGGTGAGCATGAAGGTGATGATGCCGTTGATGACCACCAGCGAGAAATAGGCGCCGATGAAGTAGAGCCAACCGACCATGAGATGCGCGCCCTTGGAGATTTTGTCCCAGGTCGTGTAGTAGACCAGGGCGGCGACGATCTCGAGGACGAAGAAGACCCACTCGATGGCCCATCCCCAGACATAGTTGTGGATCAGGGCCGAGATGGCACCCGGAGAAATCAGACCCGCAACCACCCAGATCCCGACCCCGGAAATGGCGCCGAAGACCGTCGAGACCAGAATCAACACCAATGAGGATCGCCGGGCGAGCTCCCGCAATTCGGGGTCGGCTCTCTTCACCGCCAGGGTCTCGGTTACGACGATGATCAGACCGCCGCCGATGGCGAAATGGGAAACGATGACATGGGTGATCGCCACCCATGCCATCAGCACGCCACCACCCATGGCAACATCCCAAATCGGATAATCCATGCGTCCTCCTCTTGAAAACAACGCTCCGACTCACCGTACCATCGGCTGGCTTCGCCCGCAACTCTCTGAATCTAAAGAGTGAATGCTTGCTCAACCATCGACTGATAAATGAGGCCAAGAGCCCGTTCCGGACCTATCGCACAACTGATCACATTCGAACGCGCTTCCTGCGAAAGACCTCTTGACACGAAGTCGCATCTACCGTAACGTGGGTTGAGACAATGAAAATGAGTCTGGATTAGATTTATGACATCAAAGCTTTCTCAGCGCGCACAAAAACTCTTTATCCAGTACCTGAGAGAAAACAATCTCAAGGTAACCCAGGAGCGTCTCGCTCTTCTGGATGAGATCTTCAACACCAACGAGCACCTCGACGCCGATGATCTTCTCGCTCGGATGAAGGTCAAACAGCGGAAGGTCTCGCGAGCGACGGTTTACCGCACCCTTGACCTGTTGGTCCAGTGCGGTCTCGTTCGCAAGAGCCGGCTCGGCCGCGAGCACTACTTCTACGAGAAGATGGAGCCCGGCGGCGGCCACCACCACATGGTCTGCACCGCCACCGGCAAGATCATCGAATTTTGGGACTCTGATCTCGATGAGCGGCTCCGCAGGATCTGCCAGGATCACAAGTTCCGCCCGGCCTTTATCTCGATTCAGATCCAAGGCCTCAGCGACGAAGGCCAGAAGGTCGAGCAGGAAACCTCATTCTTCTAAACCCGATTTTCGGACAAAGAAAAACCCCGCGCATGCGGGGTTTTTCTTTGCCCAAAATCGGCTGAAGACTCAGCCTCGGTGCAAACTCAATCTCGCGTGTTTCCGTTTGCCGACCTGAACCAGGATCGGATCCGGGGAGCCCGCATCAAGGGTTGCCTTGATGTCGCGCACCGGTTCGCCTTCGATCTTGACTCCGCCCTGGGTGATGAGTCGCCGGGCCTCCGAGTTCGACGGCGCCAGTTCGGCGAGAACCAGCGCTTTGGCGAGCAGAACGGTCTCGTCATCCACCTCGAGCTCGATATCGGGAATATCCCGGGGCAGATTTCGGGCCGAAAAAACCCGTTCGAACTCGTGTTGCGCAGCCTCGGCTTCGTCGGCCGAATGGAACTCGGCGACAATGGCGCTGGCGAGCTGTTTCTTCACGTCCATGGGGTGGAGTTTGCCGTCGGCCACCCGCGCACGGTCCGCCTCGATTTCAGCCTGGGAGCGATCCGAAAGAAGCAGCCAGTACTTCCACATGAGATCATCCGAAATCGACATGATTTTGCCGAACATCTCGAAGGGCGGATCCTCCACCGCAACATAGTTTCCGAGGGACTTGGACATCTTCTCGACCCCATCGAGACCTTCGAGCAGCGGCAGGGTCATGACGATCTGCGGTTCCTGCCCGTGTTCGCGCATGAGGTGACGGCCAACCAAGAGGTTGAAGAGTTGATCGGTTCCGCCGAGTTCGACATCGACCTCGAGCGCTACCGAGTCATAGGCTTGAGCGAGTGGGTAGAGAAACTCGTGCAGCGAAATCGGCTGCTGCGATTCGTATCGCTTTTTGAAATCGTCACGCTCGAGCATCTGCGCCACGGTGACCTTGGCGGCGAGTCGAATCCAACCCGCTGAACCCAGTTCGCCGAGCCATCTCGAGTTGAAGTCAATGATGGTCGTCTCGGGATCCAGAAGCTTGTAGATCTGTCGTTTGTAGGTGGCGGCGTTGGCCTTGATTTCTTCTTCGGTCAGCTGCGGCCGGGTCGCCTTCTTGCCCGTGGGGTCGCCGATGAGACCGGTGAAGTCACCGATGAGGAAAACAACTCGATGCCCGAGTTGCTGGAAGTGACGCATCTTGCGGATGACCACGGTATGCCCGAGGTGAAGATCCGGCGCCGACGGATCAAAACCGACTTTGATGGTCATGGGCTTGCCGGTGGCGAGGGATTTCTCGAGCTTGGCTTTGAGTTCGGGCTCTGGTACCACGTCGACACAACCCTTGGTCAGGTAGGCCAACTGTTCATCGATCTTCGACTTCATGCACCCTCCAGCCCGTCCTTCGGGCGAATAATTCTACTTGAATCAACGACTCTGCAGCTCGGTGATGGGCAGGACGCCCGCACCGGTTGTCTCGAGGGTGGAAAAGTCGGAGAAACTCTTCAGGATCAGGTTGATCATCTCCGCATCCACGGTCAGGACCTCGAGCTCGAACTCCGCCGGTTCGCGCCATCTCGAGGCCCCTGCCGCGGTAGCCGCACAGAGCCGGGCGTGGCCGGCGACACCGCTCATCTCGGCGCTGGCGGCCGCTGCCACCCGACGCTTGACCGGGGCGAGCTCCGCCTCGCCGGCGCTGGAGGTGAGGGACGACCACCCTCGGACAACCGTCCGCTCGACCACATCCACGGTTTCATCCGCCGCAATTACGACGAGCAGCAACGAACGTCCCGGCACATAGGGACGAAGTACCCGAATCCGGCTGTCGGGCCACAGGGCACCGGCGCGGGTCTCGAGAAGTTCGCGCAGAACCATGGAAGCGGCCTCGTTCCCGCCGAACTCCGTTTCGAGGCCCACCACCAGGACCGACTCGTCCCCCGCGGCAGCGACCCGGGTGCGCGGGACCGCGGGTACGCTCTGGACATTCGTCGCAGCACCATCGCTCGAGTCTACCGCCCAGAATTTGCCCAGGGCCTCGGCCGCCGCCTCGGCATCGGTTGCGACCACGCCGAGGGCCAGATTGCCCGCCCGGAGGAGGGCCGCCGGGGACGGATCCTCGGTCTCCGTCACACCGAGCAGACCGGCCATGAGATCGAGGGCTCGCCGCCGAGCATCATCGCCGTATGTGGGCACGGGTGAGCGATCCGAGGCCACCGCGACGTAGGCACCGGTGAGCTGCTCCAGAAGCTCGCCGAATCCATCCGCCGGCCCGGCCACCTCGATCAGGGGCGGGTCTGTTCGCACCCGCACAAAGCCCGGCCGGCTCTCGGCTGATCGCAGCTCCCGCGCCAATCGAGCGAGGACCGTAGCCGTGACCTCGCCATCGAGATCCGGAACCATCACGGGTCGCAGAACCACCACCGACAGCGGAGCGCTGGCGCGTTCGAGGATGGCCGCGGTCAGGTCGTTTCCGAGTTGGTGGATCTGCGGCCCAACCGCAAACCGTGGGTTGAAAACCCGGGGTGGCAAAATCAACTGGGCGTGTCCCGGGTGGGTGGGCAACCACTCGGCGGCGGCTTCGCGCACACTCTGGATGGTGACGGCCTGGATTCCGAAAACGAGCTCTCGGACCGCCTCCTCACCACCGGAGAGCCAACGCTCCAGGACCTCCAAAGCGGCATCCGGATGTTCCTCGAGTGCCGCGTACCGACGCACCTGGAGGCGGCGACGCGCCTCGGCCACATCATCGGCCTGGAGGTTGGGATCCGAGGCGATCCGCGCCAACTGGAGCCGCAGATCACTGACGGTGATCTCGGCGGTTTCCGCATCGATACGGCCGTCGAGGATCCCGCGATCGTCCGCCACCCGACTCTGGAGGATCGGGATGGTTTCGGACAGGAGTTGGGGTATCAGATCCCAGAGCACCTCCACCGCGCTTCGCCGCGCATCGCCGGGCGGTGGCAGCATGAATCTCGAATCGGAGCAGGGCCTCGCTCCCCGGAGCGCCGAGCCTTCGATCGAGGCCGCCCTCCACCAGGACCGGCGGTGAGGGCATGACCACCGACGCCGCACGACGATCACCGAGGACCCGTTCGAGAAGTGACGAAAGCTCATCCGCCGATGCCCCTCCAACCGCGACGATCACCGGGGGTACCGTTGTCGGCGAGCCCTCGATCTCGGCGGCCCCGAAAGCGGCATCGACATCCGCCGCGATGGTAAGCCGACCAACGGTGAGTCGACCGATCACCGGCTCCCGATCATCGGAAACCTCGGGCCACACCAAGGTGGTCGCATCGGCCAAGGGTTGATTGACCAGTACGAGCTGGGTTCCGCCGGGAAGCCGCTCGACCAACAGGGCCTGGGCCCGGGCCTCTCCGGTCAAACCCGCAGCTGCGATCAGAACGGTTGCAGCGCTGAAAACACCTTTGAGCAGAATGGTTTGGACTCTCATATAGGCCGGCATGGTAGCATGCCGCCGGTGATTCGACGGCCCGATCCCCTGTCGCCCGTGGGTCTGCTGGCAAGCTGGTTGGCCGGACTGATCGCTCTTCCTCTCGCTCTTTTTGTCGCCGCCGGCGGCCAGGGCTTCGGGGCGCTGCTGGCGAAGGCCGGGTGGATCGGCCTCAGCGTGCCGTGGGATCGTCAGGCCTGGGCCCTGGTCAATCAACCGGTCCTCAACTTCGCCTCCCTTCCTTCGGCTTCCGGTTACTGGCTCGGCTCGTGGATCGCGCCACTGGCGGTTGCAGCGTTGGCCCTCCCTTTGTCGCTCCGGCTCAAAAGCCTCTCGTCGCAGATTTTTGTCGTTCAGTTGGCCTGGGCGACAGCGGTGATCGGTGCGTCATGGCAACCGGCTCTCGACCCCCACCTGAGCCACCTCGCTCGCTGGCTCATGTTTCGCGGCCTCCCCATCGAACTTCGATGGCTGAGTCCAATCCTGGTCGCGGCGGTCGTCGTGCCCATCGTGCTTCGACTCATCGCCATCGCGCGAATCACCCGCTATCATCTCAGCCGCGGCCGCCGTTTGGTGCTCGTCACCGCCCACCTCGTACCGATTCCTCTGGCATGGGCGGCCGTCACGACCACCATCCGCGCTGAATTCCAACTCGAGGCGAGCATCGCGGCGGGTGTGCCGCTCCTCGTTGTGCTGATGGTGGCCTGGATCGGCTATCCGGCGCCCCTGACCCACCCCGTGACACCGGTAACGGCCCGTGCCTTCGGTCTTCTCGCGGTGAGCTTGGTACTCGCCTGGGCCGCCTTTTGGATCGCTGGCCGGCCGCTGCCCGACGACCGCGCCGCCGCCGTTCAGTGGGGACGCGCCGGAAGCAGCAATAATATTCGTCCATGGATGGAGCCTGTCATGGCCCCTTGGCTGCCGCGCCCGGTCAGTCCCGACTGATCCGTGATTCCCACCATAAAGTCTGCATACCGGAATGACAGCCGAGGCCCCCTGGGTTATCCTTTCAACCCGTGTCGTCCGGCGACCCGTATGAAATGAAAAACCCCTTGAATGGAGAGCACATGAACCCAAAAATCGAAAAAGCGCTCAATGACCAGATCCACGCGGAATTCTTCTCCTTTTATCTCTATCTCTCGGTTTCGGCGTACTTCACGAACCTCCACCTCGATGGTTTCGCCCACTGGATGCGGATCCAGGCCCAGGAGGAGTCCGCCCACGCCATGAAACTCTTTGACTTCGTCAACGAGCGTGGCGGCGAGGTGCATCTGCTCCCCATCGATGCTCCGACCCGGGAGTGGGCATCGCCGTCGGTGGCGGTTGAGACCGTCCTCAACCACGAACGCGCGATCTCCGAGCGAATCAACAAACTCGTCAATCTCGCCAATTCAGAGAACGACCACGCCACCGCCGTCATGCTCCACTGGTACGTCAACGAGCAGGTCGAGGAAGAGGCGACCGCCGACACCCTCTTCCACCAGGTCAAAATGGTCGAATCGAACCCGCACGGTCTGCTCATGATCGACCGTGAGCTCGCGGGTCGACCGGCCCCCGTCGCTATCAGCGAAGTCCAATAACCCGGAGCTCTCACCAGCGATCAACCCCGGCCCACCATGCTTGACCGCCCTCGTCACGAAACCTGGTGAGAAGTTCGGGCTGGCCCGGACGCCCGAAGCTCAACCGGCCAGGGAGATGAGGTGGGCGACGATGGCGCCCGCCACGTCCACCCCGGTGGCCCGTTCAAGGCTCGAAAAACCCGGTGTTGGGTTGATTTCGCAGACCAGAACTCCGTCGCTCGTCGGCAGAAGATCGACACCGCAGATGCCCAGACCCGTGCTCTGAGCCGCCGCCAGGGCCAGGGCGACGGCTTTGTCGTCGGGCACGAACGTCGTCGCCATTCCTCCGCGGGCGGCGTTGGAGCGCCACTCCGAGCCGGTTGCCTCGAAGCTCGCCGACGCCACGACCCGGGAACCCACCACCAGCAGACGAATGCTCCTGCCCCCGGTTTCGTGGTATTGCTGAACGACGATTTCATCTCCGAGACGCCAAAGTGAGTCTAAAACGGCCTCGAGGTGATCCAGGGTCCGGCACCTGATCACCCCGACCCCCATCCGCGATCGTCGTTGCTTGACCACCACCGGAAACTCGAGGCACTCCTTCGCGGCGGCCGCCAGGGCCTCCGGGTCGGCGCCGGCCAGGGTTTGAGGCACCGGTATCCCCGATACGGATAGGGTCTGCGCCGTCCGCCAGTGGTCCCTCCCCAAGCGAATCGCCGAAGGCGGATTCGGGGTCGCTGCACCCCGCGCGGTCAGGGTCTCGAGCAGAGCGAGCAGGCTGTCGGGCCGCCAATTGCCGATTCTCGCCAGGACCACATCCGGGGTCTCATGGAGAGGGACGTTTCGACCGCCGCAGATCCGACCGGCGGCCGTCGCTGTCAGATCGGTGGCGTCGACGAGATCCATGGAGACACCAGTACTCGCGGCGGCATCGATGAGGCGTCGGTTACTGGCGGTTTCCGGCCGGGCGCTGAGGACGAGAATTCTCACACCGTCATGGTACTCGGGTTGCCCAAAGACGGTGAGGATCCGGGTATAATTGCCGGATGATCCGGGGAAATCTGGATCGCCTTCACCTAGGCGATCTCCTGCACTGGCTCGAACTCGGCGGTCAAACCGGGCGGCTGACCCTTTCCGACAAGATCGGCGAGCGGAGACTCGATTTTCTCCACGGGCGAATCGTCTATGTTTCGTCAACCGTTCCGGAAGAACGCCTCGCCACCTGGCTCGCACGCGACGGTTTGCTCCCGGCAGCGTCGGTTCGCCGGTTGCTCTCGACGGCCATGCTGCGTCACGAGCTATTCACCGATGTCCTTCTCGGTGAGAAGGCTATCACCGAGACCGCCCTCGGGGCCAGTTTGACGGTCCTTGCAGAACTCATGATGGGTCGGATCCTCGACTCGTCCGAACTCCGCTTCGAGCTCGATCCCGGTCACCCGATCCGGGATCCTTCGGGTCTCTATCTCAGCCTCACGCCGAGCAGATTGCTCCTCGATTCCGCTCGTCGAATGGATGAGTCCAAACACGTGAGAACCACCTCTCCGTCACCGGTGCTGCCGCTTGACGAGGAGGCCGTCGAGGGGTTTTTCTGGCACCTCGTACAGCAGGGAATCCCGAGCGACGATCCCGTTGACGGCGATCAGATCAACGCCCTGCACGACATCATCCGCAATGTCATGGCGAGCCTCGCCCAGTGGCTGGCGTCGAGTACCGGCCTCGTTCCCCAGCCCGCCGATCACGGCGAGATCATGGCCGCCTCCCTCGATACCACCGGTCGGGTTCGGCTCTTCGGTCTTCCGCAGGCGACCTGGAATCTGATGGTGCTCGCCTGCTCGATCCGTTCTGCCGATCTTCAGCCTCCCGGTGGGATCGAGGATGTGGACGATTTCGCGGCGTCCCTCGAACTTTGGCCGGATCTCACCGATGCCAAGAAGTGGCAGCGCGGTCGCGCCGGGACTCTCGACCGCCTGACCCGGCGTGTCGCCATCGTCTGGTCTCGTGGCGCCGCTGCGGCCGCCGAAGTGCTCGGTGTCGATCCTGGAGCAGCTCAGCTCGCCGCCCACCTCATCACGGTTCCCACCGATCTCGTCTTGTGGGTGCTGGCCGCGCTCCCGGTCCCACACCACGGCATCCGCCGGACGTTGCTGAGAGAGCTCCCACGCCGGATCGGTGCGGGCCTGGGACATCTTGCCGATTTCCCGGCGGACTTTCGTCTCGTCCTCGAAGGGGGGGTCCCCACCGAAATCGGTGCCTGCCTCCATGTGAGCCGCAGCCTCATTCCCTCGGCTGCGGTCTGGCCGAAAACCATGCCCAACGACGAGTCGGTGCTCGAGTTCGCCACGCCTCGGCAGCTCCAACGCGCGGCAACCGCGGCCCGGCTCGCGGTGGAAGGCCTGCCATCGGTTCCGACCGCCGAGGATTGAAATTCCAGCTACTGGGGCAGGGTCATGGACACCTCGGTGCCCTCGGGCGATCGCCGGGCAACGGAGATCCGACCACCGTGGCGCCCCACGATCTGTTTGGTGATCGTGAGGCCGAGACCGATTCCCCGAGATTCGCCCCGCACCCCGGGAGCTCCCTGCCAGAGCGCCTCGAAAACACGACCGAGATCGGCTTCGGGGATGCCACCACCGGTGTCGGAGATCTTGAACTCGATCCAGGGTTCGGATCCACGAAGCACCCGGTGGACCTCGATCCGAACCTCTCCTCCGGCTCGATTGTGTTCGAGCGCATTCTTGATCACCGCCCGCAGGGCCGTCGAGATGGCGTCGGCGTCACAGGTGATGGTTTCGAGGTTGCCGGGGCGCAGCACCTTGATATCCACTTCGAGCTGTTTGGCGAGATCCTTGAGCGGCGCAACCGCTCGACGGAGGATTTCCGGCAGAGACGCAACATGGGGTTTCGCTGCACCGTGATCGGTGGCGAGGAGAGAGGCCTGGCCGACACTCTCCATGATTTCTGCGAGCGAGTCGGCCTGTTCTCGGATGATGTCGAGGAACCGCGCCGTTTTCTCGGGCGGCGCCCCGCGGAGACTGTCAAGGGCGCCCGCGGCTGTGACCAGCGATGCCACGGGGGGGTTGAGCTGAGCGGCCATCCGAGAAATGAGTTCGTTCTTGACTCGATCGAGACGGCCGAGTTCGTCGTTGAGGCGGCGGACTTCATCGAGGGTGGTCTTGAGCTCGTCGGTCCGCTGATCGACGGCGCTTTCGAGCCCGGTATTCGAGTCCTGGAGTTGGCGGAAGGCGAGGGCGTTGGAATAGCCCATGGCGGCGGTCGCGCCGAGGATGCTCGCGAGCTCGAGTTCGTCTTCATCCAGGGAACTGCGATCGTGTCCGCCATAGACACAGAGCAAGCCCAGGAGCCGATCCTGAGCGAACAACGGCACCGCAATGGCCGAGGCGAAGCCCGCCTTTTCCACCGCCATCTGGACCGAACCGGCGGTCGCTCCTTCGAGATCGCTGGCGATGAGGACCGGTTCGCCGGTCGAAGCCACCGCCCCCGCCACGGTGGTCGTCTCGACTACCGATGCCAGGAGGGGATCGTGTTCGACACCGTGGACGACCGCTTCTCTCAACTGTCCTGCCGCCGGCACGATCAATACAGCGGCAGCCTGCACCTCGAGACGAGACACCGCGGTCTTGAGGAGCAATCGAAGCACATCCGCCGGATCCCGTTGGTGGGCGATGTTGCGTCCGAAATCGATGATGGCCCTGGTGACGAGCGCCTTGCGTTCGAGTTGCCGGCTCGCAATCTCGAGCTGTGAGCTCAGATTGGTCATGGCCAGGTTGGCGCGAACCGCCTCTCTGACCAGGGTTTCCTGGGGCAATGGTCCGGTCTCGTCGGGCGGATGTTCGGGCGCCGTGATCTCGATGTCATCGGCGGGCGCCGGGGGCCGCGAAACGTTGATAAAGGGTTCCAGGGCGGCCCGTGTCTGCTGCTTGAGTCGCTCGATCGCATGGCCGGTGGTGTCGATACCGAGACGATCCGCCAACGACACCAAGGTGTTCTCGGTGATGGTCGCAAATGCCTCCATCACCCCGTCTCCGGTGATGGCGACGGTGGGAAACGACGGCAGCCCACCGTCGTTGAGGGTGTTTTCGAGCTCGTCTATGGGAACCAGGTTCGCCAAATCCCTCTTGTTGTATTGCAGCACCAGCGGCTGACTCGAGGGATCGATCCCGTTCGCCTCGAGATTCTCCTTGAGATTCGCAAACGACTGGAGATTGGCCTCGTGTTGGTCCCGTTGAGAGTCGGCGACAAAGACCACTCCATCGGCGCCCGCGAGAACCGTCCGTCTCGTGGCGTTGTACTGGACCTGGCCGGGTACGGTGTAGAGTTGGATCGCGAGCCGGTAGCCGCGAATACGACCCAGATTGAGCGAAAGAAGATCAAAAAATAAGGTGCGGTCCGATGCCGTATTGAGTGAGTAAAGCCGACTTCGGCGCTGGGGGTCCGAGATCCGGTGGACATGTTGGAGACACGTCGTCTTGCCTCCCAGCGCCGGTCCGTAGTACACGATCTTGACCTTGATCTGTCGGTACTGGTTTTCGAATTGGACCATCAGCCCTCCGGCCGACCACGGGTGCCGGTGGAGCCGAAGGAGTCGGCCGCGGTGCCCGCTCTATTGGTTGTATTCATCGCTTGTTGTTGTCTCGATTCGTCATCGAGGTCAACCCGAGGGCTATTGTATCCTGCGCAACGTCCGGCTCATCCCTTTCACGCGGGTATCGATCTGACGCGGACCCCCGCGGGAGAAGCCCACGGCCGGACTCGGACGGCGAAGACCTTCATATTCACCGGTCTTGGCCGAGGTAAAACCCACGGTGGATGGCTGAGCAAGTTGGAAGCTCGCATCACCGGTGGTCTCGTCGACCACCGACGAATAGCCGAAGACCAGCGCATCATCCGGGCCGTCCTCGAGCCAGAAGACCAGAGAGCCTCCCTCGAGCAGAGTCGGCAGCCGCTCCTGGATGTGACCATAGGGCGGCACCTCCAGGGTCAAACTCTCGACGATGGCTCCACCGGCGTCTTGAACATCCACCACGACCGATGTCCAATCCGAGCTCCATGAGGCGATTCCGATATTCGTCCTGAAGCTCAGACCATCGTTGAGGATGCCGGCTGAATAGCCGAGCGTGTTCCAATCGATCCCGGCCCAGGTGCTGGAACCGGGAATGGTCTGGCCGTATTCGCCGCTCGCACCACCCGGGTCGAAGGTGTAGGTCCGGGACGTGACCAGAAAGTCACAGTCCTCCACGGGATCGCACGGCAGCTCCCAATCCGCGAAAACGAGGATCGAGCCGGTTCCATCGAAGGCGAAAAACTCCGCTCCGAGAACATCCCACAGATTGAATGTCGACCACGGGTCGAGGGTGAGATACAGGGTGTCGGCCTGCCGGTTGTCGGTCTGGCTGGGGAGAAACTGCAGGGCCACCGGCAGCTCGAACGAGTGTGGATTGTGAATCGACAGATCGGTGTGCCAATGGGTCCCATTGAGCCCCGCGGTGTTGGCCGCGGCGGGCACCATCCACTGCAGCGACAGCTGGGCAGAGGCCGGTGGGGCGACGGCAACAATGATGCAAAGGGCGAGGGAGCAGAAAAGAACCTTGATCCGAATCATGACGACCTCCCGTCCGAAAGAGCGCAATCTCCGTGCCAGTCTGGGGCCCAGCACGACAAACCAAAACCGACTAAAACGTCCTCGGAAGTGGACGCTCCGACCCCAGACACCCACCTTGGCGCTGGTGGTCCTATACTCGGATCATGCGAATCTCCGGAATTCTGATCCTGGTTGTCGTGATCTCCATGGCGGTTGTCGTTTTCCTCCAGAGCCAAGACGTGACGGCCAAACGCGATGCTCTCGCCGTCATCGCCACCGAACTCCGAGAGGAGGGTGTCGAGGGATCAAGCTTCGACCGGGAACGCGCCTTCGAGCTCATCGCCGTTCTCGAAGGCCTCAGCGCCGACCCCGACTCGATCCCAAACCACATCGAGAACCTCAAGACCATCTCCTCGACCGCCGCGAGTTGGTCCGCCGGAGCCGCCTCGCCGAGTCCCGAACTGCACGCCTCTGTCGCCATCCGCAAGGCCGCCGGCGAACTCCGCAGTCACGCGGTCAAGCCATCGCCGACAACCCTTCAAAAGGCCCAATACGAGCTCGAAAAGGCGCGTCAAGCCCTCTCGGTCACGGCTGGGGGCGAAGGCACCACCGCTCCGAGCGGCCTCGTCACCGAAGGCGTCCAGGACCGGATCAACAACCTCGAGGCCGCCCAGAAGGAAAAGATGCTCGAGCTCGAAGAAGAACTCAATCAGTAGCGGCGGCTCAGTCCAGATCGAGATCGAGATCGAGACCGTCGAGGATCCCGGCGCCGATATTGGTAATCCGCACCGGCCCGCAACCCAGAGTCTGCAGGCGACGGGCAATGGCTCCGAGCCAGTGCTGAACCGCCGGGGTCCGTTCGACCTCGATCATCGGCCACAGCCTGACCACAGTGTCCCCATCCCGGACGGCGACCAGGGCGACGGGATGAAGGGGCCGACCCAGCTCCACGACCACCCCGTCGGCGAGCAGGGCTTTGCCATCCGACCGCTTCCAGGCGTCACTGGTTTTGATAACCGCCCGGCCCCAGCGGATAACGCCGAGATCGAGCTCGGTCGCGGCTCTTTGAAAATCAACGGTTCCACGGAGCACGAGATGGGGCATCAGTTCCCCGGCAACAAACGGTAGCGAGATCGCATCGGCCGAGTATAGCGCGAGGCGTTCATCCCCGAATTCAACCCGGGTGCCGGCGCGCACACTGATGGCCGAATAGTCCGCCGAACAGCCTTGTCCTGAGGCCAGATGCGGGCTAGGATATGGCCCGTGCGAGTCGCTGTGAGGGCTGCCCTTAAGGGAATTCTGCTGCCGGCTCTGTGCGTAGCATGTGACGATGTGCTCGCCGGAGAGGACCGCGGCCTGTGCGGCTCGTGTCGCAGCCGTCTTCACCCCATGTCCGGGCCGTGCTGTCCGCGCTGCGGCGTCCCCTCCGACTGCGACAGTCAGCCCTGCCTCGAATGCGTCGCCTCGCCCCCACCGCAATCCGCCACGGTTCTGTGGGGTGAGTACGACGGGATTCTTCGGCTCGCGGTCCTCGCCCTCAAACACCGAGGTCACGATGAAATCGCGCGGCCGCTTGGCCGGCGTCTGGCGGCCCGGATCGCGGTCGCACCCTGGTTCGACGAGATCACCATGGTCACGTCGATCCCGTCCCACGACATCCGTCGTTTTCGCCGTGGATCGAGTGCGGCCCGCCTCATCAGTGGCGAAGTCGCACGAGCTGTCGATCGCCCTGTCACCCGTGTTCTCAGACGCCATGGTCTACGCCGTCAGGCGGGACGCACCCGCGCTCAGCGAAGGCAACTGCCTCGTGGCAGTTTCTCATCAAATCGGCGGGTGCAGGGTCACCGCGTACTACTCATCGACGATGTCTGCACAACCGGAACAACCCTGCGCCGCGCCGCCGACAGTCTGCTCTCGGCAGGGGCCGAAGCCGTTTTCTGCGCAACTATCGCTCATGCAACCGATTCCAGGAGAATGTGATGACGCTTTTCGACCAGTTGATCCGCCACGGTATGCCCTTTGTGCCCAAACCCATCGTCGGGAAGGTTGCGCAACGCTATGTCGCGGGCGAAGAGATTTCCGATGCCATGGAAGCGATCCGGGAACTCAACGCCGAGGGGGCCATGGCTACGGTGGACGTCCTCGGAGAGGAGGTCCACGAAAGGGGCAAGGCCGACGCTGCCGTCGCACAGTACCTCGAACTCCTGGAGGCCATCGATCGCGAGAAGGTCGATGCCAACGTCTCCATCAAACCGACCATGCTCGGCCTCAAGATCGATGCGGCCATGTGCAGCGGGAACATCAAAACCATCGTCGAGAGAGCGGCCGGGTTCGATAATTTCGTCCGCATCGATATGGAGGATCACACCTGCACCGATGCGACCCTCGAGATCTACCGCCGGCTCCATGCCGAAGTCGGCCATGTCGGTGTCGTGCTCCAGGCCTATCTTCACCGGACCGTCGATGACATCAATGATCTGCTGCCGCTCAAACCCAATATTCGATTGTGCAAGGGGATCTACCGCGAGCCCCGGACCATTGCATGGAAGCAGTATGAGACCGTTCGAGCCAATTTCATCTCGACGATGGAAAAGCTCATCGCAGGCGGCGCCTATGTCGGAATCGCCACCCACGACGCCCACCTGGTCTGGGCGGGGATGACCGCCGTGGACCGCCTCGGTCTCGATCCATCGCAGTACGAGTTTCAGATGCTCCTCGGTGTCGATCCCGAGCTCCGCCGGATTATCCTCGACCGGGGACACCGGCTGCGGGTCTATGTTCCCTTCGGTCGCGACTGGTATCCCTATTCCATGCGCCGCCTGCGGGAAAACCCCACCGTTGCTCACCACGTGACTCGCGCCATCCTCGGCCTGGGGCCCCGTTGAGCCCTGTCGGGAATGGGAGTATCCTTGGACCAACCGGCGGCCTGGAGGTCTGACATGCGCCATCACATCACCGTACCCCTCGCCCTCGCGGCGGTTCTCACCATGGTCATGGGCATCGGATCCGCCGTTGCGGGGCCCCAGGCCCGTATCGGGGGCTTTGTTGTCGGAACCGATGGCGAGCCCATCGTCGGTGCGACGATCACGATCACCAGCGAAGCCCTTCCCAAGTACAACAAAGTCCTCGAGACGGACAATGATGGGGGATTCAAGGTCCTCATCCTCGATGCCACCAACACCTATATCTTCACCGTGACCGCCCCGGGTTTCCTCGAATACAAAGAGGAGATCAAGGTCTCTGTCGGAACCACCGACAACGAGTTCACTTTCGAGTTGTCGACACCGGAGGAACTCTCTAAGGCGCGGCAGCAGGAGGTGATGGAACAACCGGGATACAAGGAGTTCGGTGAGGCGCAAGAGCTGCTCGAGGAGGGCAAGACCGCCGAGGCCCGCGTCCGACTCGAAGAGGCCCTCGAGGCGATGCCCGATCTAATCGAGGCACTCGAGGTGATGGCTGGAATCGACTTCGACTCCGGTGACGCCGACCTCGCGCTTCAGACCGCGCGGCGCTGTCTCGAAGAAGACGACGAGTCCCAGAAATGCCTCGCGGTAGCATCCAATGCGGCCGGCATGGTCGGCGACAGCGAGGCTCAGGCCGCCTATCTCGCCCAGTATCAGGGACTCAATCCGGATGACCCGGCGACCCTCTTCAACCAGGCTGCCGGTTTTCTCAACAAGATGGATGACGAAGCCGCGCTTCCCTTCCTCGAGCAGTGTCTCGCTGTCGATCCGGAGTTCGCGAAATGTCTCTTCGAGTACGGCATGCTCCTGTTGCGTACCGGTGACCTCGAAGGGGCCAAAGCCCAATTCGAGAAATACCTGGCGGTCGCCCCCGATGGCCCGGATGCGACCACCGCAGCCGAGACGATCAAGTACCTCTGAATCGAAGAGGTATTACACGGGTCGTGTTAGGAGTGGAACCGCCGGTCTTATCGGCTCGTCTCGGTCGTCCGGCGACGACGGCGCTGGTGGAGCTCCTCCTCCTTGAACATGAACTTGATGGAGTGTTTGAAGATGAGGAGGTTCGGCGCCTTCTCCCGGTTCAACTTGAGGCAGCTCTTGTCGTACCACTCGATCCACCCGATGAGTTCGGTGCCGTCGGTGAGGACCACCACCATGATCGTACGGCCCTGCATCTGTTTGAGGTAGTAAAAGCTCTCGGCATTGGTCTGCTCGGCCGGAACCTGCTTGCGTCTGCCGGTCGTGCCTCGTGTCGGAAATCTGTCCATCATCTCGGTCATCGATGGACGGATGAGTTTGCGGTCGGACATCTGATCGCTCCTAGCACCCCATGCTGGGCGGGGGGGCGGGCCCGGATGCATGAAGTAGGGGAATTGTGCATCAAGGGTAACAAAACCACGGCACCCTGTCTCGTGGTGTTCTGACACCACGACCGGAAGAGATCTCGAATCCTAATTCCGCGATCGCCTACCAACATCGGGATACTGATCGACCTCGTGCGCCAGACAGCACATCAGACGTCCGCAGAGACCGGAAATCTTGGTCGGGTTGAGGCTGAGATGCTGCCGTTTCGCCATCCGAACCGTCACCGAGTGGAATCGGTCCATAAAGGTGGAACAACACAGACAACGCCCGCACGGACCTAGACCACCGCAGACCCGCGCACCATCACGGACCCCGAGGGGCCGCATCTCCACACGTCGACGATACCGGCGACCGAGTTCGCGCAGGACGGGGCGAAAATCGAGCCGCCTCTCGGCGGTGAAGTAGATCACGGCTTTGCGACCGGTCAAGGGCAACCGGGCTTTGATTCCCCGCATGTCAAGACCGAGCTCACGGGTCCGGCGGCGAAGAAAACCCTCGATCTCGCGCTCGATGTGGTGGGTGTCCTCGCTCCGTTTCTGGTCTTCATCAGAGGCCAGTCGAATGACTCGACCCATCGGTCCGGGACGTTTTCTGAAGACCGGCAGCGCAAAGAGGCTCACCCTCCCGAGAAACTGGCCGTCCGGTGTTTCCACGAGGTAGTACGAGTCGTGGCGAACCTCGAGCGAGCCGATTCGGCAGGGCATCGCAGGAAGGTCCGTGTCGATGATGACGGAGACCAGATCCTCGACCCGCGGCGTGACTTGCATTTCGGCAAACGAAGATGTCACGGTGTCGTCCCCTTCTCATCGAGTTCGGTTTGGATTCCAGCGTCGGCGCGGTCCACGCCCTCGGCGCCGGCCCGGCGCGCTTCGGCGAGGGCTCGGGCGACGTCGGGTCGCTCCCCAGCCACGATCTGGGCGGCAAAGTAAGCGGCATTCTTGGCCCCTGCCGATCCCACGGCAAAGGTCGCCACCGGAATCCCGCCGGGCATCTGCACCGTCGAGAGGAGCGCATCGACCCCATCGAGGACCCCGCCGGGCAGGGGCACGCCCAAAACCGGCCGGATCGTGTGGCCGGCGACCACCCCGGCGAGATGCGCGGCCATCCCGGCGGCGCAGATAAAGACCCTGCACCCGTCGGCTTCGGCCTGGCGAACCAGCTCGAGGGTGCGCTCGGGGGTCCGGTGGGCGGAAGAGACCTTGACCCTCGAGGAGAGTCCAAGATCGTTCAAGACGGCAACGGCGCCCTGGAGGTACTTCCAGTCGCTCGCCGAGCCCATCAACATGAGAACATCGAGGTCAGACATGTGATCGCTCCCTCATAGACAGGGTATCGGCTCCGATATCGAATCTGAAATGCGCTCCCCTGATACCGATGCGCCGGACCCCGCGGTAGGCGAGATCGATGGCATCGCTGAGGGTCGCACCGGTGGCCGTCACAGAGAGAACCCGGCCTCCGGCGGTGAGCAGCCGATCTCCGTCCTTTTTGGTTCCCGCGTGGAAGACGACCACACCGGGGAGCACTCCGGCCTCGTCGACTCCCGATATTTCATCGCCGAGACGAGGACTGTCGGGATAGTCCTCGGCTGCGATGACCACGCAGGTGGAAACTGCATCTTTCCATCCCATGCAACCCGGCTCGAGCTGACCCCGGGCGGCATCGGAGAAGACCGCGGCGAGATCACCGTCGAATCGACGGAGCACCGACTGGGTTTCCGGGTCACCGAGACGGCAATTGAATTCGAGGACCTTGGGTCCGTCTTTGGTGAGCATCAGCCCGGCGTAAAGAATGCCGCGATACTCGCGACCCTCGGCCGCCATTCCGGCGATTGTGGGTCGGATGACCGTTTCCAGGATCTCCTCACGGAGCTCGTCATCAAGGGCGAAGGCGGGCGAATGAGAGCCCATCCCACCGGTATTCGGACCCGAGTCGCCATCACCGACCCTTTTGTAGTCGTGAGAGGTCGCAAAGCTCTCGGTCCGCGTACCGTCGCTGACCACCATGAAGGAGACCTCGGGTCCCTCGAGGCACTCCTCGACGAGCACCCGATCGGCCGCGGCGCCGAAACGTCGGGTCACAAAGAGCTCGTCCAGAGCGACCTCGAGATCATCCTCGGAGTGGACGATCAGGACCCCCTTGCCGGCGGCGAGTCCATCGGCCTTTAAAACCACCGGAAACCCGAAGCCCCGCGCCGCACGCGCGGCGTCTTCTGCGGTTTGGACGGTTTCCGCTGCAGCTGTGGGGATCCCGTGACGAAAGCAGAATTCCTTGGCGAAGACCTTGCTCGCCTCGAGCTCGGCGGCTGCGGCCAGCGGGCCGAAGAGGAGCAGCCCACGGCGGGCAAAAACATCACCGATGCCTTGGGCCAACGGCACCTCGGGTCCGACGACGGTGAGATCGATTTCGTTGTCGGCGGCAGCATCGGCGATCGCTTCGAGATCTGCGAGATCGAGATCGAGGAGCTCCGCTTCGCCCGCCATCCCCGGGTTGCCCGGTGCGGCAAAAAGCCGATCGACCGATGGCGCCCTCGCAATGGTGTGAACCATCGCGTGCTCGCGGGCGCCCGATCCGAGAACGAGGACGCGCATGGTCTTCAGCCCCGCGCCTGAAGCAGCGTCAGAAATGTCGTCTGGACGATATCGGCGGCCGAGCAGCCTCGGCTGAGATCGTTGGCCGGTTTTGCCAAGCCCTGCATCAGTGGTCCCAGCGCCCGGGCTCCGCCGAGTCGCTCAACTGCCTTGTAGGTGATATTGCCGGCGTTGAGATCGGGAAAAACCAGGACGTTGGCATGGCCGGCCACCTTGGACTCGGGCGCCTTCTTGGCGCCGATCCTCGGAATCAGCGCGGCGTCGAGTTGGAGATCGCCGTCGTAGGCAAAGTTCTCGCCGCGGCGGTCGAGCTCGGCTTTGGCGTCCCTGACCTTGTCCACCAGCGGATGGTCGGCCGAACCCATGGTGGAGAACGAGAGCAGCGCGACCCGCGGCTCGCCCCCGACGATGGATCTGAACGTGTCGGCAGCCGAGACCGCGATCTCCGCCAGTTGGACAGCGTTCGGATCGGGCATCACGGCGCAGTCGGCAAAGACCATGACTCCGTCATCGCCCCAATTGGGATCGGGATGGACCATGATAAATGCCGATGACACCGTCTTGAGCCCCGGCGCCGGACCAATGCAGTGCAACGCCGCCCGCACCGTATCGCCGGTGGTCCGCACTGCGCCTCCGATGGATCCGTCGGCGATCCCGGCCCCGACGAGCAGGGAGGCAAAGTAGAGCGGGTCCGCGACCGTTTCGAGCGCCGCTTCCGGGGTGAGGCCCTTGTGTTGGCGCCGTTTGAACAGGAGATCCGCAAGCTGCTCACGACGGGAATCGGTCAAGGGATCGATGACTTCGACCCCGGCATCTTCGAGTTTGTCGTGTTTGTCCGTTCGGCCGGCCTGGGGACACAGGATCATGATCCGACACATGTCCCTCGCGGCGAGATCTGCGGCCGCTTCCATGATCCGGGGATCGTCGCCTTCGGCAAGGGCGATGGTGCCACCAACCGCGCCTGCCCGTTGTTCGAGAACTTCAAGAAAACCCATTGGTTCCTCCGATCCGACATTGTACCTGAAATCACGATCTCGGCCTTGCCTCCAAGCCCCTCCGACGCCGCGGAATAGATAACAAGATATTGATGATTATGTTTATCATGAATAGGACTGAGCAATATCGTCTCGAGGCTCTCATGGAGCTCGCCCACAGCTGGCCGGACGGCCGATCGACTGCTGAAATCGCCTCCCGGCGGGGAATCCCCTCGGCCTATCTCTCGCGGCTGCTCGCCGAACTCGCCAGGACCGGCTGGGTTCTCAGCCGACGCGGCCCGAATGGTGGCGTCTCCCTGGCCAAGGCACCCGACACCATCTCGGTGGGAGCGTTCTACCGGCCCCAGCGTACAGAGACCTCCTTGCCGCCCGCCCTCAACCGTCTGGCGAACAGGATCGACCGAGCGGTGAACGAGAGCATCTCCACAATCAGCCTCGCCGATCTGGCCCGGTGGGAAAACCGAGCGGCAACACCTGACTATTCAATCTAGACGTTCAATAAATCAACCTGAAGGAGAACATGATGAAGATCGCAACCGATGTCACCTCGTTGATCGGAAACACCCCCCTGGTGGAGCTCGGCCGGATCGCCGCCGATCTTCCGGGCAGAGTCATCGCCAAACTCGAGTTCTTCAACCCCGCGCACTCGGTCAAGGACCGGATCGGCGTTGCCATGATCGACGCGTTGGAACGCGACGGCAAGTTGACCCGGGGCCGCTCGACCATCGTCGAACCGACCTCGGGCAATACCGGAATCGCCCTCGCCATGGTCGCCGCGGCTCGCGGCTATCGCTGTCTCCTCACCATGCCCGAATCCATGTCAAAAGAACGCCGACAGGTGCTCGCCCTGCTCGGCGCCGAACTCATTCTGACCCCGGCCGCCGATGGCATGAAGGGTGCGAGTGCACGGGCCGAAGAGCTCCTCACCGAGATCCCCGACTCGGTCATGCCCGGCCAGTTCTCCAACCCCGCCAACCCCGAGATCCACAGCATCACCACCGCCCAGGAGCTGTGGCAGGACACCGACGGACAAATGGCGGCCTTCATTTCCGGAGTCGGCACCGGCGGCACCATAACCGGTGTCGGTCGAGTCTGGAAAAAGCGTCGTCCCGACACCCGCATCATCGCCGTCGAACCAACGGATTCGCCGGTGCTCTCCGGGGGTCAACCCGGCGCGCACCGCATCCAGGGAATCGGCGCCGGTTTCATCCCAGACAACGTCGACACCTCGCTCATCGACGAGGTCATTCAAATCAGCAACGAAACCGCGTTCTCAACCGCCCGCCGCCTCGCTCGGGAAGAGGGCATCCTCGGCGGCATCTCCACCGGAGCCGCGTGCGCGGCCGCTCTCGAGGTCGCCGCCCGGGAGGAGTTCACCGACAAGATCATCGTCTTCATCGCACCTTCTACATCGGAGCGGTATATCTCCACCGATCTCTTCGAGGGTCTGGGGTAACCGCCGCCCGCGTCCGAGACCGAAGCCGACCAGGACAAGCGAAAAACCACGCCCCACCGGGGTGCCGGGTACGCATTTCTGCCGGAACGAACCCCCGGCAGAGCGGCCCGCTCCGTATAACTGCCGACCGGGCTCCCTCTGGAGGCCTGGTGCGGTCTGCTATCCCGGCACCGAAGCCGACCAGGATCGGCGGGAAACCGCGCCCCATCGGGGTGCCGGGTACGCCATTGTGCTGGAACCACCACCCGGCTCCGCCCCGCGCCCCGCACAATGGCGCTACCGGGCTCCCTCGGGGAGCGCGATGCGGTCTGCTCTCCCGGCCACGAGGTAGGCCGCCGGCGCTCCATCGGCGTGGTCGCAGCCCCCTCAATCAACCCACGCGCGACCACGCCGATGGTGCGACGCTGGGCCGCCGGGACGCCAAAGCGTCCCAGCGGCCCAGAAGGCCGGCGACGAGTGCAGGGTCCGGAACCACAGCAGCGCCCTTACCCGTACCCGTGCCCGAAACCGCCACGCCACCGTCGACAGCCAGGATGGCTGTCGCTACACCATCCCAAACGCCCGCGGTGTAGCGATAGGCTTCCAGCCTGTCGACGATAGCGACCGTATCCGCGACGGCCACTGAGCACGCGGAAAACCGCGCCCCATCGGGGTGCCGGGTACGCCATTGTGCTGGAACCACCACCCGGCTCCGCCCCGCGCCCCGCACAATGGCGCTACCGGGCTCCCTCGGGGAGCGCGATGCGGTCTGCTCTCCCGGCCACGAGGTAGGCCGCCGGCGCACCATCGGCGTGGTCGCAGCCCTCTCAATCAACCCACGCGCGACCACGCCGATGGTGCGACGCTGGGCCGCTGTGACGCCATAGCGTCACGGCGGCCCAGAAGGCCGGCGATGCGGGCATGGTCCGGAACCACAGCAGCGCCCTTTGTAGCACCCACGTCTCGTGGGCGATAGATCCAACCCGCGTCGGCACACCACCATCGCCGGCGGGACGCCGGCGCTACAAACATCGCAGCGCCCTTTGGAGCGCCCACGTCTCGTGGGCGAGGGAACCAACCCGCATCCACACTCCCTCGGGAGGTGCGACGCTGGGCCAGGGTCCGGGGCCGCGCTCACCCGGCCGGTGCGGGAGCGGCACTCCGGGTCAGCACAGGATCTCGGGCCGCTCCGGGAACGCGAACGAGGAGCATCTCGGGATCGATGGTGGCCTTGACCGGTAATTCGCCGGCGAGATCGCCGTCGATCTGGTACCTCATCGGCGCGCCACCGGTGGGCATGAGCTCGACCTCGTCGACCATCGCCCGCCAGACATCACCCCTTCTCACATGGCGGCCAAGAGGCATACCGAGGGCGAAGGGCACGGCAAATCGACGCCCAACCGTTCGCTGGACGACGATTTCGAAGGTGGGGGCGAATGGATTGGCACCCGGAGTTGCGTGGTATGGCCCGGCGTACGACCGGCTGGTCCCGACGATGGCCCACCCCGCGGTGGTGGTCGTGCCGGCGGCAGCGACCTCGAGCTTGGGCATGGATTTGAACCGGATGAGCTCGCGGACGGCCTGAAGGGCGACTCCCGACCTCCCGATCTTCTTGAGGCCCATCTCGAGGCACTCGAGCACGACGACATCAGGCCCCGACGACAGCATGAGCAAAAAGATCTCTCCGCGGTCGGTCCGCCCGACCCGCATGGCTCGATCGCGGCCGAGGACGATGGCCTCGAGGGCCCGAGTGGCCGGCCGGGGAATCCCGAATTCGTAGGCGAGAACCGACGTCGTCCCACCGGGGAGGACCCCGAGCGCGGTGTCGCTTCCGAGCAGGCCGCGGGCAACCTCGTTGTAGGTGCCGTCACCGCCATAGGCCAGGACCAACGGATGTCCGGCGGCGGCCGCTTCACGAGCGAGCTCGGCGCCGTGACCGGGCTGCTCGGTGGGGCGCCAATCGAGCTTGACCCCGCACCGGAGCCCGGCTGTGTCGAGATCCGCAAACGATCGCAGCAGCCGGCCCCCTCCAGCGGTCGGGTTGACGATGATCGGGATCGATCTCAATCCGCCTCCTCGAAGAGGCCCCCCCCCGCCGTCGTGGGTGTGAGACCCAGATGGCGGTAGGCCCGCGGAGTCACCATTCGGCCACGCGGGGTTCGTTGGAGCAATCCGATCTGGAGGAGATAGGGCTCATTGATGTCCTCGAGGGTGCCGCGATCCTCCCCGAGCGAGGCCGCGAGAGCCTTGAGTCCCACCGGTCCGCCATTGTAGATCTCGATGATGGTGGTGAGGAGCCGGCGATCGAGGTGGTCGAGACCAAAGGCGTCGACCTCCATTTGTTCGAGCCCGAAATTGGCCGCCTCGAGGGTCACGCCATCGGTGCCGAGGTGGTGCGCGAAGTCCCGGACGCGACGCAGCAGACGGTTGGCGATTCTCGGTGTTCCTCGGGCTCTCATCGCGACCTCGTCCCGGGCGTCGTCCTCGACCTCGATGTCGAGGATTCGGGCCGATCGTTCGATGATGGCGGCAAGTTCTTCGGGCGGATAGAACTCGAGCCGGTGGACGATGCCGAATCGATCCCGCAGCGGCGCGGTCAGGAGACCCGTGCGGGTGGTGGCGCCGACGAGAGTGAAGTGGGGGAGGGTCAGGCGAACGCTGCGCGCGGCGGGCCCCTGGCCGATGATGATGTCGAGTTCGTAGTCCTCCATGGCCGGATAGAGGATCTCCTCCACGGCCGCGGGAAGCCGGTGGATCTCGTCGACGAAGAGCACATCACCGGGTTGGAGATTGGTCAACATGGCCGCGAGATCACCCGGTCTCTCGAGCACCGGTCCTGACGTCACGTGGATCTCCGCATCCATCTCGTTGGCGACGATGTGGGCGAGGGTGGTTTTGCCGAGACCGGGGGGACCGAAGATCAAGACATGATCGAGGCTCTCGCCGCGGTCGCGAGCTGCGCTCATGAAGACCCCGAGATTGGTCACGAGCCGAGCCTGGCCGATGAACTCCTCGAGATGACGCGGTCGCAGCGTCTCCTCGAAGCGCTTTTCGTCCGGGCCGAGATCGGGAGCCAATACTTCACTGGTCATGGATTGAGGGTACACGAAATTAAGGGGGTTGAGGTCTTGGGG
This sequence comes from uncultured Acidobacteriota bacterium, assembly GCA_963753035.1. GTDB lineage: Bacteria > Acidobacteriota > Thermoanaerobaculia > Thermoanaerobaculales > Sulfomarinibacteraceae > JAHECW01. The sequence goes on along the minus strand of CAVWAW010000023.1, from coordinate 151,279 downwards.
TCCTGAGGTCTTGGGGCTTGTCGTCGCAACCACGCAGACACCAAGACACGAAGGAGGGCGCGAAGACATCGCAATGGAGTCTGACGGTATGGACCTCACCGGAGGCCGTTTGAGCTTTTACGAGCTGGCCGCCTGGGTGGCGGCGAAGAACAAAGCGCCCTCTGCCCGACGACATCCCCAGTCAACCACTGGAGATCAACCCGAACGTATGACTGGCTCGGTTCCGGTTTGCGTCGATCTCAGCGTTTGAATCAGTCTTCGACCGAGGTACAGCTGGACTGTGATCATGCAGATCCCAATGATCCCGAGAAACGGGGTTCGTAACCACCAGAATTCGAGTCCCCCGGCAGCCAGTTCCTGGAAATGGGGGACCATTTCGGTCGCAGTGAAATCGCGTTGGGGCGATGGTTGATCGGCGAAATAGCGTGCGACTGCAGCGTGCTGATATGGAACCAGCGCCGGTACCAATTGAACCCCAAAACCAACCAATAAAAGAGCGCACACAAGCACTCGTCGCCATTGACTATTCGGACGAATCATCACCGCCGGAAGGAGCATGAAGGGTGTCAGTACAACAAGGAATCGTGGCCCCCAACTGCCAGGAGCCTCCCACAACGTGAACTTGCTGTACAGGATCAGGCCCGTGACCACGATCCCGATCGTGGTCACTGCCATTGCCCGCTGGCGCTTGAAGAAGGCATGGATACCGAAAAAGAAGAGGATCAAAGGTGGTGAGAAGACAAAGATGCTATTGCTGAGGCTGATCAGGTTGGCGGGCAAGCTCAGCCCGAGGTCGGCCCGAAAAGACCCGAGATTCTGATGGAACGCACCAGCGTCGAGGACCGACCCGAACCGATAGTGATTCCATGCCATCAACAACGATACCGTGATCATAAATGGGCCTAGAAACCCGGACAGGAACTCGACTCGTCGCCGAATCGACGGCGGCCCGCCCAAGAGAACGAAAAGCACCAACCACGGGAGTACGAAAAGCAGTTCGTATCGCGTGAGAAACCCTAGTCCTGCCAAGAGTCCGGATAGTACAGCCATGAAAAACCGATCTTCCTCAACACCTCGAACCAAGAGAACAAACGAACCAAAAGCCGCCACAGTGGCCACAGGTTGTGTCCAGTATGTCGTCGAATATGGCCAAATGATCGTGGCCAAACCCAGCGTGAGGCTCAGCACCGTCGCCCACACCACTGAGTCCGCGATCCCTCTCACCATCCAGAAGAACAGCGCAATCAGCGACGCGGAAACCAGAGGATTGATCAGCCCGGTGAAGAATGCCGAGGGCTTTCTGCGAACCTCTGCCAGATTCCTTCGGACTGGTTCGGCACCGGTCACCTCAGGCGCCTTGACCAGATTCTCAATCGCCACACCCAATGCACCAGTGGGAACCGAGGCCAGGGTCAACCCTGGTGGTAGTGTGAGGTACAACCGACCGTCGAGACCCTCCGAGGCATAGGGCTTGAGGTATCGCTGCTTGTCCAAATCGTACCGGTCATCAGGAAGCGAGAGTTGCCCTGTCGTGACGGCGTTGACCACGAGATCGTAGTGGAGCAGGTTGTCCCCCGTGCAGATCCCCTTGAAGGTCAACACGTAGAGACAGAAAAAGAAGAGGAAGAACAACAGACACAGTGATCGGATATCTGGCTCCGTCGCCTCTCTTACCCGGAACCGAGCGATCACATTTCCTCCGATTCGTTCTTGTTCCTTAATAGAGCCTTCGCGTCAATCCTACCTCCGCAAACTCGAAATCCTGCGGAGTTTTGGAAAACGGGGCCCCAACCCCCTTTCCCACAGCCCCCGCACCCTCGACGACGAATGAAGACACAGGAGGACGCCCCCGGGGTTCTGCGATGGGTTTTTCCTCACCCCGTCAGAAATCAGCTCGGGGTCCGACCCCGAGTGGATTTCTGAGGGCGGGCGGGTGGCGGGGTGGGGGGTGGGTCAGTCCACGACAACCGCGCCGGGGTGCATGCCGCAGACCCACGGCCGTGACGGAGTCACGGCCCGGCTTCGGCGCGCAGGATCCGTTGCGAAAATCGCGGACTTCGGTGCCTGGCTCTCTTTGCATCCGACGACAAGGTCGCCTGGCACCGCTCCCATCGCGAATCCGGAGCAGAGATCGGGATCGGGATCGGGATCGAATGTAACGCGAAACGCTACTTCGTCAGGTACTGCAGGGCGAGACGGAGGACCTCACCGACATCGCCTGAGGGGTTGTCGGCCATGACGGCCTCGACGGCCTGCATGGCTTGCGCCTGCCGGTAGCCGAGGTTGACCAGCGCCGATGCGGCATCGCCCCGGAGATCGCCGCCCGTGGTCGCGGTGGCACTCAGTTTGCCCTTGAGTTCGAGGAGGATCCGTTGGGCGGTCTTCTTGCCCACTCCCGGCGTCATGGTCAACCGCGCGAGATCGCCACCGGCCACCACCGATGCGAGTTCGTCGGGCGCCAACGAAGACAGCACCGCCAGGGCGATCCGAGGTCCCACTCCCGCCACGGCGATGAGGCGCTCAAACGCCTCGAGCTCGTCGGTGCCGGAAAAACCGTAGAGCTCGATACCGTCGTCCTTGACCCTGGTGTGAATGAGCAGCGCGGCGCTCTGCCCCTCGGGAAGGTTCTGGATCGCACGCAGGGTGGTCGAGACGAGATACCCGACGCCGCCGACATCAACGATGACCCGGCCCGGATCGATCTGCTGGATCCGGCCTTCGAGTCGTCCGATCATCTCGTCTTCCGAGCCGGACTAGCCCTGCCGATTGAACGCCTGCCTGAAGGCGTCGTCGGCCGTCACTACGGTGTCGCGACGCCGTTCGTTGACGATGGCGATGAGCAACTGCTGGGCACGCTCGGCGAGAAGTCGCGCTCGGACGGCGTCGCGCTCGCTCGTCAACTCGGCGGGGCCGATGAGTCGGAGCGTCTCGATCCGCGCCACTGCTGATCCACGGTCGCCAATCCGGATGGGGCCGACGATGCCGCCCTCGGCGCTCCCGAAGACCGCTTCGTCGAGGGCCGCAGCCGATCCGATGGTGCCCACGGGTGTGCCCCACCGGTGGTCACGGGCCTGCGCAACGGTGCCGTTAAAGGTCTCGGCGAGGGTGTCGGCATCTCCTCCGTCCCGCCACAACGTCGCCACCTCGGTGGCTCGCAGGGTCGCAATTTCGAGGGCCCGGTCATGACGCAGGCTCGTCTCGACTTGCGGTTGGACATCATCAAACGGCGCCAGTCCTTCCGGTCTGATCTCAGAAAGCTGCCATACCATCCAGCCGCGCGGAATGGCTCGTGGACCTCTGACGGCGCCGACATCCACACCAAAGACCTCGGTGGTGAACTCGGGGCCATCGCCGGTACCCGGAATGGGTTGGCTCGCGGTGGTCGGCGGGCTCTCGTTGAGCACCACGGACTCGTCTTCATCGGCGATGAGCTGCCATCCCTCTTCGTCCGCGGGAGTCTCTCCCTGGAGACGGCTCGTGAGCTCTCGGGCACGCTTCTCAGCCTCGATGGAGGCGCGTCCCTCGAGAACGCGGAAGCGAACCTGTTCCGAGACGTCCTCAAACGGCCGTTGGCTCTCCGGCCGGAATCCGTCGACCTTGATGATGTGGTAGCCGAACTGGCTCTTCACCGGGCCGACGATGTCTCCGGGCTTGGCGCCGAAAACCGCCTCGTCAAACTCGGGGACCATCCGTCCGCGACCGAACCAGCCGAGATCTCCACCGTTGTCCTTCGAGCCGGGATCGTCGGAGTGCTTCTCAGCGAGAACGGCAAAATCACCGCCGGCACGCGCAATTTGAGCGACGCCGTTGGCGCGCAGCTCCGCGTCGTTCTGGGTATCGACATCGGCATCGGGCGCGACGCGAATGAGAACATGAGCGGCCTGAGCCTGCTCGTCCTCGAGGAACTCGTCGAGGTGATCGTCGTAGTACGCCTGAAGCTCGGCGTCATCCACCGGAAGCTGCCGACGAAGCCGGGAGGTTTCGACCACGAGATACCGGATGACCCGCTGTTCTTCACGCTGGTATTCATCGGCCGTGGACTCATAATGGGCTCTGGCTTCGTCCTCGCTGATGGAGACCTCACTGAGGAATCGCTCGTACGGAAGCATGATCGCGTCGAAATCCGCAAGCTCACGCTCGCGCCGGATGCTCTGCTCGACCTCGTCGTCCCCGACATAGACCCCACGTTGCATCATCGATGTGAGCTTGCTGAGCGCGAGGTCATCCGAGCGCGAGCGTTCGAACTCAGACGGAGTCATCTGCAAGTAGCCGCGGAGAATCCGCTCATAGGTCTCTGGTCCGACAAACTCGCCGTGCTCATCCTGGAACAATGCGGTGTTCAAAATGTCATCGCGGAGTTCCTGTTCAGAAACCGAAATGCCGGTCCGGTCGGCCTCCTCGAGGAGAAGCGTCCGGTTGGTGAAATAAGCCACGGTTTCATCATAGAGATTGATCTGACCCTTGATCTCATCCCACCGGTCGCCGAACTGCTGCGAGTACTGCTGCTCGAAGCGGCGCATCTGACCGAGAAACTCGTTTCTGGAGATGACGGTGTCGCCCACCCGAACGGCGGTGTCGCCGGTTCCGCCTGGGCCACCGGATCCACCGGCCCCCCAATCGACAAAAACCAGCAGAACGAAAACTGCAACAACTCCCCAGAGAATGAACTTGAGGTGGCGCAAATTGTCACGAAGCCATTTCAGAGCCATGAACGTCCTCCCAAGGACCCGATCAGGACAGCGAAGTCTACCCGAGCTTCGGTGGGGGCGCAAGGGTGGTGCGGCTCCTTGCTGCTTATGAACGAGCATGTTACGGTTCGAGATGGAGGATTAACTGCGTGCGAAGCTCGATCCAGATTGACTGGTATGTCATCAAACTCACGAACATTCGGCGGATCGTCGCCATCGTGATTACCGGGGTTGTCGCCGCCGGTCTGGTCTTCCTTGCATACCAGCGTCTCAATCTCCCTCCCGAAGCGCTCGCTCGAAAGGCGATCGAAGCAGCCGAATTGGCCCAATCCAAGGCCGAGACCCAGGTCCTGCCGCAGAATCTCCGGCGAGAACTGGGCCAGGCTTCGGCTCAACTCGAGCTTGCCCGTGAAAACTACCTCGCGGATCGTTGGTCCATGGCGGAGTCCGAGGCCGACAGCGCCCGGCTTCGTTTTCTCGCCCTCGCCGGATCGGGTGCCCGCCACCTCGCCGGGGTCGGTGAGTTTTTCAGCCTGGAAGGGCGTGTTCAGTTGCAGCGGGCGGGTCAGTCCGAGTGGGACAACGCGCAAGCACGAACTCCGGTTTTTAACGGCGACTTCATCCGCTGCGGCCGGGATGGCTCGGCGGAGATTCTCTTTACCGACGGGAGCCTCTACCGGATCTCCCAGAACTCGCTGCTCGAGATCCAGCACAAAGCCGAGTCCGAAAACTCGAGCGGGACGGTCAAGATGCGGATCGGTCGAATCCACGTCATGACCTCAGGATCGACGTCAACGGTCACCACCGACACCACCGAGACCGAGATCGCCAGCGACAGCCGGGTCGAGGTCGATGTGGACGAAGACGTCGACGGCACGACCCGGGTCGCCGCTTTTGATGGCGGCGCGCGAGTTCGTGGCGCCGATGGCGCCGAGGTCGTCCTCGCCAGTCGCCAATTGGTGGAGTCGAGCAATGCCGGCGGCCTGTCATCGACCAGGGCGATCCCGAACCCCCCACTTCTGCTCGCACCCCAGAACAACACCAGCATCGATATGAAGAAGGAAAGCGTGATCACCCTCGAGTGGCGCGGCCGGTCCGAGGACCAGGCGGTTCATCTTCAGGTGAGCCGTTCGCGACGATTTGTCGACGAGGCCATGGAGGTCGAGAGCCGGGATATCCGCTCCGACACCGCCCGCTTGAAAATAGTCGCTCCCGGAACCTATTTCTGGCGTGCGGCTCTGATGGGTGAGAACGACGTCGAGAGCGAATGGTCTCAGGTCCGTCGTTTGAGGATTTACTCATCTCTCCAACGTGCCATCCTCGCCGACCGCATCGCGCCGCAACTCACGCTCATGCCGACCCAGCAACTCGGCGCGATGTTTATCGTCCAGGGCCGAACCGAGTCCGGCGCCGCGGTGACCGTGAACGGCGAACGGGTCGTTACCGACGCCGACGGTCATTTTCGTAAGATGATCGAGATCCCCCGCGAAGGGTGGAACAATATCGAAGTCCTGGCCACCGATCCGGCAGGCAACGAGACCAGCCGCAATGAGCGGGTCTTCGTGGAGGTTTATTGATGCCGTTGTCCAGCCTACTCGGGCTGTTTTCGTCCGATCTAGCCATCGATCTGGGGACCGCGAACACCCTGGTTTATGTGCGGGGCCGCGGCATCGCCGTCGTCGAGCCATCCATCGTTGCCGTCAACCGCATCACCAATCGCGTCGAGGCGGTCGGCACCAAGGCCAAGGATATGTTGGGAAAGACCCCGTCCAACATCCAGGCCATCCGACCCATGAAGGACGGCGTGATCGCCGACTTCGAAGTCACCGAAAAGATGCTCGAACACTTCATCAAGAAGGCCCATGGCCGGTCGTTCCTCGTCCGTCCCAGAATCGTCATCTCGGTGCCGTCGGAGATCACCCAGGTCGAAAAGCGCGCGGTCAAGGACACCGCTCTCAAGGCCGGCGCCAGCGAGGTCTATCTCATCGAGCAGGCCATGGCGGCGGCCATCGGAGCGGGATTGCCCATCACCGAGCCATCGGGCAACATGATCGTCGACATCGGCGGCGGCACCTCTGATGTGGCGGTGATCTCGCTCGCCGGCGTCGTGTACTCGCGGTCGGTCAGGGTGGCCGGCAACGAAATGGATGAAGCGATCATCCAGTACTTGAAGAAGAAATATAATCTCCTCCTGGGTGAGCGGACCGCCGAGATGATCAAAATGGAGATCGGCTCGGCCTACCCGCTCGACGAACCCCTGAGCATGGAGGTCAAGGGTCGAGATCTCGTTGAGGGTGTGCCCAAGAACCTCACGATCACCGATGAGGAGATCCGCGAAGCGCTCACGGAGATCGTCGCCACCATCGTCGACGCTGTCCGCAACGCCCTCGAACGGACACCCCCCGAACTCTCGGCGGATATCATGGACAAGGGGATCATCCTCGCCGGCGGCGGTTCTTTGTTGAAGAATCTCGACAAGCGTTTACGCGAAGAAACCGGCTTACCCGTGGCCCACTGCGAGGAGCCATCGTCCGCCGTGGTCCGTGGTACCGGCCTCATGCTCACCAACATCGACCTGCTGCGCAAGATCGCGATTGCCTGAGCGGAACTCTCTCACCGGGTTTGACGGCCCGACGGCGAGATCTCCGGATCGTCAATTTTTTCTGATAGACCGCCGGTCGGCGGTGGAAGGTTGAGTCTGCGCGCGTGACGGATCGGCGGATTCTCATTTTGCGTACCGTGCTCCTGTGGATTTTGCTCGAGATCCTCGCGGCAGCACAGGTGCAGACTCCCGGCGGCGAACGGGTAATCTCGGCCTGGGCGCGGGCGGCAATCTCGCCCGTCCTCTGGACCGGCGAGGCCATCGGCTCGTTTGTCGGCGATGCTGTAACGGGGGTGTCGGAATCGGCAACCCTGCTGGTCACGAACCGTGAACTCCAACTCGAACTGGAAAAGACCAGAGCGCTCAACCGGATCATGGTCGAAGACATGGCCGCCCACCTCGAACTCAACTCTCTTGCAGGGTTGGTCCCAAATCTCACGGCCACGGCGGTTCCGGCGCGGACAACCTTCCGGGATCTGGCGCGAGGACGAATGATCGCCCTGGTCACGGGCGATCGCCGCATCCCCGCCGACACCCCCGCCATCGCCTCAACCGGGGTCATCGGTCGCGTCATCCACTCCGAGGGACGTCGATGTTGGATCGAACTCATTACCCATCCGGTCGCAGCGGTCGCCATCCAGACCCTCGACGGCCGGGTCCAGGGCCTCGCCGTCGGCAGCGATACCGGCGAACTCGAGATCCAGTTCATCCCACGCCAGGCCGAACTCATGCGCGGTGACGAGCTCGTGACCAGCGGTGCCGACGGAATCTATCCGCCGGGCCTTCCGGTGGGTACCGTAACCGCCGTCCGAGAGAGCGACAAGGCCTTTCTGGAGGTCCGCACCGAACCGGCAGCGGCCCTCGCCACCGTTCGGGTCGTGCTTCTGCTCGACGGATGGATGGGCCCGATGCCCTCGAGAGAGATAACTCCATGAAAGCGGCTCTTCTGGTCACCTTGACCCTCGTCGCCCAGGTCGCTCTGGGTTTGCCGGAATCGCCGACCTGGCTGACAGCCATCCTTCTGCCCATGGTTTTCGTAGTCGGGGCGCCGCTGATGATGGCGGAACGGCGCTGGCCCCATTTTGCCCTCCTCCTCGGTCTCGCCTGGGATCTGGTCTTGGAGCCGGTGGTCGGTCCGGGCGCCATCGCCTGGAGCGCATCGGCGGTGGCTCTTGGTTTTGTCGTGCCATTGGTCGCCGATCGATCACCGAGAGCGTGGATCGCTTTCGGCGGCCTCGGTGCCGGTCTGATGATCGTCGTTCGGCACCTCGCTCTCATGCCCCTCGGGCTCGCCACCGAATTGACCGGGCACTATCTCCTCCTCAGCGTCGTACTCACTTCGCTGTGGTGTGGCCTGGTCGGCTGGATCATCGCCCTCGATCTACCGACGAGGTGGATCACGCCACCGGGCGAAGAAGCTCCGATAGTGGAGATCCGCGAGGATCTCGGTCCGGTCCGGCGACGCAGCCATGCTGCTGCTGCTGGCGATCTTCGTCGTCCTCGGTACTCTTCATTTGCGGATGGCCCACCTCCAGCTCATCGAGGGCGCCCACTGGCGTCAGATGGCCGAGAACAACCGTCTTCGCCGTCTTCCTCTGGCCGCGGTCCGGGGCCGAATCTACGACCGCCGCGGCCAGGTCCTGGCCGACAACCTGCCGGCCTGGAATCTCCTCCTCTTTCCCGATGAGGCCCGCAACCTCAACGAAACCGTGGTCTTTGTCGCTGATCTCGGAGTCGGCGGGGCAGCTTCGCTCCTTGATCGGGTCAACAATCGAAGTGTCGACCGCCTCGCACCGATGGTCGTGGGTGAGAACCTCGACTGGAACCAGGTCGCGCGGGTGCGCTCCCACCAGAGCGATCATCCGGAACTCTCCATCGTTGCCGGTTTTCGCCGGCACTACCCCCTCGGTCCCGCCGTCGCTCACGCCGTCGGACACCTCCGGATGGTTTCGGAGGAGGAGTTGGCGGCGAGCCCGCGGCTCGATCCGAACTCCCGCGTCGGCGCCATCGGTGTCGAAGCTCTCGCCAACGATTTTCTCACCGGTCGGACCGGTGAACGCTGGGTGGTGGTCTCGGCGGTCGGCCGCCAACTCGGTGTGGTGCGGGAGAGTCCTTCGACATCGGGAAAGGACCTCGCCGTCACCCTCGATGCCGATCTCCAACAGGTCGCGGCTCAGGCCATGGGCGAACGGGGCGGCGCGGTTGCGGCCATCGACCCGAACAATGGAGCCGTCCGAATACTGTACTCGGCGCCGTCGTTCAACCCCGAGCTCTTCTCGGGAAAGCTGTCGACCGAGGACTGGAGCGAGCTTTCCAATGACCCCCGGCTCCCACTCCAGGATCGGTGTCTTCAGGGAACCTACCCGCCGGGATCCACCATCAAGCCCTTCCTCGCGCTGGCCGCACTGACCGAAGGCGTCATCACACCCGACTGGTCGGTCCACTGCAGCGGAGGGGTGGTTCTCCATGGCCACCGGTTCCGTTGTTGGCGTCGGGGTGGCCACGGCAAGGTCAACCTCTCGCGATCCCTCGAGGCGTCGTGCGACGTCTACTACTACCAACTCGGCCAACGACTGGGTATCGACAGGATGGCCGGGTGGCTGGAGACCTTCGGTTTCGGTCGTCGAACCGGAATCGGTCTGCCGTCGGAGGCGTCGGGCCTCATCGGGAGTCCCGAGTGGAGCCGCCGCGTGCGAGGCACACCGTGGTATCCGGGTGAGGCCGTGTCGGTGTCCATCGGCCAGGGTCCGGTGCTCGCGACCGCAATCCAGTTGGCCCGGGGGTTCGCATGCCCTCGCCAACGGCGGCCGTCTGGTCACCCCGCATGTCGTGGTGAACCCGGATGGCGCCGTTCCCATCGATCTCAACCTGGACCCGGCACTACTCGAGTTGGTCAATCAGCGGCCTCGAGTTGGTGGTCCACGGCGATCATGGAACGGCTCGTTCACTGGCGGCGCTCCCGGTGGCCGGAAAGACGGGAACCGCGCAAGTGGCTCGCCTTCAGGAGGGAGTTGACTCGAAAGATCTGGCGCCGCACCTCCAGCACCACGCCTGGTTTGTCGGTTGGGCGCCCATCGATGATCCGCAGATCGTCGTTGCCGTGGTCGTCGAGCACGGTGGGGGAGGCGGGAGCATCGCGGCGCCGACCGCATCGACCATCCTGTCCGCGGCCCTCGGAGAGAATGTACGACCCGACACCCGACCAGGGCCAAGAGAGGTAAGATCAGTTCATGGAACACCGTATCGACGCCTGGCTGATTCTGGCCGTCGCCGGCATTCTGGGGGCCTCGCTGGTGACCCAGAATGCAGTGGCGGGCGTCGTCGGACCCCAGCTGCTGGCCCGGCAGCTCCTGTGGGCCTGCGCCGGCATGCTGACGCTGCTGGCCCTCTCCCGCGTTCGTCTCGATCTCTATGCTCGCCTCGCCCCTCTGGTCTATCTCATTGGCCTCGCAGCGCTCGTGGCCGTCCTCTTCTTCGGCGAGATCCGCAGCGGCACCCGCGGCTGGTTCGCCATGGGTCCTTTGACGATCCAGCCCAGCGAATTCGCCCGTGTGACGACGATCCTGATGGTTGCCGCATGGCTCGGCCGGCGGAGCGGTTCCAGGCTTTCGGCGAGGGAGGCGGCGGTATTGGTCGCACTCGTCGGCGCTGCGGCCGGTCTGGTGGCGCTCGAGCCGGATCTCGGGGTCACCCTGACCTATGTTCCGGTGGCCGTCGCAGCCCTGTGGCTTGGCGGTCTTCCGCGCTGGGCCTGGATCGGTCTCTTCGCCCTCGGAATCCTGGTTGGTGTTCTCGCCTGGAACACCGTCTTGAAGGATTTCCAGAAAGAACGGGTGATGACGGTTCTCGACCCCGAGCGCGACCCGTATGGAGTCGGCTATCAGGTGCGACAGTCGAAGATCGCCGTCGGCGCCGGTGGGCTTGCCGGCCAAGGCGTCGGTCACGGTTCGCAGTCGCTGCTCCGGTTCCTCCCGGCACAACACACCGATTTCGCGTTTGCGGTGTGGGCCGAGGCTACCGGTTTTGTCGGAGCGACCGGCCTCCTCTTGGCCTATGCCTTGTTGATCTATCGCATCGGGATGGCGGCGGCCGTCTCCGAAAACCGCTTTGGTCTCGTATTGGCGATAATGGTAGGCGCGTGGCTTGCTTTTCAGGTGGTGGTCAATCTCGGGATGGTCCTCGGCTTGTTGCCGACGACCGGAATCACGTTACCGCTCTTCTCCTACGGCGGCTCGTCGTTGCTCTCGACCTGCGCCGCCCTCGGCGCGGTACAGTCGGTCTGGCGACATCGATTGGTGAATCAGTAGTGAACTCCATTCTCTTCCTCTCGGTCAACCCATTCGAGACCCGGGTAGCCCTGCGCGAAAAATCACGGCTGGTCAGCTACCGGGCCGAACGGCACCGGACATCGTCGGTGGTCGGCAACCTCTACAAGGGCCGGGTCACCCGTGTCCTCCCGGGCATGCAGGCCGCCTTTATCGATCTTGGGCTCTCCCGAGATGGCTTCCTCTACGTCCGTGAAGCCGGTGGCATCATGGATGAATTCACCGACATCTTCAGGGTCGATGACGAGCCCGGTCCCAGCGAGATCGCGGAAACCGACATCGGCGATCTCCTCCGCCAAGGACAGGAGATCCTTGTCCAGGTCGTGAAGGACCCCATCGGCACCAAGGGTGCTCGGCTGACCACTCACATCACCCTACCCGGACGCTTTTTGGTTTATATGCCAACGGTGGAACAACTCGGCGTCTCGCGACGGATCATCGACGACGACGAACGCACACGGCTCAAAGGCGTGATCGACGAGTTCGGCGGCGGTGGATGGATCGTCCGCACCGCGGGAGAGGGACAGGGCCGCGTCGAGTTGGGGGCGGATCGACGCTATCTCGTCAAACTCTGGGACCAGATCCAGACCGCCACGGATCGAACCAACGCGCCCTATCTGGTCCACCATGAACTGAGCCCGGTCCTACGCGCGGTCAGGGACACCTTCACCTCGGCGGTACAGGAGGCGTGGGTCGATGACGAGGAGGCGTTTGAGGAGATTCTCGAATTCCTCGAGCAGTCCGATCCCGAGCCTCGTGCCCCGGCTCAAACTCTTCCGAAAGTCGACCGATCTCATGAGCGCCTTCGGTATCGACCGGGAACTCGAGAAAGCGCTGCGGCCGAAGGTGTGGCTCAAATCCGGCGGCTATCTGGTGGTCAACCAAACCGAGGCCCTCGTGGCCATCGACATCAATACCGGCAAGTATGTCGGCACGAAATCCCTCGAAGAGACCGTCTTCACCCTCAATCTCGAAGCGGTGCGGGAGATCGCCAGACAGCTTCGACTTCGAGACCTCGGCGGCATTGTCGTCATCGATTTCATCGATATGGAGGATCCGGCCCATCGTCTCGAGCTCTATCAGGCTCTGGAGACCGAACTCGAGGGCGACTCGGCTCGGATTCAACTCGTGCCCATGTCCGATATCGGGCTCATCCAGCTCACCCGGAAGCGGACCCGACCGAGCCTCGATCGAACCCTGAGCCGGGAATGCCCCTATTGCCACGGTTCCGGGCGAATCAAGGCCCTCGCCACCATCTGTCTCGAGATCCGCCGCAACCTGCTCGAGGCGGTGACCGCCGGCCTCAGCGATCAGCTCTCGTTGACGGTCCATCCCGAGGTCTCCCATTATCTCCAGGGACCTTTCCGCGACCTGCTGCGAGAGCTCGAGGAAGTCCACGGTGTCCAGGTGATCCTGCGGGAAAACCCCGTCCAGCATCAGGAGCAGTTCGAGATCATTGGATAGTAATTCGCAAAAGCGAATTACAGCGGTTCGTAAAGGGTGCGGCGCTGCCGAGGCGTGAGGCCGGCTTCTCGGATCGTTCGTTCCATGTCGCCCTGGGTCATCCGGAACTCGACCCCCGCCGCGGCGACCACGTTCTCCTCGAGCATGATGGACCCGAGGTCATCGGCGCCGAAGAAGAGCGAGAGCTGACCGATTTTTGCGCCCTGGGTCACCCATGATCCCTGGACGTGGTCGATGTTGTCGAAGGACAACCTGGCGATGGCGAGAGTCCGGAGATAGTCGAAACCACCGGCGGACTCGACTTCGCCCTCCAAATCGGTGCTCTGATCCTGGAAAGTCCACGGGATAAAGGCGGTGAAGCCGCCGGTTCGATCCTGGAGATCGCGGACACCGAGGAAATGCTCGATCCGAGCCGCGATGGGCTCTCCGACCCCGAACATCATCGTTGCCGTGGTCCGCAGCCCGAGATCGTGCGCGACACCGTGGACATCGAGCCACTGGCTCGTGTTCGCCTTCGCGCGCGCGAGGATCCGACGCCTGGTTTCGTCCTCGAGGATTTCCGCGCCGCCACCCGGGATCGATTCCAGCCCCGCGGCCATGAGTCGCGAGATGACATGTTTGACCGGCAGCTTCTCCGCCTTGGCGAGAAACCAGATCTCGGGCACCGAGAACGCATGCAGATGGATCTCGGGAAAACTCGTTTTGAGTTGCCGCAACAGATCTTCGTAGAACTCCATGCGGAGATCGGGATGAACACCGCCCTGGAGAAGAATCCCGGTTCCTCCGGCGGCGACGGTCTCGGCCACCTTGTCGGCGATTTCCGAGAACGGGAGAACATAGGCGTCGCCGGCATTCTTGGTCCGTAGAAGGCACAGAACCGACAGCGATAGATACACACATTCGTGTAGTTGATGTTGCGGTCGATGATGTACGAGGCCACACCCTCGTCGGTCTTCCTTCGCCTGACGGCATCGGCCGCCTGGCCGAGTTCGAGGAGCGAACCCCGGTCAAAGAGCAACTCGATCTCGGCCCGATCGATACGTTCGCCGGACACTGCCTTGTCGAGGATTGATGCAACCGTCATGCGACCGAGTCTCTCTTTTGTGGCCTTGCCTGTCAAGCAGGAAACCCGCCGGTGGTTTCCGCTTCGTTTTGAGGATCACCGCGTGTCAAGCCTCTTGCCCGTATTGGCGCGTCCGACGCGCCACCGAAATTCGTCCGACGAATTGCTACCCCTGCGACATCGCCTCGAGGAACTCGCGGTTGGTCGGGACTCCCCCGAGCCGCTCGAGCAGAAGCTCCATGGCCTCGACCGGGGACAGGGACGAGAGCACCTTGCGCAGAACCCAGATCCGGCGAAGCTCCCACTCGTCGATGAGAAGCTCTTCTTTCCGGGTCCCGGACTTGTGGATGTCGATGGAGGGGAAGACCCGCCGCTCGACGAGCTTGCGGTCGAGGTGGACCTCCATGTTGCCGGTGCCCTTGAACTCCTCGAAAATCACATCGTCCATCCGCGAACCGGTGTCGATGAGGGCAGTGCCGACGATGGTTAAACTGCCACCCTCCTCGATATTCCGCGCGGCGCCAAAGAACCGTCTTGGGTTTCTGCAGTGCGTTGGAGTCGACACCGCCCGAGAGCACCTTGCCCGACGGCGGCACCACGGTGTTGTAGGCGCGTGCGAGCCGAGTGATGGAATCGAGGAGGATGACGACGTCCCGTTTGTGCTCGACCAGACGCTTGGCCTTCTCGATCACCATCTCCGCCACCTGGACGTGGCGAGTCGCGGGCTCGTCGAAAGTCGACGAGATGACCTCGCCGCGCACCGAGCGCTGCATGTCGGTGACTTCCTCCGGCCGCTCGTCGATGAGCAGGACGATGAGGGTGACCTCCGGATCATTGGTGGTGATGGAGTTGGCAATCGCCTGCAACATCATGGTCTTACCGGTCCGCGGCGGCGCCACGAGGAGACCGCGCTGACCCTTGCCGAGCGGGGTCGCGAGATCCATCACCCGCGAGGTCATGTTTCCCTCGACCTCGAGTCTGAGCCACTCATCCGGATAGAGCGGCGTGAGATTGTCGAAGTGCACCTTCTCCATGGCCACCTCGGGCGGCTCGAAGTTGATGGCCTCGACCTTGATCAGGGCGAAGTAGCGCTCACCCTCTTTCGGCGGTCGGATCTGACCCGATACCGTGTCGCCGGTGTGCAGGTTGAACCGCCGGATCTGTGACGGTGACACATAGATGTCATCCGGACCCGGCAGATAGTTGTACTCCGGGGCGCGGAGAAAGCCAAAGCCCTCCGGCAACACTTCGAGCACACCCTCGCCGAAGATCAGACCCTCGCGCTCGGTCTGGCGCTGGAGAATCCGGAAGATGAGATCCTGCCGCCGCATCCCGGTCGGGTTCTCCACCTTGAGCGACTTGGCCACACCGCAGAGCTCATTGATGGTCATCTCTTTGAGCTGGGTGAGATCGAGGCGGCCCTCCTGCGCGGCGGCGGCCGCGGCGGCCTGTTCCCGTTCTTCGATCTCGTCATCGAGATCGAGGGGAATCACAACCGGGTCTTCACTGGTTTTTTTCTTGCGTCCCATTTGAGTTTCTCCGTTATCTGGATCGCCACGCTTGAACGAGCTCGTCGATACTTCCGAGCAGTTCTTTTCGACCTTCCCCGGTCTTGACGCTCACCACCGCGGGCGGACGCGCCAGACCGAGCTCTTTTTGCACCTGAAACTGCATCCCCGCACGCTTCCCACGATTGACCTTGTCAGCCTTGGTGAGCACCACGAGGCGTTCTCTTCCGTTCGCCAGCAACATCTCCTGAAGACCGAGGTCAAGGTCGGTCGGCCCGTGGCGGATGTCCACCAACGTGATGACCCCGGCCAATCTCTCTTCCGTCGCGAGGTAGTTCCCGAGCTCCCGTCCCCACTCTTCCTGAAGCGCCCGACCGACTTTGGCGTAGCCGTACCCCGGCAGATCAACCAGGAAGAATGACCGGTTGACGAGGAAGAAGTTGAGCATCCGCGTCTTGCCCGGCGCCTTGGCCACCTTCGCCATATTCTGACGAAGCAGCCAATTGAGCAGGCTCGACTTACCGACGTTGGAGCGCCCGGCGACCGCAATATGAGGAAAGAACTCCTGCGGTCTATCCGACGGCTTCAGCGCCGATCTACGAAAGCTGACCTCACGTATTTCCACTCTTATTCACTCTGTCAATGAGCCACCGGCGGCGAATCCACACGCGAGGCAGGCTCGCCGGCCGTTGCTGATACACCCGTATCCAGTTCGCGAACCAGGGCACTCGCGATGACCCCGTCCATGTGGTTGACGAAGTGGAACTGGATCTCGTTGCGGACGTCCTCGGGGATCTCCTCGAGGTCCTTTTCGTTCTCGTCGGGCAAAATGACATCGCGGATGCCGGCCCGATATGCCGCGAGCACCTTTTCCTTGACACCTCCGACCGGCAGGACCCGGCCGCGCAAAGTGATCTCGCCGGTCATGGCCACATCGACCCGAACCGGAATCTTGGTGAATGCCGAGATGAGCGCGATCGCGAGGGTGATGCCCGCCGAAGGCCCATCCTTGGGGATCGCTCCCTCAGGGACGTGGAGGTGGACATCCTGGGCGGCAAAGACCTCGGGGTCGATCCCGAGTTCGTCGGCCTTGGAGCGAACAAAGGACAGCGCGGCACGGGCCGACTCCTGCATCACATCACCGAGTTGACCGGTGAGCGTGAGGACGCCCTTGCCACGCATGAGCGTCACTTCGGTGGTCAGCAACTCGCCGCCGACCTGGGTCCAGGCAAGCCCCACCGCAGCCCCGATCTCGGGATCCTTCTCGCGTTTCTGGGTCCGGTATCTCGGCTTGCCGAGGAGTTCACCGACAGTCTCCGGGTTGATCTCGAGGTCCGCATCCTTGGCTTTGATCTTCTCCTTGAGCACCTTGCGCGCGAGCTTGCGACAGATGGAGGAGATTTCGCGCTCGAGGTTTCTCACCCCGGCCTCGCGGGTGTAGCCGTCGATGAGGAACCGCAGGCCATCTTCGGTGAAGTCGACGTTGTACTTCTTCAACCCGTGTCGTTCGGTCTGCCGCGGGACCAGGAATCCCAGGGCGATCTGGAGTTTCTCGTGGTGGGTATAGCCCGAAAGTTCGACCTTCTCCATCCGATCGAGCAGGGCCGGAGGAATCGGGTGGGTCACATTCGCCGTACAGATGAAGAGCACCTTGGACAGATCGTACTCGACATCCAGATAGTGATCGTGGAAGGTGTTGTTCTGCTCTGGATCGAGGACCTCGAGGAGGGCGCCTGCCGGGTCGCCGCGGAAGTCGGCCGCCATCTTGTCGACCTCGTCGAGGAGCAGCACCGGGTTGACGGTGCCCGCCTTGCGCATCATCTGAATGATCTGACCTGGAAAGGCGCCGATATAGGTCCGCCGGTGACCTCGGATCTCGGCCTCGTCGCGCACTCCTCCCAGGGACAACCGGACAAACTTGCGTCCCGTCGCTCGGGCGATGGATCGCGCCAGCGAGGTCTTGCCCACACCCGGGGGTCCGACAAAACACAGAATCGTCCCACCGGTCTTACGGACGAGTTGCCGAACCGCGAGAAACTCCAGGATGCGCTCCTTGACCTTCTCGAGCCCGAAGTGGTCTTCGTTGAGCACCTTCTCGGCCCGAGAGATGTCACGGATCTCTCGTGACGACTCGGACCATGGGACCGCGAGCAACCAGTCGACGTAGTTGCGTGAGACCCCCGCTTCGGCTGAGACCGGCGGCATCCCTTCGAGGCGACGGATCTCGATGGTGGCCTTTTCCTTGGCCTCCTCGGTCATTCCCGACGCGTCGATCTGCTCCTTGAGTTCGGCGAGTTCCTCGGTGGTGTCGTTTCGTCCCAACTCCTCGTTGATGGCCTTGATTTTCTCTGACAGATAGTACTCGCGCTGCGCCTTTTCCATCTGTTTCTTGACCCGTGACGATAAACGCCGGTCGATGTTGAGCTTCTCGATCTCGACATCGAGAAGATCATTGAGCCGCTGCAGCCGATCGAGGGGGTTGAGCAGCTCGAGCAACCGCTGCTTCTCCGCTGTCGGTTGGTTGAGATGGGCTGCGAGGATGTCGGCGAACTGGTCCGGATCATCGGTCTGGAGAGAGGCGAGCACCCCTTCGGCCGAAAGATGGTGGGAGAGCTTGGCGTACTCTTTGAAAAACTCTGTCAACTGAGCCATATACCGGCTCAGTGCCTGGTCCTCACCGACCTCGATAGCCTCGACCTCCACCCTCGCCATCAGACAATCGGAGTCGTCGACAACTTCACAAAGCCGCGCACGTTCGAGCCCTTCGACCATCACCTTGATGTTGCCCGAGGCGAGCTGGAGATGTTGCACAACTCGCGCCACCACCCCGAGTTCGTGGATGTCGGCGAGACTGGGCTCATCGATCTTCGGATCGCGCTGAGTCGCAAGAAAAAGCCTCTTGTCGGGTCTTTCGAGGGCGCGCTCGAGGGCCACCACCGAGGGTCGTCGTCCGACCACGAAAGGCGCCATCATGTGCGGAAAAACGACCATGTCCCGCAACGGAACGATGGCGAGCGTCTGGGTATCACGGACTGCTGTCATCTTGTGTCTTTCTTCAAGGGGAGTGTGTTCGGGCCGGCGGTGTTGGTTGAAGGGGACGCGGTGGCGCGTCGGAGACGTCTCAGCTTACCTTTCTCACAGCTGGGAGCGGCGCAACCCGACGTTCGACCACATCCCGGGTAATCGTCAACTCCTTGAGGTCGGGTAACGCCGGAATCTGGTACATGATGTCGAGCATCAGCTCCTCGAGAATGATGCGCAGACCGCGGGCGCCCACTTTGCGGGTGATGGCCTCCTTGGCCACCGCAGCAAGGGCGTCAGCTTCGAAGCTCAGGTCAACACCCTCGAAACCGAGAACAGTCTCATACTGGCGCACGAGAGAGTTCCTCGGTTCGGTGAGGATCCGTACGAGAGCATCGTGGTCGAGTTCGTGCAGGGTCGCGACGACCGGAATCCGGCCCACGAACTCTGGAATCATGCCGTATTTGATGAGGTCCTCGGGGTGAACTTCCTCGAGGAGGTCGGCCATATTGGGTTTGTTGCCCGAAAGATCCGCACCGAAACCCATCATCTTCTGATTGAGGCGATTGGCGATGAGATCCTCGAGCCCGACAAATGCTCCACCACAGATAAACAGAATATTTGTGGTGTCGATCTGAAGGAACTCCTGGTGGGGGTGCTTGCGGCCGCCCTGTGGGGGTACGTTGGCGACGGTACCCTCGAGAATCTTCAAAAGCGCCTGTTGCACACCCTCACCGGAGACATCACGAGTGATGGACGGGTTTTCGGCCTTGCGCGCCACCTTGTCGATCTCGTCGATGTAGACGATGCCCCGTTCCGCCGCTTCGCGGTCGCCATTGGCCGCCTGGTAGAGGCGGAGGAGGATGTTCTCCACATCCTCGCCGACATAGCCGGCCTCGGTGAGCGTCGTCGCGTCAACGATGGTGAACGGCACCTGGAGCTGGCGTGCAAGAGTTTGGGCGAGAAGGGTTTTTCCGGTTCCGGTTGGTCCGATGAGGAGGATGTTCGACTTGGACAGTTCGACGTCGTTGTTGTTCCGACCCCGTTGGTACTCGATCCGGCGATAGTGGTTGTAGACCGCCACGGCGAGTTTCTTCTTCGCCATCTCCTGTCCGATGACGTACTCATCGATATAGGCTTTGATCTCCGGCGGTTTGGCGAGCACCTGCTGCCGGCTCTTGGCTTCGTGGACGCGGTCCTCGGCGATGATGTCGAGACAGACCTCAACGCATTCGTTGCAGATATATACCGTGGGTCCGGCGATGAGCTTGCGCACCTCGTGCTGGCTTTTTCCGCAAAAGCTGCACCGAAGTACGTCACCGTCTCGATTCGACATCTATCCTCCTCGGTTCATTGTATCCCATTATAGGTCTACTCTCTGGAAACAATGATCTTGTCGATGAGGCCGTAGTCCTTGGCCGCATCCGCCTCGAGAATAAAGTCGCGTTCGGTATCGAGATTGATCTTGTCCATGGGTTGTCCGGTGTGCTTGGCCAGGATCATGTTCAACCGTTCTCGAAGGCGCATGATGTCCTTGGCGTGGATGTCGATATCCGTCGCCTGGCCGCCGAGACCGGACATCAGCGGTTGATGGAGCAGGACCCGGCTGTGCGGCAGGGAGTATCTCTTGCCCGGCGCACCCCCGGCGAGGAGGATGGCGCCCATGGACGCGGCCTGACCGAGCGCGATGGTGGCCACATCGGGCTTGACGTACTGCATCGTGTCGTAGATGGCGAGCCCGGCGGTGATGGCGCCACCGGGGCTGTTGATGTAGAGATAGATGTCCTTCTCGGGGTTCTCCGCCTCCAAAAAGAGGAGCTGGGCAATGACGAGGGAGGCGACCTGGTCATCGATGGCCGACCCCAGAAATATGACATTGTCCTTGAGCAGCCGCGAGTAGATATCGTAGGCGCGTTCACCGCGGCTCGTCTGCTCGACAACGACCGGAACCAACATCAATCCACCTCCCCGCCCGCTTGACGGATCATCTCGTCTACCACCGCTGTCAGAAGAGCGGCGTGGCGTATGGATTCGAGTTTTTCCTCCGCGACAAGATTGGCCTTGTGCTCCGTCGGCGGGATTCCGAGCCGGGATGCGTCCGCGGCGATATAGGCCTCGACCTCGGCCTCGGGGACCGGAGTTTTCCACTTCATGGCCAGCTGTTCGATGACCAGGTTGTCGGCGACGTGCCGGCGGGCGGCGGGTTCGGCCTTGGCCGAGAGCTCCTGCCAGTCGAAGTTTCCGTCTTCCGGACCGGCGCCCCGCATGGCCATCTCGTAGGCAAAACGATTCACCCGTTCGCTGACGGCGTTCTGAACGAGGGAGGACGGCAGGGAATTGAGGTCGATTCCAACGGAGAGCTGGTCGAGCAACGACCGCCGCCATTCATCCCGCCGTTCGGCGCGCTTCCGCCGCGACAGCGCTTCTGTGAGCCGCTCCCTGAGTTCGGCAAGATCCTCGAGACCGAGGGTCTTGGCGAGTTCGTCATCAACATCGGGAAGGACCTTGGCCTTGAGGGCCTTGACCTTGATGGTGTAGGTGACCTTCTTGCCCGCTCGCTCTTTGTTGTCGTCGTCTTCGGGAAAAACCTTGACGGCAACCTTCTCGTCGCCGGCCCTGGCTCCCTGGAGCGCCTCGTTGATCTCGGGCGGCAACCCGTCACCGCCGAGGACAAACCGGGCATCGTTCTCTTCGTAGGGTTCCTGGTCGGAGTCTTCCATCAGACCGACCAGATCGGCCTCGATGAGCATTCCATCGGCCGCTTCGGAATCTTCCACCGGCTCCCAGACGGCCTGCTGCTCCCGGAGAGTCTCGAGCTCGGCGTCGATTTCGCTGTCGGTGAGGTCGAGAGACACCTCCGGCAGCGTGGCCTCGGTGAGACCGGGGAGCTCGTAGTTCGGCCGGACCTCGAGTTCAGCGACGAACTCAAAGGAGCCATCGTCGGTGAATTTGACCTCGCGCACCTTCGGCACGGTGAGGGGCTGGAGTTCCTTCTCCGCCTCCATCACCTCTTCCCAGACGAGCTGGCTGAGGTGCTCCTTGAGGTCGGCATCGATATCTTCGGCAAAGCGGGCACGGATCAGGGACTCCGGCGCCTTGCCGTCGCGGAAGCCCGGAAGCTTGGCGCGACCTCTGATGGAGCGGACAATGGACTGCCGCTCTCGATCGACGATCTCGGTTTGAAGGCTGCCGGCAACCTCGAGTTTGTGATTTGCTTGCTCGGTCAATTTGTATGTCATGATTTTTTTCTCCGGCTGGTGCGAAAGGGGGGAATCGAACCCCCACGGGGTATCCCCCACGAGATTCTAAGTCTCGCGCGTCTACCGGTTCCGCCACTTTCGCGCGGATGAAAGGAAATGGTGAGCCGTGGAGGAATCGAACCTCCAACCTAGTGATTAAGAGTCACTTGCTCTGCCAATTGAGCTAACGGCCCACAGCGACGCGCACTCTACCTCAAAACGACGTGAGGGGCAAGGCCCGAGTCCCCACCCACTCGTGCTGCTCGTGTTCTCGCCGTTGCTCGCGACTCGCCATCGCAGAACCTCGTCCTGGGTGTGGGGGTAGACAAAAAGCGTGCAACCAGTGACCAGCAACAGCGTTCGGCGGCCCTCTGCAGCAGACTCCTAGCGGTGCACGAGGTGCTTGATCTCACTCTGACCGAGGTCGGACTCCGCGGTGATGACGACCGCCGAGGTGCCGCCGCTGAACTCGGGCAACGGTTCGGTTGCAACAAAGGCGCCGTCATCGTCGGTCTCACCCTCGGCGAGAACCAGGCGGCGCGGCTCCGACGTCGATTTGAAGAGCACGGTGATCCGGACACCCGACTGAGGAGTGTTGGACTGCGAATCGACCGCGGAGATGGAGATCTCGGCATCATTGCCATAGACGAAGTCGTGTTTGCCCTCGGCCCGGAGCACAAGATGAGCTCGGCCGCGTTGAGCGGCGAGATAGTCGAGGATCACCCGGTCGAGGGTCGGTTCATCGCCATTGTCTCCGGCTGGTTCCTCGGCAATGAGCGGACTGCTGCCGCCATCGTGCGAGATGTTGGTGTCGTCGTCCTCGTTGACCGATACCGGTTCGTCGATCAGCTGCGCCAGCCGACCACGTCGAATCGCCTCGATGATGGTGTGGTGCTGGCGCTCCATGAGGGTCGCGATGGCGGTGTTCTCGACTTTCTCATCGACGAGATCCTGATACGAGGTCCTCCTCGAATACAAAATCTCGCCGCGGGCGTAGACCAGGCTCTCGACGACGGGGTTCGAGCGTCCCTTGTCCTCGGTCTGCACGTGGTACGTTGTGCCCGCGTTATCGATGTCGGTGTTGTAACCAGTCAGAACCACCGTTCCGGCTCCATCCAAAACAAGCAGCCTACAGGCTACCCCCTCGTGGGGGTGTGGTCAATGAGCGCTGCCGTCTGCGGAGCTCGTGAGCCCGCACACCGCACAGGTTTCTCGTTTCTCGTTGCTGGTTCCTTGTCCATCGCAGCTCGCGTATGGGTATCTCGGGTTGCGACGACGAGACACGAGTTACGAGCGACGAGTGATGTGCGACTACAATGCCCTCATGGCCGCACTGTCGATCCTCTTCATCTGTGTCGGTAATACCTGCCGCTCACCCATGGCCGAGGCGATCGCCCGTGGATTGGGTCAAGATGACTTGATGTCGTCCTCGGCCGGGTTGATGCCATTCGGCAGGATCGTCAGCTCGACGGTGGAGACCCTTGTCACCATGGGCTACGATCCGCGAGGCCTCGCCTCGAAATCCCTCGACGATGTCGACCTGGCCTCGTTCGACATCATTGTCTCGCTCCTCGGGGACTCCGGGTTGAGCTATCTGCCCGCAAACCTCGGGGCACAGATCGAATCGTGGCCCATCCGTGATCCCTATGGCGAGGACGACGAGGTCTATCTCGCTGTCGCCCGTGAACTCGAGCACCGGATCCGCGACCTCATCGATGATCGGTCCGACCGGGAACTCCCCTTCGTCTAGGGAGTCACACTCAACGAGGATCGCGGGAAGACCTGAATCATGGCACACTTGAGAGGTGGTATTCGACGAAGTCTACGAACGTTTTCGGCGACCGATCTGGCGCTTGGCGCGGCGACTCACCGGGAACGATGATGAGGCTTTCGATGCGACTCAGGAGATCTTTCTCAGGGTATGGCGCGGTCTTGACGGTTTCCGCGGCGAGGCCAAGGTATCGACATGGGTCTTTCAGATCGCGTGGAACTACCTCCGCGGCCACCATCGGCGATACGGCAGACATCTCAATGCGGTGGCAGATCAATCCGAGGAGCTCGTGGCCCGCACGCCGGATCCGTCGCCCGGCCCGGAACAACGGGCCGTGTCATCGGATCTGCTTGATCGCGTCACTGCGGCCATGGACGAGCTTCCCGAACACTATCGGGCGGTCGTGTGGTTGCGGGATGGCGAAGATCTCAGCTATAGCGAGATTGCCGAGGTGCTCGATCTTCCCATCGGCACAGTCCGATCACGCCTCGCGCGGGCAAGGGCTGCGCTCAAGAAAGCGGTGGATCTGTGATGGATGATTCCCTTCGGGACCTCGTCAGCCGATACACCGACGGCGATCTGGACGATGCCGAAATATCCCGGCTCGAGGCGCGGTCGGAGACCGATCCGGAGCTCGCCTCCGAGATCGAGACCACCAGGGAGCTTCGAGCGGCCGTTCGGGCCATCGCGGATCGCATGGAACCACCCGTGGCTCTGGACAGGGTCATGGAACCACTTCGCCAGGCGCCACCCGTCCCGGCGCGACTGACCCGTCCGGTTTTTCGCTGGCTCGGAATCGCTGCTGCGCTGGTTCTGGGGGTGACCGTAGCGACGGAAATGGCGCGCCGCAACCCGACACCGACCCTGGGCCCGACTTCTTCACAGCAAAACCGGCCCGTCGCGGAACGTGAAGAGATCTTCAAACTCGCTCCCCTGCCCACTGCGGTTCCCAATGACAACCGCCCTCTCGGCGCGGCCGACCATCTACTCGAAGAGGAACCGGCGCTCCCTGCCGCTCCGGAGCCGGCTCCCTTCGAGGTGATAGGACCCCTGAGCACTGCCGCTCCATCCACGTCCACAACCGATTCGATCTCGGCTTCGGATGCGCGCTCGGCAGATGAGGACGGGAATCTCGAGTTGCGCCAAAGAGAGACGGCCAGGCCGGCCCCGGCGAAGAGAGAGACGGTTCCCCGGGCCGAAAGCTCAACCGATCCCGGAGCCGAGGCGGAGTTCAAGAGGCAGGAGATTCCGACCGACGGTTATCGGGAATCCGCCGCCGAACCCTCTGCCGCCGGCAAGCTGAGTCAAGGGCAGACCAAGGGCAGACCACATGGCATGGTGGTTTCGGTCCTCCTTCTCATTGATGACATCGTGGTCTGGACGGGTTCTTCGACGAACTGTCAGAGCGGAAGGTGGCCGGTTCGGATCGACGTGGAGGGATTGGCGGTCTCCGCCATCGCGCCCGTCGTCGACAAGGGCGAGGACAATGAGGCAGTTTCCTGCATATCCGATGCGTTCATCGGATCGGGTCTCGAAGGCGTTGGCAATGGAACTCACCTGGGAGAATTGCTCGTCGGAGAACCTCTCAAATGAATACGGGCGCGGCCAAAGCCGCGCCCGAGCCGTCTGATTTGTTTCAATTACTTGAGGGCCGCGAGACCCTCCTGAACGTTATCCAGCACATCGAAAACAGTGATGAGCTGGGTCACGTGCAGAATATCGTTGATCTTCGGGGAAAGACGCAACAGCTTGAGTTGGCCGCCGCGTTTGGTCACCGTCGTGTAGCACGCCACCATTTCACCGATACCGGAGGAATCGATGGCGGTCACACCGGCCAGATCGATGAGGATCTTCTTCTGACCGTCTTCGAGCGCACTATCGACCAGTTCGCGCATCTTGACATCGCCGGTTCCAATCGTGATCTTGCCCGACAATTCGATGATCCGAACATCGTCCACATCACGGATCTCACTCTTCATTTTCAGAACTCCTTGTCTCGGGTTCGAGGCGCCGGGTCATCTCGACCACCGTGCCACCACCCGGCGAGCGGCTGAACTCCACACGGGTCATGAACTGCCGCATGTAGAAGATACCGCGTCCACTCGGTCGCAGCAAATAATCCGGATCGGTCGGGTCCGGAATCGCCTCGAGGTCGAATCCATCGCCCTCGTCCTCGACCCGGATCGTGACCTCGTCGTCGTGAATTCGATAATCGACCAGGACAGATCGCTCCGGATCCTGCCGGTTACCGTGACGAATGGCGTTGGCCATCGCCTCCCTCAGAGCGGTGACAAGCCAGTAACAATCGTCACCGGAAAACCCCGCCTGGCCGCAGAGATCCACCAACGCTCGCTCGGCTATCTCGATGTTGGCGAATGAACTCGAGAGCACGAGATGGGCATGCAGGGGAGGGTTGACGGACATCGTTGCAGGATTATAGCAACCCGGCCGACGGATCAGTCGAAATCCTGGTCGTCCTCGTCGTCGTCCTCGTCATCGCCGGGCTCGACCATCTGGAGAATCCACCGGTGGAAGCTCTCTTCGGCCACAGACACCGGCATGGCGAGGATCTCCGGCAATTCATAGGAATGGAACTCCCGAATCGCGGCCGAGACCCTCTCGAAGAGCCGCTTCGGTGTCTTGATGAGGAGAAGATACTCGGTGTCTTCGCAGATTTTTCCCTTCCATCGATAGATGGAACGCAGGCAGGGAACAATATTGACACAGGTGGCCAACCGGCGAGCGATGAGTTCCTCTGAAATCTCCACCGCCTGCTGTTCGGTCCCTACCGAGGTCATGACCACAGTGATCTCTTCGAGACGAGTCATGCTCAAACGCTATCTAAATCAGCCGACACAGTCAAGAAAAAGGCCGAATGGCGGTCGCGCTCAGGTGAGAAGCACCGGCTAGTATCGGCGCAGGAGACCGACCACGATCCCCTGAACAGTGAGGTCCTCGGCGGCGACGAGAATGGGTTCCATCTCCGAATTGGCGGGCTGGAGTCTGATGGATCCCGGTGCTTGGCGATAGAGACGTTTGAGGGTCACTTCTCCATCCACCATGGCCACCACCATATCGCCGTCGGCTGCCTCGGCCCTCGACTCGACGATGACCAGATCACCGTCGTGGATCCCGTCCTCGATCATGGACTCGCCGCGGACCTTGAGGACAAAGTTGTTCCCCGATCCGACAAGATCCGGCGGTACCGAAACGGGTTCAGGGTCCGGAACGGATTCGATGGGCGAGCCAGCGGCAACCAATCCCAGCAAGGGAAGCTCAACCTCGCCCCGCTCGTCGTTGGTGGGCTGATGAGCCAACACGAGTCCTCGCTTCTGATGCTTCTCACGGCGCAGGAAACCCTTGCGTTCGAGCAACGCGATGTGTTTCTGCGCACTGGCGGTGGATGCGAAACCGAAGGCTTCGGAAATCTCTCTGAGCGTCGGTGCGACGCCGTCACTCATGAGCCTTCTCTCGATGAATTCGAGCACATCCCGTTGCCGTTCGGTGAGGTAGGTCATGATGGGGCTCTCCTCGAATCCACCATAGGTGATAATAAGGTGTAAGTCAATCCAGGCCAAAAAAGGAGCGCACCGAAGTGCGCCCTTTGAGTTGTTCTACAAATGGTCGGGGCGAGTGGACTTGAACCACCGGCCTCACGGTCCCGAACCGTGCGCTCTACCAGACTGAGCTACGCCCCGACGGGGCGGAAGTCTAACCGAAGCCGGCGTGAAACGCAATTGCTTTCGACCACTGTATTTGACACTTTCATTACGGCATCTGTACGGTTTCTCTCTCAGGCTGATTTTGGGGGATAGATGGCACCATCGAGAGCGCAATGGACCGGTCGAATGGGTTTCGTGCTCGCGGCCGCAGGTAGCGCCATCGGGCTTGGCAACCTCTGGAAGTTTCCCTACATCACCCTCGAGAACAACGGCGGGGCCTTCGTCCTGGTCTATCTCGCCGCAATCGCCGTGGTCGGCGCACCGATCCTGGGAGCGGAGATCCTCCTCGGTCGTAGGAGCCGACGAAATCCGGTGGGCGCGTTCGGCCTGCTGAGTATCGGCAAGCCGGGTGGTCCGGCCTGGAAAGGTGTCGGCTATCTCGGCGTCGTCGCCGGATTCATCATCCTTTCCTACTACAGCATGATCGCCGGTTGGACTCTGCGATACATTCTGCTCGCATTTTCGGGATCGCTTGGTGAACTTGCCGGCCACCCCGAAACCCTCGAGGCCTTTTTTGGCGGCTTCCTCGCCGATCCATGGGCTCAGCTTCTGTTTCACTCGCTCTTTATGGGCGTCACCGTCGCGGTGGTCTATTTCGGAATCGGAAAGGGGATCGAGCGGGCGGCCAAGCTTCTGATGCCCCTCTTGTTTGTCATCCTGGTCGTTTTGGCCGCCTATTCGGTGACCACCCCCGGTTTCGGCCGCGCAATAACCTTCCTGTTCCGGCCCAATTTTGCGGACATCACGATGGCCGGGGTGCTCGAGGCTCTCGGGCACTCATTCTTCACCCTCAGCGTCGGTCTCGGTTCAATGCTGACCTACGGCAGCTACATGCGGCGGCAGGATTCGATTCCGCGTGCGGCCCTGACCATCTGCGTTCTCGACACCCTCATCGCCATCATGGCGTGTGTCATCATGTTTTCAATCATCTTCAGCTTCGACTTCGAGGTGAGCAAGAGTTCCACGATCCTCTTCACGACCATCCCGGTGCTCTTTTTCAAACTTCCAGGTGGAGCCGTAATCTGTGGGCTCTTCTACCTCCTGGTTTCTTTCGCCGCCCTGACGAGCACCATCAGCCTGCTCGAGGTGGTGGCAAGCTACGCCATCGACGAACTCGGGTGGCGCAGGCGCAGGGCCGCGGTGACCACGGGCTTTTCCATTTGGGTCTTCGGGATCCTGTCGGCGCTGAGCGTTGGGGGAGTCAAGGTTCTGTCAGAGTTCAACCCCGTTGGAAAGGACTCGACAACCGGAGTTTTTGGAACCCTCGACTACCTGGCCAGCAACTGGTTCCTCCCCGTGGGTGGTCTCTTCATCGCCCTGTTCACCGGCTGGATCCTGACCGCCAAGGAGAGCCGGGACGAACTCGAAGAGGGCAACGGTCCTCTGGGTTGGACCTACGGAGCCTGGCGTTTTCTGATTCGGTTCGCCGCTCCCGCCGCTGTCGGAGCCATCATCGTCAGTGTGCTCCTCGGCGCGGAGTACCAGTAGCCAGCGGCAGCGGCAGCGGCAGCGGCAGCGGCAGCGGCAGCGGCAGCGAGAAACAGTATCGCGCCTCCGCGGGCAAAGGCCGTGCGGCGGGGTTTTCCGCTTATTCTTGGCGCACCGCGTCTTTTGGCCTCGAACGGACGTGCCGTCTCAAACCGATTTTGGGATGGAGCACCTCCCCGAAAGCGGCACGCTTCGGGCCCAAACATCGTTTGAGGGGGCACTCTCGGGGAGCGCGATTGGAGAATCTCGTCGGGGGCGCGTTCCCGGAAACACACGTCGCTACCCGGACTATGTCCTCGACACCGGCCTTCTGGGTCGCCGTGACGCATTGGCGTCCCGGCGGCCCAGCGTCGCACCATCGGCGTGGTCGCGCGGGGGTTGATTGGCAGGGCTGCGACCACGCCGATGATGCGCCGACGGCCTGCCTCGTAGCCGGAACAGCAGACCTCATCGCGCTCCCCGAGGGAGCCCGGTCGGCATTTGTGCGGAGTGGGACGCACCGCCGAGAGGACGTTCCGGCACAAATGCGGACCCGGCACCCCGTTGGGGCGGGGTATTCCGCGGGTCCAGGGCGGCTTCGGTTGCTGTTCCGGATGCTGCTGCTGTCGCTGATCGCTGGTTTCTGATGCTGTCCCGGTCGCTGGTTCCTGCCGCTGGCCCGGTCGGCATTTGTGCGGAGTGGGACGCACCGCCGAGAGGACGTTCCGGCACAAATGCGGACCCGGCACCCCGTTGGGGCGGGATCACCCTTCAAAAAACGGCGCCCCGAGGGGCGCCGTTGGTGTTTCATTCTAGCGACGAAGATCAGTGAACGGTCTCTCCGCTGGCGACTTCGATCTCGGTCTCGGCGAGGCGAACCGCGGTGGTCAGCTCATCGAGTTCCTCGGCGGCTGCGTCCTTGAGCTTCTCCTGGGCAGCCTCGAGATTGCTCTTGGCGGTGGCGACATCGATGTCCGCCGGCGCCTTGGCCACGGTGGCCAGAACCGTCACCCGATCGGGAAGAACCTCGGCGAATCCCCCCTGGACCGCATATCGGACCACGGTCGAGCCATCGAAATAGGTCAGCGGTCCCGCCACGAGCGAGGTCAGAAGCGGGATGTGGCCGGGCAGAACGCCCATCTCTCCGAGGACGCCAGGGAGACGCACCTCGTCGACCGCCACTTCCACCACTCGGCGGCTTGGAGTCACGATTTCGAGGTGCAGCCGGTCGGCCATCTCAGTTCTCCGCCTTCATCTTGTCGGCCTTCTCGATGGCCTCTTCGATACCACCGACATAGAGGAAGGCCTGCTCTGGAAGATCGTCGAATTCACCGGCGCAGAGGGCCTTGAAGCCCTTGATGGTGTCCTCTACCTTGACATAGCGGCCCTTCATGCCGGTGAATTGCTCGGCGACGAAGAAAGGCTGCGACAGGAAGCGTTGGACCTTTCGTGCACGGCCAACGGTGAGCTTGTCCTCTTCTGAAAGCTCGTCGATGCCGAGGATCGCGATGATGTCCTGGAGGTCCTTGTAGCGCTGGAGGATTCGCTGGGTCTCGCGAGCGACCATGTAGTGCTCGTCGCCGAGGATGAGGGGATCGAGGATGCGCGAGGTCGAGGCCAGAGGGTCCACCGCCGGGTAGATACCAAGGGCGGCGATCTGGCGCGACAGCACCGAGGTGGCGTCGAGGTGGGCGAAAGCCGTCGCCGGCGCCGGGTCGGTGAGGTCATCGGCGGGGACGTAGATCGCCTGCACCGATGTCACCGAACCACTCTTGGTCGAGGTGATCCGCTCCTGGAGCTCGCCCATCTCGGTCGCGAGATTGGGCTGGTATCCCACGGCCGAGGGCATCCGGCCGAGGAGCGCGGAGACCTCGGAACCCGCCTGGGTGAACCGGAAGATATTGTCGATGAAGAGGAGAACGTCCTGGCCCTCGGAGTCACGGAAGTGCTCGGCCACTGTCAGACCGGTGAGACCCACACGGAGGCGGGCTCCAGGAGGTTCGGTCATCTGGCCGTAGATCAGTGCGACCTTCGAGTTCTCCCAATTGTCCGGGTCGATGACGCCGGCTTCGGTCATCTCGCGCCAGAGGTCGTTGCCTTCACGGGTGCGTTCACCGACCCCGGCGAAGACCGAGAAACCACCGTGCTGGAGCGCCACGTTGTTGATGAGCTCCATGATGATGACGGTCTTACCAACACCCGCGCCACCGAAGAGGCCGGTCTTGCCGCCCTTGGTGTAGGGTTCGAGGAGGTCGACGACCTTGATGCCGGTCTCGAACATCTCGGTCTCGGTGGACTGGTCTTCGAGCGGCGGTGCGGTGCGGTGGATGGGCATGCGCTGCTCGGCATCGACCGAGCCCTTGCCGTCCACCGGTTGTCCGAGGACGCCGAGGACGCGGCCCAGGGTCTTCCGGCCGACTGGCACCGAAATCGGATCGCCGAGGTCGATTGCGGCCATTCCCCGGACCATACCTTCGGTCGGCTGCATGGCAATACAACGGGCGCGGCTCTCACCGAGGTGCTGGGCAACCTCGACAGTGACGTCCATCGGTCCCGCGCCGAGAGTGCCGTCGTCCTTGATGCGGACGGCGTTGTAGATGGCGGGGAGGTGCCCATCCGGAAACTCCACGTCCACCACCGGACCGATGATTTGAACGACGCGTCCTTCGACCTGCTGAGTCATAAATCTCTCCTAGTCAGTCACCGAGCGCCTGGGCACCCGAAACGATCTCGATCAACTCCTTGGTGATGGCGGCCTGACGGGTGCGGTTGTAAAGCATCGTCAGGGCGTCGATCATCTCACCTGCGTTCTTGGTAGCGGCCCCCATGGATGTCATCCGGGACGCCTGCTCGGCGGCTACCGAGTCGTAGAGCACCGTCTGGACAATGGTCTCGACATAGGCCGGCAGCAGCGCGGCCAGTAGACCTTCCGCGTCGGGCTCGTAGAGGTAGTCGGTCCCTGCTTCCTCGGTGTTCGGGTCGGCCTCCGGCGGTTGGATGGGCAACAGCTGCTCGACCGTGATCTCCTGGCGCATGACACTGACAAACTTGTTGTAGCAGAGCCAGACCTCGTCCACTTGGCCCGAGGTGAAGGCCTTCATGAACATGGCGCCGAGCCGTGGACCATCGGCCGCGGTGAGCTGGCTCATGGTGTCGCGCTCTTCGTGGGTAACCGGAAAGTCGCGGACTCTGAAATAGTCCGAGGCCTTGCGACCGATGGCGACCAACTCGACATCGGTCCATTCCCCGGCCTTGATCCTCTTCTCGATCTGCCGAAGCATGTTGGCGTTGAAGGAACCACACAGCCCCTTGTCGGACGATACGACCACCAGCCAGACCCGGCCGCTCGAGCGTTGCTCGAGGAGCGGGTGGCTCTCTTCGGTCCGACCGGCGACGTTGGCCAGGACCTTCGAAAGGGTATCGGCGTAGGGCCGGGCGTTGGTCACCGCCTCCTGCGCGCGCCGCAACTTGGCCGCAGCCACCATTTTCATGGCCTTGGTGATCTGCTGCGTTCCCTTGACGGAGCGGATTCGACGGATGAGATCCCTGGTGCTAGGCAACGCTTGCCTCCGGGTATTCCTTCAGGAACAGGTCGGCGGACTTTGCGATGAGGGCGCCGAGTTTCTCGGCGTTTTCGTCGTCCAGCTCCCCGGTCGTCGCGATGGCCTCGAGGATTTCGGCGCCCTCGGCCTCGACAAAGCTGTGCATGTGGGGCTCGAAGGCGCCGATGGCCGAGACCTTGAGCTTATCCATATAGCCTTTGGTGCCGGCAAACATGGAAACAACCTGAAGACCCACGGACAGCGGCACGAACTGGCCCTGCTTGAGGATTTCGAGCAGCCTCTCGCCTCGTGCGAGCTGGCGCTGGGTGGCCTTGTCGAGATCGGAGCCGAACTGGGCGAAGGCCGCGAGTTCGCGGTACTGGGCGAGCTCGAGTCGGAGTGAGCCTGCGATCTTCTTCATCGCCTTGATCTGGGCGTTACCGCCGACCCGGCTGACCGAGAGACCGACGTTGACCGCCGGCCGCTGTCCGGCAAAGAAGAGGTCGCCCTCGAGATAGATCTGACCATCGGTGATGGAGATGACGTTGGTCGGAATATAGGCCGAGACATCACCCATCTGGGTCTCGATCACCGGCAGCGCGGTCAGGCTACCGCCACCGAGTTCGTCGTTGAGCTTGGCGGCGCGCTCGAGCAACCGCGAGTGGAGATAGAAGACATCGCCCGGGTAGGCTTCGCGGCCCGGCGGGCGGCGGAGGAGGAGCGAGATCTCGCGGTAGGCCTGGGCGTGCTTGGTGAGGTCATCGTAGAAACACACGGCGTGCTGGCCGTTGAGCATGAAGAACTCGCCGAGAGCGGCGCCGGCGTAGGGCGCGAGGTACTGCAGTGGGGCCGGCTCGGAAGCGGTCGCCGAAACCACGATGGTGTGGTCCATGGCGCCGTGCTTCTCGAGGGCGGCGATCACCTGCGCCACGGTCGAGGCCTTCTGGCCGATGGCAACATAGATGCAGATGTTGCCGGTGCCCTTCTGGTTGACGATGGAGTCGAGGATCACCGCGGTCTTTCCGGTCTGCCGGTCGCCGATGATCAGCTCACGCTGACCGCGTCCGATGGGGATCATCGAGTCGATGGCCTTGATGCCGGTCTGCATCGGCTCCTTCACAGGTTGGCGCGCGACAACGCCGGGGGCAGTTCGCTCGAGCGGATAGCGCTCGGAGGTGGCCACCGGACCCTTGCCGTCAAGGGGTCGACCGAGTGGGTCAACCACACGACCGACCATTTCCGGCCCGACCGGGATGTCGAGAATTCGCTTGGTGCGGCGAACCTCGTCACCCTCTTTGATGTGGTGAACCTCTCCCATGAGCACCGCGCCGACGTTGTCGTCCTCGAGGTTGAGGGCGAGACCGGAGACGTCGTGGGGAAGCTCGAGGAGCTCTCCCATCATGACCCCGTCGAGGCCGTAGACGCGGGCGATTCCGTCGCCGACGGAGATGACCGTTCCCACCTCGGACATGTCGATGGTGGTTTCCTGGCCTTCGATCTGGCGCCGGATGATGTCGGCGATTTCGGCGGCTTTGATCTGCATATTGCTACCCCTGTTCGATGACGGTTTGCCGGCTCAGCCGATTCACCTGTCCGACGAGAGACCCGTCGAAGACCTTAGAACCAACCTTGACCTTGAAGCCGGCGAGAAGCTCTGGGTTGTAAACGAAATCGGCGACCACGGTGGTCCCCATCACGGCGCTCATGACCTCGGCGATCCGACGGCGGTCGACCTCGTCATAGGTCGTGGCGAGTTCGACATGGGCCCTGGAGCGACCGATCTCTCGGTCAACCAGATCCCGATAGGTGGTGGCGATGTCGCGCATGTGCTGCAGGCGATAATGCGACTGCACAACGTGGCAGAACCGGCGGACCGGTTGGGTGATCCCCATGTTGTCGAGAACCTGATCGAGGATCACGGTCTTGGTCTCGGTGTCGACCATGGGCGTAACCAGCACGCGTTCGAAATCGGGCACTTTTTCGAGCGCTGTAGCGACGCCGTCGAGTTCGTCGATCACGGCCTCTTTTCGCTCCGGACACTGGTCCTGAACCACCTCGAAGAGCGCCTTGGCATAGGGCATGGCTCTGAATCGAGACATGGTCACTCCTTATCCGGAAGGTTTTCGAGGGCGCCGAGACTCCGGCTGAGCACCCGCTGCTGATCCTTCTCGGTCATCGTCGACTTCAAAAGCTCTTTGGTCAACTGTTCGGTCAGCGCCGCGGTGTCCTTTGCGAGCTGCTCTCTGGTCTCGGCCTGACGGCGAGCAATCTGGTCATCAACGCGGCGCATGAATCTCGCCTCGTCCTCGCGCGCCTGGGCATCGATCTTCTCGGCCTCGGTCTTACCGAGGGCTTCCGACCGTTGCTGGATCTCCATGACTTCCGTTTCGACCTTCGCGAGGCGTTCGCGCACTTCCAGCCGGAGGGCCTCCGCCTCGACGAGCTTCTTACGGGCCTCGGCGAGCTCCGTCTTGACGCCCTCGCCGCGAGCCTTGAGGGTCTCGTTGATGGGTTGACCGACAAATCTGTTCAACAGATAGAGGAAGAGCGTGAGGTTGGCCGCGAGGAGAACCCGAATCGCGGTGCTCGGGAGAAAAGATGGGTTATGCGGCTCTTCGATGAGGAACGCAAAAATCAAGAAGACAACAAAGGCCAGAACCCAGAAGAGTTTGTCCTTCACTGGGAAACCTCCCTGCCGAGGAGCTGACTCGCGAAGAGCTTGGCCAGGTCACCGGCCTGAACCTTGAGATCGGCGCGGGCGGTGGCTGCCTCGTTGTCGAGCACCCCCATGGCTTCATCGAGCTTGCCGTCGGCGATCTGACGGGCCGTGTCGAGGGTTGCCTGACGCCGGTCAAGGGCCTGCTGCTGGAGTCCGTTTCGAACCGCGGCCGCCGCTTTCGCGGCGTCCCCGAGCTCCGATTCGAGGCGAGCCGTCTCATCCAGATACTCCTGGTGTTTCGACTGCCACTCGTTCTCGGCGCCCTCGATCCGCCCACGGCGGTCATCGAGCACGGCGCCAACCGGTTTGAGGAGGAATTTCTGGATCAACCAAAAGGTCAACCAGAAACACACCATGACGATAATCAGCGATAAATTCGGAGGTTGCATCCGCGGCTCCTGGCCTTGGCACTCCCGCCTCTTTGCAGGGCGACTCAAATTACCGCAGGATTTGAGGCAGAGTCAAGAGTTTATTTTCACAAGGGTGGTTTTCTTTGGGTTTAGTGCGGAATTTGGGGGAGAATTTTGCGATATGGAGACCAGGGATCAAAATGCTGGATGCTGGACAGAAGTGTCGCATCGCCGGAGCGCGGACCCGACCTCCAGTGCCGCAGCAGCGACCGAATCCACGGTAAACCCCGCCCCATCGGGGTGCCGGGTACGCCATTGTGCTGGAACCACCACCCGGCTCCGCCCCGCGCCCCGCACAATGGCGCTACCGGGCTCCCTCGGGAAGCGCGATGCGGTCTGCTCTCCCGGCTACGAAGCAGGCCGCCGGCGCTCCATCGGCGTGGTCGCAGCCCTCTCAATCAACCCACGCGCGACCTCGCCGATGGTGCGACGCTGGGTCGCCGGGACGCCAATGCGTCACGGCGGCCCAGAAGGCCGGTGTCGAGGGCATGGTCCGGAACAACGGCAGCGCTCTTACCCGTGCCCGTGCCCGAAACCGCCACGCCACCGTCGACAGCCAGGATGGCTGTCGCTACACCATCCCAAACGCCCGCGGTGTAGCGATAGGCTTCCAGCCTGTCGACGATAGCGTCCGTATCCGCGACAGCCACGAGCGCGTGGAAAACCGCCCCCCATCGGGGTGCCGGGTACGCCATTGTGCTGGAACCACCATCCGGCTCCGCCCCGCGCCCCGCACAATGGCGCTACCGGGCTCCCCCGGGAGGCGCGATGAAGTCTGCTGTCCCGGCAACGAAGCAGGCCGCCGGCGTGCCATCGGCGTGGTCGCAGCCCTCTCAATCTACCCACCAGCGACCACGCCGATGGTGCGACGCTGGTCCGCCGAGACGCCAATGCGTCACGGCGGCCCAGAAGGCCGGTGATGAAAGTGCCTCAGCCGCCTCCGAGGAAATCCGGAGAGCGGGCCTCAGCCCTTGGCGGTGTCGCCCTTGACCGGTGGTGTCGCCTTCTTGGCTCCGGCCGCCATGTCGACCCGGCCCTCGAGGAAAGCGCCGTCCTCCATGACCACCGCGGGTGCGTGGATCTCGCCGAAGACCTTGGCGGAGGCGTGCAGAACGACCTTTTCGCTTGCCTTGATCGTTCCCTTGACTTGGCCGCCGACAAGACAGCGGGCGACATCGATTTCACCATCAACGGTCCCGTCCTCACCGATGACGAGTTCGGATCGCGAGCGAACCGTACCTTCCACCAGACCATCGACCCGAAAGGAGTTCGAAAACTCGAGTTCGCCCTTGATGGTGCAACCCGAGTCGACGAATCCATTGAGCGTTTCTGCTGAACGCACCATCACTTACCCCCCATCAGGAGATCAAAGACCCGCATCAACTCATCTGATTCAACGCAGGTGATCACGATCGCACCACCACTGTTTCGCCTGGGCCGGATCTCCACCGGCGTTCCCAAACGAAGGCTCAGTTTCTCTTCGGCCGCCACGAGATTCGGGTCCTTGGCCGTCCGCTCTCGCTTGGCGCCGCTGCGCCCCGCGGTCTTGTTTTTGCCCTGGGCCGCAACCCGCTCGAGATCGCGAACGGAAAGCCCTTCCGCGGCCGCGCGCTCGGCCCACTCGAGCTGGTCTCGATCATCGGGCAGGCCGAGCAGCGCCCGGCCGTGTCCGGCGCTCAAGCGTCCCGCCTCCACCATTTCCTGAATCTTCTCAGGTAGCCGCAGAAGCCGAAGGGCGTTGGCGACGGTGCTCCGGTCCATCCCGACCTGGTTGGCGATCTCCGCCTGGGAAAGACCATGCTCGGACCTGAGATGCTCAAAGGCGCGGGCTTCCTCGAGGGCCGACAAATCGCGGCGTTGGAGGTTCTCCACAAGCGCCAGCGCAAGCTCGTCCCGGGCGCCGAGCCGTTCACGGATCACCGCCGGCACGGTCTTGAGTCCAGCCGCCCGGGCCGCCCGCCACCGCCGCTCACCGGCGATGACCAGATACCCGCCGGCGCCGTCTTCGCTCACGAGCAGGGGTTGCAGCACTCCGTGGCGGCGGATCGAGTCGGCAAGCTCGGCGATGCCGTCTTCGGCAAAATGTTTCCGCGGCTGTTCCGGGTTCGGACAGAGCCGATCCAGGGGTATTTCCGCCAGCCCGGATCTCGCCTTAGGGGTGTCGGGGATGAGGGCCTTGAGTCCTCGTCCGAGAGCTTGTTTAGCCATGATTTCCAGCCATTCGCGTCAGATACTCTCGGCCGAGTTGGAGATAGGCCTGAGCGCCCGTGCTTCGCAGGTCGTATGCATGGATCGGCCGGCCAAAAGACGGTGCTTCGGCGAGCCGGACGTTCCGCGGCACCACCGTTTCAAAAACCAGATCACCAAACACCGACCGCACCTCCTGGGCCACCTGCTGCGCCAAATTCGTCCGATCATCGTACATGGTGAGCAAAATCCCATCGATGGCGAGCTCAGGGTTGAGGAATCGGCGGACATCATCCACCGTCTTGAGGAGGTTCGACACACCCTCCATGGCGAAATACTCGCATTGGACAGGCACCACCAACCCATCGGCCGCAGCCAGCGCATTGACCGTCAGCAGACCAAGGGACGGCGGGCAGTCGACAAAGACGAACTCGCTGCCGGAAAACTCCGCAAGAGCCTCCCGAAGCCGGAATTCGCGCCCGACCATGCCGACCAGTTCGACCTCCGCCCCTGCCAATTCCGGGGTGGCCGGCACCAGGGACAGGTGGGGAAACTCGGTCGGCCGCAAGACATCGAGGAGCCGTTCTTGGCCGGTCAGAATCTCGTATGTGGTCGCAACCCCGGCGGCGACATCGACACCAAGACCCGCGGTACAGTTGCCCTGAGGATCGAGATCGACAAGTAGCGTCCGCCTCTCGTACGCCGCTAGGGCTGCACCGAGGCTGATGGCGGTGGTGGTTTTCCCCACCCCGCCTTTCTGGTTGACGACGGCGACGACTCGATGTTTCACGTGGAACGCTTTCTCAGAGACACGAGTCGGCCCCGATCGAGGCCGACGAGCGGCCAGCTTAACACACGCCACCGGGTCTCCGCGGCCACCTCGCGCTCACCATCGATGGTGGTCCACAGCGCAATCGCGCCCCCCTCGACGAGATGGGATCCCGCCCAACCGAGCAGCGTCGCGTGGCCACCCACCGCCCGGGCCGAAATGAGGTCAAAACGCTCCTCCGGCGACAACTGTTCATAACGCAAATCTACCGCTCGGGCATCGAGATCGAGCTCGCGGATGACCAGTTTGAGAAATGCCCACCGTTTCTTCCTCGGCTCCAACAGCACCCCGCGCCAAGCCGGCCGCGCGACGAGTAGCGGAACCCCGGGCAGACCCGCTCCGCTCCCGACATCGAGGAGGGTCCCCTCGCCCTCGAGAAGATGCTCGCCGGCGAGGGCATCGAGAAGATGCCGCTCGACGAGTTCCCGGCGGTCGGCGAACCGCACGAGATTGTGCCTCGCCGACCAGGTCTCGAGAAGCTCGGCATAGCGCACCATCCGCTCGAGGGCGGCTCCGTCAAGATGTTCCACCAGGAGATCTCGAAACGACGCCTTCGGTGTCATTGCCGCTTGCTCCGCCTGGCGATGCGCCCGGCCAGAATGGCGACCGCCGCAGGAGTCATCCCCGGCAACGCCTCGGCATCGGCGAGGGTTGCCGGCCGGTGGCGCTCCAGTTGTTCGATGATTTCTCTCGACAGGCCGGGGACTTTCGCCGGTTCGAGCCCCGGCGGGATCTCCACCTCACGCAGCCGCTGGACCCGTTCGATCTCGCGCTGGTGCCGCGCCAGGTATCCCTGGTATCGAAGCGAGCGGACCACGATGCGCCGATCCTCTTCAGTCAACTCCACGAGGCCCGGCACCGAGGCGGCCGCTCGATCAATATCGATATCTTGCCGCCGCAACAGACCCGCCCACGTGGTCGGCGCCGTCAACTCGACGCCGGTGATCCCACGAACCGTTTCTCGGGTGGCGGCATCCGGGTTCAATCGAGCCTCTTCAAGCGACCGGCGCGACCGGGCCCGCGCCGCCCATCTCATGTGTTCCACGTGAAACATCTCTTCTCGTACCAAACCGAGCTCAACGCCCTTCGCCATGAGTCGTTCGCGAGCAGAGTCAACCCCCAAGAGCAGCCGGTGTTCGGCCCTGGAGGTGAACATCCGGTATGGCTCAACGTGCTCCCGGGTCACCAAATCGTCCACGAGTACACCGAGATACGACTCTTGGCGGGTTGGGATGAAAGGCCGTTCTCCACGCCCGAAGAGCACCGCGTTCACACCGGCTATGAAACCGAGCGCCGCCGCTTCTTCATAGCCAGAGGTTCCAAGCACCTGCCCGGCAAGAACAAGTCCGGGCACATCGCGACAGGTAAGATCCGCCCGGACCTGGCCTGGGACGACCATGTCGTACTCCACCGCATATCCATACCGGAGGAATTCCGCCCCCTCCAACCCCGGAACAGCGTGGACCACCGCCTCCTGCACATCGTGGGGAAGGCTGGTCGAGAGGCCGTTGACATACACGCTGTTGCTTGAAAGCCCCTCCGGCTCGAGAAAGACGGTGTGCTCACGGTGGTGTGGAAAACGAACCACTTTGTCTTCGATGGACGGACAGTAGCGAGGACCCACGCCGTCGATGGCGCCCGAGAAAAGCGGCGACCGGTGAATATTGTCCTCGATGATGGTCTGGACCGCCTCCGGCGTCCGTGTTACCCAACACACGACCCGGTTGTGAACCATCCGCGTCCGCCAGGAGAAGGGCCGTGGCGTCTCGTCGCCCTCCTGCACCCCGAGGTGATCAAAATCCAAACTCGAGCGGGCGAGGCGGGGCGGCGTCCCGGTCTTGAACCGGCGCAGCCCGAGACCGAGACCAGCCAGGTCGGCGCCGAGACCGATGCTCGGTCGCTCACCAAAACGCCCTCCCGGTCTGCGTTCCTCGCCGCTGTGCAAGACACCACCGAGAAACGTGCCGGTGGTCAGAATCGTCGTCCGCCCCATCACGCGGGTCCCGTCGATCAGCCGGACACCCCTCACCCCGCCATCATCGGAAACCAACCCAACCGCCTCTCCCTCGATGAGGGTCAAACCCCGCAGACCGGCGAGGAGCCGCGCCATGAGCTCCGAGTAGCGTTCCTTGTCACACTGGGCGCGCGGGCCCCACACCGCCGGCCCGCGAGAACCGTTCAGGATCTTGAACTGGATTCCGGCTCGATCGGCCGCCCATCCCTGGAGTCCACCCAGCGCATCGATTTCGGCCACCAGGTGGCCCTTGCCGATTCCGCCGATCGCTGGATTGCATGGCATCTGGGCGATGGTGTGACGGTGCATCGTCACCACCGCGACCTCTGCCCCCATCCGGGCCGCGGCGGCGGCCGCTTCGCAGCCGGCATGACCCGCTCCGACAACCACGACATCGAAACGTACAGCCACGACTACTTCCCGATGCAGAATGAGCCGAAGACGCGGTCGAGCACATCCTCGGTCACGACTTCGCCGGTGAGTTCCCGCGTCGCGTCCAACGCCGCGCGCACCCCTTCCGCGGCAAGCTCCGGAAGCTCGAAATTCGTCGTTTCGAGCTCACCCACCGCCGACTCCAGCGCCCGCCGATGGCGCTCGGCGATGGCCACCTCTCCTCCTAAATCGGCGATGTCCGCGGCCACGAGCTCGGCCAGGGTTTCGCGAAGCTCTTCCAAACCGACGCCCGTCGAGCAGGACAGCGCCCGCCACGGTTCCGAAACAACCCCGTCAACGGCAAGGTCCCACTTCGAACGGATTCTCAGTGTCGGTTGGTGCTCTTGCGCCACGGCCACCGCCTCGTAGGGTTGGTCCGCCGGCCACAACACCAGAACCGCATCGGCATCGGCGGCGGCTCCCTGCGCGCGGCGGATTCCCTCGCGCTCGACGGGATCCGTCGTCGCGCCAAGGCCGGCGGTGTCCTGCAGGATCACCCGCACGCCCGCAATCTCGAGTTCCGCCTCGACGACATCCCGGGTCGTACCGGGGTGGGGAGAGACAATCGCCTTCTCGGCACCGACGAGGAGATTGAAAAGGGTCGACTTCCCTGAATTCGGCGGCCCGAGAATGACGATCCGCACGCCATCCCGGATCCGCTGCCCCGCCGCTGCGGTGGCGAGGAGGGCGGCCGCCTGCTCGAGACAACGGTCGCGGCCCTGAATCCCTGCTTCTCGATCGTATGGTATTTCGTGATGCGAGAAGTCCAATGAGGCCTCGAGCCCGGCCAGGAGATCGGTGAGGTCGTCCTTGAGCCGGGTGAATTCGCGCGACAGCCGGCCCTCGATCTGGGCCCGCGCAACCCTTGCCTGCCACGCGGTATCGGCTCGGGTGAGTTCGTTGATCGCCTCAGCCTGCACCAGATCGAGTTTGCCATTGGCGACGGCGCGGCGGGTAAATTCGCCGGGGCCCGCCAGACGGGCGCCCGCGGCTGTGAATGCCTCGATGGTGGTCTGGATCACCCAATTCGAGCCGTGCACCATGAGTTCCAACATGTCCTCGCCGGTGTACGACCGCGGC
The DNA here is from genome assembly GCA_963753035.1 of uncultured Acidobacteriota bacterium. Lineage (GTDB taxonomy): Bacteria > Acidobacteriota > Thermoanaerobaculia > Thermoanaerobaculales > Sulfomarinibacteraceae > JAHECW01. The sequence continues at coordinate 109,196 of CAVWAW010000023.1, read as the reverse complement.
GCGGGGTAGGGGAGCGCCACCGCCCGGTCGATCAAGCCGCCCGTCTGATCGAGAAGTTCGACCAGCGACGCTCGCCACCCACGGTCCATTTCAAGGCCAGGACAGACCACACCGGCGATCCTTCGGGTCTCACCCCCACTGACCCTGATCAGCGCCAGGCCACCCCGCCCCGCGGGCGACGACCGGGCAACGATGGTGTCAGCGCCGCCGGCGAGGGCGGACGACAACCCGCTTGAGGAAGCCTTCTCCATCAGACTCGGTCTCGACACCGGGGTCGTCGGCAAGCGCGAGGTGGATCTCGCGTCGTGCCGCCGGCGTCATCAGGCCCATCACCACCGGTGATCGGGTGCGGAGCGCCTCATCGGCTGCCTCTTCCGCGTTGTCCTGGAGCTGCAGCGAACGCCGCTCCTTGAAACCATCACTGTCCAGGTGGACCGGGAGGTGGCGCTCCAGCCGCCGGTTGAGAACGCGGTTGCACAGGTACTGGAGAGAGTCGAGGCCCTTACCGCCCGCTGCGGTCAGAAGCCCGCAGTCGTTGCCTGAAAGCTCGCCCTCGAGCGCTTCCTCGGTCTCCACGAGCCTCGATGTGACCTCGAGGTCGCCCGCCGTGAAGGTCTCCGACAGAAAGAGTCCGAGTACCGCCACCGGGTCGAGTTCGGCTTCCACCACCACGCCTTCTTCATCCGATGTGCCGACCTCGTACCGGAGCTCACCAAACCGAGCATTCAACGCCGCGCAAGCTTCGCTCAGCGCCGCGTCGAGGGTCTCACCACGAAACTCACGAGCGTGTTTCATTTCGCTCTTCCTCCCGCCGCGCCCACCGAAATATTTCCTTTCACCAATGATGAAAAGGGTGATCTCCTGCTGCAGGATCGAAATCACGTTGTTGGTCAACCAGTACAACACGAGTCCCGAGGGAAACTGCAGGAACATGATGCCGAAGACCAGAGGCAGCATCCGCATGATCCGCTGCTGCTGCGGGTCGCCAGCCTGGGGCGCCAACTTCTGTTGCAGCCACATGGTTGCGGTCATGAGGACCGGTGTTACATAGAGCGGATCCTTGGCCGAGAGATCGGTGATCCAGAGCATGAATGGTGCATGGCGAAGCTCGATGGCATGGAGGAAGAGCTGGTAGAGGGCCCAGAGAATCGGCAGCTGGACCAGCACGGGGAGACACCCGGCCATGGGGTTCACGCCCTCTTCCTTGTAAAGCGCCATCGTCTCCTGGCTCATCTTGGCGCGGGCCTGGGGGTCGTTCTTCTTCTTCTTGTACTTGGCCTGGATCTCCTTGACCTTGGGTTGGACCTTGGCCATCTTGCGCATGGAGACGGTGGAGGTGTGCATCAACGGGAAGAGCACGATCCGAATCCCGACCGTCAGCAGGATGATGGCGGTACCGTAGTTGCCCACGAGCGCATAGATCCACCACAGAGCCTTGAGGAAAAAGACCGAAATAAAGCCGAAGATCCCGAGATCGAGGGTCTTCTCGACGCCTCCGCCGATACCCTGTAAGAGGTTGTACTCCTTCGGCGCACCCAGGAGCTCACCCTCGAAGACGCCCGAACTCGGGACCAGGAGCACCCGCAGCACCTGGTAGAGCTTTGGTTCCTCGCTGGGATCACTCACGTCGGTGAACTCGAGGCGGTCGATCCGAACCTCGTCTACCCGGGTACGCGGTCGGAGAAGATTGATGAAGTATGCGTCTTCGAGACCAGCGTACGCAAGAATGCCGGGTCTCAGGCTGACCGGCGCTTTGACCTTGGCCTTTTTGTATTTCTCGGACCTCTCCGTCGGCGAGAACGATGCCGTCTCCCCAGACCGCTAGCCGGCTGTTCTGCTCCTGCTCACCGAGATTTCTCAACCCCGTGCCGGCGCTGATCGGCGCGTTGCTCAGCGATCCCGAACTCCGCACACTCACCTCGAGCCCGTAGCCGGGATTGAGGTTGATGGTCTTGTAGACCGCTGATCCCGCGCCATCGGACCAGCTCATCACCACCCCGTTCTGCAGCCGCTCGACCTGATAGAGCCGGGTGTCCGGGCCATCATCGGTCACAAGTTGAAGCGGCAGGGCGCTCTGGTCGTTGGGAACCGACTGGATGAGATCGAGGGTCGCTCCCTCGTCGTCGTCGTAGTGGAGTCAGGCGCATGGCGGTGACCATCGCACCCCGATTGCTGAGTTCGACCTCCATCATCTCGTTGGCGAGCTTGATGGTCTGTTCGGTCTCACCGACGATGGGAGAGCGATTCTCGTCAACCGCCGCATCCTCGACCGGTGGCAGCGACGAATCGGTCCGCTCCGCCGGTGGACTCCCGGCCTCGCCGGTCACCTCTTCGACAACGACCTCGCTTGGAGGCCGGGCGGCCGGTGGTGCCGGCGGCGGGAAGATCACCGACCAACCCGCAAAGATCAGCGCCGACAGCACGAAGGCCAGCAGCAGTCGTTTCTCCATCTCGCTCCACACCTTCCCGGATTCTCGTACCGGCCGGCTCTTCTAGCGCCTGTCGGCGTTCATCCTCTCACCCAACCGTTCGAGACAGCTTTCGAAATCCTGCTCGAGAATCTGCCAGGGCACCAGATACACAGCTCCGCCGCGCGTTGACGACGAGATCGAGCGATTCGGTCACGGTTGTTGATTGTCGAAGTCGATACAGTTCACGAAGCCGCCGTTTGGCCCGCGCGCGGATGACCGCGTTGCCGATCTTACGGGATGCCGTGACGCCAAATCGGCTACTTCCATCGGTTCGCATTGCAAACAAGACCACGTGCCGCCCAGCGACCCGGATTCCCTGACTGTAGACTCGCTGGAATTCCGCACGTCGTCGAAGTCTCTCAGAGCGCGGAAACCGTCGGCGCCGGTTAGACGGCAATCCGTTTGCGGCCCTTGCGCCGGCGGGCGGCGAGCACTCTGCGTCCGTTCTTGGTACGCATCCGCACACGGAAGCCATGGGTCTTCTTCCGGCGGCGATTGTTTGGTTGAAACGTCCTTTTCATCGTCACATCACTCCAAATTCTGCGGGCGCGCAACATTACTTCAGGTCAGCGCAGGTGTCAAGGCTCTCTCGCTCACCCGGTCAAGGGATTTTATGCTAGCCTGAGTCGATGGACCGCTGGCAGGAGCTTCAACCACACCTTCAACAACTGTTGGGCGCCGAAGAATACCGCACGTGGATCGAACCACTCGGGGTCAAAAAATCCTCCGACGACGCTCTTGTTCTCGCCTGCGACAACGCCATCGTCGCCGAGTGGGTTCGCGATCATCTCCTGCGTGACATCGAAACCGTCGCCCGCAGCCGTTTCGGATCCGAGTTCACCGTCGGTATCGATTCCGGTCAGGATCTGACTCTCGCGGCGGACCCGGTCAGACCCTCCATCTCCAGCCACCCCTTTGTTTCCGGCTTTGTCTTCGAGCGGTTTGTCCAGGGGACATCCAACCAGTTCGCCGCGGCAGCGGCCGAGGCGGTCGCCGAGAGACCCGGCGAGGCGTACAACCCGCTATATATCTACGGCGGCTCGGGTCTCGGAAAGACCCATCTCCTGCACGCCATCGGTCACCGGGTGCTCGCGTCGAACCCGAACCGCAAGGTCACCTACATGACCACCGAGCAGTTCGTCAACGAACTCATCAACTGCATCCGACGGCAACAGATGGAGGCCTTTCGTCAGACATTCCGCGGCGTCGATGTCCTTCTCCTCGACGACATCCAGTTCATCGCCGGCAAGGAGCGGACCCAGGAAGAGTTCTTCCACACCTTCAACACCCTCCAGTCGACCGGACGGCAGGTCGTCTTCACCTCCGATGCGCGGCCGGCGGACATCCCGGGTCTCGAAGAACGGCTGCGGTCCCGCTTTCTCCAGGGCCTCATCGCCGATATTCAACCGCCCGATCTCGAAACCCGGTGCGCCATCCTCAGGGAAAAGGCCCGGGCCATCGGCTGGGAACTTCCCGAGGACACCGTTCTATTTATTTCGCGAAAAGTGCAGAAAAACGTTCGCGAACTCGAAGGCTGCCTCAACCGGACCATCGCCTATGCCCAGCTCAAAAACGCGAAGATCACCGTCGATGTCGTCCGGATGGCGCTCTTTGAGCTTCTCCCCGATGAACGTGAAACCACGCCCTCGGACATCATTCGCTTTGTCGCACAACACTATGGAATCCGGGTTGCCGATCTCAAGGGCCGCTCCAACCGCCGGTCCATCGCCCTGCCGCGGCAGGTCGCCATGTATCTCATCCGCGAGATCCTCGATCTGAGTTTTCCCGAAATCGGCAAGATCTTTTCCAAGCACCACTCGACGGTGATGTACGCGGTGGATGCGATCTCGAAGATGCGCCTGTCCAACCCCGACTTCGACGCGACCCTGACCTCGTTCCGCGAACACTTCAACTGACCCATCTCCGGCCGCGTTTTCCACAAGCGCCACCGCCGGAGTTTGTGGAATTCTGTGGAATGCGTTGTGGAATCCACAGCTCCCCACAATTCACCCACAGATCCAGCGTCAAGCAAGCCCCTTTTGTTGCCTGATTTTGCCGCTGTTTTCCGCACTTTCCACTGCCTCGACGGTGATGATCTACTATGCTATATTTCCATCTGCTCGATACTTAGTCTTCGTCGAAAGGCGCGTTGATGGAACTGAAACTGCAGCGAAATCTGGTGCTTCAGGAGCTTTCTATCCTCCAGGGGGTGGTCGAGCACCGAACCACGATACCGATTCTTTCCAGCATCCTCGCTGAAACCGCCGACGCGCGTCTTCGGATGGTCGCGACGGATCTCGACATGACGATCATGACCGATTGCCCCGCCGTGGTTCACGGCGGTGGTCGGATCACGCTCGAAAGCCGGGTTTTTCAGGACTCGTGAGAAATCTCCCGGAGGAGGAGTTCACCCTCCGGCTCGACGGAGACTCGGTGGAGATCACGAGCGGCCGTTTCAAGTCGCGAATGGCTGTGGCTGATCCGTCGGAGTATCCGACCATTCCGGATGTCCCGCCCGATGGGGAGTATTCGCTACCGTTGGATCTCTTCCAGTTGATGCTCGATCGGGTCGCGTTTTCCATCACCAAGGACGATCCCGAAGTTTCAACTCAACGGTGCGCTGGTGAAACTCCTGCCCGGGGAAATCGAGATCGCCGCGACAGACGGTCATCGCCTGTCGGTGGTTCGCGCCAACGCACCCGACGGTCAAGCCACCATTCGAGCAGCAGCTCTTTCCGCGCAAAGCTTCTGGCGGAGTTCGCCCGCTTCGGAGACGAGAACGTCGAGCTTTCGGCCAGCGATAACCACCTCGGTTTCCGGATGGGTGAGCGAACCCTGGTGTCGCGGATCGTCGAGCTGCGGTTCCCGCAGTATGAGCGGGTCATCGTGCGTGACAATCCATCGCGAGCGCGGGTGGATCGCAAAGAATTTCTTGGCCTCCCTGCGCCGGGTGAGCTTGATGGCCCACGAGAAGGCACGAGGGGTTCGTTTTCGCTTTGACCCATCGGGCGAACTCACCCTGGTATCCATCGGTTATGAGCGTGGCAGCGCAGAGGAAACACTCTCCGTCAGCTACCAGGGCGATGGAATGGAAATCGCCCTCAACGCCCAGTACGTCATCGATGTGCTTACAGACCCTCGAATGTCCGATGGTGGAGCTCCAACTCAAAGATGGAAACACCCAGTGCGTATTGGTTCCGGTGGATGACGATCCGCGGCTCGAGGAGTACATCTACGTCCTCATGCCTATGAGGTTGTAGATCCAACGAGTTCGGTGAATCCATACCGTCTCAAGCGTAGGTGACCGGTGCGTCTCATCGAGATTAGAACCGCGGGTTTTCGCAACCTCGTGTCGGAATCGATTTCGTGGAGCGACGCCAGCAATCTGGTCACCGGAGCGAACGGTCAGGGTAAGACCAATCTCCTCGAAGCCATCGCCGTATTGGGAAATCTACGTTCCTTCCGGGTGCCCTCCATGCGACAGGTCGTCGCCCACGGAGAGTTGGAATTCTTCCTCGAGGGCCGGCTGGAGACGCTCGGTGGTGTGGTGCGTCTGAGCCAGCACGTAACCGTGGGCCCACCGGTTCGTCGGGTCCTCGAAATCGCCGGGAGCGCGGCTTCGGTGGCCCAGTATCTTCAGGTCTTTCCGGTCTTCACACTCAGTGGATCCGATCGCGAACTCGTGGCCGGGGGACCGAGCACGCGCCGCGCCTTTCTCGATCGATTCGCGTTCCTTCTCGAAAACGAGTTTTTTGATGAGATTCTTGCCTATCGGAGAACCCTCCGTCAGCGAAATGCAGCCTTGATCTCGGCTGTTGATGATCGTGAGATGGAGGTCTGGGAGGCCCGGCTGGCGCGGGCCGCTGCGGTGGTGGTTCATCGTCGCCGACGGATGTCTCGAGCGGCTCATCGAGACCGTTCGAGCCGATCTACTCAGAACTCCGCAGTGATGGTTTTCCTCGGGTTGATCTCAGTTACCGTGGCGAGGCCGGGCTCGAACAGGCCGAGAAGGTGTCAGAACTGGAAGAACACTACCAAAAACGGTATAATGAGACGCGAGTTCGGGACCGACGGACAGGGTTTACGAGCGAAGGTCCCCACCGACATGATCTCGGGCTTCGTGCGGATGGAAGAACGGTCCGCCACATGCTCAGTTCCGGCCAGTCCAAAGTGGTTGCTGCTGCGCTCCGTCTCGCGTCGTTGACGCAGGTTGAAAGAGAACGAGGTGAGCACCTACCGGTCATCATCGACGATGTGGATGCGGAGTTGGACGCGGTGGTGCTTGCCCGTCTCATCGAGCATCTCGAAGGTGAACGACAGCTCTTCCTCTCAAGCGCGGATGGAGGAGTGTTTCAAAAGTTGAAAACAGGTTCGAACCGGCTCGAGATTCGTCAGGGAAAATCGACCGAGAACGGCGGGAGAACGATTGGATGAGTGAAGCGTACACAGCTGAAAACATCAAGGTCCTCAAGGGCCGAGATGCGGTTCGCAAGCGGCCGGGGATGTACATCGGCGATGTCGATGATATTTCCGGGCTCAATCACATGGTCTGGGAAGTCGTGGATAACTCCATCGACGAGGCCCAGGCCGGGCACGCCAGTCAAGTTTCGGTGATCGTCCATGCCGATCAGACCGTCACCGTGACCGATGACGGGCGTGGAATTCCGGTGGATACCCACAAGGAGTCCGGTCGTTCGGCGGCCGAGGTCATCATGACCGAGCTCCATGCCGGCGGAAAGTTCGACAGCAACTCCTACAAGGTGTCGGGCGGTCTGCACGGCGTCGGGGTCAGCGTGGTCAATTTTCTCGCCGAGTGGCTCAGGCTGGAAATCTACCGCGACGGCAAGGTCTGGGAGCAGAACTTCCAGCGCGGTGTGCCGCAGGGAAAGCTCAAGGCCATCGGCAAGACCAACCGAACCGGTACGCTCATCACCTTCAAACCCGACCCCGAGGTCTTCTCGGTCCTCGAGTTCCACCCGGATCTGCTCGTCCGCCACCTCCGCGAGTTGGCCTTCCTCAACTCCGGTCTCAAGATCAACTTCGAAGACGAAGCGAACCGGTCGTGAAGAGACAGTTCCGGTTCGAAGGAGGCCTGGCGGAGTTCGCCAACTATCTCAACCGGTCCAAGACGGTCCTCCACGAGGACCCCATCTATCTCGACGAAAAAACCGACGACGGCGAAGAACTCGAGGTCGCCCTACAGTGGCACGACAGCTATTCGGAAAATGTCCTCGCCTTCACCAATACGATCTTCAATCGGGATGGCGGAACCCATCTTTCGGGCTTCCGAGCCGCGCTCACCCGAACGATCAACACCTATGCTCAGTCCCAGAACCTCCTCAAGGGGATGAAGGAAAACCTCTCCGGTGAAGATGTTCGTGAAGGATTGACCGCGGTCATCGCGGTCCGACTCATCGATCCCCGGTTTTCTTCTCAGACCAAAGACAAACTCGTCTCGGCCGATGCCAAGGGGTGGGTCGAGTCGGCGATCAACACCCGGCTCTCGATCTTTTTCGAGGAGAACCCGGCGGTGGCGAAACGGGTCATCTCCAAATGTCTCGATGCAGCGAGGGCGCGCGAAGCAGCCCGCAACGCGCGCGAACTGACCCGACGGAAATCAGCCCTCGAGACATCGGCGTTGCCGGGCAAGCTCGCCGATTGTTCCGAGCGTGATCCGCAACTCGCGGAGCTCTTCATCGTCGAGGGTGATTCGGCGGGCGGCTCGGCCAAACAGGGCCGCGATCGCCGATTCCAGGCGATCCTCCCGCTCAGGGGCAAGATCCTCAACGTCGAGAAGGCGCGGTTCGATCGAATGCTGGGCTCCGAGGAGATCCGCGCGCTGATCCAGTGTCTCGGCACGGGGATCGGCAAGGACGAATTCGATCCCCTCAAGGTGCGCTACCACAAGATCATCATCATGACCGATGCCGATGTCGATGGCTCGCATATTCGGACGCTGCTGTTGACCTTCTTCTATCGCCAGATGCGAGAGCTCGTCGAGCGGGGTCACCTCTTCATCGCGCAGCCGCCGCTCTACAAGGTGGCCCGGAAGAAGAAGGAGGTTTATCTCAAGGATGACGCTGATCTCTCGCGCTTCCTTCTCGATCGCGTCGAGGATGAGTTTCAGCTTCACGTTGGTGCCACCGGCGAAGAATTCTCCGGCCATGAGCTCCGGAGCGGGATTCTGGCGGCCGAAGACTGGACCGCGACCCTCGGCAACCTCGAACGACGAGGCTGGCCGGCCGAGCTTGTGGCCGCGGCGCTCGATGTCGGGTCACACGGCAAGACGCCCGGATCTTCTGAGTATGCGGATGCGCTGATCGCTGAACTTCGCGACCTCGGATACGAGGACGTTCGAGTGGAGGTCGATGAAGAGCACGGCGCATCGGAGGTTGTCTGCCGGGTGGGAACCAACGGCGTCAGCCGTGACAGCCGTCTCGGATGGTCGCTCACCAAGAGCGGACACTTTCGGCGGGCCGAGCGGATGCTCGAGCGGATCGCGCCGCTGAGAGTCGGTCCCTATCACCTCGAGCGCAACGGTGAACGCACCACCGTCGAGACCCTGCCGGCTCTGGTGAGCCACCTCTATGAGATCGCAAAGAAGGGTTACAACATCCAGCGATACAAGGGTCTCGGTGAGATGAACCCGACCCAGCTCTGGGAAACCACCATGGACCCAGGAGTTCGGCGTTTGCTCGTGGTCAATATCGAGGACGCGGCCAAGGCCGATGAACTCTTTACAATTCTGATGGGCGACGCGGTCGAACCGCGGCGCCGCTTTATCGAGGACAACGCCCTCGAAGCACGCAACCTGGATATTTAGATGAGCGAGAACAAGGCACCCGAAGGCGATCGTATCCCGATCACCATCGAAGAGGAGCTCCGCAGTTCCTACCTCGACTACGCCATGTCGGTGATCATCGGCCGCGCCCTACCCGATGTCCGAGACGGGCTCAAGCCGGTTCACCGGCGGATCCTCTACGGAATGCTGGAGGGCGGAAGCACCGCCTCGAAGGCCTACCGAAAATCGGCGCGCATCGTCGGTGACGTCATGGGTAAGTACCACCCCCATGGCGATCAGGCGATCTACGACACCGCGGTTCGGATGGCGCAGGATTTCTCCATGCGCTACACCCTGGTCGACGGCCAGGGCAACTTCGGATCGGTGGACGGCGATTCTGCCGCGGCCATGCGTTACACCGAGGTCCGCCTCACCCGGCTCGCCGAGGAGCTGCTCGGCGATGAGATCTCGAAGGACACCGTCGACTGGACACCCAACTACGACGGTTCTATGACCGAGCCGACGGTCCTGCCGGCGCGGTTCCCCAATCTGCTGGTCAACGGTTCGGCGGGGATCGCGGTGGGAATGGCCACCAATATCCCACCGCACAATCTCACCGAGATCATCGATGCCACCATCGCCGTGGTGCGAAACCCGAAAATCGAGACTCGACGAACTGCTCGAGATCGTTCCCGGTCCGGACTTCCCCACCGCCGGCTTCATCCACGGCCTCAAGGGGATCCGCGACGCCTACACCACCGGCCGCGGCATCATCCAGATGCGCGCCCGCGCCATCATCGAAGAGGCCGAGAAGGGCAAGCGGGCGGCGATCATCGTCAACGAGCTGCCCTACCAGGTCAACAAGGCCCGCCTTGTCGAGCAGATCGCCAATCTGGTCCAGGCCAAGCGTCTCGAGGGCATCGCCGATCTCCGCGACGAATCCGACCGCGACGGCATCCGGATGAAGATCGAGCTCAAGCGCGACGCCATCCCCGAGGTGGTGCTCAACAATCTCTTCAAGCTCACCCAGATGCAGACGACCTTCGGGATCATCCTGCTCGGGGTCTCGAACAACCAGCCCAAGATCTTCAACATCAAGGAACTCCTCCAGACACTTCATCGAGCACCGCAAGGAAGTCGTGGTCCGGCGCACCAGATTACGATCTCGCCCGCGCCCTCGAGAGAGCCCACATCCTCGAAGGTCTCGTCATCGCACTCGACAACCTCGATGAGGTCATCAAGCTCATCCGTGCGGCGGCGGACCCGGCGACGGCGAAGACCGGCCTCATGGAGAGCCTTCGGACTTTCCGCGCTGCAGGCCCAGGCGATTCTCGATATGCGTCTGCAGCGGCTCACCGGTCTCGAGCGCGACAAGATCATCGAAGAGTACGCCGAACTCAAAAAGACCATCGCCCACCTCGAGGCGATCCTCGGTTCCGAGGAGATGGTGGCCGACATCGTCGTCGAAGAACTCACCGAGATCCGCGCGAAGTACGGCGATCGAACGCCGGACCGAGATCGTCGCCGATCTCGGTGATCTCTCCATCGAGGACCTCATCGCCGAAGAGGACATGGTCATCACCGTCTCCCGGGATGGATATATCAAACGATCGGCGGTCTCGGTCTATCGCGCCCAGCGTCGCGGCGGCCGCGGCCGTCGCGGGATGGCGACCAAGTCCGAGGATCTGGTCTGGAAGCTCTTTGTCGCTTCAACCCACGCGACGATGCTCTTCTTCACCTCAACGGGACGGGTCTTTGTCCGCAAGGTCCACGAATTGCCAGACATCGGCCCGGCGGCCAGGGGGCGGGCCCTCGTCAACCTGCTCCAGCTCGACAGTGGCGAGCGGGTCGCAGCGCTGCTCGCGATCAGGGATTTCGCGGAGCACCCGGATTCGTTCCTCTTCTTCGCGACCCGCATGGGTCGGGTGAAACGAACCCCGCTCAAGGACTACGCCAACATCCGATCTAACGGTCTGCGAGCCGTAGTCATCAACGAGGGTGACGATCTTCTGGCGGTGCAGCTCACCGACGGCGCCAGCCAGGTCTTCATGGGAACCCATCAGGGGATGGGGATCCGTTTTTCTGAAAGCGATGCCCGCTCCATGGGTCGGGTCACCGCAGGTGTTCGCGGGATCAACCTGCGCAAGAAAGACTTTGTCGAAGAGGTCGCGATCGTCGATCCGGAGGACGATCACGACATTCTCGTCGTCACCGATCTCGGGTTTGGCAAACGAACGGCGGTTTCCGAGTTCCGTCTCCAGGGCCGGGGCGGCTACGGCGTGGCACTGATCAAGCTCACCAAGAAAAACGGCAACGTCATCGGGATGCACCAGTGTCCAGGAGGATGAACAGCTCCTCATCGTGACCGAGGGTGGGATTTTGATCCGGATGAATATTGCCGAGATCCGCCGCATCGGCAGGGCCACCCAGGGAGTGCGTCTGATTCGCCTCGACGAGGGTGACCGCGTGGTCTCGGTTGCGGTTGCCGGCGCCGACAATGATGACGACGCCGATGAGAGCACCGAGCCCGACGAGAATCTCCTTGGTGAAGACCCGGCGAGCGGCGCCGGTGAATCCGAAACCAACGAGGATTCCGACGACAAGGGCGCCGACAACCAAGACTCCGGCACCGAAGATCCCGGCGCGGAGAGCTGATCGCATCCCCGGGGGGCGCGGTGGTGACTGACCCACCCAAGATCCGCGCGGTGGCCCTGATCCACCAGGAGGGTATTCTCGCCTTGATCGCGGTGATCGGGCTGTCGCTTGGTGAACGGGACTTTCTCCAGTCACTGGCGCCGAAAACCACGTTGCTGGGTTCCATCTCCGTCGGTGTCACGGCCGGGGCCGTTTGCGTTGGTCTGTTGTGGTTGCTCCGCAATGCACCGGCCCTCGAGCGTCTCGAGAATTGGCAACAGGGGGTGATCTCGGGTTGGACGGTGACCGATGCCGTTGCCGTGGCATTGGTCTCCGGACTTGCCGAGGAGGCCATGTTGCGGGCTTTTCTCCAGCCGGTCATTGGGCTCGTGCCGGCGGCCGTTTTATTTGCGGTCCTGCATTTCGTACCCGACAAACGGCTCTGGTTCTGGCCGGTCTTTGCTCTCCTCAGTGGGCTTCTCCTCGGGGGCCTCTTTGCCCATTGGGGTTACCCGGCCGCGGCCGCGGCCCATATCGTGATCAACGCGGTGGCGCTTCTGCGGTTGCGCCAACCGCGCAACCCATAGCCGCACAACCCAAAACACATTCCGCTGTGTACAATAGCCGCGGCTGCGTGTGCGTTCCCGGAGGTCATGATGGAAAGTTACGAAAACAAATTTCGTGTCAAGGTTGGACTCGCGGAGATGCTCAAGGGTGGAGTGATCCTCGATGTCACCAACGCCGACCAGGCCAAGATTGCCGAGGATGCCGGCGCCGCCGCGGTCATGGCCCTTGAGCGTGTGCCCGCCGACATTCGTGTCCAGGGTGGGGTCGCCCGTATGGCGGCGATTGAGAAGATCACCGAGATTCAGAACTGTGTTTCGATTCCCGTCATGGCCAAGATCCGCATCGGTCATATCACCGAAGCACGGATGCTCGAAGCCCTCGAGGTGGATTTCATCGACGAGAGCGAAGTGTTGACTCCCGCCGATGAGGAGAACCATGTCAACAAACGTGGTTTCAACGTGCCATTTGTCTGTGGTTGCCGCAACCTCGGTGAGGCGCTGAGGCGGATTGGCGAGGGCGCCGCAATGATGCGGACCAAGGGTGAGGCTGGATCGGGCGACATCGTCGAAGCGGTGCGTCATCTTCGTGCGGTTCATCGCGGAATCAAAACCCTCGGCATTCTCGACGAACACGAACTCATGGCCGAAGCGAAGATCCTCGGCGCACCATACGAGCTCGTCACATGGGTTGCCGAACATGGACGTCTGCCGGTGCCCAATTTCGCGGCCGGCGGCATTGCCACTCCCGCCGATGCCGCCCTGTGCATGACCCTCGGCGCCGAGGCGGTCTTTGTCGGATCTGGCGTTTTCAAATCCGAAGACCCGGCACCGCGAGCCAAAGCCATCGTTGATGCGGTGACGCACTGGCAGGACCCGGCCAAGCTCGTGGAGATCTCGCGCAATCTCCAGGATGCCATGTCAGGTCTCGAGGTCGGCAAACTCACCTCTGAGGAAATGCTGTCTCGTCGAGGGTGGTGATGCGCTGCGGCGTCCTGGCGCTGCAGGGGGACTGGGCGGCCCATGCCGCGGTCCTGAACAACCTGAACGTCGAAACCGTGTTGGTTCGCACCGCGGCTGAACTCGAAACCGTGGATGCGCTCGTCCTCCCGGGAGGGGAATCCACCGCGATGCTCCGGCTGATGGAGCCCGACCAACTCGCCGAGAAGATCACTCGCCGGGTGCGAAACGGTCTGCCTGTTCTCGCTACCTGCGCCGGGGTGATCCTGCTCGCGACTGCGACCAGGCCGCCTCAGCCGAGTCTGGCTCTGCTCGATATCGAGGTCGAACGCAACGCCTATGGCCGCCAGGTTCATTCGCGGGTCGCCGCTGTGGAACTCACCAAGGTACTCGGTGAACCGGCGGTGATCGAAGGCGTCTTTATTCGAGCTCCGAAAATTACCCGCATCGGGCCCACTGTGAGTGTTTTGGGCCGGCTCGGAAGCGATCCGGTTCTTGTTCGGCAGGGCGGCATCATCGCCGCCACCTTCCATCCAGAATTGACCGACGACCATCGAGTCCACCGCCTCCTGGTGGACGAGGAGGCAGGCCATGACAGGTGAAACGCTGCTTCGAGAAGAGACCAATGGGATCCACCACCTGGTGATGAACGACGGCCCCAACGCGCTCAACGCAAACCTCATGAATTCGTTGTCCGGCGCGCTTTCCGAGCTCCGTGAGGGAGGGGCCCCGCCGATCCTCTTGAGATCGTCGCACGAGATGCTCTTTTGTCCCGGCTGGGACCTCAAAGACCTCGTGGGCGCCGATCGTGCCACAGTCGCCGCGGCCCTCGATCGATTCAACCGGTTGATCTTCGATCTCTTCAGCTATCCGGGTCCGACCGGGGTGGCGATTACCGGCCACGCCGTGGCCGGGGGTTGTCTCCTGGCCCTGTGTTGCGATCTGAGAATCATGGCAACCGGCCGGCCCAGGATCGGATTGTCCGAACTCAACCTCGGGGTTCCGGTTCCGGCGTCGAGCCTGATGATGCTTCGTGAACGGCTGGCCGCAAACGTGGTTGAGGAACTCGTGGTGGGTGGCGATGGGTGCGATGCTGATCGGGCTAGAAATCAGGGTGTGGTGTACCGGATTGCCGAGCCGGATTCGGTGCTGGCCAAGACCGAGCGTGAGCTCACTCGTCTCGCTGCCAAGCCGAAAGGTGCTTTTGCCGCAACCAAGCGGTTTCTCCTCGGGGAGAGTTGGCGCCGAATGTCCGAACCGAACCCCGCCGATGACGCGGTTTTTCTCGACTGCTGGTTCACGCCGGAAACGCAGCAGCGAATCGGCGGATTGGTCGAGCGTCTGGGAAACTGACGAGGGAAGCCGATCGGCGGATCAGAAGGTGTAGGTCCGGTCCTGGACCAACTCCGAGATTTCGCGGTTCATCTCGATGGCGGCGAGCTCCGCGCGAAGCTCATCGACATATGGCGGCTTGAAATGGTAGATCAGCACCGGGATGTCGCGGTTGAGCTTTTCCAGTTCCCCGGCGAGGGTGTTCGGAGTCAGGTGGAGACTGATATCGGCGACCGCCTGCATTCGGTTGGGAAACGAGCACTCGGTGATGAGGGCTTTGAGATTCGGCGTCTCGTTCGCCACCTGCCAGATCCGTTCGGTGGGTCCGGTGTCCGAGGTGAAAATAACGGTCGACGAACCCTGGTTGATGAGAAATGCCGTCGTCGGAACGATGTGATCGACCGGTATGGCCGTGATTTTGAGGTCGCCGGAGGGCAATCCGGTGATGGTGAACGGTTCTTCGGCCACGATTTCCTGGAAACGAACCGACGGCTCCACATGATCCGGAATCCGGGTGAAGTCCGGCCACGTGTCGTTGTTGAAGAGGTGGCGGCGTACCGCTCCCATGACCTGTTTGGCACAGTAGATGGACACCGGTTCGGGATGGGTGCCGAAGATATTCTCAATAAGGAACGGCAGCGTCGCGGTGTGATCCATGTGGGTGTGGCTGATGAGCACGTGGCGGATTTTCTGTTGCTCGCTGATGGTCAGGGCGCGAGTGATGGCACCGGCATCGACGACAACTTCGCCATCGACGAGAAACGAGGTCATTCGGCAGTCGGGGCTGTCACCGCCAAAGCTACCCAAAACCCTGAAGTCCATGCCGCGAGTATACCTGAGACCTGACATGGACGGCCGGTTGGCGGTAACATGAAGTGATGGCGACGCCCAGCCACCAACCCCGTCTCCGTCTTGCCCTCCTTCTGGCCGGGGGCGGACGAAAGACCCGACGACTCGTGGCCGGCGACGAGGGCAGGGAGGGTCAGCTCTGGGCTCAGGCGCCGGCCGCCCTCAAGACCGAGGTCGCTCGTTTGCTCGATGACGAGGTGCCGAGGGTCCTGGGATGGGTCAAACGGGAGGGGTGGCGCTGGATCGTGCCCGGTGATGCCGGTTATCCAAGCGCGCTCGAGCACACCTCGGACCCGCCGCTCGGGCTCTTTGTCCGCGGCGAGATGCGTTCGGCGCCGGTGGTGGCGGTGGTGGGCTCAAGGCGCGCGACGAGCTATGGAAGACAGGTTGCGCGGGTCCTGGGAGAGGAACTCGCCCGAGCGGGGGTGGTTGTGGCCTCGGGGATGGCGCGCGGGGTTGACGCTGCTGCCCACGAAGGCGCCATTGCCGCCGGCGGGCCGACCTGGGCGGTGTGGGGTGCCGGACCCGATCACGTCTATCCGCCGGAACACAAGGAACTTGCCGGCACAATCTCCACCTGTGGTGCGCTCATCACCGAGTACCTTCCGGGAACTTCGCCTCGGAAGCATCATTTTCCCGAGCGAAACCGGATCCTCGCCGGACTCGCTCGGGCGGTCGTCGTGGTTGAAGCGGCCGCCCGATCCGGCGCCCTGATCACCGCGAGACTCGCCCTTGATGAGGGCCGCGAGGTCCTGGCGGTGCCCGGGAGCATCCTCTCAGAGGTCTCGACCGGCCCCAACACGCTGCTGTGCCTCGGCGCTCGGCCCATGCTCACCCCCCGAGATGTGCTCGACGCCATCGGACACGATGCTCCTGCTGGCGAGACGCCAACGGTGGCCGCCCACCCCCTGATGGCTCACCTCTCGGCCGGTGAGCGGCTCACCACCGACGAACTCGTGACGCGTTCGGGGCTCTCCGTGCCCGAGGTCCACACCGCCCTGCTCGATCTCGAACTCGGCGGCGTGGTGGACCGGCTGCGCGATGGCAGCTTCCAGCTCAGACGGCCGGTGTTACCGAAGGAATAGACAATCGACGCCGCTGCTTGTGTTGAGAGTTGCGGGAGCTGATCCCGGGAGGGTGACGAGCGCGTGAAGAACCAAGAAGTCCTTGTCGTTGGCGGGGGTCTCGCCGGAAGCGAGGCCGCGTGGCAGCTTGCCCAGGCCGGTCTGCGGGTGCGGTTGGTCGAAATGCGCCCCACCCGGCAGACACCGGTCCACACCACCAACCGGCTCGCCGAGCTCGTGTGCTCGAATTCGCTTCGCGGCGATGTGCTCAGCAACGCCGTGGGTCTGCTCAAGCGTGAGATGGAGGTCCTCGACTCCCTCATCATTCGTGTTGCGAGGGAAGCGGCCGTGCCGGCGGGTGGCGCACTGGCGGTGGATCGGGAGCTCTTTTCGGGCGGGGTGACCACAGCCATCGAGGGGCATCCGTCGATCACCATCGAGCGCCGAGAGATCACCGAATTGCCCCGGGTACCGGCGATCATCGCCACCGGGCCCCTGACAAGCCCTGCGCTTCACCGCGAACTCGAGCTCTTCCTCGGCGAGGGCTCGCTCGCCTTTTTCGACGCCGTCGCCCCCATTGTGGCTCGGGATTCCATCAACCGCGAGAAGGTTTTTCGCGCCTCCCGCTATGGCAAAGGCGGCGATGACTATCTCAATATTCCCCTCGACCGGGAGGGTTACGAGACATTCATCGCCGAGCTGCTCGCGGCAGAGAAGGTCGCGTTCAAGGATTTCGAGGTCCAGGATTATCGCTACTTCGAGGGCTGTCTCCCGGTCGAAGTCATGGCCGAACGGGGACTCGACACCCTCCGCTATGGGCCCATGAAACCGGTGGGCCTGGTGGACCCCGCCACCGAACGGCAGCCCTGGGCGGTGGTTCAACTCAGACAGGACGACCTCGCCGCCGAGCACTGGAACATCGTGGGCTTCCAGACCAAACTCACTCACGCCGAACAGAAGCGGGTCTTTCGAACGCTGCCCGGGCTGGAGGCCGCCAGTTTTGTCCGGCTCGGAATGATTCATCGCAACACGTTCATCAACGCGCCTGCGCATCTCGATCCCCGGCTTCGTCTCATGAAGCGCCCATGCCTCCGGCTGGCTGGTCAGATGACCGGAGTGGAGGGCTATGTCGAGTCTGCCGCTACGGGCCTCATGACCGCCCGGACCTTGGCGGCCGAAATCGCCGGACTCGAGGTTGAAGCACCACCGCCGGTGACCGCCCTCGGCGGCCTTGTCCGTCACCTGACCGGACGGGCTCCGGAGGGCTTTCAGCCCGCCAACATCACCTGGGGCCTCATTGCATGCCCACCCGAGTTGCGAGCCATTCGAAAGAAGAGCGAACGTCGGATGGCCCAGGCCGAGAGAGCCCTGGAGGCGATTGCAGCGTGGGGAGCCGCGCTCGTGTGATCCTGGTCACCGGGGAAAATTGAACTTTTTCGCCCTCTCGATCGTCTATACCTTTGACGAACGGACGACGGGAGGATGAAGCATGCGAAATACCAAACAGACCGTGAGCCCCGGGATGCGGCTACCGAATCCGGATCGTCGTAAGACCATCGTGATAGCGGATGCCGGAGGCCGGGCCGAGGTGGTTCTCCTCGACGCATCGCACCCCAGCCATCCCGGCTCGTATTTCGATCATGATGGCCGGACCTGGGTCATCCATGGACAGCGTCACCACAGCCGGGTGTTGGTGGCGGAGCCGCTCTCTCGGGCGTAGCTGTGGCGTGATCCGCGAGTCGGATTTGCTTTCGAACCAACACTTAACACCTGACACCTGGTACCTATCCCCTCACTCCTCCCCCGACCCCGCCCGAGGATGACTCTTCCGGTACACCGACATGAGATGGGCCAGATCGACCCCGGCGTAGATCTGAGTCGTAGCCAGTGAGCTGTGACCAAGAAGCTCCTGGATCGCCCGCAGATCCATTCCCGCTTCGAGGAGATGGGTGGCGAAGGCGTGCCGCAATGCGTGCGGATGAAGTCGGTGGAGATCCGCGGTGCGCCGCACGGCTTCGTCGAGAACACGCCGTACCGAGCGGTCGGAGAGACGACCGCCTCGTTGATTGACGAAGAGGGGCTCGTCGCCACCGCGGTGTTGTTCCCGCCACCCGGACCGATGGGGAAGGTACTCCCGAACGGCGTCCGCCGCCCGCCTACCGAAGGGGACGATCCGTTCCTTGCGCCCCTTGCCGCTGACCCTTACCAGACGCTGGGTCAACGAGAGATCATCCATATCCAACGCCACGAGTTCGCCGACCCGGAGACCGGCTCCATAGAGAAGTTCAACGAGGGCGAGGTCGCGACGGCCGGCCGGGGTCTCGGGAAAGGCCTCGAGAAGGCCTTCGATGGCGTATCGGTCGACGACCTCGGGTTGGTTGAGCTCTTTTCGGGGCAGAGGAACCGCAGTGGCCGGATTGGCAGTGACAATTCCCTCAGTCACGAGAAAGCTGAAGTACGTCCGGATGCTCGACAGGGCGCGTTCGAGCGATCTGGGTTGGAGACGCCGCTGCCACAGATGCGCGACCCAGTCCCTGATGTCGGATGTCCTCACCTCCGCCGGACCCTGGTGGAGCAACTCGGCGTGATCGACAAAACGCGCGAGCTCACGGCGATAGGCCTTGAGGGTGGCGGGCGAGAGATTACGTTCGAATTCGAGGTGTTCGAGAAACGACTCCTCCAACCATGCCGGCCGGAGAGAAGAATCGTCGGTCATGGTCCGGATCCCTCGCCCCCGCCGGTCTGGGAGGTGAGCCGCCACCAGCCAATGCGAAGGAGATCGGCGAACATGTCGGCGGAGTGGGCCAACGGCTGGACTCTTGATTCCTCCACGTGTCGCCAGCGCACCGGGATTTCGCGGATTTCCATCCCCCAGGCCCGGGCCAGGAAGAGGAGCTCGACATCGAAGGCGAAACCGTCGATCCTCTGCTCAGCCGCGAGGCGTCGCCCGAGATCGCCGTCAAAAAGCTTGAACCCGCACTGGGTGTCGCTCAGCCCCGGGATCGCGAGCAACTGCACCGCCAGATTGAACGTACGACCCATGAGGTCTCGGTATCTCGGTTGCCGCTGCTCGATGCGGCTTCGGTCGAGGGCTCGGGATCCAATGGCGACTCCGCCGGTGAAGGACTCGTTCAGCGCCTCGATTTCCGCAATGGGGGTGGCCATATCGGCGTCACAGAGCAGGATGACGTCGCCCTGTGCGGCGCCGAAGCCCGTTCTGACGGCGGCGCCTTTGCCCATGTTGCGGTCGTGAACCAGGCATCGGAGAGTGATATCGGCGGAAAGAGTCGTCGTACCAGCAATCTCTGCGGTTTGATCGCGCGATCCGTCATCCACCACGAGGATCTCAGCGGGGAGCCATCCGGGATGACTCTCGAGAAAGCCGACGATCTCGACCAGGGTCGACGGCAGCCGCCGGGCTTCGTTGTACGACGGAACGACCACACTCAAGCGCATGTCGATGCTCCCGCGCCGATCAGGTGTTCTGGGGGAAACCCAGCTGTGGACAAACGACGTGAGCAACCGATCTCGGGGCCATTCAGGTCGCCGGAACGGACTCGAGGCTGGAGGCCGCGGCGAGAGCCAGCGGTGAGCGCCGGGGGCCGAGAAGGTTCGGCAAACCCAGCAACAGGGAAGACACCGCCGCCGCTGCGATCACCACCGCCACCCGCCCCGGAGAGACGCGATTACTGAACACGACGCCGGCGAGCAACATGCCGGGCGTCGCTTGGCGGATCAAGATCAGGGCTGCGGCGGCAGCGAGCCACCAGGCGACTCCGAGCGCAAGCGCCCATGGCAGGGACGTCAGCGAAGGGTTGTGGCCGGCGGCGTTGAGGCCGAACAGCGCCGCGGTGCAAACGACCAGCGAAACGACGGCGTCGGCCCAGGATGAGGCCAGCAGGTTGATGGTTTGAGGCACACCGCTCGAATCGGTCGCCGGCGCCTCGCCGGCCGAAAAATCGTCGTCAAGCGGGGTCTCGGCGAGAACATCCCAGTTCTTCGGGATCTCGCGCTCCTCGGGTGGGATCTCGTCGGAACTCATCGCTATCTTTCATTCAGGCTTCGGATGAAGATCTCGAGTCGCATATCGGCTGCTCGAACCTTGTATTTCTGGACGAACTCGAGGAAGCGAAGGGCTTCCTCGTCTTCAGGTTTGAGTTCGAGAAGCCGCGTTAGATGGTTTTCCGCGCCGGTGAGGTTGTAGGCGCGTGATTCGGCGAGGGCCGCGTTGAAGAGGCTTCGCTCGAGGACTACCACGATGTCGCCCTGCCTGGGGTATTGCAGGAGAAGATCTTCGCTGATGCTCACGGCGGTGCGATAGTCGCGAGTCTTCAGCGCGTTGTGGAGAATTGGCGCCTCGGGCTCGGACTCGATGATCAACTGCTGGATCTCCATCAATCCCGAGTCGTCGGGGTAGGCCGCGAGTCCGTCGGTCGCGGCCATATATGCCGACCACCAGAGGCCTTGATCAAACAATGCCTGGGCGCGCGATGCATCCTCGGGGGTCGGGGTCGGGGTCGGAGGAGCGAGACTCACTTCGTATTTGGCGATCCGCATATCGATCCGCTGTTGGGAAAGGCCCGCAGCTGGAAACTCGCGGAGCAAATGGAGAGCTTCCTCGACATTGTGTTCCGTGTAGAGACGATCGGCCTCTCTCAAGACCTCGTTGACAGCCGCCGAATTGTCCACCTCCTCGGGCTCGGCGGTGAGGAATTTTCCGCCAAGCCAGACCCCGGCCAGAACGACAACCAACGCAACCCCCGCGATGGCCAACAGCCGCACGGAGATCTTGCTGCGGATGCGATCGACGAGCGAGAGCTCTTCAAAATCTTCGAAATCGCCTTCGTGGTCGCTGAAGAGATCGTCGTCGAGACTCCCGGAATCGACATCGACCTCTGGGTCCACCGGCAGATCACCGAAAAGGTCGTCATCAAGATCGGGGAGCTCGGGCGCCGCCGGCGGTGCATCTTCGACACGTCGCGTTGGTTTCTCCGCTGCCGGTGGTTTGGCCGTCGCAACACCCTGTTCGCGATCCAGTTGCTCTTTGAGAAGGTTGACCTCGAGGTGGTTTGGACGCAGCGCGAGAGCCTTGGTGAGGAGCAATCTGGCGGCATCGTGTTCGCCTTCATCAAAGGCGTCTCGAGCCTTGCTGAACAGCGATTCGATCTGGTTTTCGATCTCGGCAAGAGACTTTTTCGCTCGTTCGATCAAATGCCCGGCTTCGGGGTGGGTCGGTTTGAGAAGGAACACCCGTGACCAGATCGAAATCGCCAGCGGTTGGTCTCTTTTGTCGTACGCCGCCTGCCCCCGCTCGATGAGCTCCTGAATGGACGACGCGATGGAATCCTCATCGGCGTCTCTCATGTCGGCAAAATCGGAGGCTTCGCCATCGGACGGGGCGCCCTCCGGGTCTCCCATGTCGAAAGATCCTGGTGGAGCGGAGAAGAGATCGGCGGTGTCATCCACGGGAGGGAAAGACACATCATCGCCGCTGCCGTCACCGAAGGCGGAAACCGGCTGGGGTTCCGGCATCGCCGTTTCCGGCTCCGAATCCATGAGATCGGCGAAAGGATCCTGGGTATCGAATTCAACAGCGAACGCGTCCTCTTCAGCGGCGAACGCATTCTCGAGCGGGGAACCGAGCTGGTCGTCAGGCAGTGGGCCCGGTGCGCCGGGATCGAAGTCGTCCGCGACGGAGATGGGCTCCGATGCCGTTCCCGTGGAAGCCGGCCGTGAGGGCGGCGCTGCCTGGTCCTGAGACGCTGCGGGCGATTCGGCCGCGGCACCCTGGGACAGCGCGAGCCCGCCGGTCTCGTCGATCTCCTTGAGAGTCGAGGCGATGCCGGTGTGGTGGGGATCCAGAGCCTGGGCCATCATGACGAAGTTGGCAGCCTCTTGGGGATCGCCCTTGGCGAGAGCCTCCCGGGCTTGGATCAGAAACTGGCCGACCTGACTCTCGATCTTGAGGGCCTTATCGATCTGGTCTCTGAGATCGCGGGCCTCCTGGTGGCCGGGTAGATCGATGAGGACCTTTTCGACCTTTTCTTTCGCACCGAGGAATTCTCTCGAGTTGAAGTCGTCCACGGCTTCGATGAGCAGGCCATTGATGGCCTCGGTGGTCGGCGCCTGGAGTTGGGCGATGATGTCGCCAAGATCGATTTCATTGGAACTCGACGCGAGCTGACGTTTCAGGTTGGCGGCCGGTGAGAATTTGGGATCGAGTCGAAGAACGAACTCGAGACCGATCATCGCCTCCTCACGTTGCCCCGCCTGGAGGTTGGTGAGCACCTGTTTGAAGGCCGTCATGACCCGTTCTTGCGCTTGTACGGAGAGCCCCGAGTTGCCTGGATATGACATATCGTTACGATGGTAGCAAGCGGGTCATCCGACGGTCAACGAAGACCATGCGATCTCTGTCACTTCAGGGGCTCGATATATTCACCGATGAGGGCTCCCGGGAGAAAGATGGTGATGACGGCGCCGCCGTGGTCGCGGTTGGCGATCTTGAGCGTTCCGCCGTGTTCGGTGACGATCCGGTGAACGACGGCGAGACCGATGCCGGACCCTCTGCCCTTGGTCGAGTAAAAGGGCTGCAGCAGAAGGTCGGTATCCTCGGTCGGCAGACCCACACCGGTATCAGCCACTTTCACGATGAGATCGAGGCCCGCGGAACGCGCTGAAACCGTGATGGTTCCCGGGCCGGGAATGGCCGCGATGGAGTTGTCGAGAAGATTGACCAGGCCCTGATTGAGCTGAACAGGATCGAGCATACCGACGAGATCCTCGTCGGGCAGGTCGAGCTCGATGGCCAGGCCATCACGGACGCCGTCGTACAGCGAACAGACTTCGCGCAGGATGCGATTGACCGAAGCGGGACGTGGGCGAACCGTCGGCATCCGCGCATACTCGCGAAATGAATCCACCAACTGTTTGAGCCCGGAAACCTGGGTGACGATGGCGTCGCAACCGGACGAAACCACCTCGCTGAGCTCCGGATCCAGTTTGCCGGCGTGGCGGTGGATCCGTTCCGCGGCGAGCTGGATCGGAGTCAGGGGGTTCTTGATCTCATGGGCGATTCTCTGGGCGACCTCACTCCACGCCGCCTGGCGTTGGGCGCGGGCCAATTGGGTGAGATCGTCCATCGCAACGACATTCCCACCGCCGGCCAGCGTGGTGATGGTGATTTCGACGTGGAGGATCGCCGCTGCGGTCTCGAGATCGGCTTCGAACCGCGATTCCCGGATCGGATGGCCGGTGAGGGGCGTGTAGAGCTGCTCGAGTCCGGGTTCGGAGATCTGCTCGAGTTCGAGCCACTCTCCGGCCCAGTCGGGATGACCCAGCATCGCCGCCGCGGCAGGGTTGGGTCGAAAGGTGCGCCCGCCGGCATCCACGGTCAGAACGCCGGTCGGAATGGTTGCCAGGAGGGTTGCCATTTCGTTGGCCGATGCTCGGATATCGGCCTCGGTGGCCCGGACTCTGCGGACCATGGCGTTGAACGAGTCGACCAGGACCGCCATCTCGTCCGTCGCCGGAATCTGGACCTCTGAGAGCTCATCCCCACCGGCGACACGGCGGGTCGCATCCGCCACCGCGAGCAACGGCTCGGTGAAGCGGCGTGAGAGAAAGAGCCCGGTCCAGACTGTACCGAAGAGGAGGAGGAGCGTGATGGCGAGGAAGACGAGGATGGTCGTCGAGGTGACCATCCCCCGGGCCAGTTTCATCTCCTGGAATTCGACATGAGCAGCGTTGGCGCGGTCGAGGTGCTGGAGCAACTGGCGGGGCAGCGTGGTGCCGACAACGATCGTCGAGAACCCGTCTTCCAAGGGTCGCCACGCCCGCACCAGCAGCACGCTCCTCCAGCGGGTGGCGCGGACGCCGGTTGCGGGAAGATCGTCGAGATTGAGGGGCGGCAGGGCCGCCGGGAGGCGTCGAGGGTCGGTCACTGCCTGGACCAGATCCGGGCCGTCGTAGATCGCCACCAGATCAACGCTGAGCAGGGTTCGAAGACGAGCGAGGCTCTGCGAGTCCGGGTTCGACTGGAGCTCGCTGCTGGCCACGGCGACCTGTTCCAAGAGTCGGTCCTCGACCGCCTTCCGGATTTCGATGGTGACCTCGGATCCGACCAGAAGGATCTCCTCGACGGGGGATGAAAACCAGCGATCGATGGAGCTCTGCAACAGATTCGTGGCGATGAGAAAAATAAAGATGACAGGGACGAAAGTGAGGCCGACATAGGTCAGAACCAGCTTGGTGCGAAAACGCCCGCCGAGGATCCCGCTCCGCCACTCCGCCACGAGTCGGACGACGTTTCGAACGATGACGAATGACAGGATGAGGATCAGCGAGATATCGAGGTACCAGAGAATAAAAAGAAGCAACCGGTTGGTGAGCTCGTCGGGGGAGACGCTCTGTGCGCGCTGGAGCAGGTAGAAAGCCCCGGTGGTCAGGGTCATCAAAAAGAGGAAGGCGCCGAAAAGAAACCGGTTCTCGCGGCGATGGCGATTCCAGGCGCGGACCAGGCCGCCCATGGACTACTCTGCGCCCTCGGGCTCGGGGAGTGGTTCCAGGATCATCTCGCTCCAGGGAGTCGCGTCGGTTGTCGGAAAGATGAGCCAGGTGGTGCCGGATGAGAAGACCGCGCGGACGCGAATTCGGAGGTTGGCCTGCCGGCGCTCGGTCGGGAGCTCGACCCGGACTGGTGGAGGGTCCGTCAGCCAACGGAGTGCCTCTTCGATCGACTCGGCTTCATGGGATGCGGTGATGATGCCGTTGAGGATGACCTGACAACGAAAACGACCGGTGACGGCGTCGAAGGTCGAAATACTGACCAACTCACCGCTCCAGAGCCGGCGATCCCACCATCCCCGCCGTTTGGCCCTGACCCGAAGCGGATAGGTCAGACGAACCTCAGCGCTCGATGCGAGCGCGTCCGTGATCTCCTCCGGTAACGTCTCCACCAGGCGAAAGTGGATTTCAACCGTCGCCGGGTCCCGGGTCACTTCGAGGGCCACGGGATCGGGAAGAGCGATTCCCGTTGCGAGTAGGAGTGCGAGCACAATAGGCATGATTGGCCGATTCTACCATCGGGAGGAGTTGGAAAAGCACCCCAATTGCGGCGGAGTGCTCTAAAGTAGAGAATTGGGAACCGACCGAGGAGAGGTCATGACGGCGCAGCATCCATCCTGGACTCCAGATCACGAACGGGCCTTCAAAGAGGTCCTGTATCGTTTTATGGGAGATGTTCACGCCACCAAGGCCGCCCTCTACCTGAAGTCATCGAGTGGGGGCTGGTCTCTCGCGACGCAGTATGGCTTTGGCCGTCGCGACCGGTTGTCGGAGTCATTTGCCGATGATCACCCCCTCGTTCGAATGGTGCGGGCTTTCGGAAAGGACCCCAGGTTTTACAACGATCCCAGCGAGGTCGGTGAGCTAGCGGGCTATCTCGCTGAAGCGGGAACCACCCGTTTGATGCTGGTTCCGGTCATCGGCGGTAGCGACCAGATCGGCTTTGTCGATGTGCGGGACAAAGGCGGCCGACGCCCCTTCGATGCGAGCGATCTCGAGCTCTCTCGCTCGATCGCGGTCGGTCTGACCCGGTTGGTCGAGGACGCCGAACCCGACGAAGACGCCAGCGGGCCCCGGGTCGAGGAAACCGTCGAGGCGGTGCCGAGGTTGGTCGAGCCCCCGGCCGATTCTGGCGATGTGCCCCATGCGCTCCTCGACGAGCCCGGGTTTGACGAAATCAACACCGCCGCTTCAGACGGGCTCGCCGATCCGCGCGTGTTGGCGATCGCGCTGAGTATCGCAAGTCAAACCGCCGGCGCCACGCTGGTTCACCAGCGCGCCGGTTTCCCCGGCATCGAGCTTGATCCACTCATCAAGCATCAGGTAGGCGCCATGAATGAGGCGTCGGTCTCGGCGCCGCCGGCGAAGGCGTGGAAGACCGAGATCCACCGCACGGCGGGAGCCGCGGGTTCTTTCCGGAATCCGGTGATCGGGTCTTCGGTCCTGCTTCGTGTTGCCGGCAGTTGCCTGGTGGCATCGGTGATCGCCGACGCCGAGCCGGCGGTGGCCAGGGAGGCCGTCGAGCGGCTCGGCATCCGGGTCGCCGACGCCCGGGAGCGGTTCTGCCTTCGCATTGCCCGGCGCGGGCTGGCCCGGCGGCTGCTGCAACCCGGCGACCGCAGATATCCTGAGCTCGTCGCGCACTCCCTCGGCGTATCGCGTCTGTGCTGGTCCATCGCCCGCGAGCTCGAGTTCGACGAGTCAACCATGGAGCAGGCGGCTCTGGCTGGTCTGCTTCACGATGTCGGAATGCGGGAACTCGATTACGACCGACTCTATATGCATCCGACGCCGGGACCCGAGGATCGCCGCACCTACCGCATGCATGTTGAGGTCGGAGACCGCATCGTTCGGGTCGAAGGCTTCGACGAGATCGCCGACGCGGTGCGCCACCATCACGAACGGTGGGACGGAAACGGCTACCCGGACCGGCTGGCGACCACCGCGATACCAGTTCTCGCACGCATCGTCCACGTCGCCGAGGTCTTCGATCTTTTCACCGCGGCCAACAGCTACCGACCGGCGGTGAGCCAGGAACGTGCTCTGGCGATCCTGGAGCGAGCGGCCGGCCATCAGTTCGATCCGGCGGTGGTCGATGCCATTACCAAGGTGGTCGCATGAATGATCAACGTCGGGTGATTGCTCAGAATCGCCGTGCCCGCCACCTCTACCACTTTATCGAGCACGAAGTCGCCGGGATCGAGCTGCGCGGCACCGAGGTCAAGGCGATCAGGGACGGCAGGGTCAACCTCACCGATGCCCACGTCCATTTCTCCGGCGGACAGGCCGTTCTCATGGGTTGCCACATCGGGCCTTATGAACACGGCGGATATGCAAGCCACGAAGCCCGCCGCCCGCGGCGGTTGTTGATGCACAAACGACAGATCGAACGGTTCGCCTCGAAGGTCCAGGAAAAGGGGTTGGCCGTGATCCCGACGGCCGTTGTCCTCATCGGCAACTGGATCAAGATCGAAATCGCGCTGGCCCGGGGTAAACAGCTTCATGACAAGCGCGAAACCCTGCGTCAGCGGACCATGGATCGTGAGGCCGAGCAGGCGGTCAAAGACCGGCTGTAGATTGTCCATCTTCCTGTGAGTGGTATAATTCAGACGTAAACAACACAGCCGGTCCGGCCGCGGTACGTGCCGGGAACGGGATCGGCGCCAGGTGTGTTCTCCTGTTTGTCCGACGAGCGAATGAGGGTGGGCTATGGCCAGAAAACTCAGCAACCGAAATGTGAAGGGCGCCTGATGCGCGACGACATCGTGATCCGGGGCGCCCGAGAACACAACCTCGCCAATATCAACGTCACCATCCCTCGCGATCGGCTGGTGGTGATCACCGGCGTTTCGGGATCGGGCAAATCATCGCTCGCGTTCGACACGCTCTTTGCCGAAGGCCAACGGCGATACGTTGAGTCATTGTCGGCCTATGCGCGCCAGTTCCTCGATCAAATGGAGAAGCCGGACGTTGACACCATCGAGGGTTTGTCACCGGCGATCTCCATCGAACAAAAGACCACCTCGCGCAACCCGCGCTCGACGGTGGGGACGGTGACCGAGATCCACGACTATCTCCGACTCCTTTGGGCCTCCATCGGGGTGCCGTTCTGTCCCGACTGTGAGATTCCCATCGAACCGCAGACCGTGGAGCAGATGGTGGACCAACTCATGGCCCTCGGCGAGGGCGCCCGGTTCATGCTGCTTGCGCCGCTGGTCGACGAGCGCAAGGGCGAGCACCGCAAGCTCTTCAGCCAGATGGTGCGCGAGGGTTTTGTCCGCGCCCGGGTCGACGGCGAACTCATCGATGCGGCCTCACCCCCCGAATTGGACAAGAACCGCCGGCACACCATCGAGGTGGTGGTCGATCGGTTGAGTGTCCGCGACGGGGTGGCCTCCCGCCTCGCGGACTCCCTCGAAACCGCGCTCAGAGTCGGTGAGGGACTGGTTCGGGTGGCGCTCACCGGTGGTGAAGACCTCGTTTTGTCGTCACGTCATTCCTGTCCGAGCTGCGGCTACTCCCTGAGTGAGATCTCACCCCGGCTCTTCAGCTTCAACTCGCCGCAGGGAGCGTGTCCTGCCTGCTCGGGACTCGGGTTCCTGCGTGAGGTCGATCCCGAGAAGCTCGTCCTCGATCCCGACCGGACCCTGTCCGCAGGCTGTCTGGCGACGGTCGGTCAGGGCCCGGGGTCATGGGTCGGTAGGCAACTCGAACAGCTTGGGACCCATCTCGGCTTCGACCTGCACACCAAGTGGCGGCTGTTGGCGGAGCCGATTCGCGAACTGATCATGTTCGGATCGAATCAGGAACACGATTTTGTCTGGGAGGGGCGAAAGGGCGCCTATCGCTTTCGTGATCGTTTCGAGGGCGTCGTCCCGCGTCTTGAACGGCGTTACAAAGAGACCTCGTCCGAACAGATCAGGCGGGAACTCGAGCGGTTCATGTCGTTCGCGCCCTGTCACACCTGCCATGGCGCGCGGTTGCGGCCCGAAAGTCTCGCGGTCAAGGTGGCCGGAGCCAGTCTGGCCGAGATCTCGGCGCTGTCGGTCCGCAATGCCATGGAGTGGTTCGACGGCCTCGCCCTGGATGATCGCGATGCCCAGATCGCTACCAAGATCCTTCGAGAGGTGCGCGACCGCCTCGGTTTCCTGGTGTCGGTTGGGCTCGACTATCTGACCCTCGACCGCATGGCGGGGAGCCTGTCCGGGGGAGAGAGCCAGCGCATCCGCCTGGCCACCCAGGTCGGGTCGAAGCTCATGGGGGTGCTCTATGTCCTCGACGAACCTTCCATCGGTCTCCACCAACGCGACAATCGGCGACTGCTCGACACCCTCAAAGGAATGCGGGATCTCGGCAACACCGTGGTCGTGGTGGAGCACGACGAGGAGACCATCCGCGATGCCGACTGGGTGATCGATCTCGGGCCCGGCGCCGGCCGACTCGGGGGCGAAGTCGTCGCTGCGGGACCACCCGAAGCCATCGTCGAGTCCGAGGCCTCGCTGACCGGCGCCTATCTGAGCGGGCGCCAACGCATACCGGTGCCTCGGGTGCGGGCCAACGGCAACGGCGATCGCCTCGTGGTCCTCGGCGCCGAGGAGCACAATCTCAAGGACATCGACGTCCACTTTCCCCTCGGTCGGCTTATCTGTGTGACCGGGGTCTCCGGATCGGGCAAGTCAACCCTGATCAACGAAGTGCTGCACAAAGCGGTGTCACGCCAGATCCTCGGTTCCCTGAATCGACCGGGTCGGCACCGAGAGGTGACCGGTTGCGGGCATCTGGACAAGGTGATCGCCATCGATCAGTCACCCATCGGCCGGACACCGCGCTCCAACCCCGCCACCTACACCAAGGTCTTCGACCCCATTCGGAACCTCTTTGCAGCCACCACCGACGCCCGGGCGCGCGGCTACAAACCGGGACGCTTCTCGTTCAATGTCAAGGGTGGCCGCTGCGAGGCCTGTCAGGGCGCGGGTCGGATTCGCATCGAAATGCACTTCCTGCCCGATGTTTTCGTCACCTGCGACGTTTGTCGGGGGCGGCGCTACAACCGGGAAACCCTTGAGGTTCACTACAAGGGACTCGACATCGCCCAGGTCCTCGATCTCACGGTCCGCCAGGCGCAGGAACTCTTCGCCTCGGTGCCCAAGATCGTCCGGGTGCTCGACACCCTGGTGTCCGTCGGTCTCGACTATCTCCACCTCGGCCAACCGGCGACGACTCTGTCGGGTGGTGAGGCGCAGCGGATCAAGCTCTCTCGGGAACTGGCCAAGCGCGCCACGGGCAAAACCCTCTATCTACTCGACGAACCGACCACCGGTCTCCATTTCGATGACGTGCGGAAGCTCCTCGCAGTGCTCCACGCCCTGGTCGATCGGGGTAACACGATCATCGTCATCGAGCACAACCTCGATGTCATCAAGACCGCCGATTGGATCGTCGATCTCGGCCCCGAGGGTGGCGACGGCGGCGGTGAGGTCCTCGTCGAGGGAACCCCGGAAATGGTCGCCGCCTGCAAGGCGTCGCACACCGGTCGATATTTGAAGCCGTTGTTGAGTCCATCGCAGGGTTGAACCGCTAAGACGCAAAGAACGCGAAGACATCGCGATTGAGAGTGGGCCGGGCGTAGCCTGAATGGTGTCGGACTTCGTGTCGGCGGTTTCTCGCCCGGAAGGTGTCCCCGACAGGCTGGAAGCCTGTCGCTACACAGCGGCCGTTCTGTGTGGTGTAGCGATAGCCATCCTGGCTGTCGTCCGTGACGTGCCGGAACGCGACCGCAGCTACGGATACGGTAACTGTCGCGGCCAGGGATACGGTAACGGTCACGGCCACTGCCACTGCCACTGCCACTGCCACCGCCACTGCCACAGTCACGGACGCTGCCGCTGCCCCTGCCGTTGCTACGGACGCAGCCCGGACACGCCCGGGAGGCGCCAAGATTCCGCGTAGCTGGAAACGGCTGCGATCTCGGGGGCGGAGGTTTTCGTAGCACCACGAGCCATTTAAATGGCTCCGATCGGCGCGATCCCGGTGTGACCCGGGTCACTTATGCCAGGATCGAGTAGCCTCCGTCGACGATGAGGGTCTGACCGTGGATCATCGATGAATAGTCCGTGCAGAGATAAATCACCGTGTTGGCGACATCCTGAGGACTCAGTAGACGCCCGGCCGGTGTTCTCCTGCGGGCGGCCTCGAGCAGTTCTTCACGGTTGGGAAAATGGAGCAGTGCATCGGTGTCGACGGTTCCCGCCGACACGGCGTTGATCCGGATCCCTTCTGGTGCGAGTTCGGCGGCGAGGTGGCGCACCATGGACTCGAGGGCGGCCTTGGATGCGCCGACCGCGGTGTAGTTCGGAATGGCGCGGACCGCACCGAGCGACGACACGGCGACCATGGTCTTTTCGCCCTTGGAGTCGAGCTTGATGAAGTTCTGGACCAGCGGCAGCATCGCCGCGGCGTTGATGTGCATGGCCCAGTCGAAGTGGTGCATTGTCAGTTCTTTAGCAGACTTCAACACACCGGATGCGGCGTTGGAAATCACTATTTCGAGACCTCCCCACTCGGAATCGATGGTGCTAAAGATCCGTTCGACGTGTTCCGGATTGGCCACGTTGCCCTTGACGAGGAGGCAGCGGACCCCGCGGTCCTCGATCTCTTTCGCGGTTGCTTCGGCGCGATCTCGGCCGCGAAGATAGTTGATGGCAACATCGACTTTGAGGTCCGCGAGGGAGAGCGCAATCGCCCGACCGATGCCTCTGGATGAACCGGTTACGAGCGCGCGTTTGCCGCCGAGTCTGAGATCCATACTCACCCCCTGAGCCTCACGCTATCGCGGTCCGAGAATGAACGCAAGGGATTCAAGATCGTGTAATACCCTCGATTTGCCCTTGACAGTTGCGTTTTTCGCATCCACTATGGGTTTACATTTGCGTTCGGAGGATTGAATGAACAAGACCGAAATGGCACTGAAGCTTGCGAAGAAAACCGGCCTGAGCCAGGGCAAAGCTGCGGATATCGTCGATGTGATGTTCTCGGCCCAGCCCCGAAAAGGAATCATCGCCTCCGCCCTCGACGCGGGCGAAAAGGTGACGATTCCCGGCTTTGGGACCTTTGCCACCAAGAGCCGTGGTGAGCGCCAGGGCCGCAACCCGGCCACCGGTGCAACCATCACCATCAAGGCGAAGAAGTACGTTCACTTCAAGCCCGGCAAGACTCTTCGCGAACGCGTCGAGAAGTAGACCCGCAGCCGGCTCGTACCGCCCAGTCAGAAATTTCTGGGCGGGTGCGCTACGCGTAAGCTGTGAGTGATGACTGACGAGGCCGAGCATCGCGCTCGGCCTCGTTCATTCTCCGCGAACTCTCGTCATTCCTGGGTGAAGTCGTAGCGCCAGGTGATGAACGCGTGCGTCGTGATGGCCACCCCGTCTTTGGTGCCTGGTTTGTAGCGATAGCCTGACGCAGCTTCGACGGCGGTTTCCGGAATGCCCCAGCCGGTGTGGTCTGCGCGCATGACGACGACTTCGTCGACCGCGCCGCTCGGATTGACCGTCAACTGGACAACGACCACACCCTTGCCGTTCGAGCGTAGGGCATTTCTCGGCCAGACCAAGGACTGAGTCTTCACCACAACCGGGCGGGTATCCACATCCTCGGGTTTGACGAAGTCTCCGTATTCGACCGGAGGCCGGACCGGCGCGGCGGTCGGTCGAGGCGGCACCGATGTGGGACTGGGCGTTGTGACGGCCACCGCGTTCTCAGCGGTTTTGGTCTCCTGGGCTGCCGGTTTGGGTTGGTCCGTCGCTAGGGCGCCGCCGCCGATCGTGCGGGTTTCTGCAGAAGCCTGTTGGGCCGCTTCATTCATCGCTTCCTGACGCTCGGTTTCCAGCGCGTCCTCTTGCTCCCGCTGCGCCCTTTCCTGCTCCTCGATCTCGGCCATCAGCTTTTTCTGGGTCTCGGCCTCACTCGCGGCCGCCGCCGCGCCTTGGGTCGCGCGGCGTTCACTCTGCTGCAGGCGCCGCTGAAGCTCTACGATCCTGGTCTGTCGGGCGATGAGCTCCTGTCGGATCTCCTCTTCGCGCTCGGCCATCATCTCCGCGACCATCGCCTGGGTCAGTTCCCGGAGCCGATCGTCCTGTGCCTGCCTGCTGGCAGCGATCTCGGCGGCCGTCGGTGTGGGCTCGGGCGGAGGCTGCTGCGGTCCGGTTCCGCGACCGAGCCAGAAAACACCCACGGCCACGGCGATGACCACCGCGCCACCGAGGACTCCCCATAGAAGCTTCCTGCCGCCGCCGTCCCTGGTCGGAGGAACCGCTTCTGGAGAAAGAGTCAGGTCATCCACTCCAGCGTCATCGGCCTCGAGCGACACCGCGGGTTCCTCGGCCTTGATCCTGAAATACGGCCCCACGTCGATCTCCGCCTCGTGCTTCAGGGCAAGTTCGTCTTCCTCGATTTCCGCTCTGAAAAGGCGATCCATGAAGAGAGCGAGATTGAAGGTGGTGGGCGAATAGGCGCCGCCATAGATCAGCCGGTCGAGTTCGGTCCGGAACTCGGCGGAAGAAGCAAAACGATCGGCGGGCGCCGGCGCAAGGGAGCGGTTCAAGATGGCGCTGATGTCCTGCTCGAGGCCCTCTCCATCCCAGGCCACGTGCGCCGCTTCGAGCGCGGCGGCGCGCTCGGCCGGGTTAACCGGCAACGCGGTGCCGGTCAACAGATGAAAGAGAATCGCGCCAAGTGAATAAACATCGGCTTGCTGCGAAGGCATTCGATCCGCGAGTGCCTCAGGCGCCAGATACGCGCGCACGCCGGCGGCCGCGTCGGGATCATTACAAGCATCTAGCAGGGTCGGGCCGACACCGAAGCCGGTGACGAGGGCCTCTCCGTCATTGCTCAAATAGATTAGACCCGGGTGCAGAAAACCGTGTGCCAGGGGCTTTCCCGAAAGCGAAATTGATTCTCCCGCGGTCAGAGCGAGGGCGAGCTTCTCGACGATCAACAGGGTGTTGTCCGGCTGGAGAGGGAAAGCCTCGTCCCGTGCGCGCGCCAAAACGCGGTTCAGCGGCTGTCCCGGAACATAGTCGCAGGCGAGACCCGGCACGCCGTCAGCGTCAAGGAAGAGCGGGTGTGTGGGAAGCTGGGATCCGTGAAGGGCTTCGGCGATCGACCGGGCTTCCTCGAACGACGCGATGATCGCTTGCGAGGGAAGACCGGGTCCGTCGAAAACCCGCAGCCAAATGGAGCGATCGAGGGACTCGTCCGCGATGGTTCCAGCTCTGAACAGATGACCGAGATCGTCCTCGAATACCTCTTTGAGCAAAATGCAGGAGCCGAAAACGCGATAGGGTTCAGCCATTTGCCCTCCATCCTCCAGCGTACACCGGGGATCGGTCTTGGGTCAACGGCGGGAGCGCTGCCATCTCGCCACCGCCTGATTGTGCTCGGCCAGGGTTTGCGAGAAAGCGTGGCCGCCGCCGGGCGACGCCACAAAGTAGAGGTAGTTGTGCTCGTCGGGCGAGATGGCGGCCCGAATGGCCTCCCGGCCCGGGGAGTTGATGGGCCCCGGAGGTAGACCGGGGTAACGATAGGTGTTGTACGGGTCGTCCACGCCCCAGTGGATCCGGAGCAGGCGGCCCGTCCATTCGTCCCGGCGCTTGAGAGCGAAGACAACCGTTGGGTCGCACTGGAGAAGCATGCCGCGGCCCAGTCGGTTGAGATAAACCCCGGCGACTCGGCCGCGTTCTGTGGCCAACGCGGTCTCTGCTTCGACCAGAGAAGCGAGGGTCACGACATCGAACACTGTGCCCCAGAGCTCCGGGCCGTGCGAAACCTCATCCGTCAACACGGCTCGAAATCGATCCACCAGGTGGCGGGCCGTTGCCTCGACCCCGATGCCCTCTGCGAATTGGTAGGTATCCGGAAACAGAAACCCTTCGAGGGAGGGCGCTTCAGGAGCGAGATCCTCGATCCAATCAACCCGTTGGGCGACGGTGAGCCACTCGGCCTCGCTGCCAATTCCGGCGGCGGCCATCTGAATCGCCACGGTCTCGAGATCCGATCCCTCCACCACCGTCACCGCGATCATCTCGACCCGGCCGTCGAGAAGGCGATCGAGGACATCCACCGGCCGGCTCGCCGCGTCGAGTTGATAGGTGCCGAAGCGAATCGATCGGCCCTCAGCTGCGAATCGCAGATAGAGCCGGCCGGCGAGGGTGGATGGGAGAAGATCGTGTTTGTTGAGGATGTTCAGCACCTCACGGCCGGAAAGACCCTCGGGGATTGCGAGTTCGACCGCGGCCGGGCTGCGGTGCTCGTAGAGTTGTGTCCAGAGCCAGAAGGCCGATCCGCCGACCGCGGCGAGACCGGTGACGACCGACACGACGAGGGCCGCGACAACGGTTCGGAGTTTCATCGCGACACGTCCTTTGCCGGTCGACTCGCGAGATACTCCTCGAGAATCACCTGGGCGGCGATGTCGTCGACCGGTTGCCCGGGTCGACGGTTTGACGATCTCGCCCGCCGCCGCGCCTCGTTCGTGGTCAAGAACTCCGGCTGCAACGCCGTTTCCACACCGAGTTCCGCAAGCGCTCCCGCCAACGCGTGCGATCTCGTACAGGCCGGTGTCTGAGAACCGTCGGCCAAAGTCGGGAGACCGATGACCGCGATGTCGGCACCGTATTCGTCCATGGCCTCGACTATGAGATTCACCGCGTGGACCGAGCCCTGGTAACTGACGACCTCCAACGGGGTCGCGAAACCGGTAAGATCATCGCCCAACGCGAGACCGAGGCGTTTGCCGCCGGGATCGATTCCAAGGAAGCGCATAGGCCCATTGTACGGGCACCGATTACAATGACCTGAGTCTCGTGTCCTGCTCTTACCATCCGAGGAGGGAGTGCGGGCCGGTCACGACCGGAGAGGAGCGCGTGGACATCCAATCGATGACCGGGTTCTTGACCGAATCGAACCGCCGGCGGGTCTCCCTCGGGGGCAACATCGCCGGATGCGGGACGTCATGAAACGCACGCTCGCCATCTTTGTCGTGGCGGCCATGGTCGCCGCCGGCGGTTGGGCGCAGGAGTCCGCGACGGAGCCCAAACCGGCCCAGGACGGTGCCCTCCGGATGACCGCGGATCAGCAGGACTGCCAGGAAGAGGAAGAGCTCTGTCTGTGGACCGGCAATGTCAAGATCTACTACCAGGATGTTGTCCTCGCGTGCGACGAAGTGCTCTACAACGGGGCGACCATGGATCTCGTGGCTCGGGGCGACGTCGTCGTCGATCAGGGACCGAGCCGTTTTACCGCCGATGAACTTCACTACAATCTGCGGTCGAAGACCGGGCTTTTTTTGAACGCCACGGGATTCGTCTCGCCCATGTACACCTTCTCGGGACGATCCATCGAAAAACTCGACGAAACCCGCTACCGGGTCGACAAGGCCGTCTTTACGACCTGTGAGGACGAGACAAAGCACCCGCCGTGGAGCTTCCACCTCAAAAAGGCCAATCTCGAGGTGGAGGGCTATGGCAAATTCACGAGCTCGACCGTCAAGATCCAGGGCGTCCCGGTCTTTTATCTTCCCTATATGGTCTGGCCCATCAAGAAGGAACGATCTCCGGGTCTCTTGATGCCGGGCTTTGGTTACTCCGACCGCCTCGGCGCCTACATCGGCCTGCCGGTTTACTTTCCCCTCGGCCGAAGTTGGGACACGACCTTTGTTTTCGAGTATTTCTCCGAGGGATTTTACGGCATCGGCAATGAACTCCGGTGGGCGCCGTTCCAGGATGGCGCCGGGTTGCTCGACCTCTACGCCATCCACGACAAGGCGAACGCCGAGTGGCAGTGGCGGGTCAACGGTCACTACGATCAGGCCGATGTCCTCGGCTTTCGTCTCCAGGCGCAGCTCGAGAATCTCTCGGATCCTGATTTCTTCCAGGACTTCGACCGGACCTTCGAGGCCAACACCAGGCGCGACGTCTACTCGTATCTCTTCCTCACCCAGAGCTGGGGCCCGTACTCTCTCAATCTGAGCGCCGACCACCGGCTGACGTTCTTCAACTTCACCGATCCCGATCTCCCTTCGGGAGATCCCGACAAGAACACCACGTACGACAGCCTCCTCGCGCGGCTTCCCGAGGCGGAGATGAGGGTGCGTTCGACCCGGTTGTTCAACACCGATATCTACTGGAACCTCATCTCGTCGGTGAATCTGTTCTCCGTCGACAAACGAACACCCAAACAAATTCGAGATGACACCGGTCTGGTCGGCACCTACTGGCGCGGCGATATTTTCCCGACCCTCAACTACACCCTGCCGGGCCCGCCGTGGCTCACCGTGACGCCGAGGGTGGGGGGTCGCTACACCTACTACACCTCGCGCTACAACGAAACCAAAACCATGTACCTCGACGAGCCCATCGACCGTGCCTTTGTCGCAGCCGGGGTCGACATCGGCGGTCCCTCGATATCGCGGGTTTTCAACAAGGGCCGGTGGGGTTTTTCGAAATTCAAACACCTCCTCGAGCCGCGGATCGAATACGCCTACCTGGAGGGAATCGGGGAGGACAATAGCGAGATCCCCATTGCCGACGAGGTCGACAGCACACCCCTGGACAACCGGGTCAGGCTGTCGCTGGCCAACCGCCTCTTTGGTCGCTCGGAAAAGAGCCTGAGCTCCGTCGAGCTTGGTTCGTTCGAGGTCTTTCAGGATTTCTCGTTTTCGAGGCCTCTCACTTTCGGGCCCGACGGAACCACGAGCGGCTGGGGGCCGATGACGGGCTCCCTGCGCCTGACCCCGAGCCCCGGCACCGGCCTCGATGCTCGGGCGAGCTACGATTGGCTCAATCGGAATCTGACCTCCACCTCGTTGACAGGTTTGGGCCGCAACGGACTCGGATCGCTCAGCCTGACCTGGTACGCAGGCTTCAACCCCATCTCCGGCGATCGGGTTTCATCCCAGGTCCGGACCCTGATCAACTTCATGAAGCCGGGTTTCCCGGTCACCGCCGCACTCCACATCGCCTACGACATCGAGCAGAAGGAGATCCAGCAGCAGCGCTATCAGATCGGCTGGAAGGGCGGCTGTTGGGCCGTCTCCGCCGAGTACCGCGATCTCAAGATCGGGCTCTATCCGACCCGCGACTTCCGGATCATGATCGAGCTCAAGGGTGTCGGTGGGCTGCCCGAGATCAAGGGGAGCCTGTAGAGGCGATTCGTCGGACGAATCGCGGTGGCGCGTCGGACGCGCCAAGCGGTCACCAAGTCATCGCATCATCGCAATTGAACGCAGAGACGCAGAGGCGCGAAGACGCAGAGTCATCGCACCATCGTTGGGTTGCATCGCAATGGACCCGGAGATCATCCATCGCAAGGAGGCGCAGAGGCATCGCAGTTGAAGGTGGGCGAGGCGTGGCTTGAAGGGTGACAGGATCCTGGGCAACCGGGGATGGATGACCTCGAGGTGTTCAAAGCTGTAGGCGGGGCATTCATGCCCCGCGACCCACTCATTGAGGGTTGGGAGGGCGACCAAGCGGCTCATGCCGTGATCTCCCGCCATGACCGAGACCCCTTGGCCGCAACAGGACGCGAGAAACACCGCCACACCGGGATGTGCCGGGTCCGTATTTGCGCAGGAAAGATCTCCCGGCAACGCGCCGCCTCCCGCACAAATGGGGACCGGGCACTCCACGGGTAGGACGCTGATTACCGGCTGTTCCGGCTTGGAAGGAGGCCGCCGCTCGCGCGGGCAGCGTGGTCGCCGCCCTTTCAATCCACCACCGAATGACCACGCTGCCCGTGCGACGCTGGGACGCCTGAGGCGTCCCAGAAGGCCGGGGTTGAAGAACGGGCTTGCGGACCGAAGCCAAATCCGAATTCGCGTATTCGGTCTTTCGTAGTGGGCGTCTGCCGAGAATCACCGAATGTATGAACCTGGCACCCCTTCTCGCTTGCTGTGGCGTCTCCCCCAGGAGTAGACTGGCAATGAACCATACGGCAGGACGCACATATGATCGGCACGACCATCGATCGTTATCGGATCGTCGAGCGGCTCGGCCAGGGCGGCATGGGGGTCGTCTACAAGGCTCGGGACACGCTGCTCGATCGGTTTGTCGCGCTCAAGGTGCTGCCGCCAGGCAAAACTTCGGATCCGGATCGCCGGCAGCGATTCTTACAGGAAGCGAAGGCCGCCTCCGCCCTCAACCATCCCGGGATCGTTGCCGTGCACGACGTGGTGACGGTTGAGGATCAAGACGTGCTAGTCATGGAGCTGATCGAGGGAGAAACGCTGGAGTCTCTCCTGGCGCGGCGACGGCCACCGTTGAGCGAGGCGCTCGGCCTGGGCATCGGGACCGCCGACGCCATGGCGCGAGCACACGAGGCCGGGATCGTGCACCGGGATCTCAAACCGGCCAATGTGATGGTGACCTCGGACGGCGTCAAGGTGCTCGACTTCGGGCTCGCCAAGCTCACCGAGACGCCGTTTTCGCACCCGGAGGCCCCGACCCTGGCTCCCGACGAGGCGTCGCTGACCGAAGAACGGGCGGTTCTTGGGACCGTTGGTTGGATGTCTCCCGAACAGGCGTCCGGGGAGCCCGTAGACACTCGGAGCGATGTCTTCGCCTTCGGTGTGTTGATGTACGAGATGCTGACAGGACAGCATCCGTTTCGCCGTGGGACGATTCTAGAGACCATCGCGGCCATCCGCGAAGAGGAACCGGAGCCGCCGACCGCCATCGTGCCGGCTCTGCCCCCGGAGGTGGATCGGGCGGTGCTTCGGTGTCTGCGCAAGAAACCGTCGCGACGTTGGCAGAGCCTGTCGGATCTCAGGGCGGTGCTCGAGGATCTCAAGGAGGACACCGACTCCGGCCGCAGGGTCGTGCCGGGTCCCGAAAAGAGCCGTCGGTCGGTCCCTTTGCCCGTCGTACTCGGGATAGCCGGCGTCGTCGTGATAGCGGTCGCGGTGGCAACGATCTTCAATCGTGGGGATCAGGCGGGATCGCGACCGCTGGAGCTCCGCCGCCTGACCTATGACGCCGGCGCCAGCTTCGCTCCGGCGATCTCGCCCGATGGCAATCTCGTGGCCTTTTCGTCGGATCGAGCCGGCGAGGGCGGCTCCGACATCTGGGTGCGGCACATCAACCAACCTCAGCCGACTCGACTCACCGACCACCCCGCGGATGATTGGCACCCGTCGTTCTCCCCCGACGGCTCGCGCCTCATATTCGGGTCGCATCGGGACGGAGGAGGGATCTACATTATCAACGCCCTCGGTGGCGGATTGAAAAAAGTGGCCGATCGCGGGATTTTTCCCCAGTTTGCGCCGAACGGCACCGAATTCGTCTACTCGGAAGACCCGGCGTGGTCACCCGGGTTCCTTCGCCGGATGTTCAGAGCTCCCATTCACGGAGGCCGGCCGGCACCCCTCGTCCCGGGCTGGGGGGTGCGCCCACCACCCAGCAGCTCAGGTCCGGTTTTTTCACCCGATGGCCGGCTGGTGATCTTCTTCGGCGGTCCCCTGGACGATCCCGGCCGACAGGACTGGTGGGTTGCGCCGGTTGAGGGCGGCGAACCGTGGTCGAGCGGGGCGAAGGCGGCCGGTGTCATGCCCGACATGGTCAACTTCCCCTCCGTCTGGCTGCCGGGACAGCTCCTCTTCATCTCCGGCACGACCATCGAGGGGATGAACCTCTACCGGGCGCCGATCTCCGAGGACGGGCATCTGAGCGCACCGGTGGAGTCGCTCACCACCGGGCCGGGGATGACATGGGTGCCGAAGGTGTCCGCCGACGGCCGCATGGCCTTGGACCGCTTCTCCTGGGTGGTTCACCTGTGGGAAGTCGCTCTCGACCGGGAAAGCGGGCGAGCCGTCGGCGCCCTCCGACCGATCACCGACGACGCCTCTCCGAAATTTTCATTCTCCCTGACCCGCGACGGCAACCGCCTTGTGTACTCCACCTACGCCGGGTCCCGAGACAGCCCACGTAACGAGATCCACATCCAGGATCGGACGACTGGAACAGAAACGGTGCCGTTGACCTATCCCATAGCGGTCACGTCGCTTTTTCCGCGGCTGAGTGGAGACGGCTCGCTCGTCGCCTGGCGGCATCGCGTCGACGGACAGTGGGTCACGTCGGTGGCGCCCACGGATGACCCGGTGGGCCGTGAGCTCTGTCGAGATTGCCTCGCCGTGGACTTCTTCACCGACGGGGCCCATGTCCTGGTCGACTGGGGCCGGAGGCTGTCGCACCTTCGTATCGTCGATGGGGTCGAGAGGACGGTCCTCGAACTCGAGAATCAGGCGCTGCTGGACACGGATCTGTCCCGGGACGACCGATGGCTCGCAATCCAGACCGGCGAGCCTGACGGTACGGTTGCCCTTTTCTTGGTACCTGTCCGGGAACCTCCAGCGCCTCCCGAACAGTGGGTGCAGATCGCGGCGGGCGACTCCTGGGTCGGCTCCCCCCGGTGGTCCGCCGATGGCGACACCGTGTACTACCTCTCGGAACGCGATGACTTCCTGTGCGTCTGGGGCCAGTCCCTCGACCCGGTTACCAAAGAGCCCATGGACGATTCGTTTCCGGTGGCCCATGCGCACGGCTCGTCCATGAAGATGTTGTCGTTTGCGAAGCACATGTGGACGCTTGAGGTAGGAGCCGACCGGCTTGTCTTCAATGCCGGTGAGATGACGGGAGACATCTACACGGCCCTGCTTAAAGAAGGGGAGTAGGCACCGTTTCTTTGCAAGAAGATGTTGGAAAAATGATGGTGCCAGGTTCGCACATTCGGTTTTAGTTTGTCGGCGTCTGCCGAGAATCACCGAATGTATGAACCTGTTGCCCATAGCTCTTGCTTGGGGATCGGGAATCGAGCTACGGAGACGATTCCCAGGGACCGATAAAGAGCGAATCGATTACGCGGTCGAAGTCTTTTTCCACCGATGGGAACACCCTCGGTCCGGCGAAGCAGATGATCTGGATGGCTGTGTTCCCGGAAGCGACACACGCCACGCGGTAACGAATCGAAAGGGCCTCGACGGTGCCGGAGAGTTCGAGGACCTCCGATTGACGGCCGAGAATCGTACGCGCGATGCGGCCGTCCAACGAAAAGTCCTCGATCGCCGCCTCGAAGTTCGAGATGACCGCATCGGACAGGGCCTCGACGCTGAGTTCGCTACCCGGATCGACCGACTCGGCTATCACCAGGATGTGAGCGTCCATAGCCGGGTTGACGAGCCAGTGATCGACCACCGGGTTGTCACGGCGAACGGCCTCGGGTGTCCGCAGCTGCCAACCGTCAACAGGCGGCTCGATGGTATACGCAACCGTGCTGCCATGAAGCCGGCTGGGTTCGATGGGGTCGAGGTCATAGAGCCCTCTGGAGTACAGTGGGGTGAGAAAGCTCTTACCGGTGGCCATCTGCTGCAGCCCCGCGACAGCCGCCACCATGTAAAGTGAGAGCAGCGCCACTCCTCCGATGATCCTCGGGCGGGACGCATTCCCCACCAGGAGCAGCAGGACACCCGAGGACAGAACGATCTGAATCCAGAAGCTGACCCAATCACTCGAAGCGATCGCGAGACCGGAAAAGAGGAGCAAGCCCAGAATCACTCTGACGATCACCCAGACGACGAACTTACGGGCACCCCGAACCAGCGCGATCCCGAGAACGATGTCCAAGACGGCGGCGCCGATCGGATTGATCGGTGCGACATTCTCGATATCGATGAACGCCCCGATCAGAACCAAGATCGCGTTCGCGACAAGCGCGCCGCCTGCGATTCGAGCGCCCAAAGGAGCAGGAAGGTCGGCGGACACCGTCGTGTGGTCCACCTGATCGAAGCCGCAGTGGGGGCAGGTCGCCACATCCATCTCGATCTCTTGCTCACAGTTGTTGCACCTTCGCATATCGTCGAGTCTCCTCCCGAGTCCTAAGCGTGGCGGGCACAAACCACAATCAGTATGACATGACGCTTTCTCAGAACTCTGCGGCGTGTTGACTCCCGGAAGGGGGCCAGAGGGTGCCGGGGCCAAAAACGGGTTCACGGACCGAGGATTCATCGGTCATGGTCTCGGGCACAGGCACGGATGCGGACGGTGCCGCCGTCAGCTGCCCCGAACGCGGTGCCGGAAGCTGACTCGGTCCCAGCCCCTGAGACGGTTCCTATCGGCGCGAACCCGGTGAGCGCCGCCGCAATTCGTCCGACGAATTGCTGGCGGAGGGAGTGGGATTCGAACCCACGGAGGCTTGCACCTCACTGGTTTTCAAGACCAGCGCCTTCGACCACTCGGCCATCCCTCCGATTGCGCGCGAAAGCGCGCGTGGTGATTCTACTCGAGAGTGATCGAGGGTCATAGCTGGGCACCAGGAGAACGCGCCACACCGGGCGTGCCGGGTCCGCATTTGTGCCAGCGCGACCTCCCGGCAATGCAGCGCATCACGCACAAATGCCGACCGGGCTCCCTCGGGAGGCGCCTTGAAGTCTTCTGCTCAAGCTCAGAAGGAGGCCGCCGGCGCATGAGCAGCGTGGTCGCAGCCCTTTCAATCGACCCTCGTGTGACCACGCTGCTCATGCGACGCTGGGTCGCCAAGGGCGGCCCAGAAGGCCGGGGCTGAAAGAATCGGGCGTCCGTATCCGTATCCGTATCCGTATCCGTTTCCGCGGCCGGGGCCGTGACAGCGCCCGGGACAGCGGCAGCGACCGGGGCCGAGGCAGGAGCAGCGTCCGCGGTCGCGGCAGTAGATAGGCAGCGTGACCTGACGCAGCCTCGGACGCAGCCACTGCACCATCGGGATCGGGATCGGGATACGGGATCGGGAACGGGATCGGGACCGGACGCGGACGCGGGAGAGCGTCTCTGCGGAGCGCTCTCTTTACAGTCACAGGGTCTGTGCGTACAATACCCCTCCCGGCCGGAGAGGTGCTGGAGTGGTTGAACAGGGCTGCCTGCTAAGCAGTTGTCCGGGGCAACCTGGACCGCGGGTTCGAATCCCGCCCTCTCCGCCAATGAAATCCCCCGCCGCCCCTGAGGCG
This sequence comes from uncultured Acidobacteriota bacterium, assembly GCA_963753035.1. Lineage (GTDB taxonomy): Bacteria > Acidobacteriota > Thermoanaerobaculia > Thermoanaerobaculales > Sulfomarinibacteraceae > JAHECW01. The sequence goes on along the minus strand of CAVWAW010000023.1, from coordinate 64,953 downwards.
GCGTTTCTTATAATCCGAGACCGCGAGGACATTCCATGACTGAAGTCGTGCGCACCCGAATCGCTCCGAGCCCCACCGGCGACCCCCATGTGGGAACCGCCTATGTCGCGCTCTTCAACTACGCCCTCGCTCGTCAGAGCGGCGGTCAGTTTGTCCTGCGCATCGAGGACACCGACCAACAGCGCAGCACAACCGAGAGCGAGTCGATGATCTTCGATGCCCTGCGCTGGCTCGGTCTCGACTGGGACGAGGGCCCGGATGTCGGCGGCCCATTCGGCCCCTATCGTCAGAGCGAGCGCTCGGAGATCTACACCATGCACGCCGAGATGCTCGTGGCGAGCGGGCACGCCTACCCGTGTTTCTGCACCCGGGAACGGCTCGAGGAGCTCCGCGCCGAACAGAAGGCAGCCAAGGGGCGGTTCGGTTACGACGGTCACTGCCGGTCCATCGACAAGGACGAAGCGGAGCGGCGGCGGGCGGCGGGCGAGGCCCACGTCATCCGCCTCGCCATGCCCACCGAAGGTGAGATCGTCGTTGATGACCTGCTCCGCGGCGAAGTGAGCTTCGAAGCGGTGCAGATCGACGATCAGGTGCTCGTCAAATCGGACGGCTACCCCACCTATCACCTCGCCAACGTCGTCGATGACCACCTCATGGAGATCACCCACGTCATCCGCGCCGAGGAATGGATCTCGTCGCTGCCCAAACACGTCCAGCTCTACCGGGCGTTCGGCTGGGAAACGCCGGTCTTCTGCCATCTGCCGCTGCTGCGCAACGCCGACAAATCGAAGATCTCGAAACGCAAGAACCCGGTGAGTCTGAACTACTTCCGCCGGGCGGGCTATCTGCCCGAGGCCATGCTCAACTATCTCGCCCTCATGGGCTGGGCCATGCCCGACGAGCGCGAGGAATTTTCCCTCCAGGAGTTCGTCGAGGCCTTTCGCCTGGAAGACATCAGTCTCGGTGGCCCGGTCTTTGATCTGACCAAGTTGAGCTGGCTGAATGGAAAGCACATCAGGAGTCTGCAGTTCTGAAGACCTCTTGCTTCGCCTGCGGACCGGCCTGCTCAGCGACCGCTATCTTCTCGAGGTCCTGCCGCTGGCCCACGAACGCATTGAGACTCTTGCCGAATTCTTCTCCTACACGGACTTCTTTTTTGTCGGGGGGGTCGACTACGACGACGCGGCCAAGACCAAGATGGTCATGCGGGATCGCACCCCACCGCAGACTGCAAAGATTTTCCGGCTCCTGCTCGAGGAGGCCCTGGATCCCATCCTCGACTGGTCGGTCGGCGACATCGAGGAGGCGCTGCGCGGCTTCTGCGAGGGCGCCGAGCTCAAACCAAAGGAACTCTTCATGCCGATCCGAATCGCCGTCACCGGAAGGGTGGCGACACCGCCGTTGTTTGACACCATGGCGGTCCTCGGCAAGGAGATCTGCCGATGGCGTCTGCGAAGCGCCATCGAGGTGCTGCGGACCATGAAAGCCTGATGGGAAAATGATGAACAACGACACACCCAAGGAGTCCTCGGACTTTATCCGCGATATCATCCGCGACGATCTGGCCTCGGGAAAACACGAAGGGACCGTCACGCGGTTCCCACCCGAGCCCAACGGCTATCTCCACATGGGCCACTCCAAGTCGATCTGCCTCAACTTCGGGATTGCCGCGGAGACCGGCGGCCGCTGCCACCTCCGGTTCGACGACACCAACCCCATGAAGGAGGAGATGGAGTACATCGATTCGATCCAGGAGGACGTCCGCTGGCTCGGCTTCGACTGGGGCGAGAACCTGTACTTCGCCTCGGACTACTTCGAGCGGCTCTACGGCTGGGCCGAGGAGTTGGTCGAGGCCGGTCTGGCCTATGTCGATGATCTCTCGGCCGAGGAGATCCGCGAGCATCGCGGCACGCTCACCGAGCCCGGCCGGCCGAGTCCCTACCGCGATCGAACCGTCGCTGAAAACCTCGATTTGTTCCGCCGGATGCGTGCGGGCGAGTTTCCAGATGGCGAGCGGGTATTGCGGGCCAAGATCGACATGGCGTCGGGCAACATCAACCTCCGCGATCCGGTGATCTACCGGATCCTCCATGCCGACCACCCGCGTACCGGCGATGCCTGGTGCATCTACCCGACCTATGACTTCGCCCATGGCCAGTCCGATGCCATCGAGCACATCACACACTCGCTGTGCACGCTCGAGTTCGAGGGCCACCGTCCTCTCTATGACTGGTTTGTCGCCAACCTCTCGGTGCCTTCGGCGCCCCGCCAGATCGAGTTCGCCCGGCTCAATCTCAGCTCAACCGTGCTGTCGAAACGCAAGCTCCTCAGATTGGTCAAGGAGGGCCACGTCAACGGTTGGGACGACCCCAGGATGCCGACCCTGTCGGGGATCCGCCGCCGCGGCGTCCCCCCGGCGGCGATCCGCAACCTCATCGACAAGGTCGGGCTCGCCAAGCGCGACAGCGTCGTCGACTATGCCCTGTTTGAACACTGCATCCGCGAGATCCTCAACATCGAGGCCCAGCGACGCATGGCGGTGCTCGATCCGCTCAAGGTCGTCATCACCAATTACCCCGAGGGTGAGAGCGAAGAGCTCGAGGCGATCAACAACCCGGAGGACCCCGACGCCGGAACACGGATGGTGCCCTTTGGCCGGGAGCTCTATATCGAACACGAAGACTTCATGGAGGACCCGCCGAAGAAGTTCTACCGCCTCGCCCCCGGGCGTGAGGTACGGTTGCGCTACGCCTACTTCATCACCTGCAACGAGGTCGTGAAGAACGACGCCGGCGAGGTCGTTGAGCTCCGTTGTACCTACGACCCCGCCACCAAGGGCGGCGATTCGCCCGATGGCCGTAAGGTCAAGGCGACCCTCCACTGGGTCTCCGCGGCCGATGCCGTGGACGCCGAAGTCCGGCTCTATGACCATCTCTTCGAGGTCGAGATCCCCGGCGCCGCCGGCGATTTTGTCGATGACCTCAACCCGAACTCACTCGAAATACGGTCCGGCTGCAAGCTCGAACCGAGCCTCGCGGCCTTTGCGCCCGGCGAACAGGTCCAGTTCGAGCGACTCGGTTACTTCGCGCCGGACATCGATTCCGGGTCGGATGCGCCGGTCTTCAACCGGATCGTCACCCTGCGTGACACCTGGGCAAGGGTCAAGAAGCAGCAGGCGCAGCAGAAGCGCAGCTGACGCCGCAAGACGCATAGCGATCGCCCTCAGCTTTATCGCAATGGGGCGCTTGCACAGACCCTGGGAAGACCCAAACTATTTGCTGATACCTGATAGCTTGCGGTTCATTCTGCCGCGCGGACCGCGGCGATATAGGTTGGATCGTCGGTCTCGCGATCGACGACCGAGGCGTAGGCCAGGTAGCGCGCTCCCGGTGTGGCGCTCGTGACGGTTGCGTACGCGGTTCCATCGGGCAGGGGTTGATTCAGTTGCACCCACGATGATCCTTCAACGCGATAGCTCGCGGTCTGGATCGCGCCGCCATCGGCCGCGTGGGCTGCGACGTCGATGTCCACGGGCTCATCACCGGTGTTGGCAAAGCCGATGTTGGTTCGAAAAACTCCGTCCTGTCGCAAACCGGGAAGAAACCCGCGTTCGCCGTCGGTGAAGACGTCGCCCTCGGTCACCCCGGGGATGCCCTGGCCATAGCTGCCGTCGGGCGTCGTCGCATAGGTGCGGCTGCTGGCCATGACGATGCCGAGGGTCGGGCTGATCCGCAGCGCGCCGGCGCCGGAAGCGCCGAGGGTCTCGGCGACCACATCAGGAAAGCTGATGACCCAACCCTTCGGCACGTGCACGTTGGTCGAGGCCAGGACGCCATCCGGACCGAGGAGCTCGAGACTCGTGATGAGATCGCCGGTCCCCGGGTTGAAGAGGGTGAGATCGGTGCGCCACTGGGCGCCGCCGACGCCGGTGGTATGGGCGACCGCGGAGATCCACAACGGATCGCCGACTCGACCGATGCCGGTGGGGCCGAGATAGGTCGGGTCGCTGGTGCGTTCGTCCACCACCGAGGCGTAACCAGAGAAACTGCCCTTGATGGAGGTCTGGCGGATGACGACGAGCGCCGCCTCGGCGGCAATCTCGAGGTCTTCGAAGATCCGGTTGAACTGGATCCAACTCCCGCCGGAGAGGGTCCGGTGGTCATCGGCGAGTTCGTTGGTTTCGTGGTCGTAGAAACGGATGATGAGGTCGACCTCGTCGGTCCCCGGGTTGACGAGACCGAGATTGGTCCGGAACGCGGGATCACCCGGGAAGCCGAAGAGCCGCACAGCCGCTCCGACCGATGCAATGACGGCTTCACCGGCCGCCGGGATACCCTGGCCATAACTACCTGCATCCCCCGCGGTTGAGGTTCGGGTGGTTGCGGCCATGGCTCCTGTGGACGTGAGCCGCAGGGCGCCGGACCCGCGGCCTCCCACCAGATCGCCCACCACATCATCGAGGGTCATCGCTTCGCCGGGGGCGAGATCATAACTTTCCGTGGCGGGAGTGGTGCCGGGACCGGGAAGGAGCTCGACGGAGGTGGTGGCCGCCTCACCGCCGGCGTTGACCAGCTGCAGGTTCGAGGTCCAAAAGCTGCTCTGGGAACCCGAAGTACGGGCCGCCGCCGAGACCAGAAGGCTCGAGTGATCGGGCGGCGGTCGGCACGAGGGGCAGTCGACGGTGATCCGGAGATCGCCGATTTCGTCATCGTTGGTGGCCCCGAGCATGACCCGGATGGTTGAATCGGCTTCGAGTTCGAGTTCGAGCCAAGAGTCGGTGTCTCGGCCAGGGCAGTTTCTCAGCCGGTCGTCGTCGTTGCAGGCCCCGGTGACGGGTTCGTACGGACCGCAGGAAGGCCCGGTCCAGACGGAGAGCGCGGTGTCGGGCACCGAGCCGCAGGTCGAGAAGGTGTAGGTGCCGCTCACCTCGGGGGTGAACTCGAGCCAGATCGACGCCCAACGGCCCGAGTTCGGGTCGCCGGGCCACGTGGTGCACGGCACCTCGGGATCTTCGGCGCCAACGGTGGCGCCGTGATTTTCGGTGAGAATCGTGTAGGGAAACGGGCCGTCGCCGGGTATGACCCGTGGCGTCGAGCAGTCATCCCCGGGTTCGTAGGCCGTCACGAAGATGGAGTCGAAACCCGTCCGTCCGGTGGAGTCGATGGCGTTGGCGGCCACCAGATATTCTCCACCCGAGGCAAAGCGGTGCGGCAGTGCCGAGGACACCGTGCCCGAACCCAACGCGGCAGGTTGGAGCTGCCAGGGGTCGGAGTGGACCCACCGCAGCTCGAGCTCGTCACCATCGGGGTCGATGGCGTTGGCGAAGAAAACCACCGGTTCTCCGATGACTGCGAGCACGGGGCCGTCGAGGGTGACCAACGGCGATTCGCCCACCGGGTCGGAGAGACGCAGTTCCCAGATACCGCGGCCGTGCGAGGCCACCAGGATGCGCGAGCCGTCCTCGGCGATCCGGATATCGTGGACCGAGGCTGAAGGGAGACCGTCGCCGTCGGGCAGCCAGCTCAGACCACCGTCCGTCGAACGGTAGAGACCGACATCGGTGCCGGCGAAGACGAGATCGGGGTCATTCGGGTGCCAGCGCAGGGCCTGGACGGCGAATGGAGGCAGACCGGCATCGGCTCCGTGCCAGGTGTGACCACCGTCCGAGGTGCGCAGGAGCTGGGGCTCTCCCGACGGGGTGCGGGCGAGACCGGCCACCGCGAGATCGGGATCGAGTGGGGAAAGCGCTACGGCGTTGACAAAACTGGTCATTGGCGAGACCCGCCAGGACGCGCCGCCGTCCGAGCTCGTGTAGAGCTCCGAACCCTTGCCGATGAGCATACGGGTGGCATCGGCCGGGGTGATGGCGATGGCTCGGATCACCTCGATGGACCAATCGCCGGCCGTGACCTCGGTTCCGAGGGCACTCCAGGAGGTTCCGGCGTCGGTCGACTCCCAAACCCGGCTCGAACCGGTGAACAGCTGCCACGGCGTGTCCGAATTCATGACCAGGGGTGTCGCGAAAGGAGTGAGATCGCCGCCGGTGGTGGGCGAGATGTTCTCCCAGACAAAGCCACCGTCGGTGCTGCGGAAAACGAGGGTGCCGTAAATGGTGCCGTAAACCAGATCGGGCACGAGGGGATTGATGGCCGTGTCGAAGCCGTCCCCGTCCAGCACCCACTCCCAGTCGTCCTCACTGGGACCAAACCGGAGATTGGTCTTGTTGTCCTGGGTGCCGCCCAGGATGCGGTCCTGACGGATGGGATCGATGTCGAGGCCATAGTACTGGCGGGTTACCAGCGTTTCATTGCGGCCGTCCCAGGTGGATCCCCCATCGGTGGACAGCCAGACTCCGCCGTCGCATCCCAGCCACAGGCTGTCGCCCTGCCAGGCAAAGGCGTGGCCGTCGACATGGGGCAGGGTTTCGGTGCCCATCCAGTCGCCCGCGGCGATGGGATCCATGGTGGTCCAGGAGGCGCCGCCGTCGGTTGACCGGACATACCAGACACCGGCGGCCACCACCACGTCCGGATCCGTCGGATCGACGGTAATGGCGTTGTCGTACCAGCCCTGGTAGAGCAGGTAGGCTCCGGGATCGCTGGTGTTGGTCCAGGTCGATCCGCCATCGGAGGATCGGAAGATCGCAGCTTCAGGTCCCTGAGGCGTGTAGCGCGAGGTATTGAGGGCGGTGTAGAGAACCTCGTCGTCCGATGGCGCGGCGGCGAGAGCGATGCGGTTGGCGACGGGGTTGTTGAACAGGGCGTCGGGCAGACCATCGGCAGCTGGCGCCCAGGTCATCCCCGCATCCGCAGAGGTCATGACTCGCGTCAGAGGATCGGGGCAAGTGCTGAAGCACCACAGGGCCGACCACAGCCGATCCGGATCGGCCGCCGACCGGATGACCTCGGTGACACCGTAGAGATCGGGATGCGAGAGACGAAGATCCCAGCTCAGACCACCATCGGTGGTTTGAAAGAGCCCCTTTTCGGTGGCCGCGAGGACGTGGTCCTCGTTTCTCGGATCCACCGACAGGGCAAAGAACTGCTCGGCGACGATCTCCTCGGGCTGGGGCAGGAACCAGGTTTCGCCGCCGTCGTCGGATCGCAGAAGCCCGATCCCGGGGACAAAAAAGCTCCCGAGTCCGGCCTCGCCGCTGCCGATATAGACCACCGACGGGTTCGAGGGTGCGATGGCCAGGGCGCCGACCGAGAGATCGGCCAGACCATCGGTCAGGGGCCGCCAGCTCAGGCCCTCATCGATGGTCTTCCAGACCCCGCCGCTGGCCGCGCCGGCGAGGATGGTTCCGTCCACGCCGGGGTGGGGCGCCAAGGCGGTCATCCGCCCCGCGCCGTTTCCCGGTCCGAGGCTCACCCAGCCCTCGGCGATCGTTCCCTTTGTCGCGCGGGAGTGCTCGGCGGCAAGCCAACGCTCATAGCCCCATCGGGCCCGCTCGAGCATCTGGTCTGAATCGAGTCTGCCCCGGACACCGTGGCGCTCCTGATACAGCTTGATTCGCTCGATGATGGAACGGCTCTCATCGTCGCGTTGCGAGATGGGCTCCGATGCCGCCCACCGGCGAGCCGAAGGCAAGCGAGACGACGATCAGGATCATGAGTGCGCCAAAGAGTCGAGACTTCATCTCGGGATCATAGCCTGTTTGGGATCAAACGCGGTCGCCGATGGTGCGACGTGCGTCACAGTCTCGCTGGAAGATAGAGGTGTGAAAAGAGGTCGCCCTAATCAATGCGGGCCCGGTCTCTCAGAGACCGGGCCCGCATTGATTTGGTGCCGAAGGCCGGACTCGAACCGGCACGGATCGCTCCACACGGCCCTCAACCGTGCGCGTCTACCAATTCCGCCACTTCGGCAGCGCAGAGGATCTTAATCATCTCGCCTTTGAAAGGCAAGTTCTTAATCGTCCGAGGGCGGGACATCTTCAGTTTCGCCATCCGCGTCATCGGCGACCGCTTCGTCGGTTGCGATGATCTCTTCGGCCAGAGGCTCGATGGCAGCGTCGATAGCGTCCCCCTCGATCATCATCTCTTCGACGACGGGGATGACCGGGGCCTCAACCGCCTCCATGACCGATTTGCTCTGCTTGCCCGAAAGAATCGCCAGCGCCAGTGAAAGCACGACGAAGAGGACAAACGAGACGGTGGTCATGCGGTGCATGATGTTCGACGCCGAGCGGGGTCCGAATGAAGTCTGGCTTCCGCCGCCGCCGAAAGCACCGGCGAGATCGGCTCCCTTGCCCTGCTGGAGCAGGACGACCAGAACCAGAAAAATGCAGACCAGAACGTATAGGACAACAAGAAAAACCGTCACATTACTCTCCCGCGGCGCAGTCCGCCGCAGCGCGGATGATAGCGGAAAACGAGTCTACGTCAAGGCTGGCCCCACCTATGAGACCTCCATCGACGTCGGGTTTGGACAACAATTCATGGGCGTTTCCCGGTTTGAGGCTGCCTCCGTAGAGGACTCGGATCCCGGCGGCTTCGTCGACGGAGAAGGCTCTCTCGAGACAACCACGGATAAACGCGTGCGCTTCCTGGGCCTGTTCCGGCGAAGCTGTACGACCGGTTCCGATGGCCCACACGGGTTCGTAAGCGACGACCAACTCGGCGCTCGAAAGGCTGCCGAGACCGTCGGTCTGACTTTCGAGAACCTGGAAGGTCCGATCGGACTCCCGCTCCTCGAGGGTCTCGCCGATGCAGTAGATAACCTTGAGGCCTGCCTGCTGGGCGGCGCGGGAGCGGTCTCGGGCGGTTCGGTCGGTCTCGCCAAAGAGGGTGCGTCGCTCGGAATGACCGACGATGACCCACTCGGCGCCGAGCTCTCTCAGCATCTCGCCCGAAATCTCGCCGGTGAAGGCCCCGCTTGATTCCCAGTGGACATTCTGGGCTGCGAGACCGATCGAGGAACCGGTCAGAAGCATGGCGGCGGTCGGCAGGGAGGTGTAGGGAGGGCTGACGACGACATCCACCTTTGGCGAAGGACCGGCTGCGAGCAGGCCCTCGATGAGCGCCGAGGTCTCACCGACACCCTTGTGCATCTTCCAGTTACCGGCAATCAGAAATCTCCGCATCATTCCTCCAATGCCGCCAGGGCCGGCAGGCGATCGCCGGTCAGAAAACTGAGTGAGGCGCCGCCGCCGGTGGAGACGTGATCGATGCGATCGACCACACCGGCGCGGCGGATCGCCAGCACCGACTCACCGCCGCCGACCACGGTGAAGCCCGAGCTCACCGCCATGGCGGTGGCGACGGCCAGGGTTCCTTTGGCGAAGGCGTCGATCTCGAAGACCCCCATGGGGCCGTTCCAGAAGACCGTCTTCGCCCCGGCCAGTGCCTCGGCGTACCGCTCGCGACTTTTGGGCCCGAGATCAACAACCATGAGATCGGCGGGAATCGCATCCGAAGCGACGACCTCGACCCGCGATGGATTGTCGAGATCATTCGCGACGACCACATCGGTGGGGATGAGAAGTTCGATTCTCCGCGCGGCGGCCTTCTTCATGACCGCCCGGGCGGTGGCGAGCATCTCGTCCTCGACCAAAGACCGACCGATCTCGTGTCCCTGGGCCTTGAGAAAGGTGTTGGCCATCCCGCCGCCGATGAGCAGGGTCCGGACACGGTCGAGCAAGGCCTCGAGGGGGGCGGTCTTGGTGGAGATCTTTGCTCCACCGACCACCGCGACAAACGGCTGTTTAGGGTCGGTCACCACCCGCGATAGGGCGGCGACCTCGGCCTCCATCAGAAAACCGGCGGATTTTCGTCCCCGCGGGAATCGTCGCGGCGCGGCTGAAACCGAGGCGTGCGCCCGGTGAGCGGTGCCGAAGGCGTCGTTGACATAGTGCGTGAAGGGCGCCGTCAGCTTCGCGGCGAAGTCGGGATCATCGGCCTTCTCGCCCGGGTAGAAGCGGAGGTTCTCCAACAGCAGGATGGTGCCTGACTCGGCATCGGCGATGGACGGGTCGAGACAGTCCTCGACAAACCGAACCGGGCGCCCGAGAGCGTTGGCGAGGACCGGCGCCACCGGGGCCAGGCTGTAAGCCGGGTCCGGGACCCCCTTGGCCTTGCCGAGGTGGGAGCAGGCGGCAATTACCGACGCGCGTTCGCCCAGCCACCTGAGGGTCGGCAGCGCGGCGATGATTCGGGTGTCGTCCTGGACCACCCCATCGGAAATGGGCACGTTGAGATCGAGGCGGGTCAGGACCCGGGCGCCCTCGACCCCATCGAGGTCCGCGAGGACGGGCAGGGTCATGAGTTGTCTTTCTCCGCCATGTATTCCAGGAGATCGACGCAGCGCACCGAGTAGGAGTTTTCGTTGTCATACCAACTCACCACGCGGAAGAAGTTTGGCGCCACCTGCGAGATGAGCTCGAGATCGACGATGGATGAGTGGTTCTCGCCGATGATGTCGCTCGAGACGAGGGGCTCGTCGGCAGCGCGCAGGATGCCCTTGAGTTCGCCGTTGGCGGCGTCGATCATGGCCTGGCGAAGCTCGTCGACGGTGCCGTCGCGGCCGGCGACGAAAATCAGGTCGCAGACCGAACCGTCGGGAACGGGCACTCGCATGGCAGCGCCGTCGAGCTTGCCGGCGAGTACCGGGTAGACCAGGGAAATGGCGCGGGCGGCGCCGGTGGATGTAGGAATGATGTTGATGGCCGCGGCCCGGGACCGGCGCATGTCCCCGCTTTGGACATCGAGGAGCTTCTGGCCGTTGGTGTAGGCGTGGGTCGTGGTCAGCCAGCCGTGTTCGATGCCCACGGTCTCGTGCAGCACCTTGGCCATGGGGGCCAGACAGTTGGTCGTGCACGAGGCGTTGGACACCACGTGGTGACTCTGGGGGTCATAGTTCTCGTTGTTGACACCCATGACAAAGGTCTCGTCGACCGTCTTGCCCGGGGCGGTGATGATGACCTTTTTGGCGCCGGCGGTGAGATGCCCGCCCGCCGTCTCGCGATCGCGGAACAGACCGGTGGCCTCGAAAACGTAGTCGACACCGATCTCTTTCCAGGGCAGCTTGGCGGGATCGCGTTCGGCGAAGACCTTCATCGCGTCGCCATCGATGGTGATCGTCTGACCATCGACCTTGACGGTACCCTTGTAGAGTCCGTGGACCGAGTCGTGCTTGAACAAATAACCGAGCATCTCCGGCGAGGTCAGATCGTTGATGGCGACCAGATCGATGCCGTCACGAGCTTTGAGATGGCGCGCCACAAGACGACCGATGCGTCCGAAACCGTTGATGCCCACACGAATAGTCATTCACATCCTCCTGCGTGTTAGTCAGCGCGAAAGTATAGCAAAACCCCGCTCCGATCGATCAGGTTGCGTGTCGGCGGATCGTGTGTTAATTTGTCGATTCGCGTGGCCCGTTCGTCTAGGGGTCTAGGACGCTGGCCTCTCACGCCGGTAACACGGGTTCGAATCCCGTACGGGCTACCATGCTTTTCATCCGAAAAGCCAGCGGTACGGAATCCGCCGCTACCTCCCACGCAGCCTTCAGTTTTCACGTAGCTGCCCGCGGGCGAATCCCGTACGGGCTACCAACAAATTTACGCCCCGCAGTCGTTGACGACTGCGGGGCGTAAATTTGTAGTGAGGAGAGTTTTTCGGTCGCAGTTGCGATGTCCTCGCGTCCTTGCGGTTCACCCCCGTTTCGACAATTCGGATCGCTGAGGTAAGATCCTCGTGTTCACTCTTGAAACGAACCACATGCGCAAAGGAGAGCACGATGATGGATGGAGCCCCTCCTCAGGATCCCAGCGAAAGCGCCCCACCGCCACCGCCGCCGGCCGCACCGCCACCACCCGTCGAGCCGCCGCCCGAGGTCCCGGCTCCCGCCGCCGGGGGGGTTGTCTCGGACAACCGGAAACTCATGATCGTGCTGTCCTATCTCGGTCTGCTCGCTCTGATCCCACTGCTGGTGGAGAAGGAGGATTCGGAGGTCCAGTGGCACGCCAAAAACGGTTTGGTGCTCACCGCCGCTGAGTTTGTCGTCTTCGTCGGGCTTACCATTGTGGGGATGGTGATCGGCGCCATGAGCGCGGGTCTCGGTTGTATCGTTGGTCTGGCCTGGCCCGTGGTGATGGTGGCCGTGCTCGTGTTGCACGTGATGTGCATCGTCAAAGGCCTCAACGGCGACCGGTTGGTCGTTCCAGGCATCAGCGAGTTTGCCGATAAGTTCTGACCACGAGAAACCGGTGCAGATTTTTCGGCGACGGCGAGCGGTGCTCGTCGTCGCCGTCGTCTTTTTTTCGGCCCTGGCTGTGGACCTCACGCGACCACCCACGCGGCAGCTCAGCGCCCGGGTCATGATCGGTGGTCTTCACGCCTACCAGGCCATCGGCCACCCGCTGATTCCGCGAGGCCAGTGCCGATTCGCGCCGACCTGCAGCGCGTACGCGGAGATCGTTGTCCGCGAGCACGGCGCCCTCCGAGGCGGTTGGCTGACAGCAAAACGCCTCGTCAGATGCGGCCCGTGGACACCGGCGGGGACGAAGGACCCGCCGGCGAGGCCGATGAATCAACTCGGCGCCCCTTGAAGCTCGGAAGGAGAATCAAGTCGGAGGCGCGTGCCCGGAAACGAATGATCCCTCCCTCGGCCCCGGCCTTCTGGGCCGCTGTGACGCTTTGGCGTCCCAGCGGCCCAGCGTCGCACCATCGGCGTGGTCGCGCGGAGGTTGCGGGGAGGGCTGCGACCACGCCGATGGCGCGCCGGCGGCCTGCCTCGTAGCCGGAATAGCAGACCGAATCGCGCGTCCCTTGGGAGCCCCCCTTGACGTTTTTCCGGTCGCGCTCATGGCCTGAACGTGGTGGAGTAGAAAAATGTCAAGCCCGGCACGCCCGGTGAAGGCGATGTCCGCGGTTCCTTGATGCGCCTCCTCCTTGTGGATCGAAAGAACGCGGGATGTTTACCTGGAGAGTGCGCGGAACCGACCTCGAACGGGGTGCCATCTTTTGTCATTGTTCGGGTTGCGAACCGCCGATGTGCAGTGCGACGTTGGTCCCGAACAATGCTAAAGGTGGCTCCCTCGGCCACCCGCGACGGGAGCATCGGGTTCAGAAGCGCGAGGATACGTAGGAAAGAAAAAAGGGCCGCCCATGTGGGCGGCCCTTTGCGTTTTTCTTTGTCCGTCAGCTGACGGCTATTCCATCTTGCCGCCTCTGAGAGGGAGCGATGGGAAGGTGCCGTTGCAGCCGAGCTCGTCGGGATCGGTGAAATCGGAGCCGACCGCGGCAACCGTGCCGTCGATGACCATGTTGTCCTCGACAGTGAAGGTTACGGTCCACGTCATGACGCCGCTGCCGGTGGAGGCGTAGCTGTCGGAGAAACTGACGCCCGAGGCGAAATCGGCAACCGGAGTCGGGCTCATGCCGAGGCCCCAGAGGAACTGCAGGGTGCAGGCCGGTTCGCCGCCCTCGAGCTTGTCCCAGTTGAAGTAGGTGGCGTTGATCTGGGTGACGATGTCTGAATCGATCACGAAATTACCGCCGGCGGCGAAGAGGGCCGAATCATAGATCGAGATCTGGTAGGTGCCGTCAACGGATGTCGATCCACCAGCGGTGGCGTCGGACTCGAGCGTCGTCGGATCGGTGGACGCGTTGTCGACCTTTGAGGCACCGACCACTACCGAGCCGGCCGTAATATCGGCAACCAATGTTGCGTTGTCGAAGTTGGCGACACTGGGAAAGAGTTGGTTGACGCGTTTGAGATAGGGTTCCCAGGCGCCCAGCGTCAGATCGGCCGAATCGAATTGGGTACCGGCTGGATCGAGCAACCGAAGGGTCATGGTGGCGCCGTTAGCACCGGCCGTGGCGTAGATGTTGGTTCGGAATTCGCTGGTGAAGCTCAGACCCACCACGGTTGCGATGCTGCCGCTCTGGGTTGCTCCGCCCACCGGCACTCCTTCAAAACCCTGGCCGAAGGTGGCCGTGCCGTCGGAGGCGAAGATCCGCGAGTTGACGATCACCGCGCCAGTGGCGGAGACGAAGAACGCGCCACCAGCCGACGAGAGACCGAAGTCGGCGAGGATGACGTCCTCGAAGACACCGGTCTCACCCGGCGCCAGCGTGAAATCGAACGACACCGGGTTCGGGTTGGCCTGATCCCGGACCAACCAGAAAACCGAACCGGTCACTGATTCGTTGCCGGGGTTTGCAATATAAAGATCGGTGGCCCACGGTGCGCCACGGCCGGCGGCAGGAACAATGATGTCGGTTCCGGAGTTGAGGGCAAAAACAGGCGCAGCGGTCGCCACCAGGGCGAGTACGACAACAGCGATGATCAGACGGCGCATCGAAGCCTCCTTGAGTCCATTCGTCAATTTTTCAGCCAACACAATAACATCGAACGACATGAGTCGGTTAGTGATGTGTGCCGACGAGTGACCTTAGATTGTACGCGGAACACCCTGGTTGGTTGACGTAAAAACTTGTGAATTCCCTTTTCGTGTCGGGAAGAAAGTCGACAGGCCTCGTTCGAGGCCAACACCGCGTACCCTCAAGGAACCCGTCCCGCGTTCTTTCGAGGCACAAGGAAGATGCGCAACAAGGAAACGCGGACATCGCCTCCACCGGGCGTGCCGGGTTTGACATTGTGCCGGATCGACCACCAGGCTTCGCGGCGCTTCCCGCACAATGTCTAACCGGGCTCCCTCGGGGAGCGCTTTTCGGTCTGCTTTTCCGGCTACGAGGCAGGCCGCCGGCGTGCCATCGGCGTGGTCGCAGCCCTTCCAATCAACCCACGAGCGACCACGCCGATGGTGCGACGCTGGGTTGCTGGGACGCGAAGGCGTCACGGCGGCCCAGAAGGCCGGGGCTGAGTGTGCCTTTTCCAGTCACGCGCCTCCGAACCCGATGCTCCCGTCGCGGGTGGCCGAGAGTGCCCCCCTTGACATTGTTCAGCCCGGAGGATCCACCGACGACAAAATCAGAGAATCCGAACAATGATCAAGGACGGCACGTCCGTTCGAGGCCAATTCCGCGAGCCCTCGTGCGCAACCCTTCCATCGCGATGCCGGGATCAAAGGCGCGCCCCTCCTGCTACCATGTCGCGGTGAGTTATCAAGTTCTCGCCCGTTCGTGGCGGCCGCAACGCTTTGCCGATCTCCTCGGTCAGGACGCCGTTGTCCAGACGCTCCAGAACGCCCTGTCGTCGGACGCCCTCGGCCACGCATATCTGTTCTCGGGGCTTCGTGGTGTCGGCAAGACCACCGCGGCGCGGCTGCTGGCCAAGGCGGTGAACTGTGCCGAAGGTCCCACGGCCGAGCCCTGCGGTGTGTGCGACTCGTGCCGCGAGGTCACCGATGGCGCGAGCATCGATGTGGTGGAGATCGACGCCGCGACCCACACCGGGGTCGATCAGGTGCGCGAACTCCAGGAGCTTCTCAGGTTCCGGCCGACCCGCGATCGCTACCGGGTAGTGGTGGTGGACGAGGTCCACATGCTCTCCAAATCGGCCTTCAACGCCCTGCTCAAGAGCATCGAGGAGCCGCCACCCTACGTCCTCTGGATCTTCGCCACCACCGAGCGCCACAAGGTTCCGGCGACGATTCTGTCTCGCTGCCAACAGCTCGAGTTCCGGCCCTTGAGCAACGAGGCCATCCGATCGCATCTCGAGGCCATCGCCGATCGCGAGGGCTTCGAGTTGAGTCCGGGCGCCGCCGGGACCATCGCGTCCGCCGCCCAGGGCAGTGTTCGCGATGCCCTCTCGCTGGTCGACCAGCTCCGCGCCTTCGCCGCCGACTCCATCGACGACGAGGCGGTCGCTGCGGTGCTCGGCGTACCCTCCTTCGAGGTGACCGCGGAACTGGTGCATGCCCTCACCGCGGGTCGCGTCGCCGATGCGCTCGCGACCATTCGCAGCGAGCTCGCGGCCGGGCACGACGCAGCCATCCTCTATCAGGAGGCCGGGCGGATGCTGCGGTCCATGCTCCACCTCGCGGTGGATCCCGCGCTCTGCCCCGCTCTGACCGACGATTTTCGGACCAAGATCGAACCCCTCTCAGCCGAGCTCGGCGCCGAGGCCCTGACCCGGATGCTCGGTCTCTGGCTCGAACAGGAACCCATGCTGCGGGACGCGGCCAACCGCGAACTCGCCCTCGAGGTGGCCGCTCTTCGGCTCGCGCGCTGGCCGGCGATCAAGCGGGTCGAGCAGTGGCTGGCCGGCGGCGAGGGACCGCCGACAGGCGGCAGCCCGCCATCGCCGCCGACGGCCGAGACCCGGGGCGGAGGAGGACCACCACCGGTGAGCGCGCGCCCGACGACGGTGGCGGAAGCCCTGTGGGCGAACCACCCCCGTCTGGCCGGCGCCGTCGAAGCGGCAACTGTGACGAGGGTCGGAGAGATCGTGACTCTCGCATTCGCGGCCGATGCCCAGGCGCTGGCGAAGTACGCGGGCTCCGATGCGGTTCGTCCGGCTCTAGAATCCGCGTGTACGGCGGTCTATCCCGGCACGTCCGAGATTCGGGTCGATGTCGAGGCCGGTCAGGATGAATCCGGCACGACCGAGAACGGGCTCGCGGCCGAGGCCGAGAATGACCCGGGGGTTGTGCTCGCCCGCTCGATCATCGGCGGTGAAATCGTCAGGGTGCGACCCGACGGCGGTCGCTGATGGATCTGCGACCCGCCGCCGTGCGGGTGCTGCTCGAACACCTCGAGCGTCTTCCCGGAGTCGGGCCGCGGACCGCTCGGGGTCTGGCCGAACACCTCCTCATTGCGGATCCGGCCGAGGTTTCAGCATTGGCGGCGGCGCTGGACCAGCTCCACGGCCGCGTACGCCTGTGTTCAGTGTGCTCATCGCTCACCGAGGACGATCCCTGCCGGATCTGCACCGATCCGGAGAGAGATCGCAGCATGATCCTCGTTGTCGAGAAACCGACCACGGTCTGGTCGGTGGAGGACACCCGCCAGTACCACGGCCTGTATCACGCGTTGCTCGGTCATTTGTCACCGTTGCACGGTGTCGGGCCGGAAGACCTGACCATCGATCGCCTGGTCGAGCGATGCCGGGATGACGGGATCGCCGAGGTGATCCTCGCCACCGATCCGACCGTGGAGGGAGAGACCACGGCGTTGTACATCGCCCGTCGGCTCGAGAGTCTGGGAGTGGAAGTCAGCCGGCCGGCGTCGGGGATCCCGGTGGGAGGTGAAATCGCTGCGGCTGACCAGTTGACTCTCGCTTTGGCTCTGCAGTCGCGAAAAAAAGTCTGAGTTTTCGTCCCCGTCCGGGTTATCGTGTCGTGACCGTCCTTGCCTGGCTTTGATGTCTGTGTTAATTATGATATTACGAGGAGTGTGTGAACGTGTCTCCCAGTCTGGTCATGTATGAGGAGGAGTTCGATCGAATTTCGCAACTCCTCAACCGTCTTCGCATCGATGCCAGTGCGAAGATTGTATTTCTCGTCGACAAAAACGGGCAGCAGATCGCCGGTGCGGGTGAGATCGACCAGGTGGACACCACGTCCCTGGCGTCGCTCACGGCCGGAAATGTCGCTGCCACCGATGGGCTTGCGAAACTGATTGGAGAGAAGGAGTTCTCGATCCTCTTTCACGAGGGTCGCAAGGACAACATCCATATTTCAATCGTCGGTCAGCGACTCATCCTCGTGGTGATCTTTGACGAGCGGTCCTCCCTCGGTCTGGTTCGACTGCGGGTCCGCAAGGCTTCCTCCGATATCGAGCGGGTGCTCGGCGATATCGAGCTCAAATCGCAGGAGGGTGGCTTTGACGACGCCGAGTCCCCATTTGCCGAGATTACCGACGAAGACATCGACGCACTCTTTTCCGAATGAGCTTCATCAACTACGCCGCCCGTGAGATCAACGTCAAGATCGTCTTTTACGGTCCCGGTCTCGGGGGCAAGACCACCAATCTGCAGTACATCTACGAGAAATCGAACCCGCAGCAGAAGGGAAAGTTGATTTCCCTGGCGACGGAGACCGATCGAACCCTCTTTTTTGATTTTCTCCCGCTCGATTTAGGGTCGGTGCGCGGGTTCAAAACCCGGTTCCACCTCTACACCGTACCCGGCCAGGTCTTCTACGACGCAAGCCGCAAGCTCATCTTGAAGGGTGTCGATGGCGTGGTCTTTGTTTCCGATTCGCAGGAAGCGCGGATGGACGCCAACATGGAGTCGATGAAGAACCTCGCGGACAATCTCGACGAGAACGGCTTCGATCTCAAGAGCATCCCCTATGTTCTCCAGTTCAACAAGCGTGACCTGCCCACGGCGGTCCCGGTAGATCAGATGTACCGTGCCCTCAACTTCAAGGGTGAGCCCACCTTCGAGGCCATCGCGGTGCAGGGGATGGGTGTTTTCGAGACCCTCAAGGCCGTTGCCAAGCAGGTCCTTTACGAACTCCGCCGGCGCTGAACACCCCAAACACAGACCACTTCGAGCATCCGTTCCTCGCCTTTTTCGGTCGAGTTGGCCATAATCGGCGTCCATGAGCGCGATTGAACCTCGTTGGGCCGTGGCGATCCTCGCCGCCGGCCAGGGTACCCGGATGCGTTCCGAGTTGCCCAAGGTGCTCCACCACCTCGCCGGACGGCCGCTCATCGATCACGTTATCGATCTCGCCCTCGGGATCGCGCGCCCGCACGACATCGTGGTGGTGGTCGGTCACAAGGCCGAAGCGGTGAGCGAGGTGGTGCGGGAGCGGGGGGTCGGAGAGGTCCTGCAAAAACCCCAGCTCGGCACTGGAGACGCTCTTCGCGTCGCCCTCGAGGGCCTCAAGGAACGGGCCGCCGATCGGGTTCTCGTGCTCTCGGGTGATGTACCTCTGCTTCGGCCCGAAACCCTCGATCTTCTGACGGGCGCCGTGGCCGACGGGAGCGCCGCCGCCCTGCTCTCCGCCGAGCTCGATGATCCCGGAACCTACGGCCGGATCGTGCGCGACGCCGACGGGATGGTTGGCGAGGTGGTGGAGGCGCGGGACGCCGATCCCGACCAACTCGCCATCCGCGAGGTCAACGCCGGGGTCTACGCCTTCGACCGCGGCCCGTTGTCCGTCGCCCTGGGCGGGCTCGAAACAGATAATGCCCAGAACGAGTTCTATCTGACCGATGTCGCCGCGGCCCTTCGTGCGCGAGGCCTGGCGGTGGTGGCGGTCCGACTCGATGATCCCGAGGAGATGCAGGGGGTCAACAACCGCGCCGATCTCGCTCGCGCCGGCCGGGTGCTCAACCGACGGGTGGTCGATGCGCTCATGGAGGCGGGGGTGAGCGTCCGCGATCCCTTGACCACCTGGGTCGATCCCCGTGCGGAGGTGGGCCGCGATGTGGTGATCGAACCGGGGGTTGTGGTGAGCGGCTACTGCCACATCGGCGAGGGAGCCGTCATCGGCCCCAATTGCGTTCTCGAGGACGCCGCCGTGGGCGAGGGTGAGATCGTCCCGGGAATGACCTATTTGACGGGGGAGTAGGCGCCGACGGAAATCGACTCCGGCCTTCTGGGACGTCGGACGTCCCAGAAGGCCGAAGATCGTCGCGCCTCCCGAGGGAGCCCGGTAGCGCCATTGAGCGTAGCGCGTGGCGGTGCCGGATGGCGGTTCCTGCACAATGGCGTACCCGGCACCCCGCCGCACGCCCCTTTCCCGCGGTCAATTAGGGCCTGCGCACTGCCTCTGCCACCGACGCAGTCTCTGCCCCTGCCGCTAGAATTCAAGAGCGGGAGCGGATCATTTCGGGAACGGGAACGGTTACGGACTCGGAGGTGGGCACGGGCACGGGCTGAACGAGGGTGGTACCCTGACCCGGCCACGATGACGGTGGCGCAAAACGACCCAACGGAGGATGCGGAATGAATCCACTCAAGGCATTGTGGGAGGAGCACGGACAGGCGGCG
This sequence comes from uncultured Acidobacteriota bacterium, assembly GCA_963753035.1. GTDB lineage: Bacteria > Acidobacteriota > Thermoanaerobaculia > Thermoanaerobaculales > Sulfomarinibacteraceae > JAHECW01. The sequence continues at coordinate 45,099 of CAVWAW010000023.1, read as the reverse complement.
TGGCTCGACTATATCGAACGCGACCTGCTCACCGGCGGCGGACTCGACAAACTCGTAGTCGAAGACGGAATCCGCGGTGTGACCTCGAACCCGTCCATCTTCAAGGCGGCCATCACCGGCTCCGAGTCCTATGACGCAGACATCGACGCATTCCTCGAAGCGCACCCCGAGGCGTCCACCGAGGCCCTCTACGAGGCGCTTGCCATCACCGATATCCAGATGGCGGCCGACATCCTCGCGCCGGTCTACACCGGGTCGGTGGGCACCGATGGATTCGTCAGCCTCGAGGTCTCGCCCCACCTCGCCCACGACACCGAAGGAACCGAGGCCGAGGCCCACCGGCTGTGGAAGGCCGTCGACAGGCCGAACCTCATGATCAAGGTGCCGGCGACGGCGGCGGGGATCCCGGCCATTGAAAACCTCATCGCGGCGGGGATCAACGTCAACGCGACGCTCATGTTCTCCCTTGCCGACTATGAGGCGGTTGCCACGGCCTATCTTCGCGGCCTCGAACGGCGGGACGACCCATCGGGAGTGGCGTCGGTGGCATCGTTCTTTGTCAGCCGAGTCGACTCCAAGGTCGACGCGGCCCTCGATGCACTCGGATCCGATGAGGCGCTCGGGCTCCGAGGCCGCGCCGCCATCGCGAACTCGAGACTCGCCTATCGCCGATTCCTCGAGCTCTTTCACCATCCGAAGTTTGCCGACATGTCCGCGAGAGGAGCCCAGGTCCAGAGGCCGCTGTGGGCCTCGACCAGCACCAAGAACCCCGACTATCTCGACGTGCTGTATGTCGAAGAGTTGGTCGGCCCCGATACGGTCAACACCTTGCCCACGGCCACCCTCGAAGCCTACCGCGACCACGGTCGACCCCGGTCCAGGGTTGCCGAGTCCTTTGACGAGGACGAGGCGATGCTGACCCGGCTCGGTGAGCTCGGGATCGATCTCGATGCGGTGACGACCCAGCTTCAGACCGATGGAGTCGTTTCGTTCTCCGATGCGTTTGACGAGCTCATGGCGGCCCTCGAGAGCAAGCGGGCCGCACGGGGTTGATCGACCGAGTGAGCAGAATGCTCGGATTCCGCCATTGTTTCGCCATAATGGTGGTCAAAGATCGGTTGCACTGAGCGAGGAAACCCGCGGGGAGGCGAGATATGTGTGGAATCATCGGTTATGTCGGCTCCGACGAGGTCGTGCCGGTCATCCTCGATGGCCTGAGGAGGCTCGAATACCGCGGCTATGACTCCGCCGGGATGGCGGTGCTCGGCCCCGATGGCGTCCAGATTCTGCGCGCCGAGGGCAAATTGAGAAACCTCGAACAGCTCGCCTACCACCAGCCGCTGCATGGGACCACCGGGGTCGGCCATACCCGGTGGGCAACCCACGGTGCCCCCACCGAGGCCAACGCCCACCCACAGGTGGATGCATCGGGTGGGATCGCGGTGGTCCACAACGGGATCCTGGAGAACTACGCCTCACTCCGGCGGGAACTCCAGGAAGACGGGGTGGAGCTCAGCTCGGACACCGACACCGAACTCATCGCCCAGCTGCTCGGCCGAGAAACCGGTTCTCTGGGTGAACGGGTTCTCAAAGTGCTGCCCCGGCTCGTCGGTCAATATGCGGTGGTCGCCGTGAGCCGCCACGAGCCCGAGACCGTCGTCGCTTTCAGACAGGGCCCGCCCTTGGTGGTCGGCGTCGGTGTCGGTGAAAACATGGTCGCTTCCGACGTCATCGCCATTTTGCACCGGACCCGCGAGGTGATCTATCTGGAAAACGGTGAGATCGCGGTGGTGCGCGCCGATGGAGTCGAGCTTTGCGATCGCAACGGAGTTTCTGTCGAGCGTCGGGTCGAGACCCTCGATTGGGATGCCGGGCGGGTGGAAAAGGGCGGCTACCGCCACTTCATGCTCAAGGAGATCTTCGAGCAGCCCGACGCCATCCGCAATACGGTGCGTGCCTATCTCGACACCGACCGGAGTGGTGTCAATCTCGACGGGCTCGGTTTTTCGGCCGAGCAGCTCGACAAATTGCGGCGGATCCACCTGGTCGCCTGCGGCACCTCGTGGCACGCCTGTCTGGTGGCGAAATTCATCCTCGAAGAACTCACCGGTCTGCCCACCGATGTCGACTACGCGTCGGAGTACCGCTACCGGAACCCGCTCCTCGGTGATGATCTCCTTGTCATCGGTGTGACCCAATCGGGCGAAACCGCCGACACCCTCGCGGCCATGGAGATGGCCGAGGCGGGCGGTGCCCTGCTTGCCACCGTGTGCAACGTCCGCGGCTCGTCTTCCTGGCGCATGGCCGGCGCGCGAATGCTCACCCAGGCGGGTCCCGAGATCGGAGTGGCCTCGACCAAGGCCTTCACCACCCAGCTCGTTGCCCTTGTCGTGCTCGCGTTGGCGCTGCGGGCCTCGCGTGGGCTGTCCGACGAGCTCGACTGGACGCTGCTCACCGAGCTTCAGCGGTTGCCCCTGGCCGTGGAAGAGGTTCTCAGGACCGATCGCGCCCTTTACCTGAAAGGCACCGAGATGCTGGCGGAGGCGACCGATTCCCTCTACCTGGGGCGGGGCATCCTCTACCCAATCGCGTTGGAAGGCGCGCTCAAGCTCAAGGAGATCTCCTATCTTCATGCCGAAGGCTACCCGGCGGGAGAGATGAAGCACGGGCCCATCGCCCTGGTCACCGACGGCTTCCCGGTGGTGGCGGTGGCAACGGCGACCGCGACTCGCGAAAAATTGCTCGGAAATCTCATGGAGGTCAAGGCGCGCGGTGCGGCGGTGTTGGCGGTGGCCGAGGCCGATGCCGAAGATGTGGCGGAGATCGCCGAGCTCGTCCTCCCCGTCCCCGAGGTGCACCGCCTGCTCCAACCAGTTGTCGCGGTGGTGCCGCTCCAGCTGCTCGCCTACAACGTCGCCGTCGAACTCGGCCTCGATGTTGATCAGCCGAGAAATCTCGCAAAGTCGGTGACCGTGGAGTAGTTCGGTCGAGTAATTCCGTGGACAACCGAGTATCGCGAGCACTCGGAGAACGCGGACTGGGTGCCTGGCATCCCTTCCCATCGCGATTCCCTTGGCGTTCGCCCGTCTGCTACGATCCTCCGGTGAAGTCCACCAAAGAACGCATCGCCTACCACTTCTCCACGGTCCTCGGTCTCGGCGACAAGCTCCCGGCCCCGGGGACCACCGCGGGTTCGCTGCCGGCCATCATCGGATGGTGGATGGCGATGCTCTATCTTCCGACACCGTCCGCTCGGCTCGCGGCCACCCTCGTGGGCTCGGTGGTGGTCTTCGGCGCGGGTATCTGGGCATCGCAGACCGAGAGCGCCCGCCGCGGCAATGGCGACCCCGGCCCGGTGGTCATCGACGAGGTGGTCGGTCAGTGGTTGACCGTGGCGCCGGCGCTGCTTTTGCTCGAACCCCAGACCCCACTGGGTCTCGGGCTTGTGGCCATCGCGGGGTTTTTTCTCTTCCGGTTCTTCGATGTCGCCAAACCGTGGCCGGTGAAGCGTTTCGAGGCGCTCCACGGTGGCCTCGGGATCATGGCCGATGATGTGGCGGCCGCCTGCTATGCAGCCATCCCCCTCGCGTTAGCCGTTTATCTACTCTGATCAGCTGAGGATCTCGATCTCCGCGACAAGCCTGGCCGGTCCGGTAAGTCGACTCGGTGACGCCGGAGGCTGGCCGAGGGCCTCCACCGTGAGCCGGTCGCCCGACAGCGGTTCGACAACGATGGCATCCGCGTTGCCGCCTTCGAGGGCCAGCAGGGCCGAGACGACGACACCCGAGCCGCAGCACAGGGTCTCGGCCTCGACCCCCCGCTCGAAGGAGCGGATCCGGAGGGGGTCCGAGTCGCGCGTGACGAAGTGGACATTGGCGCCATCCGGACCGAGCTCTGGATGACGCCTCAAGGCCGGCGCCACCGCTTCGACGGCGACGGTGTCGACATCGTCGACGGGGACGACCAGATGAGGCGTGCCGAGTTCGAGTTGGCGGCCGTGCCAGACGCCGCGATCGGTCCCGAGAGTGCGGTCCACCGGAGCCGTCGGCGGCGGCAGTTCGAGGGACACCTCGGCGCCCCGGACCACGGCCGGGATCTCGACCCAGCCGGTGGAGACCAGCAGGTTTCGGGGCAGACCGAGCAACTCGACGGCCGCGCGGGCGGCGCAGCGGGTGCCATTGGCGCAGAAGGCTGATGCTGAGCCGTCGGCGTTGCGGTGGACGAGGCGGATCGTGCTGTTTCCTTCAACAAAAACCGCGAGGGTGCCGTCGGCGCCGACACCGCGGCGGCGATCGCAGAGTTGGATCGCCAGGGAGGCTTCTTCACAGAGTCGTTGCGCCCAGGCGCCGGTGCCGAGCAGGAAATCGTTGCCCGCTCCTTCGACCTTGACCAGATGAGATCTCACGGGCTCGATCCGCGGGCCGCGATGCAGGTGGCGGCCTCGCTTTCGTTGCCGGCGAGATCGACGGCGGTGACGCTGTAAATCGATGTCCTCGGAGGCGGCGCGTTGTCCTCGAACTGGACGGCTCTGATCTCGGTCGCGAGGATCTTCGAGGCCGAGCCCTCGGTGCTCGCGGGAAACGCTGATAGAAATCGGCCGTGGCCACCGATCGCCAGCGCAATCGGACTCGCTCACCCTCGGGCAGGCAGACCAGATCGGCCGGGGCCGCCGGCGGATAGATGTCCGGATAGAAGAGACCGACCGGTGTGCACGGTTCACCGATGACCCGTGGACCATTCTCGATTCGCCGCACCGATCGCAAACGGTAGTTCCAGCCCTGACCCTGACCGGCATTGCGGTCGAGCCACTCTCCGGTGGTCAACGGCTTGCCGGTGACGGCGAACCAGAGCTCGGCGTCGGATGATCGTTCCACGATCACACGAAGCTCCTCATGGGGAACCCACGAGAGCCGAATTCCCTTGGCTTCCGCCTCGAGGACGAGCTCGGTGGGAGGCGCAGGCGGCACCGACGGAACGATGCGGGCGATGTTCGAGAGCCCCGATTCCCGGCCGTGACAGCAGACGCTGCGCACCGCGTACCAGATCATCTGCGGCTCTTCGGATGGATTGTCACGACGCCACACCTCGAGGTTGTCATACCACTCGAGTTTCGACCCGCGGGTGGCGGCATCGAGCCCCGAACGGTCGAGGACCGCGATACGTTCGCCGTTGGAGACCAGCAGCTGGCGGTTGAGTTCCCGATCACGGGCGCTCTCACCGGGCGGGGGCGCCTCCACCTCGATCAGGGTGGCCCGCCAGAGTTCCACCGATTCCAGATCGTGCAGGGACTCCCCCGAGGTCGTGCTCGAGGGATAGCTCCAACTGAGGATGGCCTGTTGATTCTCCTGGAAAACACTCAGGTCTCGGGTCGGATCGGCGATGCGGATCACCGGTGGCAGGGGCGGACCTTTGATACCGCATCCGGCGGCAAGAAACGGTGCCGCCGCCGCGAATGCAACCGCGCCCCACCCGCGGGCTGATCTCACCGGGATGAAAACACCGGGTCCAGCTTACAAGATATAGCGAGCGAGGTCGCTGTCTCCGAGCAGTTCGCCGAGACGCGCCTGGACCATCTCGGGAGTCACGGCGATGGTCTCACCGGCGCGCTCGGGGGCTTCGAAGCTGATTTCTTCGAGGAGTCTCTCGAGCACGGTGTGCAAACGCCGGGCGCCGATGTTCTCGGCCTCCGAGTTGATCTCGGCCGCCATGGTGGCGATGGTCTTCACCGCCTCGTCGGTGAACTGCAGGGTGACCATCTCGGTGGCGAGCAACTCGGTGTACTGACGGACCAGCGAATTCTCGGGTTCGGTGAGAATCCGGACGAAGTCATCGGCGTCGAGGGCTCGAAGCTCGACCCGGATCGGGAATCGACCCTGGAGCTCGGGAATGAGATCGGATGGGCGCGACACGTGGAAGGCCCCGGCGGCGATGAAGAGAATGTGATCGGTGCGGACGACCCCGTACTTGGTGGTCACGTTGGTTCCCTCGACGATGGGCAGCAGATCGCGCTGGACGCCTTCGCGGGATACATCCGGGCCGCCGTGGCCGCCGCCCTCGCTGCGGGAGGCGATCTTGTCGATCTCGTCGAGAAAGACGATCCCGGCCTCCTCGACCCTCTTGAGGGCGTCCGCCTCCACCTGCGAATGGTCGATGAGCTTCTCCTCCTCTTCGGTGACGAGGATCCGCCGGGCCTCTTTGACCTTCATCCGTTTGCGGGTCTTTTTGCCGCCGAACATTCCGCCGAACATGTCTTTGAAATTGAGGCCCATGGATTCCATGCCCTGAGGCCCGAACATCTCCAGGGTCGGGATCTTCTGTTCGGAGATCTCGAGTTCGACCTCGTGTTCTTCGACAACGCCGTCGCGAAGGGGTTTTTTGAGTGCTTTGCGCTTCTCGTCGAGCGCGGCATCTGCAATCGAGGATGAGCTCACCACCAGAAGATCGAGAAGGCGATCCTCGGCGGCGCGCTCGGCCCGCACCTTGACCTCACGGGCGCGCTCGTCGCGCACCATGTGGATGGCGGCGTCGGTGAGATCGCGGATGATGGACTCGACATCGCGCCCGACATAGCCCACCTCGGTGAACTTGGACGCCTCGACTTTGAGCAGCGGCGATCCGGTGAGCTTGGAAAGACGGCGTGCGATCTCGGTCTTTCCGACACCGGTGGGTCCGATCATGATGATGTTCTTCGGCGCCACCTCCTCGCGCAGGGAGGGGTCGAGCTGTTGCCGGCGCCAGCGGTTGCGCAGGGCCACGGCGACGGCTTTCTTGGCGGCGTTCTGACCGACGATGAAGCGGTCGAGTTCGGCGACGATCTCGCGCGGGGTCAGGCTGTCGAGTCTCACGTGCTCAGCTCCTCGATGGTGATGTGGTCGTTGGTGTAGATGTCGATGGATGCGGCGACCGTGAGCGCTTCGCGGACGATCTCCGCGGCCGGCATCTCGGTGTGCTTGATCAGGACCCGCGCCGCCGCGAGGGCGTAGGATCCGCCGGATCCGACGGCCACCACGTCGTCATCGGGCGACAGAACTTCGCCGGTGCCCGAGACCAGCAGGGTCGTGCTGCGGTCGGCGGTGATGAGCATGGCTTCGAGGTGGCGAAGGGCCTTGTCGGTGCGCCAGTCGCGGGCGAGTTCCACCGCTGCCCGTTCGAGGTTTTGGCCGTAGGCCTCCAGCTTGGCTTCAAAGCGGGTGAAGAGGGCGAGTGCGTCGGCTACCGAACCGGCGAAACCGGCCAGGACTTTGCCACCGGCCAGGGTACGAACCTTGGCGGCGCCGTGTTTGATGACCGTGTTGCCGAGGGTCACCTGACCATCGGAACCGACGGCTACGGTTCCCTCACGGCGGACCGCCAACACAGTCGTGTGATGCCATTCGTTCATTCGAGCCTCCAACGGTGCATTGTACGCGGATCAGCTTCACCAGGTTCCCGGAGGGAGACCGCAGCCGATCCCCACACGGTCACGGATCACACAGAAGGACACAGATCGAGGTGCATGGATATTCCTCTGTCATCGCAATGGTCGGGGCCATCGGTCCATCGCATTTCAACGCAGAGACGCAGAGACGCAGAGCCATCGCAGGCTAGGGCCGTCGCACCATCGCACTTCAACGCAGAGGCGCAAAGGCGCAAAGGCGCTGAGACTCAACATCGCAACAATGGGTCATCGCACGGACTCTGTCAGATTCCGGCGAATCTCCAGAAGCCGGACGTCGCCCGAGATGACCTCGGGGCATTCGCTTCCTGGAGGTGCGGTGCCGAAGAATGCTACGCGTGTTCCGTGTCAATGTGAGCCAATCTTCGCGATGGCTCTGCGCCTTTGCGTTGAGAATGCGATGGTGCGATGGCAGGTCAGAGCCGATCGAGTTTGGCGATTGTCGGGACGAGGGTTTTTCTCCCTGCTCGGTCGAAGAAGACCACCAGCTTGAGGCGGGGTCCGGTGCCCTGGCAGGCGAGGACCACCCCGGTTCCGAACTTGCCGTGCCGGACCCGGTCGCCGGGCCGCCACCCCTGACCCGATTCGTCGACCACCGTCGCCGCGACCTTCTTCGTCGAGCGGCCCGCCGGGCCGGGACGTGGAGATCGAGCCGCGGTCGCCGGAGCGCCGAGACCGAAGCTCGACGGCGATGCGGTCAGGGGAGAGTCCGAGACATCGCTGTAGCAGTCCTCGGGCAGCTCCTCGAGAAATCTTGATGGGCGGGTCCGGAGCCGTGTTCCGAAGAGGAATCGAGTCCGCGGCGACGGTCATGGCGAGCCATCGTCGGGAGCGGGTCATCCCGACATAGGCGAGCCGCCGTTCCTCCTCCAGCGACTCGGGTTCATCGCGCGAGTTGGAGTGGGGCAGCAGACCGTCCTCGAAACCGGCGAGGATCACGACATCGAACTCGAGGCCCTTGGCGGCGTGCAGGGTCATGAGGCTGATGGCGTCGGGGGTGGATTCCTCGTCCTGATCCTCGAGCAGGGAGATGGCGTCGAGAAAGGCCTCGAGATCCTGGCCCCGCCCGGCGGCCTCGGCCACCGCCGCCGCCAGCTGCTGGAGGTTTTCGCGCCGAGCCGTCTTCTCCTCGTTGTCGCCGTCGTACATCGCGAGCAATCCCGAGGCTTCGAGCAGCCAGCCGACGAGATCCCCGGGATCGAGCTCGGTTCGTTGCTCGCGGGCCTCGTCGAGGATCCGGAAGAAACGCTCGAGGGAGATCCGCGCCCGGGGACTGAGTTCGTCCGGAAGCTTGACGAGCGGCCTCGACCACGGTGGTGCCGTCGCGGTCGGCTCGGGTACGGAGAATGTCGATGGTGGCGGCGCCGATTCCGCGGGTGGGCACGTTGACCACCCGCTCGAAGGCGATGGTGTCATCGGATCGAAGGACGAGGCGGAGATAGGCGAGGGCGTCCTTGACCTCGGCCCGTTGCCAGAATCGGAGCCCGCCGATGACCCGGTGGGCCATGTGTCGGCTGGTGAATTCTTCTTCGAAGGAGCGCGTCTGGGCGTTGGTCCTCATGAGCACCGCCATCTCGCCGAGCGAGTACCGGCGCTGCAGCTCCTGGAATCGGTCGGCGACCCAGCGCGCCTCGGCCCGCTCATCCGAGCCGACATAGAGCCGTACCGCCTCGCCGCCCTCGCGGCTGGTGAAGAGTGTCTTGCCCCGCCGTTGATGGTTGGCGGCGATGAGGGCGCCGGCGGTGGCCAGGATGGGCGCGGTGGAGCGATAGTTCTCCTCGAGCTTGACCACCGATGCACCCGGGAAGTGGCGTTCGAAGGCGAGGATGTTGTCCATCTCGGCGCCGCGCCAACGATAGATGGATTGGTCCTCATCACCGACCGCGGTGAGGTTGCGTTCGCCCGAGAGCACGATTGAGAGAAGATCCATCTGGAGGGCGTTGGTGTCCTGGAACTCATCGACCAGGAGCCAACGGGCGCGGTTCTGAATCCGGCTGCGGATCTCGGCGTTGTCTTTCAGAACATCTCGCGCGAGCACCAGCATATCGTCGAAATCCACCGCACCGGCAGCCCTTTTTCGCGCCTCGTAGCCCTCCCAGATGCGGGCGAGGAGCTCCGACTGGGAGTCGGCGGCGCGGGAGGCAAAGCGTCGATTGGCTGATGCCGCGGTTGACGAGACCGGAGATGCGGCCCGAGCAGGGCGCGGGGCGGGTGCTCCTTGGGATCGAGGCCGAGTTTCTTGAGCTCGCGTTTGATCATCTGGCGCTGTTCGTCGGTGTCGGCGATGACAAAGCGCCGGGGCAGACCGGCGGCCTGCGGGTCGCGGCGCAGGATCTCCAATGACCAGCGGTGGAAGGTGCCGACAAAACCGCCGCGCAGTGGCTGGCCGAGGAGGGTCTCGACCCGCTCGCGCATCTCGAGGGCGGCCTTGTTGGTGAATGTCACGGCGGTGATCTCGGTGTCTTGGGCCATGTCGTTGGCCAGGAGATAGGCGATACGGTAGGTCAGGACACGGGTCTTGCCCGAACCCGCGCCGGCGAGAACCAACAACGGTCCGGTGCCGTAGGAGACTGCTTCACGCTGGGGGTCGTTGAGATCGTCGGTGAGTCTGCTCATGGGCGCGCATTGTGGCACAGCTGCGTGTCCGCGACCGAAACATCGGTAGCTTCTCCAAGGTGCTGGTAGGACAACCGCTGCGAATTTGGACTTCCGGCAGCCGCGATCCGTGCCGGAAGGCACAATGGAACCGCCAAGACGCGAAGATCGCGAAGATCCCGCAAAGCATCGCGGTTTTGACCCGGGCTCTCTGCTAACCGGAACGCGTCATTCCGCCTCGATGTCTGCGATGAGTCAGCAAAAACTTTGCGGCACCTTTGCGACCTTAGCGGCTTTGCGGTTCCACTATGCGCCTCGGTGACCAGTGCCGACGCGGACTGCCGAAACGATCCGGCCCCAGTGCGATGTATTTGTGTCGCCTTCGTGTCTTGGTGTCTTTGTGGTTGCGACGTGCGATGTCTCTGGGAGAACTCTTCACGCGCCTCGTTCAAGCGCCTCGAGCAGCCTCGTGTGGAATCCGTCGAAGCTGCCCGAGGAGCAGCCGAGGACGACGTCTCCGGCCGCAAGATGAGGCAGCAGCACCGCGACCACGTCGGTTCCCGATTCCGGCATCAAGGACTGCACACCGTTCGCCGCGAGCTCGCGGGCGAGGCCATCCCGGTCGAGGATCTCATCGTCGGCGAGGCGGCCGCTGTGGAAGGGTGCGGCGACGAGCGCGAGATCTGCGCCCGACAGCGCCTCGAGATACGCGTCACCGAAATCGCGTCTGGCAGCGGTGAGCGAGCGCGGTTCGAAGGCGACCACGATCCGCCGTCCGGGCCAACGCTGCCGGGCCGCCGCGATGGTGACGCCGATGGCCGTGGGGTGATGGGCGAAGTCGTCGATGACGGTGATTCCGGCTGCTTCGCCCCGGGTCTCCATGCGCCGGGCGACGCCGGGAAACCGGGCCAGCGCGGCCAACACCTGATCCGGGGCAAGCCCGACGGTGAGGGCCGCAGCCAATGCGAGCGCGGCGTTCTGGGCGTTGTGGAAGCCTGCGAGAGGCAGCGACAGCTCCATGGACACGCCGCGCCACCGCAGCGTCGCCTTGCCGCCTTCGGGGGTCGGTTCCCACTCGCCGAGGACGAGATCGCAGCCGGTTTCGGAACCCACCTTCACCACCGGTGCGGTGGCATCGCGGGTGGCGGCGAGGGCGTGATCGGACCAGGCGTTTACCACCACCGCCCCGACTTTCGGGACCTGTGCCGAACCGGCGCGAAAGGCGGTCAGGACGGCATCGAGGCTCGGATAGAGATCGGCGTGGTCGTACTCCACGGGGCCGAGGATGAAGAGATGGGGCCGGTAGTGGAGGAACTTGGGTCCGCGATCGAAGAAGGCGGTGTTGTACTCGTCGCCCTCGATGACCATCCATTCGCCATCGCCGAGCCGAAATCCGCGTCGGTTCCACACCGGTAGACCGCCCACGAGATAGCTCGGATCGGTGTCGCAGGATTCGAGGATCCAGGCGAGGAGAGACGACGTGGTGGTCTTGCCGTGGGTGCCGGCCACGACAAGGCTTCGCTGGCCCCTTGCGAGAACGTAGTGCGCCACGGCTTCCGCCTGCGAGATGAAAGGGATGCCCCGCTCGAGGATCGCCGCGACCTCGGGATTATCTCGGGGCACCGCATTGCCGATGATGACCCGGTCGAGATCGGCCGGGATTTGAGCCGGGTCCCACCCGATCCTGGCGACGATCCCGAGCTCATCGAGCAGCGTGCTCATGGGCGGGTAAAGACCGCTGTCGACGCCGCGGACATCATGGCCCGCGGCCTGCAGCAGACCGGCGAGCGGAGCCATGGCGGTTCCCCCGATGGGCAGGAAGTACAACCGTTCGGATTTTCGGTAAAGGTCTTGCAACTCTTCGCCTTCCCGGGTTGCGAGTCGACGGCCCGGTTTCTACGATTGTCCCTTGTTGGAAGGAAGACCACAAGGAGGCACTTCGATGCTCAACAAACAACACCTCAGATTTCTCGCATTCGCGGCCATGATGATCGGCGCCGCGACGGCTTACGCCCAGACCGACGGCAGCCCGATGCTGGTGGTGCCCTCGAAGATCGTTGACATCGGAACCGTAGCCCAGGGTGTGACTGTCGACGCCGTCTTCGATCTCGTCAACGAAGGCGACGCCAAGCTCGTCATCAAGGCGGTCCGCCCGACCTGCGGTTGCACCGTGGCCGACTTCGATCCCGAGATTGCCGCCGGTGCCACCGGCCAGATCAAAGCCAAGCTCGACACCAAGGATTTTTCGGGGCCGGTCTCCAAGTCGATCCTCGTCATGACCGACGATCCCCAGAACCCGACGGTGACCCTCGTCATCAAGGCGGATATCCGGCCCTTTGTGGAGATCCTGCCACGGCCTTTGATTCGCTTTAACGCCGTGATGCACGAGCCCATGAACCAGACCTTCATCGTCGTGGGTGCGGATCCCGAACAGACGATGAAGATCAAGAGCGTCGAAAGCAGCGTGCCCTTCATCGCGACCTCAGTGCGGAAGTTGGGTGAAGACGAGCTCGTCAAAGGTAAATCGAAGACCCAGTACGAAGTGACCATCTCGCTGACCGACGACACACCGGTCGGCCCCGTCAATGCGGTCCTTTCGGTCAACACCGATCTCAAGGAAGCGCCCACGGTCCCGGTCAAGGTCTACGGCGTGGTTCGTGCGCTCATCCATGTGACCCCGGCACAGGTTCAGTTCGGTTCGGTCGAATCCAAGATGCGGCCGGGCCGCAACCTCATCGTCGTCAACAACCGGACCGACGGCAGCCGGATCGAGATCACCGGAGCGACGGTCGATGATCCGGCCTTTGCCGCTCAGGTGGCGACCATCGAAGAGGGTCGCCGCTATCAGGTGACCGTGACGGTCAAGGCGGATGCCGACCCGGGGTCCCGCGACGCGACCCTGACCCTGGCCACCACTGACAACGACTTCCCCAAAGTGACCGTTCCGGTGCGGGCGAATCTGCGATAGAAACGAAGCTCCTTCCAGGCTTCCGAAACAACGGGGAGGCGACAGCCTCCCCGTTGTGTCTGCCATACTGATCCCTCATGACTGACTGTCTCCCTCTTCTGCGCACCCTCGCCATCGAAACCTCGTGCGATGAGACGGCCGTGGCCGTCCTCGACGGCGACGGGCGGGTAGTGGCCAACGAACTTGCGAGCCAAATCACGACTCACGCGCCCTTTGGCGGCGTCGTGCCCGAACTCGCTTCGCGTGAACACCTCAAAGCGCTCCCGCTTCTGGTCCAGCGGGCGAGGGACGCGGCCGGGCCCGATCTCGGTCTCGTGGCCGTGACGGCGGGGCCGGGTCTCGTTGGCGCCCTCCTGGTCGGGGTGCGATTCGCCGCCGCCTATGCCTGGGCCCGCGATCTACCGCTGGTGGCGGTGGATCACCTGCACGGGCACCTCGTCTCGCCGTTTCTCGATCTCGGCGGCGGCCCGGCGCGTCCCATGCCGGAGAGAGTGCTGGCGCTCGTGGCATCCGGAGGGCATTCGAGTTGGTACCTCCTCCTCGATGGCGAGGCGCGCCGTTTGGGCCGGACCCGTGATGACGCGGCCGGCGAGAGCTTCGACAAGGTGGCTTCGGCGTTGGGATTGCCGTATCCCGGCGGGCCGGTGGTGGACCGCCTGGCGCGCAGTGGTGATCCCGCCGCCGTCAGCCTTCCTCGGCCTCGAATCCATGGGGCGCCGGTTGATTTCTCCTTCTCGGGTCTGAAGTCGGCCGCCATCAGATACATCCGCGATAACGGCCTCGACCGATCCAAAGCCGGCGATCCGTCGCAGGAGGTCTGCGATCTCCTGGCTTCATTCGAGCTCGCGGTGGTGGATCAACTCCTGGCGCCGGCGGCTGCGCTCGTTGATGAGCACCAGCCGCAGATCATGACCGCTTCCGGCGGTGTCGCCGCCAACACACTTTTGCGCAGCCGGCTTTCCGCACTCGGAGAGAGCCTGGGTGTGGAGGTCCTGCTCCCGCCGGTGGCGCTCACCACCGACAACGCTGCTATGATCGGGCGTTCCGGTCAGCTCGCCCACGCCGGGGGGTCGACCGCCGATCCGCGCCGTCTCGATGCCCGCGCGCGCCGAGCCTGGCAGCCTCCGGGGATGCGGAAGCTTTCAGTCGCCGATGGGGTTCGATAGGATGGGCGCCCGAGGAGAAAGATGAGCAAATCCGTTTATCGAGAGTATTACGAGGCCATCTTGGTCGCCTTCATTCTGGCGCTTTTCGTCCGCACCTTTGTGTTCGAGAACTTCAAGATTCCATCGCGATCCATGGAAAACGGACTCCTCGTGGGCGATCATCTGGTCGTCAACAAATTCATTTTTTCAGAGAACTTCGACACCCTACTCCACAATCTGCTGCCATACCGCAACCCCAGGCGCGGCGATGTCGTGGTCTTCAAATATCCGGTCGATCCGCGCCGTGATTTCATCAAACGCTGCGTCGCTCTCGCGGGCGATACGGTGGAGGTCCGCAACAAGACGCTCTTCATCAACGGCGAGGCGCAGGATGAACCGTACGTGGTCCACAAGGACACCAGTATGGCCCCGAATCAGCCGTCGGTACGATCGAGCAGGCGCCCAAGGGACAACTTCGGTCCATACCTGGTCCCACCGGGAACCGTCTTCTGCATGGGGGACAACCGTGACAACTCCTCGGACTCGCGATTCTGGGGACCGGTTCCAGTGGAGAACCTCAAGGGGAGGGCGTTGCTCATCTACTGGTCGTTCGATGCCCAGCCATCGGATGGAGAGTGGCGCAGTTTCGGCCATCGCTTCAAACAGTTGGCCGATGTATTCGTCCATTTCTTCACCAAGACCCGGTGGGAACGAGAGTTTCGTCTGATCAGGTGAGAAACCCTTTCCGGGGCGGTCGATTGCGCGTTGATCTCACCCGGAATGAGGGCTCCAACCGATGGTATGATGAGATCGATATCGGCGATGGAGGAGCAATGACTGTCTGGAAGAACCAACGCGGGGATGTGCCGGTCGGCTGCTTGCTCGGTTTTGTGGTCCTGGTGCTGATTGCGATCTTCGCCATGAACGTGATCCCCGCGCAGCTCAAGCTCGGTGATTTTGAGAAACGAATTACCGAGCTCGCAGACCGCGCCAATCGCCGTGAGTACAACAACCAGAGAATCAAACGAGATATCCTCGACAAAGCCAAAGACCTCGATTTCGATCTTCCAGAGAAGAACGTCGAGATCGACCGGAACGACAGACGAATCAAGATCTATGTTCATTTTGATCAAGTGGTTCGCCTACCGGGCTATGTCTGGGTCCGGCCCCAGGAGATCCGGCTGGAAAGACCGATTTTCTAGGAGGACTCTGGTTTTCTGCGAGGGCTCTGGCCCGCAACCGGTTTGCCGTTCTTTCTCGGGTGAGTTGACCGGCGTTCAACCGATCTCGTCGAGAATTCGGGCCGCGGCCTCCTCTGGAGAGTCGGCGCCCGTGATCGGTCTTCCAATAACCAGGATGTCGGCCCCCGCTCGATGAGCGTCGGCGGGGGTCATGACCCGCCGTTGATCGCCGGTCACGCTCCACATCGGGCGGATCCCCGGTGTCACGATGAGAAAATCGGGGCCGCACTCGCGCCGTATGGCCCAAGCTTCGTGCGCCGAAGCCACGACACCGTCCAACCCGACCTCCCGTGCGAGGCGGGCCCAGCGCAGCACCAACTCCTCAGGCGCATGTTCCAGCCCCAACTCGGTCAGTGCCTCCTGATCGAGGCTCGTGAGGACGGTCACCGCGAGCACCTTGGGCGGGACCGAGGGCGAACCATTGGCCGCACCCTCGAGGGCCGCTCTGAGCATGGCCCGACCGCCCGAGGCGTGAACGTTGAACATGGCGGCGCCGGTGGCGGCGCAGTTCGCCGCCGCGTGGCGAACGGTGTTGGGGATGTCGTGCAGCTTGATGTCGAAGAAGACGCGGGTCCCGAGCCCGGCCACTTCCCGCACCAGATCCGGACCAAAGGCGGTCAAGGCCTCGAGACCCAGTTTGAGCCAGCCGACATGGGGAGCGAGCCTCCGTGCGGTCGAGGTGATCCAGGCCCGGTCGCTGCCGTCGAGCGCCACGCAGAGTTTGTCTCGGTGGTCGGACATGGGAACCCCCCCTGTAGGTAGAGCGCTTCAGCTGGAGTGTACCTGGGTCCGTGGAACCCGTCCCGCCGCACCCACAGATCACACAGATTGACACAGATCCGAACCCAGCTTCAGCGATCGTTGACTTCGTTGATCGACGATCTGGACCGATGCGGACAATGGAACCGCGAAGACGCCAGGATCGCAAAGCTGCCGCCAAGACGTCTCTTTGATCCATCGCAAAGAGTCTGAATGGTCTTGCGATGGAGATCAGAGGGAGCCCGGATCGATCGTTCGACTTTGTGGGATCTTCGCGCACTCCGCGTCTTTGCGGTTTCATTGGGCACTCTCGCTGGCTAATGCTGTGGATTGAAATGGAATCTGATTCCATCTGTGTGGTCTGCGATCTGCGACCTGTTCGCGGTACCATGCCCCTGTGAAACACGATCGATTTTGGATCCACGGCCTCGTGACCGGGGCGACCGCAGGTGTCCTCGCCGAGGCCCTGGTGATGCGAGTCAATCCGGAGGTGGCTCAGCCTCTGGGCGCCATCGCCATCGGGGCGGTTTTGTGGGCGAGCTGGGGCGCGCTCATCGCGGGAGTTCCGGTGGTGCTGTTCCAGATGCTGCACCGCCGACTGCGACCGGCGAGCCGCTCCTGGCCGGCGCCGGCGCTGCTGGCGGTCGTCTACCTGTTCGCCGGCGTCCTTGGGTGGGTGAATGCAGACCTTCACCTCCACCTGCTGTCCGACACGGCGCGCAGGGTGGTCCTGCAGGACGCGGTGGCCTGGTTCCTGGGGGCGGCGCTCGCCCTGGTGGTCGGCTCGGCGCTGCGCCGTACCAAAGCTGGGGCGCAGTGGAGGATCGCCTTCGCGTTGATGATGATCCTGCTTCCGGCCGGCCGGCTCGTGGTCAGACCGACGACCTCGGCGCAGCCCCTGGCGCTGGTCGCGGGACCGATCGGTTCCCCCGCCCGACCTCTGCTCATGATCGGAGTGGAAGGCCTCGATGTCCCGGTTCTTCTCACCCACTCCGGGGGCGGGCGCACACCGGCCCTCACGCGGTTCATGAATGAGGGTTCTTGGGGAACGACCGAGCCGTATGAACCGTATCTGAGGCAATCGTACTGGACATCCGTCGCCACCGGTACCTACCCCGGCGCCCATGGCGTCAAGGCCCACTGGGGCTGGGATCTGCCGTGGCTCGAGGACACGCTGCGACTGATGCCATGGACACCACAGGGGTCGCGATTGATTCTGCCCTGGTCCTTGGCTCGGCGGGTCACTCCCCCGCCGGCAAGCGTTCCCGCGCTGTGGGAGCGGATGCGGATCTCCGGTGTGACAACCGAGGTCATCGGGTGGCCGGGTTTCTGGGAGGCCCGCTCCGGTGTTACCGATGTCGATTTTGGTCCCACCCCCCTTGGCCTCGATGACGGACTCAATTCGGCCCTCGAGACCGCCCTCGAAGGGTTTCCCGCCGAGGGTCAGGATGTGTGGTCGGCCATCAACCGCGATCAGGCGAGGGTGGACCGGGCGGTGCAGACCCTCGGCTCGGGAACCACAAGCCTCTGGGTCCACCTCCGTGCCCTGGCGGAGACGCGGCAGTTGCTCGAGCCCCTCAAACCACGTCACACCGGTGAACGAGAGGTGGTGGAGCTGCTGATGGAGCTGTTGGACAACCAACTGGGTCGGCTGCTGGTGGCGGCCCCGCCCGACGCGCTCATCGTCCTCGTTTCGCCCAATGGCCTCTCGCCACCAAGCTCCTACGAGCGTCTGCGGCGGCTCTTCGGCATCGGAGACGACTGGCGCACCTCGGGTGACCGGTGTTGGGACGGGGTGATGATGGTGGTCGGTCGAGGTGTGGTCAGCGGCAGGCAGTACCAGGATATTGCGCTGCCGGATGTTGTTCCCACCGTCTGTTATCTGCTGGGATTACCGCTGGCGCAGTACATGGAGGGCTCGGTTGTCATCGAGGCGATCGACGCCGAGTACCTCTCGACCAACCCGTTGGTGGTGGATCCCTGACGATTGGTTGGGCGCGCTCGCGCACGCAGAGAATGATCTCCCGGCAAAGAAGCTCTTGGAATTCGTCCACCGGTTGGATATTGTGTGCTGCGATCAGCTGAGAACGAGGGAGGATGAAGATATGGCTCGACGTAATGTGGTGGTGATGCCGGGAGACGGAATCGGTCAGGCGGTACTTCCGGAGTCCGTACGGGTACTCGAGGAGGCGGGATTCGAGGCGAATTGGATCTCGGCCGATATCGGTTGGGAATTCTGGAAGAGCGAGGGCAACCCCCTGCCCCAGAGGACCATCGATCTCATCGCCGAACACAAGGTCGCGCTCTTCGGCGCCATTACCTCCAAACCCAAGGACGCGGCCGCGAGTGAACTGAACCCCGAACTCAGGGACCAGGGCCATGTCTACTACTCGCCCATCGTTGGTCTGCGCCAACGCTTTGACCTCGATGTGTCCATTCGGCCCTGCATCACCTTCCCGGGCAACCCGTTGAACTTTATTCGCCGTGCCGCCGACGGCGGCGTGGAAGAGCCCCGGGTCAACGCGGTGATCTTCCGGCAGAACACCGAGGGGCTCTATGGAGGCGTCGAGTGGACCAACCCGCCGGAGCAGGTCTGGGATGCGCTGAACACCCATCCGAGATTCAAGGCATTTCGCGATGTTCCTCGCGAGGATCTTGCGGTCTCAACTCGAATTTTCACCCGCGCCAAATGCCGTCGGATCTGCGAGCAGGCCTTCGCCTACGCGGCCAAGCACGGCTACTCGTCGGTCACCGTCTGCGAGAAGCCCAACGTCATCCGTGAGACCTCAGGGATGATGCTGGATGAGGGTCGCAGGGCGCAGCAGCGCTACCCGGAGATCGCCCTCTGGGACACCAACATCGATGCCCAGATGATGTGGCTGACCAAGAATCCAGAGGACTATGGCGTCATCGTCGCCGGCAACATGTTCGGCGACATCATCTCGGATGGCTTTGCCGGTCTCGTCGGCGGGTTGGGTTTCGCCGCGTCGGCCAACCTCGGTGTCGATGTCGGGGTTTTCGAACCGACCCACGGTTCGGCCCCCAAGTATGCCGAACTCGACCCCTCCATCGTCAACCCCATCGCCATGGTTCTCTCGGCGGTCATGATGCTCGACTGGCTCGGTGAGACCGAGATTGCGGGCAGGGTCCGCGACGCAGTCGCAGCTGTTGTTGCCGATGGTCAGACCCGGTGCTACGACATGCTCAAACTGCGCGGCGGTCCGCAGGCCATTGCCGATGGCGCCGCCACCACGGTTCAGATGACCGACGCCATTATCGCCAAGCTGTGATGCGAACCTCCGATCCCGATCCCGACGGGTCGGATGCTGCGATCCGATCAGAGAGGCTGTCTCCATGTCTGACCTCCGCCCCGCGGCCGCCGGCCCCCTTGGAGACGATGTCCGTTCCGACTGCCATGTGCATTACGAGCCCGGCGCCGACAGCCTCGTCATCGAGATCTCGTCCAAGGTCGACTATCTCTACGGCGATTCCATCGAGGTCGCCGTGAGACGGGTCGCGGTTGGGCTCGGAGTGAGCACGGGTCAGCTCGAAGTGGTTGACCGTGGCGCGCTCGAATGGGTGCTCATGGCTCGTACCGAGACGTGTCTCAGGTTGGCCGGCGCTGAAGGTCCGGCGGTCCTGCCCGAGGCGTGCCCGGGGGCCGGGGCCCCGGCCGCGCGAGAACGCCTGCGTCGCAGCCGACTCTATCTTCCCGGTAATCGTCCAAAGCTCATGCTCTCGGCCGGTCTCTACGGCGCGGATGGGCTCATTCTCGATCTCGAGGACTCGGTGACGCCGGCCGACAAGGACGCGGCCCGCTTGTTGGTGAGAAACGCATTGATCGCCCTCGACTGGGGCGCTTCCGAGCGGATGGTGCGGGTCAACCAGGGCGATCTCGGGCTCGAGGATCTGCGCCGAATCGCGCACCACAACCCCCACGTCGTGCTGCTGCCCAAGATCGAGGATCCGGAACAGGTGCGCCGGGCCGCGGCCCTGCTGCGTGAGATCGCAGGAGAGGGGGCGCCTTTTCTCATGCCCATCCTCGAGTCGCCGCTGGGAATCCACCGCGCCTTCTCAATCGCCGCCGCCGATGACCTCGTCGTTGCTCTGACCCTCGGCCTCGAGGATCTCTCCGCCGAGCTCGGTGCGCCGCGGACCGAGGACGGATGGGAGAGCTTCACGGCGCGCCAGACCACGGTCTATGCGGCCCGCGCCGCCGGTGTCCAGCCCATCGCCTCGGTCTTTTCCGATATCTCGGACGAGGCGGCCCTCGCCCACTATGTTCGGCGGGAACGCGGTCTCGGGTTCGACGGCGTCGGGTGCATCCACCCGCGGCAGATCCCCGTCGTCCATGCCGAAATGACTCCTACCGAAAAGGAAGCCGAAAGAGCCGTGAGAGTCGTTCGCGCCGCCCGGGAGGCCGAGCGGCGAGGGCTCGGGGCCGTTGCCGTGGGATCGAAGATGGTCGATCCACCGGTGGTGAAGCAGGCATTCAGGACGGTGGAGCTGGCTGTGGCGGGAGGCGTGCTTGCAGCGGACTGGGATGACGATGAGGTGTAAGTCGTTTAGAATTATCAATTATGAATTATGAATTATGAATTGAGGATCGAGGGTTGAGGTTATGAGTTTGAAGCTCAACCGGAACGCCGCTGGCCGTTTGGTTCCTGATGTCGTCAACGGTCGTGAGGCGGTTCCGTACGCCGGGGTCGGTGGGCATCGTCCTACCGGCCACAAAACGGCGCCGGCGATCGCCACGTGTATCGACTACCCGGCGAATGGCGACAAACGGGTGGGGTCGATCAGGGAGGCGCTCGAGAGGGTCGGCCTCAGTGACGGTATGATCGTCTCGTCACACCACCACCTGCGCAACGGCGATGCGGTGGCGAACATGGTCTTCGATGCCGCGGCCGAGCTCGGCCGGCGCGATCTGGTGTGGTTTCCCTCGGCGTCCTTCCCGGTCCACGCCAATCAAATCTCCCACCTCGACAACGGTGTGATCCACCATATCGAGGGCTCCATGAACGGGCCCCTCGGCGCCTACTGTTCGGCGGGCAAGATGCGCGGCCTCGGAGTGCTGCGTTCGCACGGCGGAAGGTGGCAGGCGATCCAGGATGGCGAGATCCACATCGATGTCGCCGTCATCGCCGCGCCCACCGCCGATGCATTCGGCAATGCCACCGGTGATCGCGGACCGGCGGGCTGTGGGCTGCTCGGTTTTGCCCTTGGCGATTCCATCTACGCTGACAAGGTCATCGTCGTCACCGACAATCTGGTGCCGTTTCCCTGTCTGCCCTGGCAGATCCAGGGCAACAACATCGATGTCGTCGTCGAGGTGGACTGCATCGGCGATCCGGAGCAGATCGTCTCGGGCACAACGAGGATCACCGAGAGTCCTGACCGGCGAAGGATCGCTGAACTCGCAGCGCGCTTCTGTGCCGACGCCGGGATCATGAAACCGGGTTTTTCCTTTCAGGCCGGCGCCGGGGGAACCACCCTGGCCTTTGCCATCTATCTTCGCGAGCTCATGCGATCCGCCGGAATCACCGCCCGGTTTGCCCGTGGCGGGTCGAACAAGTACATGGTCGAAATGCTCGATGAGGGCCTCATCGAGTACATCCTCGACGGGCAAACCTTCGATTTGGACGCGGTGCAGTCCCTCCGGGACGATCCACGCCACGTCAACACCTCGCCCTTCACCTCGTACAACTTCCACGGCAAGGGCAACTTCGCCTCCATGGTCGATGTCGCGGTCCTCGGCGCCACCGAGGTCGATCTCGCGTTCAACGGCAATGTCGTCACCCACTCCGACGGACGACTGCTGCACGGGATCGGCGGCTGGCAGAACTGTCTCACCGCCAGGTGCGCCATGCTCTTGGTTCCATCATTCAGGGACCGGATTCCGGTGATCGTCGACGAGGTCACGACCCTGTGCGGCCCCGGCGAACTCATCGATGTGGTGGTTACCGAGCGCGGCATCGCCATCAATCCCAGAAGAACGGATCTCCTCGACGCCGTCGCCGGATCGGATCTGCCGATCAAACCCATCGAGGACCTCAAGGCGGAGCTCGACCGGATCTGTGGCGTACCCCAGAAGATCGCGCGATCGGACGAACCGGTTGCCGTCGTCAAGTGGGTGGATGGCACGGTGATCGACACGGTGTGGCGAGTGGGGTAGTTCGCTCGTCCCGGGCAAGCGATGGGAGCGGTGCGCAGGCACACAACTTTGTTCGCGGCAAACAAAGTTGGTGCCAGGCACCGAATCTGCGTTCTCCCAAGGACACGCGAAACCTGAAACCTTGTGCGTTGCCTCATCTTCGTGTATATTTCCCCGGCTTCGGCGTACCAAGCCGCCGGGCGGAGGTTAATATGAAAGCTGGAATCCATCCCGAGTATCACGAGATCGAGGTCGGTTGCGCTTGCGGCAACACTTTCACCACCCATTCAACCAAACCCGAGATGCGGCTCGAGATCTGCAATGCGTGCCACCCGTTCTTCACCGGCAAGCAGAAGCTCATCGACACCGCCGGAATGGTCGAGAAGTTCGAGCGCCGCTACGGCAAGAAGTAGCGATTTTCCGCCGCCCATGGGCGGCTTCTGATGCCCGCGCGGGAGGAGACAACCGCGCGGGATTTTTCTTTGTTTCTGGGTCCGAGATCGCCGCGAATGCGTGCGGGAAAGCCATCCAAGATGCTCGAACGACTCGAAGAACTTGCCACCAAGCACGCCGCCCTCCAGGTCGAACAAGCCGACCCCGAGGTTGCGGTGGATCGCAACCGGTCGCGCGAAATCGCCATCAAACTGGCCGAGATCTCCGATGTGGTCGAGGTCTACCGCGACTACAAGGGCGTGCTCTCGGAGCTCGAGGGAGCGCGCGAGATCCTCGCCGAGACCGATGACGACGAGATGCGATCCATGGCCGAGGTTGAGATCGAGGGGCTCGAGAGTCGATCAACCGAGCTCGAGGAGCGGCTCAAAGTCATGCTCCTGCCCGAGGATCCAAACGACGTGCGAAACGTCATCCTCGAGATCCGTGCCGGCACAGGTGGCGACGAGGCAGCGCTCTTCGCCGGTGAACTGCTCAGGATGTACGGTCGTTACGCCGAAATTCAAGGCTGGAAGATGTCCATCACCGATTCTTCGGACACCGGTCTTGGTGGAATCAAGGAAGCGGTGGCCATGATCGAGGGCAAGAAGGTCTTCTCGCGGCTCAAATTCGAGTCCGGGGTCCATCGGGTCCAGCGGGTGCCCGCGACCGAATCCTCCGGCAGGGTTCACACCTCGGCCGCGACCGTGGCGGTGATGCCCGAGGCCGAGGCGGTCGAGGTCGAGATCGACGAAAAGGAAATCCGGGTCGACCGTTTCTGTTCGTCAGGCCCGGGCGGTCAGAGCGTCAACACGACCTACTCGGCGGTGCGACTGACCCATCTGCCCACCGGTCTCGTGGTCTCGTGCCAGGACGAAAAGTCGCAGATCCAGAACAAAGCCAAGGCGCTCAGGGTACTCAAGGCGCGGTTGTTCGAGATCGAGGAGGCCGCACGGGACGCCGAGCGGGCGTCTGAACGGCGCAGCCAGATCGGCTCCGGCGACCGGTCGGAGAAGATCCGCACCTACAATTTTCCTCAAGGCCGGGTCACCGATCACCGCATCGGCTTCACCACCCATCGTCTTCACGAGGTCCTCGACGGCGCTCTCGACCAGCTCATCGATCCGGCGGTGGAGTACCACCAGGCTGAACTGCTCAAGGCCGGGCTGGATTGATCGATGTCCGGCCTCGATCCCGATCCCGTTCCTGATCCCGTTCCCGCGCTGGCGATTCGGGAACGGGATCAGGAACGGGATCGGGATCGACCTTCCCGGATGCCCGTCACTGGGGATCCTCTATGACCACCCAAGAGGCACTCGCTCTGGGGGCCGAGGCGCTTCCCGAGCGGCGGGGGATTCCGGATCCCCGTCGGGAGGTGATGTGGTTGCTCGCCAGAGCGTGGGGCATCGAGGAGATCACCCTCAGGCTCCACCCCGAGCGCGAGGTTCCAGCCGAGGTCGATGCTCGCTACCGCGACTGGCTCATCCGCCGTGCCGCGGGTGAGCCGGCCCACCACCTCACGGGCGAGTGCGAATTCTGGGGCCGATTCTTCGAGGTTTCTCCCGCTGTCCTGGTGCCCCGACCCGAGACCGAACTCGTGGTCCAGGTCGCCCTCGATCTGCCCCTGTCGGCCACGGCGCGGGTTCTCGATGTCGGAACAGGTTCCGGCTGTATCGCGATCACCTTGGCGGCGGAGCGGCCGAAGTGGCGGGTTTCGGCAGTGGACGTCTCGCCGGAGGCATTGGCTGTGGCTCGTACCAACGCCACACGACATGAGGTCGAGATCGAGTTCCACCAAGCTGACCTTACCGCCTCCATGGACCCACCCTGGGATCTCATCGTCGCCAATCTGCCCTACATCCCGACCACCGATCTCGATGCGCTGCCAAGGGAGGTTCACCACGATCCGCCCTCGGCCCTCGATGGAGGTCCCGACGGGCTGGATCTCGTGCGACGTCTCATCGAAGATCTCCCGCGACTGCTGAGACACTGTGGTGGCGCCATCCTCGAAATCGGCGAGGATCAGGCCGATGCGGTCGCCGCTCTCGCCTCGACCGCGGGTCTCGGCGTTGCGCGGCGGATCAAAGACCCCGGCGGCTGTGAACGCGTCGTCGTGCTCCAACCGCGGTAGTCATCCGCTCCGGCGAGGCGATGGGGTCATCGGGTACGGCATCGCGCTTCTAGGCACAACTGCCGCTGCCGCGGTTCCTGTCCCTGCGGCTGTTGCTGACTCGGGTTTCCCTGAGCCCCGGCCTTCTGGGATCAGGTGCGCCGTGGGCGCCCCTGGTCCCAGCGTCGCCCGAGCATCGCGGTCGCTCGGGTGGAGGATTGAAGGGCTGCGACCGCGATGCTCGGGCGCCGGCGGCCTCCATCGTGGCCGGGAGAACCGAAATTCGTCGCGCCTCCCGAGGGAGCCCGGCAGCGCCATTGTGCGCAGCGCGTCGCGGTACCGGAAGGCCATAGCCGGCACAATAGCGTGCCCGGCACCCCGCCGCACGCCCCTTCCCACGTTCTGTGGAGGGTCTGAGGTTCTGGCTTCGAACGGGGTGCCATCTTTTGCATTGTTCGGGGTGTGAGTCGCCGATCTACGGAATATGCCAATCCCGAACAATGCTAAAGGTGGCTCCCTCGGCCATTCTCGATGAGGTCACGGGGATTTGCGGCGCCTCGAGAAGACGCGGGATCGGGTTCGGACTCGCCTTTCCGGAGCTCAATTGACAATACGTGAGGGCTGGAGCGTCTGATCTAGCATGGAGGCGATGACCCGACCGGCAGGACCCGCGTGGCTCGAGGGAGACACCGTGCGCTCCTCGAGCGCCAGCGACACCGAGAACCGGTGGCGTGAAGTCTTCTCCGCCCTCGCCGACGGTCGGGTCGTGGCCCTCGACGAACTCTACGATCTGGCTGCGACGGATGTCTATCGTCTCGCTCTGTGGCGCACCGGATCCCGTGAGGACGCCGAGGACGTTGTCCAGGACGTGTTTGTCAAGGTTGCCGAGCTGGGTGGTCGTCTGGCGAGGGTGCGTCATCCGAAGCGTTGGCTGCTGACCATCACCCACCGCAGGGCGATCGATCTGGTTCGCCAACAACGACGGCGTCGAGCCGAGGCCATCGAGGACGCACCGTTCTTCGAGGCGCCGACATCCGATCCCGACCGTGGGATCGAAGCCGAAATGCTCTCACGTCTCATCGCCCGGCTGTCCGAGAAACAACGCGAAGTGCTGCTGCTCAGACACTTCGCTGACTGTACCTTCCGTGAGATCGGCCGGATCACCGGGGTGCCGACCTTTACCGCCGCGAGTCGGCACCGGCTCGCCGTCGCCAAACTCCGCCGTCTGCTGGAGAAGAACCATGAATCAATCTCTTGATCCCATGTCCGGAGGGCAGGGCCCGCCGGTCCCGCCGCCAGAGCTCAGGGACCGTACACTTCATGCGGCGCGAGCCGCCATGGCGGCGAATGGCCGAACCGACATCTGGTTGACGCTCTGGAGAAGTCGACCGATCCGGCTCGTCTGGGCCTCGTCGGTGGCGGCCCTGATTTTTGGCCACATCGTCGTCGGTACCGGCGCTCCTTCCGGGCCGGCGGACACCATCCGGCCGGTGATGGCGGCGGCCGCAATACGCGATGAGCTTGCCGAGGTCATCGACGTGGAACGCCTCATCATCGAGCTGCCCGCGTGGGAGATTCGGATCTCCAGGGATCGCGGCGAAACCGAGCCACCCACAACCAACGAGGATCAGTCATGAAGACAGCACCCAACCCCGTCCGAACCATCATCACCGCGGCCGTCACCATCGTCCTGGTCCTCGGAGGCCTTCTCGGAGCGCGTCTTGTTCTTCGCTGGTGGCAGACGAGTCGACTGGTGGTCCCTCCGCAATTCCTGCTGGAGGCGCCTCGAGCGACAACGGTCTCAGAGCTCGAGGTTCCGTGCTGGTCATGCCCGTCGGCCAAGACCTGGCCGGTGCGGTTTCGAACGGATCTCGATCTGATCGCCCCCCTCGGCGACGGGATCGGCAATGCGGCCGAGTTCTTCGCCCTTTTCGAAAAGAACAGGGGTCCGCGGGCCCGTGATGCCGAAGATCTGATGTCGCGGCGGTTCGAGGCCGAGGGTGATCTTGGCCAGATCGTCGCCGGTGATGACGAACTGTTGCTCGAGGCCGAGCCGTGGGTCGACCAGGCCACCATGAGCTTCTATCCGGAGGTCTTTCGGATGGAAGGTGCCGAAACGCGGATCACCAATCTGCTCTTCATGCTGACCATGGCGCGTTCGTGGACCGGCCGGGGTGTGGATACCGAGGATCCGGATCTGGGGCTCGAGGACTGCCGGCGCGCCATCAGGCTGGGCCGACTCCTGCGCCAGGAGGATGTGGTCATCATCAATGATCTCGTGGGTCTCGCCTGCATTCACATCGGGACGCGGGGTGTGTATCGGATTGCCCAGCGCGAAGGCGACACCGAGCTCGCCCTGCTCGCTTCAATCATCCTCGGCGAACTCGCACCACAGCGGATGATGACCGCAACCAAGATCTCCTCCGTTGATCTGGCGCCGTATCTGAGGCGCGAACCATCGGGCACCTTTCGTCTGGATATGCCGGACAGCCACCTCGACGCCATGATGGAGATGGCCGAGGGTCTGACCGAACGACGGTTCTTCGGCGAGGTCATCCTGACGGGCAGCGTCATCGCTCAGCTCGGCACCATTGACCAGCAAGGGCGGGTTCGCAGCCTCCTCGAGAAACTCGCGGCGGACGACGACCCCATCATCGCCGACTTCGCCCGCTGGGCACTC
Source organism: uncultured Acidobacteriota bacterium (assembly GCA_963753035.1). Classification (GTDB taxonomy): domain Bacteria; phylum Acidobacteriota; class Thermoanaerobaculia; order Thermoanaerobaculales; family Sulfomarinibacteraceae; genus JAHECW01. The sequence goes on along the minus strand of CAVWAW010000023.1, from coordinate 17,583 downwards.
GACAACCCACCCAACGACGAGCAGCTCGCCGAGTTCTACCCCCACCCGATGGAGCGGTGACCGGGGTTTCGGGTCATCCGCTCCGGCAAGGCGATGGGAGGGGATGCCAGGCACCCATACCGTGTTCGACTCCGGCCTTCTGGGACCAGGGGCGCCGTGGGCGCCCCTGGTCCCAGCGTCGCCCGAACATCGCGGTCGCTCGGGTGGAGGATTGAAGGGCTGCGACCGCGAGGTTCCGGCGCCGGCGGCCTGCCCCCGAGCCGGAAAACCAGACTTCGTCGCGCTCTCCGGGGGTGCCCGGTATGACAATGTGCGGAGAGCGCCGCCGAGCCGGGAGGTCGATCCGGCACATTGTCAAACCCCGCACCCCGAGGTGGCGCGCTGTCCGCGGTTTCTTCCGCTGACCCGGTTCAGGACCCGCGTTCTGTCGAGGGTTAGCGGACATCGCCTCGAACGGACGTGCCGCTCCAAATCATTGTTTGGAACGAGGGCCTCGCCGTTGTCTTGGGCGTAGGGGACAAACAATGTTTGGGGGGGCACTCTCGGGAAGCGCGACGAGGAAACCAGGTCGGAAGCGCGCTGCGGGTTGGATCGTCACGGGAACGGGAACGGGTACAGGCACGGAGATGTTGACACCCGACGCTCCCGGTTCCACAATGCTCGTTCTCCCCGTCACAGCGGGGTGGAGGCAACATGAACGAGCGCAACTCAATCGAGATCGACGGCGACCGCAAACCGGTCGCGGTCATCGCCTTCGGCGGCAACGCCCTGCTGCGTCCCCAGGACCACGGCACCCAGGAGGAGCAGTTCACCCTCGCCTGGAAGGCGACCCGCTGGCTGGTGGAGATCATTCACCGGGGCTACGAGCTCGCCATCGTCCACGGCAATGGGCCCCAGGTCGGCAACATCATGATCCAGGTCGAGGAGGCCATCACCAAGATCCCGCCCCAGTCCCTCGATGTGGCGGTGGCCCAGACCCAGGGCTCCATGGGGTACATGCTTGCCAACCAGATCCGCAACCGGCTCAACGAAGAGCAGCTCGACAAGGACATCGCCGCGGTTCTGACACAGGTGGTGGTGGACCGACACGACCCGGCGTTCGAAAACCCCTCCAAGCCCGTCGGCCCCTACTACACCGCCTACCGCGCCAATCTGCTCATGCAGGAGGCCGGATGGGAAATGGTGGAGGAGCCCGGCCGCGGCTGGCGCAAGGTCGTGGCGTCGCCGAGACCCACCAGCATCCTCAACAGTCGGCTGCTCAAGCGGCTCATCGACGACAGCGCCATCGTCATCGCGGGCGGCGGCGGCGGAATCCCGGTCTACGAGGACGTGGGCGGTTATTTCCGCGGCGTCGAGGCGGTCATCGACAAGGACTATGTCGCGTCGATCCTCGCCATCGATCTCAACGCCGATCTCTTCATCGTGCTCACCAACGTGCCGATGATCGCCGAGAACTACGGCCGGCCGAATCAGAAGTGGCTGCGCTCGTTGCCGGTGGACCAGGCGTGCGCCATGATGGAGAAAAACCAATTCCCGCCTGGTTCCATGGGGCCCAAGGTCCAATCGGCCATCGATTTCGTCAAGGCGACGGGCAAAGAGGTGCTCATCACCGATGCCGACAGCCTGAAAAAGGCCCTCGAGCGCAAGGCCGGCACCTTCATCGTCGCCGACGGCGAGCCCGAGTACGTCAGCCACCTGTAGATCCGCGACGACCTCGGGGCCCGGTCGGGGTATTCTCTGAGCATGATTTGGACCTATCGGATCCTGGTTGCGGGTCTGCTGCCCCTGGTGATCCCGGTGCTCAAGATCCGGGATCGGCTTCGGGGTAAGCGCCGGCCGAGCTTCAGCGGCCGTTTCGCCCGGGATCTCCCCGATCTGCCCACCGGCTGCCTGTGGCTGCACGCGGTTTCGGTGGGGGAAGTGGAGATCGCCCGGAGGCTGGTGCGTGAACTGACGGCTCTCGGCTCCGAATACCCGGTGATGGTCACGGCCACAACCGCCACCGGGCTCGATCTCGCGCGCCGGACCATGGGCGACGCGGTGACGGTGATCCCATGCCCCCTCGATCTCCCGGGCGCACTCGGGCGGGTTTTCGATGCCGCGAAGCCGAGCGCCCTGGTAGTGGTGGAGACTGAGCTGTGGCCGGAGATGCTCCACCAGGCCGGTCGCCGGGGAGTTCCCACCGCGGTGATCAACGCCCGGTTGTCGAACAGCTCGTTTCGCAGCTATCGGCGGGTGAGGCCGTTGCTTCGGCCCCTGCTCGAGCCCCTGAGCCTGGTGCTCGCCCGCTCCCGGGTCGATGCCGAACGGTTTGCCGAGCTGGGTGTGGCTCAGGTGAAGATCCGCACCGCAGGCAACATCAAGTACGATCTCGAACCGGATCCGAGCCCGCTTTCCTGGATCGAGGCTGTCAGGTCCGCGGCGGGTGAGAGACCCATCATCGTCGCCGGTTCGACCATGGAGGGCGAAGAGACGGTGGTGCTCGACGCGCTGAATCGGCTCGCAGCCGAGGGACGCCCGGTCTTGCTGATCCTTGCCCCGCGGCACCCGGAACGCTTCGAGGCGGTGGCCGATCTCGTGACCAGGCGAGGCCTCGGGTTGATCCGGCGGAGCGGTTCCGAGCCGCCGACCGACGCCACCGAGGTCTTCCTCCTCGATACGATCGGCGAGCTCGCCCGTGCCTATAAGGCCGCGGCGGTCGCGTTTGTCGGGGGTTCGCTGGCCCCAACCGGAGGTCACAACCCCCTGGAACCCGCTGTCTGGGGGGTGCCCGTTCTCAGCGGACCCCATGTTTACAACTTTTCAGAGGTCTACGACGAGATGACCGCGGCCGGCGCCGCTCGGTTGGTGGCCGATGGCGACGAACTCGCCACCGTCCTGACCGACTGGCTCGAGAATCCCGTCGAGGCAGGCGCTGCGGGTGCGGCGGGTCTTCGAGCGGTCGAGACCAACCGGGGCGCAACGGCGCTCACCGCGGCGGCCGTCCTCGATCTTGCCGGTGGGTCACCCTCGTGATGAAGAGCAGAGTCTGGCACCGGTTGCTCGTGCCCTTGACGCCGCTGTATCGGGGCGCGGTGGTGGCGAGGATCGGGGCCTACGCCCGGGGTTGGCTCTCGTCGTCGCGGCTCTCGGCGTCGGTGATCTCGGTTGGCAACCTGACCTTTGGCGGCACCGGCAAGACTCCCATGGTCATCGCCCTCGTCCGCGATCTGGTGCGGCGTGGCCGGCATCCTGCGGTGCTCACCCGCGGCTACGGCCGGGCGGTGGACGATCCCGTCGTCCTGATCGGACCCGAGCCGAAGGCAGATGTCTCCACCACCGGCGATGAGCCGCTGGAGCTCGCTTGGAGGTTGCCCGGGGTGCCGGTGGTCGTCGATGCCGATCGGATCCGCGGCGGGATTGAAGCCCTCACACGGGGCGCCGATGTTCTGGTCCTTGATGACGGTTTCCAGCATCTTCAGCTCGATCGCGATCTCAACATCCTGCTGGTGGATGCCGGTGATCCCTGGGGAGGAGGCCGGCTGCCGCCGTTGGGCCGGCTGCGCGAACCTCTCTCGGGGCTGGCGAGGGCCGACGCGGTGGTTGTGACCAAGATCGGACCGGACCCCGAACCCATCCTGGCCGAAGTGCGGCGTGTGGTTGGGGACCACGCTCCCGGTATTCCGGTGCTGGCGGCGAGGCTCGAGCCCACCGCCGTACGGCGAGGTGATGGCGTCGCGGTCCCGAAGGTGCTGACCGGGCAACGGGTTCTTGCCGTGGCCGGTCTCGGCCGGCCCGAGGGTTTTGCCGACCTGCTGCGGGCCGCGGGCGCCGAGATCGTCGAAACCAGGTGGTTTGCCGATCACCACCCTTTCAGCGATGCCGAGGTCGGTGCCGCGGTCGACGCCGCCGAATCCGCCGGCGCGGTGGTGGTCACAACCGCAAAGGACGCCGTCAAGATGCCCAAGGGCGCCGCCGTCTGGGTGGTCGAGGTCGGGATGGTCCCGCTGACCGGCCATTGGGATGAACTGTGGCAGTTGTTGCAGGAGGTCGAGTCGTGAGCAAACAGAGATCCGCGCTGCGCAACCGCCTCGAGTTCTGGCTCTATCGTCTGGTCCGCGCTCTGGTGGGGGTCCTCAGCCCGGCGGCCTCGGCGCGCGTCGGAAACTTCGTCGGTTCGGTTTTTTATCGCGTGTCACGCCGGCGCAGGGCGATCATCGACTTCAATCTCGAGCTCGCCTTTCCCGAGACGACCACCGCCGAACGGCAGGATCTGGCGCGCGAGGTCTCGCGCCACTTCGGACGAGTCGCTTTCGACGCCATCAGGCTGCAAGGGCTCACCCCCGACGAGCTCCGCGCCGAGGTCACGTTGGAGGGTCGAGAATACCTTCAACGAGCTTTGGACACAGGCCGGGGCTTCTTCCTGTTGGGGGCCCATCTCGGCTCCTGGGAAGCGTCTGCGCTCATGACCGGGATGCTGATTCCGGACGGGATCGCGCTCATACATCGACCGTTGGACAATCCCCTCCTCGATGAGGAGCTCAAGCGGCTGCGCGCCACCTTCGGCAACCAGGGTCTCGGCAAGTCCAACATCAGCCGCGAGGTGCTGCAGGCGATCAAGGACGGCAGGGTCGTCGGGATCCTCCTCGACCAGCGGCCGCGAGATGTCGACTTCGAAGTGCCCTTCTTCGGCCACCCGGCCAAGACCCACCCGATTCTGGCGCGATTTGTCCGCAAGACCGGCGCAGTGGTGGTGCCCGTTTTCGGCTATTGGGACGGACCGGCCCACTACACCGTGAGCTTCGGCGAACCCATCGATCCGGCACTGCTCAGCGGTGAGGAGCTCGAAGACGGCCCGCTCACCGAGCGCTTCATGGCCGTCACCGAGGAGGCCATCCGCAGGCGACCCGAGCAGTGGCTCTGGTTCCACGATCGCTGGCGGCAACTCCGCGAGCAGGCGAACCCGGGGCGCTGAGCGTTCATCCTCAAATCACAAAGATGGACACAGGTTCGATCGGACATTCAGCGAAAACAGGCTCCGTGCAGCGGCGATAAGCGCCGGGTCGCACATTGAAACCGCAATGACGCAAGGGTCGCAAAGGCGCCGCAAAGCATCGCACCATAGACTCATCGCACCACTGCAGGCCAGATGCGAGAAAAACACAACCCGGATCGGAAAGAGCCCGGGTCAATTGACCGACTTTGCGGAACCTTGGCGTACTTCGCGTCTCGGCGGTTCCATTGTGCCCTCCTGTACAGATCGTCGATTCACGAAATCAGAGGGCCAGACTCAGACCTCGTCGCGCTCGAGGGGATGACTCAGGCAGTGCGGCCCGCCCCGGGCTCGGGAGATCTCGTTGCTTGCGAGGAGCATACAGATCTTGCCAGTGCCGTCGAGGGAGACCTCCTCCCGGCCGAGAAGGACATCCTCGGCGGTGATGACCCGCCATCCTCGCCGGCTGAGTTCGTCGGCCGTGGCGATGTTTCGGTCATAGAGAGTGATGACTCCCGGCGCGAGCGCGAGGGTGTTTGCGCCATCGGTCCACTGTTCGCGCTGCTGGGCCAAAGCATCGGCGCCGCCGCAGGGGATGAGCTCGAGATCGAGCCCGCGGTCACGAATTGAATCGAGGATGCACCCCCGGTGCCTGGGAGTCAGGTCTGTGCCTTTGAGATCGACTTCATAGGTCTCGGCGAGCTGCGGCCCGGAACCGCAGATCACCGGCGGGAAGGCCAGCGCCGAGTCGCGATCGGCGGGAGTGAAAACGGTGTCGAGGTGCATATAGGCGCGCCGTCGCGGCAGGTGGACCACCTCGAGCCAACGCGGGCCGTCTTCCATCCGCGACAGACCGCGGGCCAGGGCGTCGACCGCCAGGGCGTTGGTGCGCTCGGAAACACCGATGGCGACCACCTCGGGTGAGAGCACGAGCATGTCGCCGCCCTCGAGGCGGGGCCGGTGGTAGCCGAAGAATTCCTCGTGTCCCGGTTCGGGCCGCATGGGGTCGTGGATCACCGGGGTCGAGCCGAGTTCGGGATGGTAGCGGAAGATGGCGCGGGCGAGCAGGCCTTCGCGCCACCGCGCCGGAGTCGCCATGGCCGAGAAGACGACCCCCGAGCCGAGTACGACCTGAGGGTCGCGTTGGAAGCACCAGTTGGGCAGCGGCGTCAGCCGGAAGAGATCGCCGACCTCGATCCCGCCATCCCGCCCATCGGTGAGGAGGCCGCCGACGACCATCGCCTGCATTTCGTCGGCATTGGCGGGGATCTCGCCGCGCAGGTCGGGCGGAAGCTGCGGCAGCATCATCCGCCACAACCACTCGCGGGCGTCCGGGTCGGTCAGAGTCTCACGGAGGAGATCGCCGGCTTCGACGACCTCGATGCCGAGGATCTGGAGCAGCCGACGAAAGCGGCCGTGCTCATCGCGCGCCCGCTCACCGAAGAGAATGTCGTCAAAGAGCAGCTCCTCCATCATGGGCGGCACCATGCGGTCGACCTCGATCCCGGGTTCGTGGACCAGCACCCGGCGAAGCCGGCCGATTTCAGACGTGACCTGGACCATCGCAACCTCCAATCGCTGACTATACCGTCTCCCGCTTCCTCGTCCGCGTCGGTACCAGTACCCGTACCCGTGCCCGATGGTGTTGCGCGCGCTCGGACTTCGTAGATCGACGATCGCTGCCGGTAGGCACAATGGAACCGCCAAGTCGCAATGGTCGCAAAGGGACCGCGAAGTTCATTCTTGACCCATCGCAGGGTCCGAGGCCCTTCAAGGATCGTGGGGGTCCGGGTCATCGATGCGATGCTCTGCGGCACCTCGGCGCGCTTCGCGTCTTGGCGGATCCATTGTGCGTTCACGAAGGTTAACACTCGAGGAAATCAATGTTTTACAGGCTGATCGAGTGTTCGCTCGACGAGGCCTTGGGATCCATTGGAATGTCGAGGTCCGGCATCGCGATGACGCAGGGAATCGCTTGCGATGTCATCTGCGTCAATCTGCGGTGATCTGCGGGCAATCTCTGCGATGAACGTATCTGCGGTGATCTGCGCTATCTGCGGTTTCTCCGTGCGATGGAATCTGTGTCTATCTGTGTGATCTGTGGGCTGCCGCTCGATGCGATGCTCCAGCATCCAACATCCAGCATCGGGCACGGGCACGGGTTCGAGCGCTATACTCGCCCCATGGCAACCATCGACGGCTTTGACCACCCGCTGGCGGGGCGCTATGCCTCGCCTGAGATGCTCCACCTGTTCTCCTCCGGCCACCGCTACACGACCTGGCGGCGGATGTGGCTCGCGCTCGCCGAGGCCGAGCACGAGCTCGGGCTCGCGATTCCAACCGAGGCCATCGAACAGATGCGCGCCAATCTCGAGGTCACCGAGGCCGATCTTGTCAGGGTCGCCGAGGTCGAACGCGAGACCCGGCACGATGTCATGGCTCACCTCCACGTCTTTGCCGAACACGCGCCGGCGGCGAAACCCATCCTCCACCTCGGCGCCACGAGCTGCTTCATCGGCGACAACTCCGAGCAGTGCATCACCCGCGACGCCATGGCGCTGGTCGAGACCCGTCTGCTCGCGGTCATCGCGGCCCTCGCCGATTTTGCCGAGCGCTGGGCGCCGGAGCCCTGCCTCGGGATGACCCACTTTCAGCCGGCTCAACCGACCACGGTGGGCAAACGCGCCTGTCTCTGGCTCCAGGACCTGGTTCTCGATCTCGAACGTCTTCGTTTTGAGCACGGACGTCTCAAGGCGCGGGGAGTCAAGGGTGTCACCGGCACACAGGCCACCTTCCTCGATTTGTTTGACGGCGACCACGCCAAGGTCCTCGAGCTCGAGCGCCTCGTCTCGGAAAAGATCGGCTTTTCCGCGGCCTACCCGGTGACCGGCCAGACCTACCCGCGCAAAGTCGACGCCTATGTCCTCGACGCGCTCTCCGGCGTCGGCCAGTCGGCGGCCAAGATGGCCACCGATATCCGTCTTCTCGCCCGGCTCAAGGAACTCCGTGAGCCCATGGCCTCGGGTCAGGTGGGTTCGTCAGCCCAACCCTACAAGGCCAACCCCATGCGCTCGGAGCGGGTCACGGCGCTCGCCCGCTGGCTCGTCAATCTCGCCGCCAACCCGGCCCAGACCGCCTCGACCCAGTGGCTCGAGCGCACCCTCGACGATTCGGCCAACCGCCGGATGGCCATCCCCGAGGCCTTTCTCACCACCGACGCCATCCTCCGTGTGCTGCACAACATCGCCGACGGGTTGCAGGTCTTCCCGGCCATGGTGGCCAGGAATCTCAACGAAGAACTCCCATTCATGGCCTCCGAGGCCATCCTCATGGAGGCCTCAAAGCGAGGCGGTGATCGCCAGGAACTCCACGAGCGTCTCCGCCTCCACTCGCGCGAAGCCACCACCGCGGTCCTCGAAAGCGGCGAGACCAACCCCTTCCTGGACCTCGTGGCCGCCGATCCCGAGGTCCCCCTCGACCGCGCCGAACTCGATGCGCTCATGGACCCCACGCGCTTCATCGGCCGCGCTCCCGAGCAGGTTGCCGAGTACCTCAGAGACCATGTCCGGCCGCTCCTCGAAGCCGCCGGCGAGCTCCCGGAAGCGCGCGACCTCGAGGTTTGAGGACGGCCAGAGAGGCAGTCCTTCCTCAATTCGGGTGATACACTCGAGATTGCGTCGTTTCCAGAGTTGCCCAGACAAGACCGGAGAACGGAATGAAATCACGATTCACCGTCGGTGTCTGCATCTTCTTGGCGGTGTCGGTTCCTTCATTCGCCACCGGAGAGGACTGTCTCGAACGGGTGGGTCGGGCGCCGCACGGCGTGGCCCAGGCGGTTGTGGCTGACGGGAGTCTCGCCTACCTGGGCAACGGCGCCGAGCTGACGATCCTCGATCTCGGAGACCCATCGAACCCTGTGGCCCTCGGCACCCTCGATCTGCCGTACCCAGTCAAAGCCCTGGCGTTGGACGGCGACCGGCTCTACGCCGCAACAACCCACCACGTCCACGTCATCGATGTCAGCGTCCTCTCTTCCCCAAACCTGCTCGGTTCCATGGAGCGGTTCGAGGTCAAGTACCGTTTGAGCGCATCAGGGAATCTCGTCTGCTTGGTCGAGTCTTCCGAACTCGTAGTTGTGGACTTCAGCGATCCATCGAATCCGGTGGTGGCCGGATCCTGGTCTGAAGCGGTGCCCACCGATGTGGAGTTGATCGGTGATCACGCCTTTGTCACCGCGGGTGGGTCTCTCCGGACGATCGATCTGAGCGATCCGTCTGTGCCGACCCAGATCGGCTCGCTGGATAACATCACCGGCGAACTCGCGAGAAAGGGCAATCTGCTCTATTCGGCGTCGAACACTTTTGCGATCGTCGATGTCACCACCCCGGCGGCGCCGGCGCTGGTGAGCAGCTCTCCAACTCTGGGCGGTTCTGATGTGGCGGTCGCGGGCGATCTCGTCTTTCTTGCCAACGGCGGGCTCGACGTGGTGGATGTGAGCAACCCGGTTTCGCCGTCATGGACCGGCTTTTGGGATTGGAACCAAGGTGCGGGGCAGGTCGCCTCGGTGGCGGCCATCGAAGACATCGGGCTCGCGACGACCTATTACAGCGGTCTACGGGTGGTGGACGCCACCACCCCCACCGCTCCGGATGAGATCGCCTCGGTGGACTCACCCGGTCTGTCGCCAGCGGCGGCATACGCGGACGGCGTGCTCGCAGTCACCCAGGCGGGTCGCGGTCTGCGCACCCTCGATGTCAGCGACCCGACGTCGCCGGTGGAACTCGCCATTCTCGATCTCGAATGGCACGAGGAGGGTGTCGACGTCGTGGGAGACCGGGCCTATGTCGTGGGGACGTACTTCTGGGTCGTCGATATCAGCGACCCGACGACACCGGTTCTCCTCGGCGAGACACACTTTTCCGGTTTCGATGTCGAGGTGGTGGGGTCCGTCGCCTATGTCGCGGCCCTGAGTCGCGGTCTGGTCACGGTCGACGTCACCGACCCTGCCATGCCATCCGAGATCGGAAACCTGGACTTCGGCAGCTCTGAGTACGAACACATCGATGTCCTCGGCGATATCGCCGTGCTCCGGGGACCGACCATCGAGGTCGTGGACATCACCGACCCGACTCACCCGGTATCCCTCGCCACCATCGACCTGTCGGCCGGGGTCACCGGCGGGGTAGCGTTGATGGGGCAGTGGCTCTTCATCCCTCGTGGCGGCTCGCTTTTCGTCTTCGACCTCGTCGATCCCGCCAACCCAGTGGAGGTTGCCGAGCACACCCAACCACGCAGCATCTTGTCCATCGGCGTCGCCGGAAGTGTGGTCTATCTCGGACCGTACGCCCCTTTTGTGGAATCCGAGGTCGAGTCGTGGAACATGGGTGACCCGCTCAGCCCGGTTTTGATGGGAACCCACGGAGAGGCCGGCGACGTGATGGACTTCGCCTTCTCCGACGAGCACGTCTTCACCTCGCGATATGCCAGTGGCGTCGACGTCTTCACGCTGTGCCAAGGCCCGATCTTCGCCGATGGTTTTGAAACCGGCGACACCACCGCGTGGTCGAGCGCGGCGCCGTAGAGTTGTGGAAACGGGAACCGTCTTTTTGACCTTCGCACCACTGGGGCGGCGGGATCGGGGGCAGCGATGAGGACGAAGTCCGCGATGGTGTGTTGTGGCGTTGTTCTGTTGCTCTGCGCCGCGCTCGCGGTGGCCCAGGACTGCCTCGCACCGGTAGGGCGGTTTCCGTACGGCGCGACCCAGGCGGTGGTCGCCGAGGGAAACCTGGCGTATATGGGCAACGGGGCGGCGTTGATGGTCGTCGATCTCTCCGATCCGGCGAACCCGGCAACAGTGGCAACGCTCACACTCGGCGACGAGATCATGAGCCTCGCCATCGATGGTGACCGGCTCTATGCCGGGACGAGGCAGGGTTTGGATGTGATCGACGTCAGTCTGTTGTCGGCGCCGACTGTGATCGGTGCGCTCGAGCGTTACTGGCTCCCATTCGACATGGCTGTGTCGGGAAACATCCTGTGCATCCACGAGCAGGGTCTCTTGGTATTTGATGTGAGCGACCCATCAGCGCCGGTCGAGGCCAGTACCTGGCCGCTTTACCAGACCTCCGACGTCGAGATGGTGGGGCACCATGCGTTCATCACACACGGCGGGCTCAAGGTCCTTGATCTGACCGATCCCACAGCACCCGTCGAGGTGGGATCACTGCCAGGGATTGACGGCCAGCTCGACGCCGACGGAGGCCGGCTGTACTCGGCCTCCGACGATCATTTCCGCGTGATCGACATCAGCGATCCCGCCGCACCCGCGCTCGAGGGCAGTGAAGGCCTCACCGGGACGACAGTCAAAGACCTAGCCGTACACGGCGATCTCGCCTTTGTCAGCACCGCCATCAACGGCCTGCGCGTCATCGACGTCAGCGATCCGGCGGCTCCATCGGTGACCGGAACCGCACCAATGCCGGTAGGGAGTGGCAATGAAACGTGGGTCGATGTCGCCGCCATCGCCGAGCACGGCCTTGTTGCGACCTGGGACCACGGCCTCCGGGTGATTGCGGCCACCGATCCGGCCAACCCGTCCGAGGTCTCGGTCGTCGATTCAGTGGCAGTCGTCGAAGGGGCGGCCTATTCGGATGGGATCGTCTTCACCGCGGCGGGGGACCGTGGAGTGCGAGTGGTCGACGTCTCCGACCCCTCGGCGCCGGAGGATCTCGCGATTTTCGGCCTCGACGGGTACACGTGGGACGTCGACGCGGTAGGTGGGCTTGTGTTTACACCGAGCCCGCGGTTCACGATCATCGATGCGAGCGATCCGAGCCAACCGGTCGTCATCGGTGAGAATCCCGCCATCTGGGGCGAGGGCATCAACGTCGTCGACGATCTCGCCTACATAGCGACCTGGTTTGGCCTCCAGGTCGTCGATGTCTCGGTGCCGACCATGCCGGTGGAATTCGGTAGCGTCAACCTCGGCAACGAAGACTGGCGCTCGGTCGATGTCCTCGGCACCATTGCCGCCGTTCGTTCGGGCTCGACCATCGCCATCGTCGACGTGAGCGATCCCGCCAACCCGTTCCTGCGATCGAGCATCGGCCCCTTCTGGAGTCCCACTCCGCCCAAGCTCTACGGTTCGTGGTTGATCTTCGTACACGGAAGCTCGCTCTACACCTACGACCTCCGAGATCCCGACAATCCGGTGGAAGTCAACGTGCTCTTCGCGCCCAGGAGCATCGTGGGCTTCGGTGTTGTCGGTTCGGTGGCCTATTTGGGGACCGATGTAATGGCCGCAGCTACCGGGATCGAGGCGTGGGACATCGGGGATCCGACAAACCCGACGCTCATGGGTGCCCGTTCCGATGTCGGATCCGTGCAGCATTTCGCCTTCAGCGACGAGCACGTCTTCTCCAACCGTTACATCTCCGGTTTCGACATCTTCTCCCTGTGCCAGGGACCGCTCTTCGCTGACGGATTCGAGACCGGCGACACAACGATGTGGTCGAGCGCGGTACCCTAGTTGAGTGGTGTTGATCGGGGGGTGGCGATGAAGTCTAATTTCGCCGCGGTAGCAGTCGGGATCGGACTTTCGCTGAGCGCCGTGACCGGCGCGGCCCAGGACTGCCTCGAGCCGGTGGGGCGGTGGCCGTACGGCTGGTCGGAGGATGTGGCGGTCGAGGGTGACCTCGCTGTTCTTGGGAATGGGAGAGCCGTGCAGACCATCGACCTGACCGACCCCACGAACCCGGTGGTCGTGGGTGAGATTGAGCTTCCCCTGCTCGTTCAAGCGATCGCGATCGCGGGTGATCGGGTCTTTGCCGGCACCTCGAGCGAGCTCGACATCGTGGATATCAGCGATCCGACGAACCCTGAGACCTTGGGAGGCCTCGATGGACTCCGGGTGAGCCGGCTGGACCACCACGGAGTTCATCTCTTTGCCTTGAGCGATCACTCGCTCTTAGCCGTCGATGTGAGTGTGCCCTCCGTTCCATCCATTGTCGGACTTCTGGAGTGGCCCGGGTTGTATCCGCGGGATCTCTCGGTTTCGGAAGGCACCGGGTACGTGATCGTCGATGGCTCCCTGAGAGTGGTCGATCTGTCGGACCAGACCCAACCTGCTGAAGTCACCGAGTTGAGCTTCGGGGTCAATCGTGAGGCCACCCGCCTCGATGTCGAGGGTGACAAGGTGTACGTGGCGGTGAGAGGCACCGACCCGTCCACCTCGAATCTCGTGGTGGTGGATGTCGGTGACCCATCCCAACCAACGGCGATCGCCGAAGTCGGCGCGTCGTTCGGGGTTGCCGACATCGACGCCCACGGCAATCTGGTGGTGATGTCTTCCTCGTACGGTGTGGAAGTCTTCGACGTCAGCGCTCCGGCGAGTCCCCTGTGGGCCGGCTCGGCACCCATCGAGTGCCTCTACTCGCTTGCGGCGGTCGCCGCGACGGACGATCTTGCTCTCGTGACCTGCGAAGTCACCGGTCTCAGCATCCTGGATACCGCCGATCCTTCGTCACCCACGGTCGTTGGGTCAGTTTCAGCGCCAGGCTCAGTCGAGGATGCTACGGTCGATGGTGAAACGCTTCTGATCGCCGGCGACTCCAATGGCCTGAGGGTGGTCGACGTCGGCGACCCGGCGCAACCTGTCGAGCTCGGTTCCACCATCGTGCTCCCTCAGACCTTTGGGGTGGCGACTCTCGGGGACATCGCCTACGCGATCGGTTACCACCTGGTCGCCATCGATATGGCCGACCCGGCCTTGCCGGTGGTTCTCGGGAGCGAACCCGATGTGACGGGGAACTGGATCACGGTCGAAGGGGATCGCGGCTATGTCGTCAGCACTTGGGGCGGCACCGCCTCGGTTGTCGATCTCTCGTCCCCCTCCCTTCCGATCGCCTTGGGAACAGCGACCCTCGCATCCGGGTGGTGGGAGTGGCCGGTGGTCATCGGCGATCACTTGATCGTCAGAGGCACTTTGAACGACACCTCCGTTGCGGTCATCGACGCCAGCGATCCGATGATGCCGGCCCAGGTCGCCAGCTTCGATGTGTGGTATTTCGGCGGGCTCGCAACGACGGGCTCCTGGTTGCTGGTTCCCGACATCATCGATGGTCTCGAACCGGCGATCCGGGTCTTCGACATGCGCGATCCCGCCGTTCCCGTGGAGGTTGCGCCCTACCACCCGGTCGGCGGAGCGGTGGAGGCCATCGGGGTTGCGGGATCGGTGGCCTACCTGGCGGTCTTGGACAATCCGCCGCAACAGACCGGCGCCATCGAGGTCGTCAACTTCGCCGACCCGATGAACCCGATCTTCATGGATCTGATCGAACGCCCGGGACGGGTCAAGCGGTTCGCGTTCGGCCCTGATGAGCTGTACGTCTTCGGCCGCGAGACCGGTTTCGACATCTTCGCCCTCTGTCGGGGGCCGCTCTTCGCCGACGGCTTTGAGTCGGAGGACACCTCGGCGTGGTCGGGTGTGGTGCCCTAGCGGCGCGTGCAGTTCGGCGGTCGTCCGCCGGCGAACTCCCCGAAGCGAGCGACCTCGAGGTGTTGCTCCGGCCCCGGCCGCTGAATGCACTCGGCTACGAAGCAACAACCTTGAAAACTCGGTGCAGAACGCAGGATTTTCAAGGTTATCGGTGGAGTTTTTGAGCCGATTGACTGATAGGCTTGGGTGGTGAACGCCAGGAGCTTCATCACCGTCGCATTTCTCGTGGCCGTCTTCGCCTCCGGGTGCGCCCACCAGACGCCGAGGGTATCGGCGCCGCCGCCGGAGGTCTCCCGGCAGCAGCAACCGGCGCCCGAACCGATTTCCCCACCCGAGCCCGCCGAGAAGCCAAAGGACGAGGCAAAGAAGGGCGCGACCGAGAAGGGTCTCGCCTCGTGGTACGGCGAGCCCTACCACGGCCGGAGGACGGCCTCGGGCGAGATCTACGACATGCACGAGATGACCGCAGCCCATAGGACGCTTCCCTTCGGCACCATGGTCAAGGTCGAGCGGCGCGACACCGGTGCCGATGTCAAGGTGAGGGTGACCGACCGCGGGCCCTTCATCAAGGGCCGGATCATCGATCTCAGCTTTGCCGCGGCGAAAAAGATCAACCTCGAAATCGACGGGGTCGCACCGGTCAAGGTGACGATCATCGGGTGGGAAGCGCCGCCGAAGAAGAAAGCCAAGGACAGCGACCGCACGGCGGAGCACCCCAAGGGCAAAGACTGTCTCTGGGTCCAGG
Source organism: uncultured Acidobacteriota bacterium (assembly GCA_963753035.1). Taxonomy (GTDB): domain Bacteria; phylum Acidobacteriota; class Thermoanaerobaculia; order Thermoanaerobaculales; family Sulfomarinibacteraceae; genus JAHECW01. Next base: position 2,370 of record CAVWAW010000023.1, on the reverse strand, counting down.
TCGGCGCATTTGGCAGCATGGACAACGCCCGCGGCGCCGAGCGGCGGCTCGAATCGGCTGGCGAGACCGCGGTCATCATAGAAGGCCCCGGCGGCCTCCACCGCGTCCGACTCGGTCCCTACGACAACGAGAAGGACGCCATCAAGGTCCTCGAGCGCGTCGCCGCCGACTGGCCCAACGCCAAAGCCGTTCCCTGCGGGTAGGAGGCCTCCACAGCGATCTGACTTCGATGCACAATCGAACCGCGAAGACGCCAAGAGCGCCAAGCCCCCGCAAAGCATCGCAGTATTGACCCGGGCTCCCTCCTACCCTGAAGGTTCGCCTGATGTTGCGATGGGTCAAGAGAAACTTGGCGGTACCTTCGCGTTCTTTGCGACGTTGCGGTTCCATTGTGCGCTCCGGCACGGATCGACGCATCACAAGGTCAAAGATCGCCGACGTGCGATACCATCCCGACATGCACTTGTCTTCACTTTCCCGCATTGCCGTTGTAGCTCTTGCCGGTCTGCTGTGTCTTGCCTCCTCGTGTCAGAGCGGGGCTCCGGGGGAGGGGGTTCAGGCCGAGCGGGTGATATTGGTTTCCTACGACGGCGTCGGCGCAGATCTCGCGTGGCAGTGGATCGTCGATGGCGTCGCAGCGGAGCCGGAAGGTCTCGCGACCATGGCGCGGGAGGGGTTTTCCGTCCGTCGGCTGCGGATGAGTGATCCGACCCTGACTGCGGTCAACCATGCCGTCCTCGCCACCGGCAGGATGCCTTCCGACACCGGAGTGATTTCGAACAGCTTCCGACCGCCGGGCGCGGCGCTCGGTTCGCGAACCAACGGCTTCAACGCGGTGCCCGAGGTGCCGACCCTGTGGAGCGCAGCCCGGGCTGAAGGCCTGCGGGTGGGTTCGCTGCTCTGGCCCGCCGGCGCCGGCGCAAAGGGCCGCGACGCAGCCGACTTCGGGTTGGGTTGGCCCATGCGACCGGCGGCCCCGAGCGCCGTTATCGAACTCGACCCCGAAACCGCCGGCACCACCGGTGAGCTGCCCTCGGCCGATGGCGTGGCGGTGCTCGCCTGGCCGCTGCATTTCGATTTCGGCGACGGCGCCGAGCCGGCCTCGGCCGAGGCCCTCATCGCCCTCGTCGATGGCAATCCCGATGGCAAACCCCGCTGGGACACGGTGGGGATCCGCGCCCCGGGTACCAACGACTGGGCCCTCTATGGCGAACGCGACTGGTTCGATGTGGGGCTGGAGCTGAGACTGCCGGATGTCATCGGCGAGAACCGCTGGGGTGCGTGGTCCAAGATTGTCCACATCGATCCGCTCCGCGGCACCGTCCGGCTTTACCGTGGCGCCATGTGGCGCACCATTGGTTGGCCCGAGGACTTCGAGCACCGGCTGACCGAGGCCATCGGGCCGTGGCCCGGCGCCCCCGACGACCACCGGCTGGCAGACTGGTGGCTCGATGATGCCGCGGGGATCGACCTCGATGTCTACATCGAGCAGATCGAGCGTCTCGATCGCTGGATCGACGCCGCCGCCGAGTGGGCTGCGACCAACGAAGATTTTCGTCTGTTGCTGACTTATCACCCCGGTCCTGATGAGTACCAACACACCAGCCTCATCGTCGAGACCGACCAGTGGGCCTGGAGCCCCGGCCGGGCGTTGGCCGCGGACGAGGGACTCAAGCGGGTCGGCCGTTCGGTGGATCGATCGCTGGCGGCGCTGTGGTCGCTGCTCGATCCTGAGCGCGATGTGTTGGTGGCGGTATCGGATCACGGCCACCTGCCGATCCACGACGAGGTCCACCTCAACATCGCCCTCGCCAATGCGGGGCTCGTGCGAGTGGAAGAGGGCGATCAGGGACGCGCCTGGGTCGCACCGTCGTCGCCCATGGTTTCGGTGTCGAGTGGGTCCGCAGCCAACATCTACCTCAATTTAAAGGGTCGTGATGTGGGTGGGGTGGTCGAGCGCTCCACTGCCGGCGAGTTGCTGCTGCGTGCGGCCAAGGTGCTCGCAGATCTCGAGGTCGATGGGCGCCCGGTGGTGGAGAAGGTCTATGCAAGGGACGAACTCGCGGCCATCGGGCTCGATCACCCGGCGAGCGGTGATCTGGTGGTCTTTCTCGCCCCGGGTTTCGCGGCCTCGAACGGGCTCTCCGGCGATGCGATCACCCCTTCCCGCTATTACGGCCAGCACGGATTCCTCGCCAGCCATGACGAGGTCTGCGGCATGCTCTTCGCACGCGGCCTCGGGATCAAGAAGAACGCGCCGACGAACTCCCAGCAACCGCGGTCGCGCCCCTCGTCGCCCGCCTCCTCGGAATCACCCTGGACAACTGAGCGGACCAACCGCAAGGACGCAAAGAACGCAAGGAAACCGCA
>CAVWAW010000022.1:0-90922 GCA_963753035.1 uncultured Acidobacteriota bacterium | reverse complement strand
TCGTTAGGCCAGACGGAGGGATATCAATTGAGAGTTGGGTCATCAGAAACCTCAGCCTCAAAGGTCCTATCAACCTGGGCCTCGCTCCCCTACCCTGTTTCCATGACTCAACGATCTACTGGCTTCGGTGCCCCACACCGTTCCGAATCGTCGTCCCGTTCGTTTACTGGGTGGTGTCATTCGTCGGGCGTGGGCGCTCCTGGCTTCAAGGCCAGTGGTCACCCGGGCCCTAACCCCTCACTCAAGCGGACCGCGGTCCGCGCGAGCGCGGCCCGCGTCCGCTTAGCTCGCAATCGTTGGCGCGGCGCTTCGCGCCGCCCCAACGGGCAGGGAGTCAATTGCACGCCCGGTGTCCGGCGCGGCGCCGGCCAACCGGTCGTTCAACCGGACCATCGCAGGCTACAGTCGGACGCAAGCGTCCGCCTGATATCCTGCTCGGCCGGTTAACTCCCTGCCCGTTAGGCAAGTCGAGAGGAATACGATGCTAGAGCTCATTGCACTCCTCATCGTTTTTGGGGCCTTCCTCGACACCGCCAGAAGAAGAGGAACCAAAGGATGGCCATTTGTGGTCGCGGGCATCGTAGGGTACCTGGTTTTTAACAGGGTTGGGTACGCCCTCGTAGGGTACGGCGCGAATTTCTTTTTTGGATTCGGTTGGCTCGGTCTGGTCTATCTCTCTATCTTCCAAATCGGAGGCAAGGGACGGTCGATGCCAGGGACATGGCAGTGCCCACAATGTCGACTATTCAACCCGCCAGAAACGATCGTCTGCCCCTGTGGATTCGACACGTCAGGAGTCCCAACGTCAATGGACGAGGAAGATGATGGGTGATTCGATTCATAATCCAGTGCCTAACCGGCTCAATCCAGCGGACCGCGACCCGCGCGAGCGCGGTTCGCGTCCGCTGATTTCGTATCGTTAGGCCAGACGGAGGGATATCAATTGAGAGTTGGGTCATCAGAAACCTCAGCCTCAAAGGTCCTATCAACCTGGGCCTCGATCCCGTACCCTCTCTCCATGACCCAACGATCTACTGGCTTCAATGCCCCACACCGTTCCGGATCGTCGTCCCGTTCGTTTACAGGTTGGCGTCGTTCGTCGGGCTCGCGGGCTACCTGCTTCATCGCGGCTGGTCACCCGGGTCCTAACCTGCTCAATTCAGCGGACCGCGACCCGCGCGAGCGCGGCTCGCGTCCGCTGAACACCGATCGTTAGGCCAGCATGAAACACTCCTTCCTCAGCCTGCTTGTCGCGATCGTTGCCACATCGACTCTCTTGGTAGCCTCTAGTTCAGCCGCTGGCCGAAGGGATCGTCACGTCACCGAGACGATCCTGATTCCTTATGGTGATTTGGAGGAAGACTCCGATACTGGGGAGGTCAACCCGGTAGTGCGGTCGCTCTTAGCTGAGCGCCAAAAACTAGACTACATTTCGTGGTTCTTCGAGTCGTTTAGGCCAGCTGATCAATTGGGGAGAGAAAGCATCCAAATAGAACACGTTGGCAAGAAGGACGTCGGTTTTCTCATGTACCTGATGATGACGGAGGGTTTCATCTTCGAGAGCAGCCGAGGAACGATTCTCTATCAAGAAGAAGAGTGCTTCCTCCTTGAGTGCTACACAGCTCACCTGTCGCTGATCGACGACAAGGGCCGTACGATTTGGCGAAGGAAATCTCCGTTCTTCGGCTTGCCTGTTCACCCGTTTGAGGTTGACGGCAGGCTGTTATTTCTCGGAAACCGGGGGCCAACGACCAAGCTATATTCCGTCAACCTCACCTCAGGGAAAACCGAGGGGTTCTCACCAAGCGAGGATGTTCCTCTCGAGGGGTTTGCACCGATACGTTTTCCACCGTTCTTCAAAAATGGCTATGTTTGCGCCTCCGAGGAAATGGTGACGGAACTCGACGTCGAGAGAAACGCGGTGGTCGTGACGAATGACCCCCGGACGGTATTAATGAAGCTTGCCCGGAAACCGAATTAGTCAACGGATGTAAAGCGATGGACCCAAGATACGGGCAATCCATGGCAGAGTCTGGCTTCACGTATGACATGCGAAACCAGCCTAACCGCGCCGTTACAGCAGACCGCAACCCGCGCGGGCGCGGTTCGCGTCCGCTGAACTCCAGTCGTTAGGCCAGCGACAGACCATGGGAATTGAGGCTATTCACTACCGGCGCCGTTTCGATTGGTTCAACCTGTTGTACCCGATCGTCCCGGTTATCTTTCTCTACGGCATCCTCCGCGCCGCTGATGCGAACCCTGTCGAACTCCCATGGTTCTGGATTGTCTTGGGCCTCATTGCGCTGAGCCAGATAATCTACTTCATTTTTGCAGCGAGAAGCCCGGACCAACTACACCTCGACGATGACAACCTGGTCGCCCGCTGGTCTTCGAAATGCCGTGAAGTCTCAATACCACGAATTGAGGTGCGGATTCGAAAGTCATACCTTTTCACAGGTGGCTATGAATTTCATCTCGCGGTGAGTCCTTCTTCGTTTTCCCGGGGCACGAGCAGGGAAGGAAACTGGTCGAGGAACTACTGAACCCAGAGTGGCACCTAGAATGAATAGGCTAAACCTTATTAGAATGAGTATCATGCCTAACATGAGTGTTGCAGGGGACCGCAACCCGCGCGAGCGCGGCATGCGTCCCCTGAACACCAGTCGTTAGGCCTGCGCGGGGTTGACATATCCGATTCAGTATATATCTTATAATGTATGTGGGTGGTCTACGAACACAAGCGGTTGGAACGTCAGCTCAAGAGACTCCCCAAAGATGTACTAAAGCGGTATGAAAAATGGAAGGACATCGTCACCATCTCTGGCCCTCAAGGTCTGAGGCTCATCAAGGGGCTTCACGATGAGGCCTTGTTCGGTAAATGGAAGGGGCATCGCTCAAGTCGACTCAACCTCCAGTTTCGGGTTTTTTATCGAGTGGAGGGCGAGCAGATCCTCGTGGAGGTCGTGAGCATTACCGCCCACGACTACAGAAAGAAGTGAATATGAGCGACTACCACAAGGCACAACGGCGTATCGAGGTGAGCGTAGGAGAGTCCGTTCGAATCATCCGCGAACTGCAGGAACTCAGTCAAAACGACCTTTCCGCTCTCACTGGTATCCCGCAATCCACAATCTCCGCGATCGAACGCGATCGGGTTAACTTGGGGGTCGAGCGCGCAAAGGTCCTAGCTCGGGCGCTCAAGGTACACCCAGCAGTATTGGTCTTTCCAAGTTGGGACGTGGAACGTGAATCCGCAGCCTAACCGGCTCATTGCAGCGGACCCAAACCCTGCCGGGTTTGGTCCGCTGAATTCGTATCGTTAGGCCAGAACTTGGGGACACATCAGATCGACCGGCAAACGAAAATCCACCCAGTTGCCGACTGCCTCAAGAGGAATCGAGTGCTCTCAGCTTCGGTAATGGCTGTCTGGGCGTCCTCCTTCATCCTTCCGTTCTATCCGACTGGTTACGGCACGGTATTGTCCCTAAACGTTCTCCTCTGGGGATGGGGCATCTTGTCCGAGATAACGTCTGGTCGATTCGCGGATCAAAACGGTTGGGCCGTGATGGCTATGGTTTCGATCGTCAACACCCTGTTCTTCCTGGTCCCAGCGCTACCAACCTACTTGCTTGCGCGGAAGCGGTCGCCCCTAGTGGCATCTCTCCTAGTTCTCGGCATCGTGGTGGTCTATTTCGCGTTCTTGTTCTTTCTCGTACCCGCAACCGATGGCCCATAATGGCTCTACTGGAGTCGCCGATGCCTAACCAACTCGTTTCACGGGACCGAAATCCGCGCGAGCGCGGCTTTCGTCCCGTGAACTCGAACCGTTAGGTCTTCAGAATGGAAGTCGGCCAGTGGTCAATCACCAATGATCCAAACGGGATTGCATCGGTGGGCCTCGATCCTTCGAAGGACTGGACTCTCGAAACGCTCTTTCGCGCAAGCCACACAAAAAGTAATCGCATTCTGGAACTGTGTAGGAATGGCTCGCTTTACCAACTGCGCATGGCCGAAGATTCAGCCCCAGTGAATCCTATGGTCATCCTCGAAACCGAACGTCTCGACGAAACGATAGGCAAGCTCCTCCAAATCCTTGTAGGCAATGGAGATGTATAAATACCAACATAGCCCTAACAGGCTCATTCCAGCGGACCGGTACCCGCGCGGGCGCGGGCACCGTCCGCTGAATTCGTATCGTTAGGCTCGGGTTGTAGAGGAAGAGGAAACTCCACATGGAATATCAAGTTATCGTCGTTTCTGCGGTCAAGAGCATCGGGACCGATTTCAGCAAAGCTTGTAAAGAGTTGGCTGAGAAGGTGAACGAACAGACTCAGTGGGGCTGGGTTCCACAAGGTGGTCTCGCTGTCGGTGAGACTCAAAGCCTCAAACAGCCGTACATCATGCAGGCGATGGTGAAGAACTGAAGAGCTCCATGAAACCGCAGAGGTTCGAGTTTGAAGTGCGACACGGCGCCTAACATTTCGTTCCAGGCGGACCGGTACCCGCGCGAGCGCGGCGCCGTCCGCTGAACTCCATGTCGTTAGGCCAGCCAATGGCAATTGCGTTCAAGGACAGGCGCCTCCTCATCATCAGTGGAGTCTTGTTGGCGCTCGGCCTGATCGGATGCACCGGTGCGACCTTCAGCGTTCAAGACGAGATCGGGCTCTCACGGCCCATGACATCGGCGTTCCTGTTCCATCTCAGCAGTTCCTTAGTTCTCGCCTGGTTTGCACGCCGGTCAAGAAGCGGTCTCGTTTGGCTTGCAATCGGCGCCAACGTAGCCGTGGCACTCGCGTCGGGACTGATCGCTTATGCCTTCCTCCCGGGATGGTAGCTATGTCATTAATAATCAACATTTTGCCTAACATGAGTGTTTCAGGGGACCGCGACCCGCGCGAGCGCGGCTCGCGTCCCCTGAACACCAGTCGTTAAGCTCACACGAGGGGGACGATGAGAATCGTAGTCGTTCGCTCGATCTTCTTGATAGTGGTCGCGACAAGCCTGGCGTGTTCCTCCACGATTCTAGAGCGCGATGTCGTCGGGACGTACCAGGAGTGCTACATCCATTGCCAGACTTTTGAGTTTTTCCCTGATGCCACCTTCAAGATGACCTTGGACGGGGACCTATTCAACAACCAGTCCACCACCGGAACATGGGAGTTGGATGGTCGTCTTCTCACTCTCCGAAGCCATATTCAAACCTGCTCGCCCACGATGAACGAGAGCCGGCAGGGCCTTAAGGGCGAGATCGAGACTAGAGTCTCCACAAACTGGAGTGACGGCGACATGGTGATGCTCGACGGCTTCGTCGGCGCCTTCAAACCGAACTTTAATGTAGAAGCAGTGCCAGGTTGGAATGGTATCGCCAAGCTACCAATCGATAATCCAACGCACATTACGGCATCAGGTATGTACTTCGGGGAGTGCTTGTATGAGGTCGACGATCCGGAATCGGACACGTTCGAATTCTCTGTAACTCACGAAGATCTCGCCCCGATCTCGTACGAGACCTATTACCTTACACACGACGGCATCATCAAAGCATCCTCGTGGGAAATGAAGAAGGTACGCGTTAATAAACAGGCGCCTAACAAAATCGTTCCAGCGGACCCCGACCCGCGCGAGCGCGGTTCGCGTCCGCTGAACAGCCATCGTTAGGCTTTTTGAAAGGAGTTGCCGGTGACCCGAAGAACAATTGAGTGGTTGTCAAAGCTCTGGGTGATCTGGATCTGGGGTTACCTCATCCTCGGCGGAATAGCGAATATGAACGGGAAAACTGGTTTTTTGGCCGCTCCGTGGGATGCCTCACTGCCCCTTTGGTTCAAGATGGCATTTCTCAACGTCCCACTGCAAATTGCCCTAGCCCTTACGGCGTCCGCGTTGCTCGCACGCACGCGCACTACCGAAGAAAAACCAGGCCCTTTCACAGTGACTGCCTCGATTGCTGCGACATTGCTAATACTCGTAAACTTGGTAACCGCTATCTGGCTGCTTATCTAGGGTGATGAAACTCGTCGGTTTTTTCATCGTTGACCCTAACCAGTCATTCCAGGCGGACCGCGACCCGCGCGAGCGCGGCTTGCGTCCGCTGAACAACAATCGTTAGGCCGTCCACGAAAATGGTAATCACAGTCGCCGATCTCCACCTCACAAAAACCGCGCTCTTCGTGGTGGTCGGTGCACATCTCCTATTGCTCGGTTTGTCGGCCCTGTGGATGCGGTTGGTTTACCCCAACGCATGGATAGAATTCAAGCACCTTCTTCGAACCCGAACCCTCAGTACGAATCTTCCGGCGTACCTTCGAGAGGCCGCGGGATCGAATCCGGACGCATGCACAAACATCGTTCTGCGGGTATCGCTAATCGTCGCAGAAATCCTCCTGTACCCAGCAGGGTTGCTTTTCTTCGCCTATATTCTGTTGGCTATCATGCGGAACACAGGAGGATAGAAATTGAATGGTCGAATGCCTAACCCGCCAATCAAGCGGACCCCAACCCGCGCGTTGCGCGGCTTGGGTCCGCGTATTTCCAATCGTTAGGCCCAGGGCGGAAATGAGTTGTTTATCTAAATGATGGAAGACGAACTGGAATCCCCGAGATCGGCCATTCAGGTCGCCGGCCAAGTGTGGAAGATCCGTTTCTTCGACGGACTACTCGTCGCCAGTGGAATCGGCATTTTTCTGGGTGAAACAGTTGAGTCGTTCGGCCTCAAATACACCCTTCTCGGAACCTTACTTGGCATCATTTCCTTCATCGGCGTTTGCATGTTCGTTCGTTGCCCACGTTGCAGCGCAGCCTGGTACTGGATGGCGGTGAGCGAACAATCAGTCGGATCCTGGCATGGCTGGCTCAACGATCTGTCAGAGTGTCCGCACTGTGGTTACCCAAACGAGGTTGGGCATTTCAATGTGTAGCTTCAATCTAGCAGTGCAACAGGTGCCTAACCTGCTCAATTCAACGGACCGCGATCCGCGCGAGCGCGGCTCGCGTCCGCTGATTTTGTATCGTTAGGCAGGCATAACGCTTGACGTTATTAACGCGGGACGTTATTATCAACACATGATTCGGAGCTTCAAGGGGAACGTTGCCGAAACCGTCTTCGCCAGGCAGCGGTCGAAGAGATTTCCCGCGAATCTCCATCATCTGGCGCTGCGAAAGCTCCTTCTCATTGATGGTGCGGACTCTTTGGAAGACCTGCGAATCCCTCCAGGAAACCGACTGGAACGATTGAAGGGGGATCGAAAGGGCCAGCACAGCATTCGGATCAATGAGCAATGGAGGATCTGTTTCACATGGCATGACGGCGAGGCTAATGCGGTCGAAATCGTCGACTATCACAAGGGGAAGTGAAATGACTGCTGCTTATCTTGATCCAATCCACCCTGGAGAAATCCTCCTGGAGGAGTTCCTGAATCCTCTCGAGATCAGCCAGTACCGCTTGGCAAAGGAAATCAGTGTACCTCCGAGGCGGATCAACGAGATTGTTCACGGCAAGCGTGGCATCTCTGCCGACACAGCGCTGCGGCTCTCCCGCTTTTTCGGCACAAGCGAGCGATTCTGGCTCAACCTCCAGTTGCGGTTCGACCTCGAAACCGAAAAGGAACGGCTGCAAGGAATCTTGGAAGAAGAGGTTTCGGTCTTCCAAGAGGCGGTGTAATTCAATGCCTAACATGATCGTTCCAGCGGACCCAAACCCTGCCGGGTTTGGTCCTCTGAACTCCAGTCGTTAGGCCAGAACCTTGGAGATTTAGGACCGCACGCAGGAGCAAACGATGACCGACAAAATGCCAGTTCAGTTGGTAGCGCTGGTTCTTCTGGTTCTCCCCTCCACGACGTGGGCTATGTTTCCAACGGAGGAGCTCACAACCGACAAGTCAGTCTATTTCCGTGGGGAATTGGTTGATATCTCACTCAACGTCAGCAACACGACGACAGAGACGATTCTGTTGTGGACGGGGATGTGTGGTTGCACAGCGTTCGAAGTGCAGATTCTCGACTCGACTGGCACTGTGGCATCCAGCTACATCGATCCCTATTTCTGCATTGCCGTGCCCTGTGCATACCCCTTCGAACCCGGATTCGTGGGCGACCTTATGGGTGCATCCACATTCTACGACTGGAACCAGTCAGCGTTCCTCTACAACAACTATCCTGGTGGCGCTGGTCCTTTAGTCCCCCCGGGCGAGTACACCATCAGGGTCGAGTGGCATGACGGTACCGACCTCTATTCCCCTGAATTCGAGATCCTCGCACAGGCGCCACCGATTCCCACAACATCCGAAACCGGTCTTTTGGTTTACTGTTTGGCGATCGGGCTCGTAGGGGCATTGTTTGCTCGAAGGTGCATGTAGCATCGGTTCGTCAATGATCCTGGAACGGACAAGTGCAACGCGAAGCACTGAAGGCAATGAGATGCAAGTCCTAACAGAATCGTTTCAGGCGGACCGCGACCCGCGCGAGCGCGGCTTTCGTCCCGTGAACTCGAATCGTTAGGAAATCCGAGATCTCGGTGGAGGAAATATGAACCGCTTCATACCAATCGCTGTGGTCCTTTTCTCCATCGCAATTGGATACGCGTCGGAACCTGAGATCCCCACCCCAACTCGCCTTGTCCAGTCGCCCTGCATAAGCGAGGAACAGGCTGCTCTGGATGCCCGCCTGACGGGCATCCGTCCTACGTGCTCCGAACTGACAGGGAACAACCCTCCGGTGGCAAGACTTGTCGGCTCTGATTGGGTGCTAGTCGTCCCTAATCCCGAGAAAGGGCAATACCTAGTTGTCGGCATCCACATCCCCGATTCGGGTTCCCCAGTGACTATGTGGCAAGGAGCAGGTCTTGCGGGAGCCATCGAGCAGTTCTGCTCTGAGGAGGTACAGGATTGAAGCGCGACGAAATCCTAACCAGTCGTTTCAGGCGGGCCGGAACCCGCGCGTTGCGCGGTTTCCGTCCGCTGAACTCCAATCGTTAGGCCAAACCTATGTTCGGCATCGGACGTTTTTCATGGAAATGAAGACGAAGCTACTGAAGAGAACTGGTCAGGCTTGGAAACTCAATCTGTTTTGGTTTGTGCTTTTCATCGTTTGGCTACCTGCGTGCTTTGGCGAGCACTTCCTCGGGTTCATGTACTACGTCTACTGTGCAGGAGCAGTCACGTTGGCGTTGGGGATCGCCAGCATATCGATAAGGTGCGAGGTATGCGGAACTCGATGGCTCTGGCTTGCCCTGAAGAACCGATGGAACAAGGACTGGGATGAGTGGGTCCTCAACCTTGAAGAGTGCCCGATATGCGTTCCCCCGCCAACCCCACAGATTCTTGATTGCCCACGATGCGGACAAGAATCTGAGAATCCTGACTTCTGCGACGTTTGCGGGAAGGACCTTCGACCGAACCCTCCGCCGATCGTACTTCCCGAAAAGGAGGAACGCATTGACCCGATCGCCTAACCCAACAATCAAGCGGACCCCAACCCGCGCGTTGCGCGGCTCGGGTCCCGTGAACTCCAATCGTTAGGTCCCCCACCGGTTCGGGCGTTACAATAGGAGTGGAGGCTTCGCAATGAAATACAAGGTCGCCATTCATCCCGACGATGACGGATTCGCCGTCTCCGTTCCCGGGCTGCCCGGATGCTGGTCGCAGGGCGAAACTGAAAAGGAAGCTCTCTCCAACATCGAGGTCGCGATTCGTGAATACCTCGAAGTCGTCGAAGAGCTCCTCGAAGGATCAACGGTCCACGAAATCGAAGTCGCCGTCTAATCGTGCCCCGCATTCCTGGAGTCAACCATCTCGATGCCGTCCGTGCGCTCAAAAAGGCTGGGTTTCGAATAGCACGGCAAGGCAAGCACATCGTCATGACTGACGGCACCCGAATTGTCACCATCCCGCGGCACAACCCGGTCAACGCGTTCACGATGGGGGGAATCGCCCGTGATGCAGGACTCACGCCTGATGATTTCCGAAAGCTCATCTAGCCGACGACCTAACCTGCTCAATTCAGCGGACCGCGATCCGCGCGGGCGCGGCTCGCGTCCGCTGAACACCGATCGTTAGGCTACGGAGTAACGGAGGCATCTTTGCTAAATACCGCACTGCGATTGGCTTTGGCGCTTTTCCTGCTGGCACCCGTATCGTCATTCTCAGAACCTTCAACCCGCCACGAGTTCAGGGTTGCCAAACGCGCCAAGTTTGCCCTCACCATTCCGCCGTCCATGGTCGTCGAGAGTCAAGAAAACCAGGACGGAGTCCTTACAGTCACCATCGCCCCGACGGAGGGCGACGTCTTTAAGATCCTGATATCTGCCGCCAAGGTGAGTACCGGCGGCAATCAGAAAATGTCCGAGGAGGAAGTCCAATACCTCGTCCGCCTTCGAGGGACTCAACTTCTTAACACCTCCGTTGAGACGGAGCTCAAGATGATGCAACTGACTGGCGTTCACGGTACCGGATACCTTTATACGCTCACAGACAGACGGAAGGAGCTTCCACCCGGTGAATTCAAATACCTCTGCCAAGGAATCATGTTGCTGGGGAAACTCCAACTCGGCGCCACCCTGCTTACCGACTCGCCGGATGAATCAGTCGTCATTCCGTTCTTCGAGATTCTCCGATCGGCGGAACCAGTCAAATGAACGTGGCGCCTAACATCGCGTTCCACGGGACCCCAACCCGCGCGTTGCGCGGCTCGGGTCCGCTTAATTCGTATCGTTAGGCCAGCCAATGCGTTGGAGCAAACTCAAATCTCGCGTCGAATCGCAATTTGCGCCATCAGTGGTCGGACACGTTGAGCTTCGCGACACCTGGTATCGAACTACTGGTCATCTCAGCGGGCGAGGTTGGATAACGATCGACGGTCAGGACGTTCAGAGTTTCTCGGATGCCGGATGGTGGAAGAAGTTCTACGAGCGTCGGCAAGAGTTGGCGGGCTCCTGGGAGGAAGCCGAATCTGCGCTCCTGGCAGAAGGCATCCTGTCGCGCAACAACTTCTATGAAGCTCTGTACCGTTCCCTTGAGGTCTCGGTCGACAAGGCGCTTGAAGAACCGAACCCAATCGTACGAGGTCTGGCGATGCTCGACATGAGGTTGGGAAAGCGCCGTCTTGAAAACCTCGTCTTGCCTGCGACCGAACACCCGTTTGTTCAACTCATGTTCTCGGTTCGTTGTGACCTCGACGGAATCAAGACACATCAGCCTAACCGAGCTATTCCAGGGGGCCGCGACTCGCGCGAGCGCGGCTCGCGTCCCCTGAACAGCGATCGTTAGGCTCTTGACCCGCCGTCGGCCAACATGTACACTAATCCTGTACAGTAAATTCCGGAGGTCATCATGCCAACCGTCACGACATATACAAACGCCAGGGCAACACTTGCTGCTCTGTGCGAGGAGGTATCGTCAACCCGCGAACCGGTGATTATTCGCCGGCGAAACGCCGCCGACGTCGCGCTTGTATCTGCCGATGAGCTGGAGAGTCTGCTCGAAACCGCGCACCTCCTGCGGTCTCCAAGAAACGCCGAACGTCTTCTCGCGGCGCTCTCCAGGGCCCAATCGAATGAGCTGAGACCATCAACGATCGAGGACCTCCGAAAAGAGCTCGGCCTTGGCCAAGAAGAGGAGTAGAACGAAGGCGGCCAAGCGCCCACGTCAATGGGTGGCCGTGTTTCAACCCGAGTTCATCGAGGACCTGAAGTATTGGGTGAAAACGAATCGAAAGGTCTCCCTTCGGGCACTTGGCCTTGTCCAAGCGATTCTGGGCGATCCGTTCTCCGGAATCGGAAAGCCCGAACCGCTCAAATGCCTCCCAAGCGGCACGTGGTCGCGACGACTTACCGAAGAGCATCGAATCGTCTATCTGGTTGGTGACGGGCGGGTCGATTTCCTGCAGGCGAGGTATCACTATTGAAGCACTCGCCTAACAAACTCGTTTCACGGGACGAAATCCGCGCGAGCGCGGCTTTCGTCCCGTGAACTCGAACCGTCAGGGTGCTGGATCACAACGACGTAGATGACAATGAGAGGTGCCAATAATGAACCGTCATATTGCTTTCGCCCTGTTGGTGGTTACCACGGCGTTGTTAGGTGGCTGTGACAGTCCCAAGAGCAATTCAGTTGGCAATGAATCGCCAGAGGCGGAGATCCGTCAGGCTGATCTGGCTCTCTTACGGGCTGAGGAGCAACGGAATCTAGACGGTGTCATGGATCTTATTGCTCCTCACGCCGTTTTACAGCCCCCGGGCTATTTACCAATTGTGGGGCATGAGGCCATCCGGCAGTTTTATGAAACCCAATGGTTCAAGCTGCCCTTCATTGAGATATCCGGAACGCCCGAAGCAATTGTCGTCGGGTCATCAGGTGACTTGGCGTATTTCGATGGGAGAAGCCAAATGGTGGTCGAAATATCGGGTGAAAGAACGGTAGCTTCCGGCAAGTACTTGGGCGTTTGGCAAAAGATTTCAGGAAAGTGGAAGTTGGCGGCTATCAGTTGGTCGGCCAACGAGGTGACGAGATAGCGCCGGGCTACCGGTCCACGAAATCGAAGTCGTTTGGCGTGCGAATGAAGACTCGAAAGAGGACGGATTCAAGGGCCTGATAGCATTGGCTCGTTACGAGAAAGGGACCCGAGTTGCTCCATATCTTCATCGACGCCGATGCCTGCCCGATGAAGAACGAGGTATTCCGCGTCGCCGGTCGTTATGGGCTCGAGGTCACTCTCGTGGCCAACTCGTGGATGCGAACCCCCGATGATCGCTGGATCTCGCTCGAGGTGGTGGGAGACGGATTCGACGCCGCCGACGACTGGATCGTCGAGCACGTCGAATCGCACGACATCGTCATCACCGCCGACATCCCTCTTGCCGACCGCTGCCTCAAAGCGGGCGCACAGGTCATCGGCACCACCGGACGACCGTTCACCGATGACAACATCGGCTCGGCACTCGCCACCCGCGGACTGCTGGACGAACTGCGCGGTGCCGGAGAGATCACCGGTGGACCGCCGCCGTTGGCAAAGCGCGACAGATCTCGTTTTCTTCAGAGACTCGACGAGATGATCCAGGCAATCCGCCGAGAACACGAGATCGCTTGATGAGCAACCTCTGGCGCGGCAACGAAGAGTCCGCGCCACCCCGACGCCGCCTGCGGTAGGATCACAGCATGCAACCGAGAGAAGTTGTCCAAACGTGGGTCGATGCGTTCAACCGGGCGGATGTCGAGAGCCTCGCGGCTCTGTACGAGGAGGATGCCGTCAACCACCAGGCGCCCGAATCACCGGTGACCGGACGCGCGGCAATCCGTGGGATGTTCGAAGCCGAGTTCGCTCAGGCCGAAATGGTGTGCATCGTCGAGAACATCTTTCAAGACGGTGAGTGGGCGATCCTGGAGTGGCGTGACCCGCTCGGGCTCCGGGGCTGCGGGTTCTTCCACATTCGCAACGGCAAGATCGCGTTCCAAAAGGGCTACTGGGACAAACTTTCGTTTCTCCGCCTGCACGACCTGCCGATTCCTTCAGAGTGATCCGACGCGATCACCCGGAAAAATTGCCAATGGAGGCAACGATGTCGACACGACGAACTTCGTGCAGCTGCGGCCGACTCAGCGCGACCGTCAGAGGAGAGCCGGTTCGAATTTCGATCTGCCACTGTCTCGACTGCCAGCGCCGAACCGGAAGTGTCTTCGGCCAGCAGGCTCGGTTTCCCGCATCCGGTGTCGAGATCGAGGGCGACTCCTCGAGTTGGACCCGCACCGCAGACAGCGGCAACCAGATCACATCCCATTTCTGTCCAACCTGCGGTTCGACGGTCTTCTATCAGCCCGAAAATGAGCCGGATCTGATCGCGATCCCGGTCGGCGGGTTTGCCGATCCGACGTTTCCGGCCCCCGGGGTCTCGGTTTACGAATCACGCCGACACCCGTGGGTCGTTGTCCCCGCCGACATGGAGCGCTACGATTGATCGTGATTCGGTATCCTGATCGGGTAACGAGCGAGCGAATCTCGCGGGAGGTTGAAGATGGGCGACAAATACGAGTTCCGAGCGGATCGGGCCAAGAATCGGCTCTACATCCGACTCAGTGGTTTTTTTCGCGGCAGCGACGTGGATCCGGCCATGGTGGAGCTCAATGCCGCACTCAGAGACCTGAAACCCGGATTCGACACGATCACCGATCTATCCAAGTTTGTCCCCGGCTCGCCGGGGGCCACGGCGGCCCTGACCCAGGGCGGTGAGCTTCTCAAAAACAAAGGGCGCCGCCACGGTGTCCGGGTCACCGGTGGTCTGATGACCGGTCTCATGCAGTTCCAACGGCTACTCAAGGGAGTCTTCGACGAAGACAAGACCCGGTATGCGAAGTCGATACAGGAGGCCGAGTCCGTCCTAGATTCGTGGACCGACG
Organism: uncultured Acidobacteriota bacterium; assembly: GCA_963753035.1. Classification (GTDB taxonomy): domain Bacteria; phylum Acidobacteriota; class Thermoanaerobaculia; order Thermoanaerobaculales; family Sulfomarinibacteraceae; genus JAHECW01. The sequence goes on along the minus strand of CAVWAW010000022.1, from coordinate 76,541 downwards.
AGCCCTGACCACAAGACGACCGACCGTCCCGAGACCGAAGTACTCAGCCTGGCCGCGCCGACTCAATCCCATCGGTGTCACAAAGGAGGCACGATGCATGCCGTTTCCACCAAGAACGCACCTGCACCCGCCGGCCACTACTCACAGGCCATGATCCACGGAGGCCTGGTCTTTGTATCCGGGCAACTGCCGATCGATCCAGAATCCGGCAAACCTCGGATCGGTTCCATCGAGGAGCAGACCGAGCTGGCCATCGCCAACGTCGCATCCATTCTCGTGGCGGCGGGGAGCAGCCTCGACCGGGTCATCAAGACTACCGTTTATGTTTCGAACATCGCACTCTGGGGACGAGTCAATACAGTCTATGCGCAATGTTTCGGTGAACACCGTCCCGCGCGCGCCGTGGTCCCCACCAGGGATCTTCATTTCGGGTGCCAGGTGGAAGTCGAGGCGGTGGCGGCCATCGACGATTGAGCGCCGCCCAGAGAACCGGGAGGCGATGATGATCAAAAAGGCGGACAAGGCCGGATACAACGAGATGATCACGGGGGTGTGGCTCAAGTCAATGATTCACGGCGCCACGACCCACCTGACGGAGGTCCGTTTCGTCAAGGGAGCGGTGGTCCCCGAACACCAGCACCCTCACGAGCAGACCGGTTACCTCATATCGGGATCGCTCCGGTTTTTCAGCAGGGGCGAGGACAAGGTCGTCTCCCCCGGCGACTGCTGGAATTGGGCATCGGGAACGCCCCACGGCGCCGAGGCGCTGGAGGACAGCGTGGTGATCGAGGTCTTCTCGCCAATCCGTGAGGACTATCTTCCGGCCAAGGACGAGTGACGATGTCACTGATTCGGCCCGTCGCCGTGTGGAGGTGTCATGTTCTGCCCCAATGACGAGTGTCCCGATTTTCTCAACACCGGTCTGCGGTCGGAGTATCGCCAGGACATCACCATCTGCCCTTTCTGTGCGACTCATCTCGTGGCGATAGCGCCGCCCGTTGAACCTCCGTTTGAGGACGACCATCCGGCGAAACCACGAGTCGGCGACGATGAGACGATGGAACCGGTGATGGAATCGACGGACCTGACCGAGATCGCAGTGATCAAATCGGTCCTCGACGGTGCCGGGATCCCCTATCTCGCGCACGGTGAACAACGGTTCGGGGCCTTCCGGGGCGCGTTCGTCAGCGGCTCGATCTTCAACCCCTCGTCACGGGGGGTGGTCTTCACGGTCCCGAGCCGAATGGCCGAGGAAGCGCGCGCACTGCTCGAGGAATTCGAGGAACCGACGGAGGACGATGAATGAAACCAGCACCGATCAAAGAACTCGCCACCATCGATGACCTGGCCAAACTCGATATCCGGGTCGGCACCATCGAGGCCGTGGACGATGTCGAAGGCTCGAAGAAACTCGTCAAGCTCACCGTCAACCTCGGCGATCAAACCAGAACCATCCTCGCCGGGATGAAACAGGAGCGTGAGGATCTCACCGAGATCATCGGCAAGCAGGCGCTCTTTGTCGTCAACCTCGCGCCGAGAAAGATGGCTGGCGTGATGTCGGAGGGAATGCTCTTCGATCTCGGCTATGAGGATGGGGTGATCCCGGCGCTGGCCACGCCCGAACGCCCCGTACCCAACGGCACGAGGGCGGGGTGATGCGCCGCGCCGACAAGGAAATCGTCCACCTCGACACGATTCTCAAGATCGTACGAGACTGCGATGTCTGCCGCCTGGGTCTGGCGGTGGGCGGCGAGCCCTACGTCGTTCCCGTCTCTTTTGGATTTGACGGTGAAGCGGTCTTCTTTCACACGGCCAAAGAGGGCAAGAAGATCGACATGATGACCGCCAACCCACGTGTCTGCGTTCAGTTTGAACGCAATGTCAAACTCGTTACCGATGACGAAGACGCATGCTCCTGGACCTTCAATTTCGAGAGCGTCATCGGCTTTGGAACGGTGACCGAACTTGTCGGCGATGAGGAGAAGATCCACGGACTCAACCGGATCATGCGCCACTACTCTGGGCGTGACTGGTCGTACCGGGGACCGCACATGAAGGCCACCAGGGTGTGGCGGGTGGATCTCGAGGTCCTCACAGGAAAGAGATCTGAGTCCAAAAGGTGACGATTTCGGCGCTTGATCAAACAAGCTACACACGGGGACTCAATGAACTCGCCGCGCGGGATCGCGATCTCGGCGGCGTCCTTTCGAAGCTTGGGCCTCCGCCGATGTGGGACCGCAAACCCGGGTTCCCAACGCTGGTCCACGTCATCCTCGAACAACAGGTCTCGCTGGCCTCGGCGAAGGCCTGCTTTGACAAGCTGCTCGCCGCGGTCGGCGGATTGACGCCTGAGAGTCTGCTCGCCCTCGACGACGGGACGCTGAAAGAGGTTGGATTCAGTCGCCAGAAAACCGCGTACTCCAGGATCCTGGCCGAGGCAGTTCAAACCGGCAGCCTCGACCTCTTCGGTCTTTCGAACCTCCCCGACGACGAGGCTCGTGAGCGACTGATGCGCCTCAAAGGGATCGGACGGTGGACTGCGGACATCTACCTCCTGATGGCTCTCGGACGACCCGATGTCTGGCCGGTCGGAGATCTCGCACTGGTCGTCGCGGCGCAACGGATCAAGAGGCTCGAGTCGAGGCCCAATCCCAGGGAATTCGACAAGCTCGGCGAGCCCTGGCGTCCATGGCGGTCCGTGGCGGCGCGGCTGCTGTGGCATCACTATCTTTCGGGGGAGAAGTAGCGGCGACTCTTCCCGTTCCCGTACCCGTGCCCGAAACCGCCACGCCACCGTCGACAGCCAGGATGGCTGTCGCTACACCATCCCAAACGCCCGCGGTGTAGCGATAGGCTTCCAGCCTGTCGATGATAGCGACCGTATCCGCGACAGCCACTGAGCACGCGGAAAACCGCGCCCCATCGGGGTGCCGGGCATGGCTTTGTGCCAGAAAAACCTCGCGGCGACGCGTCCCGCTCCGCACAAATGCCGACCGGGCACCCCCGGGACGCGCGATGAAGTCTGCTCTACCGGCACAGAAGCAGGCCGCCGGTCCGGTGCACCCGCACCGGAGCGAAGGAATCAGCCAAGATAAAGTCCGGTTTCCATCGACAAGGGAGAATCATGAATACACCCAACCGGGAAGGATGCATCAGCGTAATCGGGGTTCCCTCCGATGTGAACTCATCGTTCCTTCCGGGCGCCGCCATGGCGCCGAACCACATCCGCGAGGCGCTGCGCAGCCCTTCGACGAATCTGTGGACCGAAAACGAAATCGATCTCGGCGCCCACCCGGGGTGGGAGGATCGTGGTGATATGGATCTCGATGATGCCTCGACCGGAGAATCCATCGAACGAGTCGTCTCGGGTCTGATCGGAACCGGCGATCGCGTCGTCGCCCTCGGCGGCGATCACGCCATCACCTACCCCATCATGAAGGCGACCGCACGCAGGCACGAAGGCCTGACGATCCTCCACCTCGATGCCCACGCTGATCTCTATGACGAGTTCGAGGGCAATCACGAGTCCCACGCCTGCCCGTTTGCCAGAATCATGGAGGACGGCGTTGCCGTTCGATTGGTACAGATCGGCATCCGCACGCTGAACTCCCACCAACGCCAACAGGCCGACCGGTTCGGGGTCGAAGTCCACGGCGCCCGCGGAGTCCCGCCCATCGCCAGCCTGGGACTCGAACCGCCGCTCTATCTCTCGCTCGATCTCGATGCCCTCGATCCATCGTGCGCTCCCGGGGTGGCTCACCCGGAGCCGGGCGGGCTGACAACCCGCGAGGTCATTTCCATCATCCAGGACCTGCCCTTCCCCCTGGTCGGCGCCGACATTGTCGAACTCAATCCCCACCGCGATCTCAACGGTCTCACGGCCATGGTGGCGGCCAAGCTCCTCAAGGAGATCCTGGCGAACATGATCGAGCACCATTGAACAAAAACCAACCGCCAGAGGAGGCAACCATGATCGGATACGTCACTCTTGGAACCAACGACCTCGCACGCGCCGCCGCGTTCTACGACAAATTGATGGCGCTCGTCGGTGCGGGTCGATTCATGGATGAGGAGACCTTTGTCGCCTGGGGAACCTCACCTGAGGCGCCCGGTCTCTCGGTGACCAAACCGTACGACGGCAACGCCGCAACGGTCGGCAACGGAATGATGGTCGCGCTGGCCGCCGCGAACACGGATCAGGTGAAGGCCCTGCATGCAAAGGCAATGGAGCTGGGCGGTCAAGACGAGGGTGCACCCGGACCGAGGGGTGACAGCGGTTTCTACGCCGCCTACTTCCGAGATCTCGACGGAAACAAGCTGAGCGCGTTCTGTATGACACAACCCGCATAGCACCGAGGCAAAACGAGGGGCTCGGACACCCCTCGTTTGAGATACTTGTTGACCAGAAAGAACTCTGGTGCTACAAATGCGCGCCCGCCTTTGCCCACGAGGGCATTCCACCCACAATCCGAGGAGCTTTCATGTCAACGACCGAGTTTCGAAACCTGGCGATCATCGCCCACGTCGACCACGGCAAGACCACCCTGGTGGACGCCATGCTGTGGCAGAGCGGCACCTTCCGCGCAAACGAACGAGTCAACGAACGGGTCATGGATTCGGGTGATCTCGAACGTGAACGCGGAATCACCATCCTCGCCAAGAACACCGCGGTGCGTTACAAGGGCGTCAAGATCAACATCGTCGACACCCCGGGGCACGCCGATTTCGGCGGTGAGGTGGAACGCACGCTCCAGATGGTGGACGGAGTGTTGCTGCTCGTCGATGCCGCTGAGGGCCCGCTGCCCCAGACTCGTTTCGTCCTGTCGAAAGCGCTCCAGCTCGGACTGCCGCCCATCGTCGTGATCAACAAGATCGACCGTGCGGACGCTCGCGCGGCCGAGGTCCTCGACGAGATCTACGACCTCTTCATCGATCTCGACGCCGCAGATGAACAGCTCGATTTCCCGATCTTCTGCACCGACGCCCGCAAGGGTTTGTGTTGCACCGGGATCGACGGCGAATTCACCGATCTGCACCAGCTGATGGAGGAGATCCTCAAGACCATCCCGGCGCCCAAGGGCGATCCGTCGGCGCCGCTCCAACTTCTGGTGACCAACCTCGACTACTCGGACTATCTCGGCCGCCTCGCCGTCGGCCGGATCGTCAACGGCACGCTGACGGCCAACAGCACGGTGGCCATCTCCCGCGAGAATGGCCTCGGCAAGGCCAAGGTGGGAGTTGTCTATTCCCACGAGGGTCTCAAACGGGTCGATGTGGAAACCGCCGTCGCGGGCGACATCGTCGCCCTGGCCGGGCTCGACGAGGTCACCATCGGCGATTCGCTGCTGGATCTCGAGAACCCGCAGCCGCTGCCTCGGATCGCGGTGGACGAGCCCACCATGTCCATGGTTTTCTCGGCCAACAACTCACCCTTCGGCGGGCGTGAGGGCCAGTACGTCACCGCTCGCCAGATCCGCGCCCGGCTCGAGAAGGAAGCGCTGCACAACGTCTCCATCCGCCTCGAGATCCTCGGCAACGACGCCTTCAACATCCTTGGCCGCGGCGAACTCCAGCTGGCGATCCTCATCGAGACCATGCGGCGAGAGAGCTTCGAGCTCTCGGTGGCGAAACCCGAGATCGTCACCCGCGATATCGACGGTCTCAAGCACGAGCCCATGGAGATCGTCCAGATCGACTGTCCCGAGGAGTACGTCGGGATCGTAACCCAGAAGCTCGGCACCCGCAAAGGCAAGATGTCGGAAATGCACAACCCGGGTCACGGCCGGGTGCGGGTCTCATTCCGCATCCCTTCGCGAGGCCTCATCGGATTCCGATCCGAGTTCCTCACCGACACCCGCGGCACCGGGATTCTCAACCACCTCTTCGACGGTTGGTCGCCGTGGCAGGGCCCCATCGCCGGCCGCGCCACCGGCGCCCTGGTCTCCGACCGCCCGGGCAAAACCACCACCTATGCGCTCTATCACCTCGAACCGCGTGGAAACCTGTTCATGGGCCCCGGAACCGAGGTCTACGAGGGAATGATCGTCGGCGAGAGCACTCGCGACTCCGATCTGGATGTCAACGTCACCCGCGAGAAAAAGCTCACCAACATGCGCGCCGCCGGGTCGGATGAAGCACTCCGATTGGCGCCGCCTCGGGAAATGACCCTCGACCGGGCCCTCGAGTGGATCGACGCCGATGAACTCGTCGAGATCACCCCCTCCTCTGTGCGCGTGCGCAAGCGGGTGCTCCCGAGCAACCAGCGGTCGAACAAGAGGAAAACGCCGGTCGGGTGATCGGGGCGGGGGTACACTTCGTCTCATGTCGAGAATCGAAATCCTCACCATCGGAGACGAGTTGATCGAAGGTCGGCTCGTCGATACCAACGCCTTTGAATTGTCCGCCAAACTCACCAACCTGGGTCTCCGCGTCACCGAGCACCGGAGCGTCGGCGACGATATGGACGGCATGGTCGAGGCCCTGCGAACCGCCGCAGGGAGGGCCGACGCGGTCCTCGTCTCGGGCGGGCTCGGACCCACCAGTGACGATCTCACCGCAGCCGCCGCAGCGAAAGCATTCGGACTGGAGATCGAGCGATCGAGCGAGGCTCTCGAGCACGCCCGTCGGTTCTTTTCCGAACGGGGACGGGAGATGCCGCCCACCAACGAGAAGCAGGCCGATCTGCCCGCGGGCTGCACGATCCTGCCGAACCCGGAGGGAACCGCGGTAGGGTTCCGCCTCGATGCCGGCTCCTGTCGGCTCTACTTCATGCCCGGGGTTCCCCGCGAAATACGGCGGATGGCCGACGAGTCGGCCTTGCCGGACCTCGCCGGTCGGTTGAGCGCCGCCCCCCAAATGGTCGCAACCCTCAAGATCTTCGGCAAAGGCGAGAGCGAGGTCGCCCAACTCCTCGAAGGGATCGAAGACGGGGTTCCTGAGGGAATAGGGTTGGTAGTGCAATACAGGGCGACATTTCCCGAGATCCACTTACGCCTCGTTGTCGACGGCGCCAACCGTTCAGCCGCGACCGTTGTGCTCGATCGACTGGTTCAGGACGCTCAGCGCCGCCTCGGCAACCATGTCTTTGCAGCCGGCGGGCCCCGGTTGGACATCGACTTCCCGACGTTTGTCGCCACATCCCTCGAGGCGGCCGGGATGACGCTCGCCGCCGCCGAGATCGCCAGTTGCGGCGCGATCGCGAGAGAGCTCGGGGCCTCGGAGCCCGGCCGCCGGTGTCTGCTTGGGGGCCTGGTCGCCGGCGGCATCGCGGTTCTGGGCAACCAGCTCGATCTCGAGGGTGAGTCGGCAGAAGAGGCCGCCGTGGCGATTCGAAGGCGGTTCGGCGCATCGATCGGGATCGCGACATTGGGCGCGGCCGACGGAGTTGGTGACCATCGCCCCGGAGTTCTGACCGTTGCGGCAGCCGGACCCAATGGGGTCGAGGCGCGTGAGCTCTATTTCCCCGTCGACGCCGATCGTTTTCAGAGACTCGCGGCGTACGCCGCGTTGAAGCTCGTGTTGAGGGTTTGAGGTTCTGTGTGGGGTTGAGGGTTGTTCGTCGGATACAACAACGGACAACCTCCCGCGACCAAGGACTCTATGAACCTGCGATCCGTTCCGCACAGCACAATGAAACCGCAAAGACGCAAGATACGCCAAGGTACCGCCAAGCATCCCAATTTTGACCCGGACTCCCCCCGATCCGGTAAGCGCACCCGATTCGGGGAGTGCGATGAGTCAAAGAGATGACTTCGCGGAAGCTCTGCGACCGTGGCGTCTTTGCGGTTTCATTGTGCATCGATGCGACCATCGTTGGCGGCTAATATTGGAAGAGAGATGAGGTCCGCCGTCAAGACGTGACCTGAGGCCTGCAACCTACCAGTAGGTCGTAGTCAGCGTGACCGGACCGTTGATCGTGGCGCAACACGCAAGACGTTCGTTTTCCGCTCCGTGCATCGAGGCCAAGACCTTTTCTTCTTCGCTCTCGATCGGGCTGAGGTTGTCTTTCCCGTCTAGAATCGTGACCCGGCAGAAACCGCACAGCGCGATACCATCGCAGGACTGGCCGAGACCGAGGCCGGTTTGGTGAATGGCATCCATCAGGTTCGTATCATGGACGACAACGACCTCTCGCCCCGATGGCTCGCATCGCACGACCGCGGTCGCCATTTTGAACTGACTCAGATCCACTCGTTCCTCCCCATTGTGAGGACAGGGCCCCCACAACGTCGGAGGATTGTAGCCGATCTCGGCAATCAATCCACTAACGGAACCGCACGTGGCGGGTCTCCTGGGACCACCACCGGAACCAGGTTCCGGGTGTCGAGTTCAGTACAGAATGCCAGGTCGTCGGCCTGGCCGAGACGCCTCAATCGAGCCGCTCCGTCACAATCGAGCAGCCTCTGTCGGACCCCGACGAAGTCCTGGTTTCGGCGGTCGATCAGGCCGTTGATCCACGCCGCGGCCTCATCGTCCTCCAGTGCCGGCGTGCGCGCCTCCAAACCCATCGGCAGCAATGTCACCGAAGAGAGTCGACGATCCCGGAGCGCTTCGGCCACCGCGGTGGCGTTGGCAAAACTCGCAAACACGATCGTGTCCGCAGCCTTCAGCCGGGCGATGGCCTGCGTCCCAGCGGATGTGGTCAGTATTGGTGAGGCTCCGGGGGCGATGAGGGCGCCGACGTTGGCCGGCGAGTTGCCGCCATCGAAATCATCAGGGGTGATGCCGCCACGCTCACCGAGGAGCGGCCGTTGCGGATACCGAGCCTTGAGCGATCGGGCCTTCTCGATGTCGGCGAGAAGGAAGACCTCTTTCGCTCCCGCCCCCAGGAGTGAAATGATGGTGTTGGATGCGCGAAAGACATCGATCACGACCACCGTGCCGGTGAGACCCTCGACCGCGGCATGCCCGCGGTGGATTCGAACCTTGATTTCATCAGTCACGCGACGAGTTCGCCTCCAACATCAGCGCAGTCCCCGGCTCTTCTGAAGGCTCTATTCGAGGCGGGGATCGAGGGTTAGATTGATCTGGCTGCCCGCGGGTTCATAGCCGAGCCGGACCATCAGAAATTTTCGGCCGTCGGCGGAAACATCGAAGGACCGCCCGTACCCTTCGGATTCGAAGAGGGCGCGCGCAGCTTCGACAACGGGCTCTCCGGTGAGATCCAACTTGACCGACATCATCGAGCTCGTACCGAGATAGAGCAGTTCGCCACCTCTCGGATTCCACACCGGCCAACTCCCGCCGTGAGGCGAAACCTGACCCTCGACTCCGTTTTCTCCGATGCGGCGAACATAGATCTCGCTGCGTCCGGACGGATCGGCTTCGAAGGCGATCCAGTTATCATCCGGAGCGAAACTTGCCTCCATCTGGTCGAACGGCGCAGACAGCATCAACTCAGGATCGCCGTCGGACTCAATACCCACTCTCCACAGATCCCACCCGTTGTTCACACCGATGGTCTGAAAAAGGAGAGCCTTGCCGTCGGCAGAAACGGATGTCGGCACTTTGAGCGTTCCCGGAACCAGCAACCGGGGTTCTCGCGATCCCTCGAGTCCCCGGAGGTAGATCCCAGCAGGAAGTTTGTCGTTCCCCAGCGGAACCGAGTAGATCACTCCGAGACGATTTGGCGCCCACAGAGGCATCCTCGAGTACCCGGTCTCGATGGTCAACGGCCGAAGCGTGTCCCGATCGGTATCGAGCAACCATATATTGATGTCGTCGTGCGCGCCTCGGACTCCTACTACGACAAAACCGTCCGAAGAGAGCCGCGGCGACTCGTAGTGTCGAAGATGGCTCGACGCCGGTTCGGCGTTTCCGTCCCGATCGACCCAGACCAACTCATCAGGCCGAGAAGGGCCCACTTCGGGAACCCAGAAGAGCGCTCCATCGGAGCCGACGGCAAAATGCTGCGCCCCATATCTCGAGCGGTTGACGCCGTTGGCGATAGAGACCGGATCGCCGGTAACCTGTCGCGAATCGAGATCGAACCCGAGGGCGAAGACCTGCCCATCGGGTGCTCCAATCACCAAATGACCACCGGGGACGAATACCGCCTGCTGAAATCCCTCGATGAGCGTCCGCCGGTCTCCATCCGCTATGGAGACGATCTCGATCGCCGGGGGTCGTCCATCCGTCGCCCACCTGGTCGCGAGGAGATACTCTCCGCCGGGAAGCATCTTCGGCCACGCCAGGGCGACGGTTCTTCCGGCCACAGATTCGGGAGCCGCCACCAACTCGACCGGGCCCCCGTTTTCGGACACCCGCACCAGAGCGATGGAGATGCCTCCTCCTTCGAGCACCCAGGGCCGAGAAAAGTAAACGTATCCGTCCGCTCCCCAATCCGCGCCGAAGAAATAGTTACTGGTATCCACGAGGGTCACCGGCGCTCCCCCGCCCACCGGCACCTTCCTCAGGGCGTCATCGGCCCAGAAACCGACAAAGCGGCCGTCGGGCGAGAAGAACGGCGACATGGCACCCTCGGTCCCCGCGAGCGGTGCCGACTCGAGTTGGTCGCGGAGCTGCCCGTAAAGGACCCTCGGGATTCCCGCCGAGTAGACCAGTAGTTCTGCGTTGGGTGAGGTGGCCAGAGAAGGGGCGAACGATCCATACATCGCCACGGGTTGGCTGACCGTGGCCAATTGCCTCACCGGACGCGGGCCCGGATGGTCTTCGAGACCGAGGAACCACAACAGCGCCACTCCGAGAATCACGCCCAGTACTGGCCCGATGATCGCCCAGAGCGCGAGATTCCTGCTCGGCAGCACGGCTTCCACCGCCGCGATCCCATCGTCACTGGAGGGCCCTGTTGCCTCGGTAAGCTCGATGATGGCATCTCCAAGGTCTCGCAGGCGATTTCGCGGATCGCGCTTGAGACAACGCCGCACAAGCCGGCGGACACCGGGCGGAGTATAGGAGGGGAGCAGCGACCAGTCAGGCTCTCCGGAGACCACCGACACCAGAACATCGGTCATGGTCTCCCCGCCGAATGCTCTGCGGCCGGTCACCATTTCGAAGAGCACACAGCCGTAGGCCCAGATGTCCGCCCGACGATCCACCTTCCGTCCCCTGGCCTGCTCCGGGCTCATATAGGAGGCGGTTCCCATGATGACGCCTTCTCGCGTGAGGTCACCACCGGTGACGGTCTGCAACTCCGAAACACCGTCGCTGGTGAAGTCATCGACGTAGGGTTTCGCCAGACCGAAATCGAGGATCTTGACGACCCCGTCCGAGGTGATCATCAGATTCGCCGGTTTGAGATCGCGGTGGATCACCCCTTTTTCGTGAGCCTCTTCGAGCCCGGAGGCGATCTGGGTCGCGATATCGATGGTCTCGTCAACCGGGAGCGCCCCGCGTTTCAACCGTTGGGCGAGTTCCTCACCCTTGACCAACTCGAGTTCCAGAATGAGGCGGCCGTCGAGCTCTTCGAGTCCGTAGATGGACGCGATATTGGGGTGATTGAGCGACGCGAGGATCTGCGCCTCACGACGCAGACGAGCGAGACGCTCAGGTTCATTCGCCAGCTCCTCCGGGAGCACCTTCAGCGCGACCTCGCGTCCGAGTTTCGTGTCCTCGGCTCGGTAGACCGCACCCATTCCACCCTCGCCGAGCTTTTCGATCACCCTGTAGTGTGCGAGCTCCTCGCCGATGAGCGAGGCTGAATCTGCCATGGCCTACTTCTTCCGCATCCAAATCTCGGTTCCGCCGCTGCGGTACTCGACATCGTCCATGAGCTGATTGATGAGGAAGATTCCACGGCCGTGATCCGAGAAGACATTCTTACCCTTGACCGGGCTGGGAATCTTCCCTGGATCGAAACCCGATCCGGGATCGCGGACGATGATCAGCATGCCACGGTCTATCTCACAGGCAACGCAGACTTCGATGATCTTTGACGGATCATCTTGACAGCCGTGGGTCACCGCATTGGCGAGCGCTTCAAGCAAAGCGACCTCGACTTCAAATTCATGTCCGGAGGCGCACTCCTGCGCCCCGACGACTTCCATGATTTCGTCCACCGAGGGCTGAATCGACTCGACGTCCCCTGGAAGCTTGAAATCGAGTTTGAGCAGCAGCCGCTCCGGATTGAACTCACACTCGTGTTTTGCTACGTCGTTCATCGTATTCTCCCGCAGAAGCGGCCTTCATTCGGTTCGAAATCGGCCTCGAACCGGAACTCTCTTCATTCGGAACATCTTCTTTCGAAATGGTAGCACCGCCCTTCGGGGTGGCGCGATCCACACCTCTTCGAGTACTACTTGAGTTTGCGCCCGACTACCAACTGGTAACCCTCGACATCGATTCCCCGGCTGTTCGAGGACTCGGCCGAGGCCGGATCACCCGACAGAGCGATACTCCACTGGTAGAGATCGGAGAAGGTGTCCTTGAGGCGCACGGTCAGACGCTCGAATTCGCCGCTGAGGCCATACCTCACAGCGTCTTCCTCCCTTGCCCACATGGTCACCGAGAGAACCCGGGTCTGGTCGCCGGCGCCGGCGACGAGAAAGGCCCCGAGACAGCCCGGCGTCGTGGCCAGCGCCGGACGAACCTCGTCGTCGAACCTGCGCTGGAACTCATCGAACGCACCTCGGCGTAGTCTGGCAGCCACCATCCTGACAAAGACGTGGCCCTGACCGACATTTTCTAACACGGCCTCGTCGGCCTCGCTGGCCACATCCCAGGTTTCAACCTCGGGTTCGATCCCGGTGAAGACCACCGCATCGCCCGCCCCAGGAAGGTCGGTGACAAACTCTTCAGCTTCCTGCAGAAGTTCGTCGGACTCATCAAGCAACCGGTCGAAAAGACCGCCGTGCTCGTACTTGCCTGCCGCTTCCGCGCTGGTCCACACCGTCATCGAGATGTAGTCTTCGCCGTGGATGGTTCCTTGGAGCAGGCTGGCAAACAGACAACCATCGGTCTGTTCGAGTTGGGGAAACACCCGGTCCTCGTAAAACCTGCGAGCGTCCCAGACCTTTTCTTCCTTGATCTTCAACCGTACGAAGCGCATGTGCATGGGCGCCTCCGTTTCTTCACATCGAGCCGCTTGTTCGTAATGACAGTATGGCGCATCCATCCTGCGCAGGTGCTGCCTGAGATACGCCGAGTCCACGGGTGACACCGGATTCGAGGCTCAACGGCCGCCTCCCTCGATAACTCCCGCGGGGAAACCGAGTCGGTCCATGAGCTCAAGGTATCGCGGGTCGTTCTCGAGACCTGGCGCGTAGTAAGCCGGCGCGACCGGCACGTAGACCGCGTTGATCGAGTGTTCGTCGATGGAGCGCCCGAGTTCCTCGAGGAGACGGTCGGTGTCACCCATGCCCGCATAGACGATCCCGTAGACCACCGGATCCACGAATCGCTCGGCTGCGTACGCGTCGAGGGTCGCCAATGCCGCGTCGGTCTTCTCTTGGTCGCCGCACAGGGCGTAGGTGTATCCCAGCCATGAACGCGCCAGCGGAGTCCCTCCGCCGTGGAGTTCGGCTTCGGCTGCTGCGGCGGTTCGGAATGCGTCTTCACACTTGCCGCCATCAGCATAGGTCTTGGCCAGTTTGATATAGCCCCAGGTCCAGTTGGGGTTGAGATCGAGGGCGGCGCGGAACTCCTCGGCGGCGCGGTCGTACTCCCGTTTTCCCATCAACGCGAAGGCCTCGAGGTGGAAGGCATTCGGCGAAAGCGGATCGAGTTCCTTGCAGATCCGTGCATGTTCGATGGCCTCGTCGAACCGCCCGACCGCCGACAGGAAGAAGGCGTAGGACTTATGGGCGAAATCGCTGCGCGGGTTGGTCGCGATGGCGCGCTGAAGATCCTCGTCCGCGCCGTCCCAATCCCACTCGAAGAGGTACTTGATCTCCGCCGAGGCGGCCAGCGCCTCGGCGAGTCCATCGTCGATCTCCAACGCTCGGGCAACCGCCGCCGTGGCCTTCGAAACAGCTTCTTCCCGATCCAGTACACCATGGTGCGCCTGGGTGATGTAGACATCCGCCAGGCCGGCCCACGGCATTGCGTACTCGGGATCGGTTTCAATGGCTCTTTCGAAGTAGTCGACGGATTTTGCCATCTCGGTCGCGCTTCCGACGGAGAACCGCCTGCCCTGGAGATAGAGCCGGTGGGCCTCTGAATCGACCTCGAAGCGGCGGGCGAGCTCAACGGCGGTCTCACCCGAAAGCTCGATCTTCAGGGTGTCCGCGATGGTCGTCGCCAGCTCCTGTTCGATGCCGAGCACATCGTTGTCGGAGCGCGTGTACCTCCCGCCCCACAGTTGGTGACTGTCGCTGACATCCACCAGTTCGGCGCTCACCGCGAGTTCGTCGCCACGGGCGGTCATCCGGCCGAGGACCAGCGCCTGAACGCCGAGCCTCTCGCCGATGGTCTGAAGATCCTCGGCGCTCCCCTTGAAGGCCCAGGCCGAACGCCGGGAAATGACCTTGAGATCAGGAATCCGAGAAAGACTGTTGATGAGGCCTTCGGTCAGCCCATCGCATAGATAGTCGATCTCCTCGTCGCCGGTGCCGTTCTCGAACGGCAGGACCGCGATGGAGCGCACGGTCGGTCCGGTCGACGGACCGCGCTTGATGTACGAGGCGGCGCCGAAGACCAGGGCCACCATGGCGACGGCCGCGGCGGCGACGAGTCCGACCCTCAATCTTGGTTTCGAACTTTGCGCAGCGACGGTTTCGGTCGAGCCGGATTCACCGTCTCTGACCAGATTCCGAAGATCAACCGCCAGCTCGCGGGCGCTCTGAAAGCGGCGATCGGGGTCTTTCTCGAGGCACTTCCGGACGATCCTTTCGAGTTCGGCGGAAATTTCCTTGTTGAGCGAACGCAGCGGCTCGGGCTCATCACGGCTGATCTTGGTGATGGTCTCGGCCGAGGTTTCGCCGACAAATGGCGTCTGACCCGCAGCGAGTTCGTAGAGAACGATACCGAGGCTGAAGAGATCACTGCGCGCGTCAAGGCTCTTACCGAGCGCCTGTTCCGGACTCATGTAGCGCACCGTCCCCATGACCAGACCCGGTTGGGTGATGGTCTGAGTCGGCGCGGCCTCGTCGAGGGGATCGAGTTCGTTTGGCCGCAGCTTTGCGAGGCCGAAGTCGAGGACCTTCACCTGACCGCCCGAGGTCAGCATGATGTTGGCGGGTTTGATGTCGCGGTGGGTGATCCCCACCGCGTGGGCCTCGGCCAACGCCTCGGCCACCTTGCGTCCGATGCGAACGATTTCCCCCTCATCCAACGAACCCGACGCCATCCTGGCGCTGAGATCGTCACCGTCGATGTGTTCCATGACGATGTAGTGGACCCCGTCGGCCTCCCCTACGTCGTAGATGGCGGTGATGTTCGGGTGGTTGATCGCCGATGCGGCCCGAGCCTCGTCTTCGAATCGACTCCGCCGATCCCGGTTTCCAGCGACCTCTTCAGGGAGAACCTTGAGCGCGACCTTTCGATCGAGACGGGTATCCGTCGCCAGATAGACCTCTCCCATCCCGCCCTCACCGAGCTTCTCGGTGATTCGGAAATGGCCGAGGGTGGATCCGATCACCGGCGGGCCTCCAGTTGAACCGGCCAGTTGACCACCAGGTGGAGCAGGGTGTCGGCCTTTTGGGTCACGCCCGGTATGACGAGAAAGCGCTCGGCATCGAAGGCCGCCGTATAGCGGGGTCCTCCCTGTTCCGGCGTCTCGATGAGGAAGAGGGTCTCCGACGTACCGACGTCGAAGGTGTCACCACCGCCATCGACCTGCACGGCGACCAGGTTACCGCCGTAGTCCGTGTACACGATCTCGCCTCCGTCTGCCCTCCACTCAGGGTAGACGCCGTTGTTGGCGGAAATCTGCCATTTCCTTCCGCCGACAGGGAAGGTGGTCACATAGATCTCGTATTCTCCGCTCTCATCCGAGTGAAACGCAACCCAGCGTCCGTCGGGCGAGATCACCGAACCACCTTCGTTGAATTCAGTCTCCCGAAATGGGGTCGCCTCGTAGCCACCCTCGAGATCGATGAGATGGATGTCGGCGTTGGTTTCCTCATTGGCCACCAGCGCGCTCAAGTAGCGGCCGTCGGGCGACACGCTCTCGGGGAACGCGTCGCCATCGAATTCGGCGATCAACTCGACCTCGCCGATTCCTGAAAGAGGCTTTCGATAAACCGCGAATTCACCGCCTCGATTGGATGCGAAGTAGACCATTGTTCCATCCGGCGACCACACCGGAGCGACATCCCCATTGGAGTCAAAAGTGAAACGAGTTCTGATATTGCGGTCGATCTCGAAAATCCAGAGATCGTAGGCCCCACCCTCCAGGTCGACAATCTGTGCCACCGCATACCGATCATCGGGAGAAAGGCTGACCACTCGATAGAGCGCCGGGTCTCCGAGCACTCCGGTTGGGCGACCGGAGCGATCACGCCATTCGAGAATCGTCTCGGCAACCGCGTCACCGGTCTGATAGGCCAAAACCCCGTTCTGGGAAACGCCGAAGATTGCGAGAGACGCACCCGGAATGACCATCACATCCTCGGCCACCGGCATGGCTTCCGCCATCAGCTTCATGGCCTTTGGATCGAAGTCCTGCGTCATCAAAGTCTGGTCGCGGACGAAGAGCAGCTTGCCCGACGTGTAGGCGGCCTGGCTGGTGCTGCGCAGCAACTCTCTCGGCTCATCGCCATCGAGGGATCCGATCATGATCGCCGATTCCTCGCTGTGGACCCCCCGAGCGACGAAGAGGAAATGACGTCCATCGGGGAGAATCCACGGAAGCCGGTGCGAGTTGTGGTGTTCTGCATCGCGGGTGGTGATTTCCACCGCTTCGCCGCCGGCGGACGAAACCCGGAAGATGCCACTCCCGGCGTTGGGCGCGAAGACGATGACTCCGTCTGAGCTCCAACTTCCTCCCTTGCCGTTGGCGGCGGCACATAGGGTCATCGGCGGACCACCGGTGGTGTCGATCTTGCGCAGGAGGTCGCCCGGCTGTGTGAAAAAGCCGAGCCAGCGCGAATCCGGCGCCCAGAATGGAAATTGGGCGCCTTCGGTCCCGCTGAGGGCGGTCGCCTCAGAGGCATCGAGGTTGCGGACGAAGACCCTCGTCTCGGCATCCTCATCGACGGCGGTGAAGGCGATGCGTTTGCCATCGGGCGACACGACCGTCGGTCCCGGAGATGCGGCTCTCAGATCGAAGTCCGTGCCCTCCGGCGGCGGGATCGTCGCCTTGATCACAGTCTTCGGCTCGGCGGGGCGGAAAAACACTGCGCCGATCAGCGCCAGACCGAGCACGGCCGCAGCCGCCCACGGAAGCGCACGCTTCCACGCGGGGACAACCGGAGCCTCGTGGATCGGCATCTCGACCGGTGACTCCGCGCCCTCGGGATCTGCCAGATACTCCTCGAGGGCGATCCGGACATCGCCGATGGCCTGAACGCGCATCTTCGGTTTCTTCCGCAGACAGCGTCCGATGAGATCGGCGATTCTCGGTGGTGTGTCTTCGGGCAGGCGGGTGAGATCGGGTTCGGCGGTGAGCACCGCGGCGAGAACGTGGGACACCGTCTCGCCGTCGAAGAGCTTCGAGCCCGTCAGCATTTCCCACAGCACCACACCAAACGACCAGACGTCGGCTCTGGTGTCCGTCCCCTGCCCCGCCGCCTGTTCCGGCGCCATGTAGCCCGCGGTGCCGAGGATGATCCCCGCCGCCGTGGCGTGCTGGGTCATGGTCGGCGACAACGACAGGCTGTGATCAGTGGCCTCCGCCTCCCACGCCTTGGCAAGCCCGAAGTCGAGGACCTTGACCGCGCCGTCCTTCTTGAGTTTGATGTTGGCGGGTTTGAGGTCACGGTGGACGATGCCCTGTTGGTGTGCCGCTTCGAGGCCCTGGGCGATCTGCAGAGCGATGGGGATGGCCTCGTCGACAGGGATGGGTCCGCGTTTGATCCTGTCGGAAAGATCCTCGCCATCGACGAGTTCCATGGCGAGGAATGTGATAGGGCTTGAAGCCGTGCCCGTTTCCGTTTCCGTTTCCGATGCGACGGTCTCCAACCCGAAAAGCATCGCGATATTGGGATGATTCAGCGAGGCGAGCACCTTGGCCTCGCGCTCGAGGCGCGCCAGACGATCGCCATCGTCGGCAACATCCGCAGGCAGAACCTTGAGAGCGACCTCGCGACCGAGCTTCTCATCCTCGGCGCGCCACACTTCGCCCATCCCACCCGCACCGAGCTTCGACACGATGCGATATCCAGCTATGGATTCATTTGCTTCGAACAACTGTCATTCTCTTTTCTTTCGCGAATGCGTCTCTATATAAACCCCAACACACAGTGGCGCCAAGACATTCTCGTTTTCCGTATGCGATCAGGTTTCCTTCTTTGCAGCCTGAATCCGCCGGACGCTCTTGATCCGGGTGGTTCGCAGCCCATCAGCGAATTCCATGAAGAGTCCGCGGGCCGCAATGTGGTCGGTGAAGATGGCGTGACCGCCCGCCGTACAACCACGGACCTCGACTCGGGTCGGTCCATCACCCTCGCGTTCGAACCAACCCCCGCCGACCTCGAACCTTCCATCGGCGCACGCGGTCAACGAGTAGACAGAGTTCTTGGTGGAGATGATCACCCTGTCCCCCGGATCAAGGTCCCGTCGTTTGACACCATCGACCAGCTCCGCGGCCTCGGTGAGACCGTCGAGCGGAATCGCCTTGCGTTTCTTCGCCGGGCGGAAAACACCGCTGGTGTCGCTCACGGTCTCGTCTCCAGTTCGGTCATTGAAGACCCTCAAACAGATACAGGGTCGAAAGCAATCGACGATAGGAGTAGACGTACCCCTCACCATCGGGGCTGATGGCCAAATAGTCGATGCCGAATACCCCGGCCGGATCGCTCGGGGCGATCTCGCCCCAGAAGGTGCGCTCGCCGGTCGCAAGATCGACTCGCCACACACGAGCGGGGAGCTCTCCGGGGCGATAGACATAGAGCTCGCTGCTGTCACCCGTCCACTGGACCGGAACCTCGTCTTCTTCGAGGCCGGGGATCTCGACCGACTCTCCGCCCTCGAGAGAGAAGATCCGCGGCAGGCCGTCAATCGGGGTCGCAGTAATCCACTTGCCGTCAGGCGAAACCGCGTGCCCACTCCGGACATAGTCGATACCCCCCGGCGTCAGCGCCGTCTCATCGGCGGAATCCAGCCCTCGGAGATACAGACCGAGCGGTTTGCCGGGTTCGGAACCCGCGATGATCAGCCGATCACCGTCGCCCAGCCACTGCGCCCACAGCTTTGAGCGGACCCGACCTTCGGGCAGCTCACGCCCTTCACCAGTCCCGGTGGGCAGCAGCTCCCATCGCGCATCTCCAAATGGGTTCTTCACCGAGAGCGCCCACTTTCCGTCAGGTGAGAGCGTCCTACCGGAGCCTTCGCCGATCTGCACGGGTGGTGACCCGTCGATGCCTCGGACGAAGACCAGATACCCGTTGCCGTCGCCGATGTTCTGCTCATCGAAGAGGAGGGTGGTGCCGTCACCGGAGAGCGCCTGCGGTGAGGACCAATCGAACCACGACAGGTTGCGGTCGACGTCGTCACCGGGTGCGCGGCCGGCCATTTCACGCCGAATCCCCGCGTTGGATATGAGCACCCTCCCATCAGGCGAGATGTCCTCAAGCCACATCGGATCGGTCCCGGAGTACACCGTTCGCCTCTCTCCGTCGAGACTCAGTGCCACGAGTCTGCGCCCACTGCTGCTCCAGACCTCGTTGCCGGACGGAGACCATGCAAGCCCCTGCGACCCACCACGTTGAAGAACCGTCGCCGTGCCCTCCAGATCAACGATGGTCACACTTCCCAGATTGTCGCCCCGGAGCGGGTGATCGACAAATGCGACCAGATCGCCGCTGGGCCCGACCCGGAGCTCGCTGAGCCAGCCATCGGTTTCGAAGAGAACCGTCCCGACCGGGTACTCCAGTCGATAGCGCCCGCTGACCTCCCGCACGACCGCCATCGATTCTCCGTCGGGCCCCCAGTCGGCTTCACCGACCCCCTCGAGCAACGGCCGAGGCGCCGATCCCGTGAGAGATGCGGTCGCGAGGGTCCCAGCGGTCTCCCAACCGGAGACAAACCTCCGATCCAGCGCGAGCACCATCTCTCCACCGCCCGAGACCGCCAGCACATCCGCCGGGCCAAGGCCCATGGATTTGGAGCCCACACTGTCGATCCGCGTCATGAAGAGATCCAACGGCGAGTTTTCCCAGGTCGCCCCATAGACGATGGATCCGGCCTCCGGGGTGAACCTCGCCGACCAGACCATTCCCCTCCGGTGGGTCATCCGAGAGACGCGGAGCTCTCCGACGGTTCCGGGGGTCGCCATCCAGGTCGCAGCCAACGCCCCGAGGGCCGCTGCGCCGAGGGCGAGCACCACCGCCAACGCCACCGAAACCCGCCGATTGGGGCGAGTGCCAATGGGCCGCTCCGAATGCCCGGATGCCGAGCCGGAGGCACGTGCCAAAGCTTCGAGCTGGAAGGCGAGGTCGCGGGCCGATTGGTAGCGCTCTTCGGGACGTTTCTCGAGGCAGCGCCGGATGACCCGATCGAGAGCCGGCGGAACGACCACTCCAAGATCAGCCGGCTCGGGCGGTTCCTCGCGGAGGATCGCCGTCATGGTCTCGGGTGCGGTCTCGCGTACAAAGGCGCGCTGCCCGGTCACCATCTCGTAGAGCACCGCGCCGAGGGCGAAGATGTCGGTCCGGGAGTCGGCTTGCTCGCCGCGGACCTGTTCGGGGGCCATATAGCCGACGGTCCCGAGAACCGTGCCGGGCCCGGTTCGCTGGGTCACCGTCGGGGTGTTGGTCTCGCCGGTGGCGATCCCGGAGAGTTCGTGCTCGGTGGCAAGTCCGAAATCGAGGACCTTGACCTGACCATCGGTGGTGAGGAACACATTCTCCGGTTTGATGTCCCGGTGCACGATCCCACGCTCGTGTGCCGCCCCGAGGCCACGCGCGATGGCAGAGCCGATTTCAGCCGCCTTGCGGTAGGGCAGCGGGCCATCTTCGAGGCGATCGCGAAGCGAGTCGCCCTCGAGGAGTTCCATGACGAGGAAGGTGACCGCTTGCGCGGTCAATTTTGAATCATGAATTTTGAGTTTTGAATTTCCACCCTCGCTCGCCCCAGCGTCCGTGCCCGTGCCCGAGCCCGTTTCCGTTTCCGTTTCCGTTTCCATGCAGCGGTCTCAAACCCATAGAGCTGTGCGATGTTCGGGTGGTTCAGACTCGCCAGCACCTTCGCCTCGCGCTCGAATCGAGCGATGCGATCTGGGTCCTGCGCCACGTCCGCGTGCAGCACCTTGAGCGCCACCTCGCGATCAAGCTTGGTGTCGGTGGCGCGCCACACCTCGCCCATGCCACCGGCGCCGATGGCCGCGGTGATGCGGTAGTGCGCGAGGGTCTGACCTATCAAGGTCGGTCTCCTACAGAGCTGGACGACGACTCCCCGGCCATCGCCAGAATGTCTGCTGCTGTCAGAGTGGTGGCTCGGGCCACGAGTCCTTCCAGCGTGCCCTTCGGGATCGACGCCTTGAGCGCCTCGACCCGGTCGGCCACTCCGGGATCCATCGGGTGCGCCACCACGGCGCCCGCGCGCGCCAGGAACGACTCGGCTGCGGCAGCGATCGCGACGGCCTGCTCCGAACGGCCTTCGGCGGCCTCGACCGCGGCGAGGCCGAGCATCGCCTGACCGGCTCCGCGTGCGCTGCCGACACCCTCGTAGGCATGGACGGCGCGGCGGAACGATTCCGTCGCCGCGCGCGGGTCGTTAGCGGCGAGCGCCGTCCAGCCCATCTCGCAGTAAACGCGCGCGACCTCAGGGTGGTCGCCGACGGTTTCGAGCATCCCGAGCGCCTCGCGATAGTGCGTGAGGGCCGTCGTCGGGTCACCCTGGGCGAAGGTCATCTGGGCGAGAAAGCTCTGCGCCACCCCGCCGCCTTCATGATCGCCGATGCGCTCCTGGATGCGGCGGGCGTCCTGCACCAGCTCCACGCCGGCCTCGCACTCCCCCGTCGCGAAGAGCAGCATGGCCTTGATGCCCATCGCCATCGCCTGCATGAAAGCGTCGACCGGGGTGGCGCGGACGATCGCGTCGTCCAACGCCTCGATTGCGGCCTCGATCCGCCCGAGGCTCAGGTTGCAGTAACCCATGCCCATCCGGCCCTCTGCCGCCATTTTCGCGTCGCCCAGGGCTTCGCCGTCGGAGAAGCCGCGGGTCCACTCGCCGAGCGAGCGCTCCCACTCGTCGGTCGTGGTCGAGACCATACCGGCCCCGAGCCACGAAAGGGCGCGGCCGCGGCTCGGCGTCCGATCGGCGGCGAGCGCCAGCAAGATCTCGTAGGCCACGCGTGCGGTCCCATGCTGGCCGCTGATGTGCCAGAACCAGTTTTGATGACCGCACAGCAGGAGCGCCCGCTCGAGCTCCCCGGTGTCGCCGGCTTTCGCGCACGTGGTGAGCCAACCGATTGCCGCGTGGGCGTTGGCGTCGTCGCGGTGGGCGCGTTGCATGGCCTCGATCTGATCAGGAGTCCGGAGATCGAAGGCGACCCGCTCCGCGAACGCGACGAAGTAATCCGCATGGGCGTGCCGCTGGCTCTCCACCTCGCCGCCCGCGTGGAGCTGCTCGGCGGCGAACGCGCGGATCGTCTCGAGCAGCGCGTAGCGTCCGGACTCTCCCACGACGCGCACCAGCCCCTTCTCGACCAGCGAATCGAGCTCGTCCAGCGCGCGGTGGCGCTCGTCGTCCGCGTAGCAGACCTGCTCCATCGCCTCGAGGGTCCAGCCCTCGTGGAAGCAGGAAAGGCGCCGCAGCGTTTGCTGCTCCTCGGCGTCGAGGAGCGAATAGCTCCAGCTGATCGTTGCGCGGAGCGTCCGCTGGCGCAACGGCAGGTCGCGATCGCCGGAGGTGAGAAGGTCCAGGGCGTGGTCGAGACGCTGTAGCAAGGCAGCGGGATCGAGGATCCGCACACGCGCTGCGGCGAGCTCCAGGGCGAGCGGCAGGCCGTCGAGGCGGCAGCAGATATCGGCGATCGGCGCGGCGTTGGCCTCGGTCAGCGCGAAACCGGACTTGACCTTCGCGGCCCGCTGGACGAAGAGCTCCACGGACGGGCAGTGCCCGAGCGCATCGAGTCCCGGGGTACCGGCTGCGGGCAGATCGAGCGGCGGCAGGCCGAACTCGGTCTCGATCCCGATCTTGAGGGGCGCTCGGCTGGTGGCGATGACCCGCAGATTCGGGCAACGCTCGACGAGTTCGGCGATGTCCCGGGCCGCATCCAGTACCTGCTCGAGGTTGTCGAGCACGAGCAGCACATCACGGCTTCCGATCACCGCCCGAAGCGCGTCGAGAGCAGAGCGGCCCTGCGCCTCGGGAATCGCGAGCGCGGTCGCGACCGTGGGCAGAACATCGGTTTCGGCGGTCACCGAGGCGAGCGAGACGAATGCGGCGCCGCCCGAGTGCTCGCTTGCGTGGCGGTGGAACAGCTCGATTGCGAAGCGCGTCTTGCCGGTGCCACCATAGCCGGTGACGGTGAGCAGCCGCGCGCCGCCACGCAGGTGCGCCGAAGCGACCTCGAGCGTCTCCTCCCTCCCGATGAGAGGGGTCGACGGAGCGGGTGGCGAGAGAAGGATTCTAGAGACGTCGTCGATCTCTTCCCGGTGCTCGAGGCGCAGTTCGGTGACGAGGTCGCGCGCGGACTCGATCCGCCGGCCGGGGTCCTTCTCCAGGCAGCGCCGGACGACACGGCTGAGACCGGCGGGCAGGTCAGCTCGCGTTTCGGTGACCGGTGGTACGTCGTCGCGCAGGATCGCCGCGAAAAGGTCCGCAGACGAACGACCCTGGAATGGGCGCCGGCCGGTGGACATCTCGTGCAGGATCACTCCCAGCGAGAAGATGTCGGTTCGGTGGTCAACCGCTCGCCCCTCGACCTGCTCCGGTGACATGTAGGGCACGGTCCCCATCACCGCCCCCTCGCGGGTGTGGAGATCGGTCGCCATCTCGGAGTTCAACGGTTCGTCCGGCTGCGATGCGGGGATCTTGGCGAGCCCGAAATCCAGGACCTTGACCCGACCATCTGCGGTGACCATGACGTTGGCGGGCTTGAGGTCACGGTGGACGATGCCTTTGTCGTGAGCTGCGGCGAGGGCCTCGGCGAGCGCCGTGGCGATCTCGACGATCCGTTCACCCGGCATCCCTCCCACAGGAATGAGGCGGTCGAGGGACTCACCCTCGACGAGCTGCATGGTCAGGAAGTGCACCCCGTCGGTCTCCTCCACCGAGTACACGCCGACCACGCCCGGGTGATCGAGGGCGGCCAGCATCATCGCTTCCCGACGGAAGCGGTCGAGCCGCTCCGGGTTCGCGGCCATCTCGGGCGGCAGCACCTTGAGGGCCACCTCGCGACCGAGCTTGGTGTCCTCGGCGCGCCACACCTCACCCATCCCGCCGGAGCCGAGGGCCGCGGTGATCCGGTAGTGAGCGAGAGTGGTGCCGATCATCGCCGGCCTAGTCCAGCTCGAGGCTGTCGAGCCAGCCGATGATGACATTGAGGTCGGGGTTCGCCGCGCCTTGATCGCTGCGCTCGATCATGACAAAACGAGAACCGTCGGGCGACACATCGTAGCTGTGAACATCCGGGCTGATCTTCGACGGTCTGAGATAGGTGTCGTCGAAGATCGGCGCCGGACGACCGAAGACCAGATCATCACCCTGTCTGACGGAAACCGCCATCATCTGCGAGTCGGTGCGGAAGAAGAGCTCCCCTCCATCGCCCGACCACCGCGGCTCGAGCCCGCCATCGATCGAGACCTGGATGCGGCCGCCCGGCCCCGGGTAGGGACGCACATACACCTGCCACCCACCGGACTCATCGGAGGCGTATGCGAGCCATCGTCCGTCGGGGGAGAATGCCGGAAAACGTTCGGCGAACCGGCTGTCGAGGAAGACAACGGGCTCGGGGCCCAGATCGGAGTCGATCACCCAGATGTCGTCATTGAGGTCCGGCCCACGGGCTCCCAACGCCAGACGTTTTCCATCCCCCGACCATGACGAAGCCCTGAGCGAGAGCTCGGTTTCGAGGAACGGCTGCGGCTCGCCAGTTCCGTCGACGGCGACTCTCATCAGAATCCGGGCCGGCTCGGTCGAACCGGCATAGAGCACAGTGTCGCCGGAGGGATCCCACAACGGATCGTGGGTGTCTTCGTCAAAACTGATGCGGGTCATCGTCCTGCGTTCGAAATCGTAGGTCCAGAGGCTGCAGTTCGGGGTCTCGACCTTGCGGATGAGCAGGCGACGACCGTCCGGCGAGATCCGAGGTTGAGCCCACGACGAGCGCTCGTCGACCGCCTGCTCGAATTGGCCCTGCCGATCGACCCAGACCACCGTGCGGCCACTCGCCAGCATGCTGCCGTCGCCGAGTCCGGTGAAAATCAGGGTGCCGTTGTCCGAGACCGCGTACCGCCCGCCTTCGCGCGGGCCATTGCCGACAGTCTGAAGCACCACGACCGGTTCACCACTCACGGTCGCGCTCTTCTCATCGAAGCGGTACATCTCAACATCCTGCTGTTGATACCGAAACACCAGCAGGTGGCCGGACGCGAGCACCTTCGGCGTCGCGGCGTCGGCGACGACCAGGTGCTTTTCACCGGTGGCGAGGGAAACCGCCCACACCTGCCAGTCCAGCGAGGTCTCGTGGGTGTAGAGCACCCAGCCGGTCCCCGGAACGACACACGGTTCGTGGTGGTAGAGTTCATCGGGCCCTTCCGGAGTCGTCAACGCGGTGGCGACGCCACCCGACTCCGGAACCACCGCCAGACCACTCCACGCCCGCCCGTCGACCACGGCACCGCTGATGATCAGAAGACCATCGGGGTGCCAGGCCCCGGTGTTGAACGAGGTGGCGATGGCGACTCCCGGAAGGTGGATCGGGTTTCCGCCACTCACTGGAACCTTGCCGATTCCATCGGCCACCGGATCGAAGAACGCGACCCAGTTGCCGTCGGGTGAGAAGAAAGGATTCTCGACATCGGGCGTGTCCGGCACTGTTCGGACATTGAAGCTGTCGAGCGATCGAAGCTGGAGCTGGGCGAGGTCCTCGCCTCGGACATAGGCCAACCACCGGCCGTCGGGAGAGATGGCTGTGTTGGTGTACTCCTTGAATGCGGCTTCCGAGATCTCGACGTAGAGCGGCTGCTCGATCCCAGAGCCGGATTGTTGCAGCAGGGCAAAGCCGAATGCGACGACGGCGATGATGATCCCGATCAGACCGACGACCAGACCGACCCGACCGGATCTCGGCGCCGGTCCCACCTCGACCGGTGCGCCTTCGGGCTCGGCTTCTGAGAGCTCCAGCCGGGCATCGCCGATCCACTGCTGTCGAGTCCGGGGATCTTTGCGAAGGCAGCGCTCGATGAGCCGGCGAACGCGAACGGGAGTTCCAACGGGCAGAGCCTGCACATCCGGGTCACTCGTGAGAATGGCCGCGAGCACGTCGGTCACCGTCTCCCCGCCGAAGAGCGCGTTCCCGGTCAGCATCTCCCAGAGTACGACGCCGAAGGCCCAGATGTCGGCGCGGCGGTCGACCTGCTTGCCCCGCGCTTGTTCGGGCGACATGTACGCCGCGGTGCCGAGGATCACACCTGCCGCCGTGGCGTGCTGGGTCAGGGTCGGCGAGAGGGACAGATCCGAATCCGACGACCCCGTATCCCACGCCTTGGCGAGCCCGAAATCGAGAACTTTGACCGTGCCGTACTCAGCGAGCTTGATGTTGGCCGGTTTGAGATCACGGTGAACGATCCCCGCCTCGTGCGCCGCCTCGAGCGCCTCGGCGATCTGCAGCGCGATGGGGATGGCCTCTTCGATGGGGATCGGACCGCGGGCGATCCTTTCGGAAAGGTCTTCACCTTCAATGAGCTCCATGACCAGGAAGGTGGTTGGACCCGCGTCCGAGTCCGCGTCCGTGCCCGATGCGACGGTCTCGAGCCCGAACAGCGTCGCGATGTTCGGGTGATTCAGGCTGGCGAGAACCTTGGCCTCGCGCTCGAAGCGTGCGAGGCGCTCGGGGTCCTCGGCGACATCCGACGGCAGCACCTTGAGCGCAACCTCGCGATCGAGCTTGGTGTCCTCGGCGCGCCACACCTCTCCCATGCCACCGGCGCCGAGCTCGCCGGTGATTCGATAGTGCGCGAGAACGGTGCCGATCACGATGGGCCTCCCTGGCGTTGCCAATTGACCACCACGATGGGCGGCTCCGGCGGGTCTTCGTTCGAGAGCGCGCGGTAGAGTAGTTTGCTGCCATCGGGCGCGGGATCGAAGAGCTGATAGAGCCGGGTCGCCGCATAGCCGCCGAAGAGCACCTCTGGATCGCCGATCTCGATAGCATCACCACCGGTGCGCACCGAAACGACAACAAAACGACCGGAGATGTCCTGGTACAGGATTTCGCCGGTGGCGGCGATCCATCTCGGCCACAGGCCGCCCTCGGTCGAAACCTGCCAGTGACGGCCGTCAGCAGTCGAGGGTGTCAGGTAGATCTCGAATCTCCCCGACTCGTCGGAGGCATAGGCGACCCACCGGCCGTCGGGTGAGAAGGCGGCGTGATCCTCGTTGAACCTGGTTGCCCGAAACGGCTGCGGGTCGCCGCCCCGATCGAGATCCAGGATGACGAGATCGCTCCCCGCCGCCTCACTCTCCCTGGTCAGGAGAAGACGGCTGCCATCTGGGGACTCCGAAGTCGGCGTCATCGGCCGGTCGCTACCTACGATCAACTCGGGCTCACCGGTGGTTCCTGGAGTCAGGCGGTAGACCTTGAGATCGCCGCTTCGATTGGAGACGAAGTACACCTGCCGGCCGTCCGACGACCACACCGGTGAGAGATCCTCTCCGTCGTCGAAGGTGACCCGCGACCGCAGATCACGCTGGACATCGCAGATCCAGAGATCGTTGGTCCCGACGATCGAATTGGAAACCGGAACGGCGACCTTCGAGCCATCCGGCGACACCGCAAGCGAGAAGTAAGACGCGACGTCGCCGACTCGGCCGATGGTCGCACCGCTGCGATCGAGCCAAACCAGCTCACCGAGAGTGTGCTCCTCGCCCTGCTGGAAGACCAACACATCGTCGGTCGCGGAAAAGACACCACGGGCCGCCCCCTCGATGACCATGACATCGTCGATGACCTGGATCTCCTCTCCCGAAACCTCGAGGCTGTCGGGATCGAGATCGCGCGCTACGAGGGTTTTATCGCGGAGGTACAGCAACCTCCCGTCCACGAAGGCTGCGGCGACTGGGGCTCGGAGGATCTCCACATCGGTGCCACCGTCCAGCGAGCCCACCTTGACGGTGTGGGTGTCTGGCCCCCCGACCTTGCGGGCCAGATAGAGAAACCTCTGACCGTCGGGCAGGAATTGCGGGTGGCGATGAGAGTTCTCGCCCGCCTCCCTGTCGATGGTGGTCAGCACCCGCGGCTCTCCTCCATCGGCCGAGATCGCGCTGATCGGTGTGTTGGAGTCATCGGTGAAGATGATGACTCCGTCGCGATTCCAGGAACCACCCTTGCCGTTTCGCGACGCACACAGGGTTCGCACCGGGCCGCCATCGGCCGGAATCACCTTGAGCGCAGCCCCTGAGCGGGTGAAGAACCCGATCTCGGTTCCGTCCGGCGACCAAAATGGATACTGGGCGCCCTCAGCCTCCTCGAGGTACCGGGTCTCAACCGAATCGAGGTCCCGCACAGCAAGATGGATGATTCCACCCACACCGCGGACGGTGAACGCGATCCTGCGGCCATCGGGCGACAACGCCACCGGCCCCGGCGCGAGACCTTCGAGGTGGAAGACCGTCCCCTCGGGAGCCGGCACGGTGAATCGAACCTGGCGCGATTCGGGCGAGGAACTCGTCGAATTCCAGAGTCCCGCCGCGACGGCCACCGCCGCCATGGTGGCTGCGATCGCCCACGGGAGCAGGCGGAGCGCGGTCGACTTCTCCGGCGTTGTCGAAACCTCGAGATCATCGTCTTCGGCATCGACGAGTTCCAGTCTCGCATCGCCGAGCCACTGAAGCCGCCGCCCGGGTTCGCGTTCGAGACAGCGGCGGAGCAGCCGCTCCACCGACGACGGTGTCTTCGTCGGCAGCTGCGTCAGATCCGGATCGCGGGTCAGCACCGCCGCCATGAGATCCGTGACCGTCTCGCCCTCGAAGAGCTTTCGTCCGGTAAGCATCTCCCACAGCACCGCGCCGAACGCCCAGACATCGGTCCGCCGATCGACCTGCTTGCCGCGCGCCTGTTCGGGCGACATGTACGCCGCGGTGCCGAGGATGACCCCGGCCGCAGTGGCATGTTGGGTCATGGTCGGCGACAGCGAGAGACTCGAATCACCCGAATCGCTTTCCCAGGCCTTGGCGAGCCCGAAATCCAGCACCTTGACCGTACCGTTCTCTGCGAGCTTGATATTCGCCGGTTTGAGATCACGATGGACGATCCCCGCCTCGTGGGCGGCTTCGAGGGCTTCGGCGATCTGGAGGGCGATTGGAATCGCCTCGTCGATGGGGATAGGGCCGCGCGAGATTCTCTCGGAGAGATCCTCGCCTTCGACGAGCTCCATGACCAGGAACGTCACAGGTCCTGAGGTCTTGAGGTCTTGAGGTCCTGACGTTTCGGATTCATCAGGCCTCGTGGTCGATCCCGATCCCGTTCCCGATCCCGATCCCGATGTAACGGTCTCGAGCCCAAACAGCGTCGCGATGTTCGGGTGATTCAGGCTCGCCAACACCTTTGCCTCGCGTTCGAAGCGGGCGAGGCGTTCCGGATCTTCAGCCACATCGGCCGGTAGCACCTTGAGCGCGACCTCGCGGCCGAGCTTTTGGTCCTTGGCGCGCCACACTTCTCCCATGCCTCCGGCGCCAAGCTCGCCGGTGATTCGATAGTGCGCGAGGGTCGAACCGATCATTTCCTCTCCAAATCGAGGCTCTGGGCCCAATTGACGGCGATCTCGATCTGGCCCCGCGATCGCTCGTCGCGCTCGAACTCGACAAAGATGAATCGATCGCCGTCCGGCGCCGCGTCCCAGTTGATGGCCGGCGCGGTGGTGGTCAGGAACCTGCCGCCGAGATCCGGGAGAACCACCCTCGGGGCGCCGATCCGGGGGGCGTCGCCATCCTCGATGTCAACCTCCATGAGCGGTCGTTTTGGGGTTCCGATTTCGATGTAGAAGAGCTTCCGACCATCGCCCGACCACTTCGGGTAGCCGCCGAGTCCGGGGGACACCTGCCACTTCCCGTCACCATCGACCGGACGAAGGAAGATGCTCGAAGAACCCGACCCGGGTGAGGCGTATGCGATCCAGCGGCCGTTGGGCGAGATGACGGGACCGCTCGCGTGCGTCTCGAACAGCCGCGGCTCACCACCCTCGTTGACGAGATAGATATCGGAGCTCTGACCGACCTGGGTGTAGGCGAGGGTGGAGCTGTCGGGGCTGAAGGACTCGGGGAAGATCGGCGAGACCTCACCCCCGATGTAGGTCGTCACGCTCCCGCGGCCGTCGGCGGAGCGGAGCAGAACCGAGGGGTTGACAAGGTATGACAGAAACCCGATCCGCTCGCCGTCTCGGGACCACACCGGGTACAACCCATTGCCGTCGAACGTCAGTCGGTTCAGGGTCTCGGTCGCGAATGAATAGACCCAGACATCGCCGTCGACCCCGGACCGTCCCTCGCCGACCGTGACCGCCACTCGGGTCCCATCCGGTGAGAATCTCGGCTGGTGGAAACCGCGGGGGTCGAGGGGAAGACGGGTGGCCATTCCGTCGCGATCCACGATGGTGAGCATCGCCTCGGTGTCGGTCACGGCGCCTGTCACCCAGACGAGCGTCCCGTTCACGGATGCGGCGAAATGACCCGCTCCACTCGAAGGATCGCCACCGAGATCCTCGATCACCGGTGTCGGCCGCCCCACGATCTCGAGCCGCTTCGGGTCAAAGGCCGCAGCGTAGAGGATCCCGGCCCTTGAAAAGATCAGCGTTCGCTCATCCACCCAACGGGCCATGTTTCCGCCGTCGACGATCACCTTGACGGCGCCGCGATCCCCGTCGAGAACGACGATCTTCGCATCGTCATAGTTGTTCGGGCTGTCCATCATTCCGACGGTGAAGAGCACGGCATCCCCACCCGGGATGACATCGGGGAATCGATAGCTCCGCTCGCCGGCTTCGAAGTCGAGGCTTCGAAACACCTCCGGGGGGCCACCGGCGGGACCGATCCTCAGCAGCCCGCTGGAGTACTCGGGCGAGTAGATGATCGACCCGTCGGACAACCAGACGCCGCCGCGCGCGGTCGATGCATCCGCGAGCACCGTGGCCGAGCCTCCCCGAACCGGGATCTTCTTGAGCTTTTCGTCGGCAAAGAATGCGATCTCGCTGCCGTTCGGTGAAAAGAACGGATTTCTCGCTCCCTCGGTCCCCTCCAGCGGCCGGATCTCGTCGTCGCCGAGCCGGCGCAGGAAGATCATGTCGCGATCGTGCTCGATATCCGCAGCCACGAGCGCGATGGTCTGACCATCGGGCGACAGACCGAGGATCGGCAGATCCATCAGCGACAGTCGCTGATCCCCGTCCAAGTCGATCGAAAACCGGGTCAGCGACGGATCGGTGTCCGACCCGGACCCCTGCCACATCACGACGGCCAGAACGACGGCCGTCAGCGCCACCGACCAGGCGGCAAACTCTCGCAAACGACCGGGTCGGCCCACCGGTTCGACGGTGTACGGAGCAAACCGATCGCTCGGATCCGCCGCCTCGGTGAGTTCGAGCCTGGCGTCTCCGATCCACTGGAGCCTTTCCCTGGGCTCGCGCACGAGACACCTGGCGATCAGGCGCCGGAGTGCGGGCGGGGTATCCTCCGGCAA
Source organism: uncultured Acidobacteriota bacterium (assembly GCA_963753035.1). Lineage (GTDB taxonomy): Bacteria > Acidobacteriota > Thermoanaerobaculia > Thermoanaerobaculales > Sulfomarinibacteraceae > JAHECW01. The sequence continues at coordinate 44,644 of CAVWAW010000022.1, read as the reverse complement.
GGTCTCCGGATCCAGCGGCTCTCTGAGCACCGAAGCCAACACGTCGGTGACGGTGTCGCCCCCGAAAAGACTGCGACCGGTGAGTATCTCCCACAACACAACGCCGAAGGCCCAGATGTCGGCGCGCCTGTCGACCGGCTTGCCTCTCGCCTGCTCTGGCGACATGTAGGCAGCGGTGCCGAGGATCATCCCCACCGCCGTCGCGTGCTGAGTCAGCGTCGGCGACAGCGAGGTGTTCAACTCAGGCGACTCACCCTCCCACACCTTCGCGAGACCGAAGTCAAGCACCTTGACGGTTCCGTCCGACCTCAGCTTGATGTTCGCCGGCTTGAGATCGCGGTGGACGATCCCCGTCTCGTGCGCGGCCTCGAGGGCCTCGGCGATCTGGATGGCGATGGGAATCGCCTCGTCGACAGGGATCGCGCCACGCGCGATTCTCTCCGAGAGGTCCTCGCCTTCGACGAGTTCCATGACGAGAAACGTCACAGGTCGTGAGGTCTTGAGGTCTTGAGGTCCTGACGTTTCGGATTCATCAGGCCTCGTGGTCGATCCCGTTCCCGATCCCGACGCGACGGTCTCGAGCCCGAAGAGCGTCGCGATGTTCGGGTGATTCAGGCTCGCCAGCACCTTCGCTTCGCGCTGAAAGCGCTCGAGGCGCTGCTCGTCTTCGCCGAACTCGGCGGGCAGGACCTTGAGCGCGACCTCGCGGCCGAGCTTCTCATCCTCGGCCTGCCAGACCTCTCCCATCCCACCGGCTCCGAGCTTGCCGGTGATCCGATAGTGAGCGAGGGTCGTCCCGATCACGAACCACCGCCCGCGTCGAGCCAGTTGACCACCACCGAGAGGTTCGGAGCGTCCATTTCGGTCATCGTCTCCAGAACGAGCGCCCTCTCACCGTCCTCGGAAAGAGACCAGAAGTGGTTCCCAAAGGGCTGGACCCCGGTGTTGAAGAGCGGCACCGCTTCACCGATCAGGAGCCCGCCCGCCCTCGATTCGACTGCGACAGCAACCAAAGTCCCATCGGTGGAGTGGTAGAGGATCTCCGAACCATCGGCCCTCCATCGCGGTGACTGGCCACCGTTGGTCGAGATTTGCCACTTCCGTCCCCGCTCGGGGAAGGCGGTGACATAGATTTCGGGGCTCCCCGACTCATCGGACCCGTAGGCGAGCCACCGGCCGTCCGGCGAGATCATGCCAGTGTATTCGACGAAATCCGTCTCGATGAACGGATAGGCCTCGGCATCGCCAGAGAGCGGCAGCACCCAGATGTCATAGTTGGTGGTCTCGCCGCCGCGGTAGAAGAACAGATTTTCGCCGTCGGGCGACACCGAGCTCGGGTACATCTCGGTCGCCGATTGGAAAACGACCTCGCCTTCACCGGAGCCACCGATCTCCTTGCTCACAATGGTGTAGGCCCCACCCCTCTCGGATGAGAAGTACAGCGTCTTGCCGTCCGGGGACGGGGTCAGCCCGTACTCGTATCCCGGTTCGAAGGTGAATCTGGAGAAGAGGTCGCGGCGCAGATCCACAACCCAGACATCACCGGTTCCGGCGCCCGACTCCTCGAGAGACACCACCGCGAGCTCGCCGCCTGGGATCAAATGAAGCTCATCGTAGCTCGCCGGCTCGCCGACCGCCCCGAGCTCGTTGCCTTCGCGATCTCGCCACATGAGTCGAAAGCTCCCGTCGCTGCCGTCACCGGCCTGGAAGGCGAGGACGCCGTTCTGCGACACCGAGTAGATCCCGACGACCGCGCCCGACGGAAGCAGCGCGACGGTCTCGGCGATCGGGAATGGGTCACCGGTGAACTCGACCTTCTCGGTATCGAACGGACGCGCCATGAGGGTCTGGTCGCGGACGAAGAGCAGGTGTCCCGATGCGATCTCCACCGCCGTCGGCGCCCGGAAGAACAGGCGGTCGACACCACCGTCGAGCGAACCGACCATGACCGCGTGTCCTTCTCCCGAACCCGACGCGGACCTCGCCATGTAGAGGAAGCGATTCCCATCCGGCAGGAAACGCGGGTGCCGGTGGGAGTTGTCCTTGCGCTCGGCATCCATGACCGTAACGGCGACGGACTCTCCTCCCGCTTCGGCAACCTGATGCAGCGGCGAGTTGTAGCTCGGGGCGAAGACGATCACCCCATCGCGGTTCCACGTCCCACCCTTTCCGTCGGTCGCGTCGCAGAGGGCGAGGGGCGGACCGCCAACGGCCTCGATGACCCTCAACTTGTTGTTCGAGAAGAAACCGATCCGCCGGGAATCGGGCGACCAGAACGGGTACTGCGAGTTCTCGGTCCCCGGCAATGCCCTCGCTTCGGCCTCGTCGAGCGCCCGGACCCAGAGCCGGATGATGCCGTCCGTGGTCCGGCCGGAATACACCAGCATGGAGCCGTCCGGCGACACCGCCACCGGTCCCGGATTGTCGGGCGAGAGGTGAAAGCGCCCATCCGGCGGCGGCGGGGTTTCGAATCGGATGACCTGCGGCTCGGGCTCGGTTCGAGAAACCCAGAGCGCCCCGAGGGCCAACGCCGCCATCGTTGCGACGGCTGCGGCGAGCCACGGAAGCCGGCGGCGCCAGGGGCCCACCTCGACCGCATCCTGGGAGCACGTCCCCTGCGGCTGCATCTTTGTCCGGGTTGGCGAGCGCAATCCGTCGCCTCGCCGATGTCGCGAAGGCGGGTCTTCGGATCTTTGTCGAGACAGCGCCCGACGAGCCTCTTCAGAAACGACGGGGTCTCGGGCGGCAGCGCATCGAGGGAGCGGCGCCTCCTTGAGCACCGACGCCAGAACATCCGAGACGGTCTCGCCTTCGAAGAGCTTGCGGCCGGTCAGCATCTCCCAGACCACGACCCCGAATGCCCAGATATCGGAACGGCGATCGACCGACTGACCGCGCGCCTGCTCGGGCGACATGTAGGCGGCGGTGCCCAGAATCAGTCCGGCCGCCGTGTTGTGTTGGGTCATGGTGGGCGACAACGAGAGACTCGCATCCGTGTTGTCGGCCTCCCACGCCTTTGCAAGACCGAAGTCGAGCACCTTGACCGTGCCGTCCTGGCGAAGCTTGATGTTGGCCGGTTTGAGATCACGGTGGACGATGCCCTGCTCGTGCGCCGCCTCGAGGGCCTCGGCGATCTGCAGCGCGATGGGGATCGCCTCGGCGGAGGAGATCGCACCGCGCATGATTGTCTCGGAGAGATCATCCCCTTCGACGAGCTCCATGACCGAGAAGGTGACCGTGGCGCAGTGGGTTTTGAGGTTGGAGGTTTGAGTTTGGGTTTTCATCCGCACCCGTCCCAGCGTCCGCGTCCGATCCCGCGTCCGTGCCCGGTGAAACGGTCGCGCGGGAAGGTGTACGTCTCCGTCCCCGACGGTGCTTTCGGCGGTTTCCAGTCCGTACAGATGCGCAATGTTCTGGTGATTCAAACTCGCAAGCACCCTGGCCTCGCGTTGGAACCGCTCGAACCGCTGCGTCGTCCTCCGCAAACTCGGCGGGAAGGATCTTGAGCGCGACCTCGCGGCCGAGCTTCTCGTCCTCGGCGCGCCAGACTTCGCCCATCCCGCCCGCTCCGAGTTTGCCGGTGATGCGATAGTGCGCGAGCGTAGTGCCAATCATGGATTCACCTCTTCGAGCTCGCTGTCCCAGTTGAGTACGACCTTCAACGGATCTCGCTCCTGCGTCGTCAATCCTCGAATCACCAACAGATCATCACCGTTGACACTCACGTCGTACGGCCACCGGAATGAAGCCGCGAGGCGCCACGAATGCAGCTCCCGAACCCGACCGACATCGAAGGTCGTGCCTTCGCCATCGACATCGGCCACGAAAAGATCACCTCCGCGTGACGCGAAGAAGAGCTCGCTCCCGTCCCGGTTCCATCGCGGGAACGTCCCTCCTGTCGTCGAGACCTGCCACCGCCGTGCCGCTTCGGGAAAGGTCGTCACATAGACCTCTTCGTTCCCGGACTCGTCGGAGGTGAATGCCATCCACCGACCGTCCGGCGACACGACCGCAAAACTGCTCGACGTAGGGCGACGTCACCAAATCTATCGACCGCCCGTCCTGAGCATTGACCGCGCAAAGGTCGGTGTTGTTGTCGGTCCCGAGGCGTTCGTAGACCACCCACTCGCCGTCCGGCGTCCAGTCTTGCGGAAAGAGCTGCTTGTCGCTGACCTCGAGGAGCAACGCCGCATCCTCCGACCCGCCGACCTCCTTGATCCAGATCCCGTCCGAACCGTTTCGGGCCGAGGCGAACGCGATTCTCCGCCCGTCGGGCGAGAAGGCCGGGTACCAATCGTTGGTGGGATCGAAGGTGAATCGGGTTCTCAACTTCCGCTCGAGATCGCAGACCCAGATGTCCGCCGTACCGACGGCGGACTCGAGCTCGGTGACGGCGGCGAATCGGCCGTCGGGAGACAACACGAGGTCAAAGAGGAGGTCGCCCTCGCCGAACACCGAGAGCACCTCGCCTTCCCGGTTCACCCGTACGATCTCGCTCCTGGTTTCCGACCGGCCCGTGTTGTAGATCAGCAGACCGTTGTCGGAGACCGAGAACGCTCCGACCCGGGCGCCGCCGATGTACAACACGTCTTCGGCCAGGGGCGAAGCGTCGCCGATGAGCTGCGGTGTCTCCTCATCGAATGGCTGGGCCATGAGAGTCCCCTCCCGCATGAAGAGGATCAATCCACCGGCGACCGCTGTGTTGGAGGCCGCTGCGAGTAGTTCCCGATCCTCGCCCGGGGCATCGATCGCCGCAAGCATGACCCGGTCTCCCTCGGGGCCTCCTGCGGATCGCGCGAGGTAAAGGTACCTTCCATCCGGGAGCCAGGTGGGGAGCCGATGGCTCGTGACGCCCGCACCGATCTCGGTCACCGGAACCGACTCGCCTCCGGCGGCCGGCACCAGGTGGATCGGGGTGTCATGGCGCCGGCGCAAAGAGGATCTCGCCATTTTCGTTCCACGCCCCCCCCTTGCCGTTCCTGGCCACGCAGATCGTCACCGGAGGGCCGCCCGAGGTGTCGATCTTTCTCAGCTTGCCGTCTGCCGCGAAAAACCCGACATGCCGGCTGTCCGGCGCCCAGAACGGGTAGGCTCCGCCTTCGGTTCCCGGCAGCGGGCGGGCGGCCGCATCCTGGATTCGTCGAATCCACAGAAGTCGCTTTCCGTCCTCATTGGCTGTTCCGAAGACGATTCGAGATCCGTCCGGAGAGATCTGTGCCGCGCTCGGAGCAATCGCCTGGAGCGAATACACCGTGCCATCGGGAGGGGGTATCTCGGCCCTGAGTACGATCCGGTCATCCACCTGCGGCCGTGTCGCCATCCAACCGGTGGCGAGAAAGAGGACCGTCGCGACGGCGGCTACCACCCATGGAATGACCGACCTTGAACGGGTTGATCCGACGGCCTCGCGATCCGCGCCCGGCACAGGCGCGGCAAAGGACTCGGGGTCGCGTTCGTAGTCCTCGAGCACGATGCGGGCGTCGCCGATGGCCTGCAGCCGCTGTCTCGGCTTACGCTGCAGGCAGCGCGCGATGAGTTCACGCAGTCTCGGAGGTGTGGAGTCGGGAAGCTCGTCGAGCTCCACCTCGTCCTTGAGCACCGACGCCAGCACATGGGAAACCGTCTCGCCCTCGAAGAGCTTGTGACCGGTGAGCATCTCCCAGAACACGACGCCGAAGGCCCAGATGTCGGCTCGCTGATCGGCCGCAGTTCCGGCCGCCTGCTCGGGCGACATGTAGGCGGCGGTGCCGAGGATCAACCCGGCGGCGGTGGCGTGCTGGGTCATGGTCGGCGACAGCGAGAGGCTCGAATCGGCGGTCTGGCTTTCCCAGGCCTTGGCCAATCCGAAGTCGAGGACCTTGACGGTTCCGTCGGGTCTCAGCTTGATGTTGGCGGGTTTGAGATCGCGGTGGACGATCCCGGCCTCGTGCGCCGCCTCGAGCGCCTCGGCGATCTGCCGCGCTATCGAGACGGTCTCGTCGATGGGGATCGCGCCACGGGCGATCCTCTCGGAGAGATCCTCACCTTCCACGAGCTCCATGACGAGGAAGGTCGTCGGTCCTGAGGTCTTGAGGTCTTGAGGTCTTGAGGAATCGGATTCATCGGGATTCGCGGTCGATCCCGTCCGGTCCCGTCGTCCCGTTCCCGATGTGATGGTTTCGAGCCCAAACAACGTCGCGATGTTCGGGTGATTCAGGCTCGCGAGAACCTTGGCTTCGCGCTCGAAACGCGCCATCCGCTCGGCATCGCCGGCAAACTCACCGGGGAGCATTTTGAGCGCGACCTCGCGACCGAGCTTTTCATCCTCGGCACGCCACACCTCACCCATGCCACCGGCTCCGAGCGGCGACAGGATGCGATACCCGCCGATCTTCTGTTCAGGCTTCACTTTTTGGATGCTCCCCTGATTCCGAGATTGTATCTCGGTCACAGTTGCAACACAAGCAGGAGCAATCCCATTCTCGGTATGGCTTCGGATTTTCTCAGAACGCAGGTTTCAGGGGTTGATCAGACTCTGCGCACCATCACGACGGTCCGATCATCGACATAGGGCACTCCCTGCACATAGGCATCCTGATCAGCGCTGATGGTGGCCGCCAGATCCTCGAGAGACTCGCCCCGGTGTTTGGCGCAGAGTTCGGCGAGTCGCTCCTCGCCGTACTCCTCTTCCGCGGGGTTTTCGGCTTCGGTGAGGCCATCGGTGTAGAGCACCACCGTATCGCCCGTCTCGAGGGTCATCTCACTTGGCAGCTGTAGACCCCGGTGGGAAGGATCCCCAGCGGCATCCCCGTCGACTCCAGCAAGCTCCACCTCGCCCCCGGCCCGGAGGACGATGCCGGGATTGTGGCCGGCGTTGCAATAGCGGAAGAGGCCCGGTTCCGGGTCAAAGGATGCGAGGAAACCCGGTGGCGTATTTCTCGGGAGGGGTCCGCTCGAAGAGAAGGTGAGAAACACGGTCGCAGATCTCCTCCGGCGCGACACCGTCGTGGATCGGGCCGGCCGCGAGCGCCTCGAGCGACGCCGTCAGAAGCGACGCGGCGATTCCCTTGCCGGAGACATCGGCAACCATAATGGCGCAGCGTGCCATCATCGACCGATTCGACCTTGTAGAAATCACCGGAAACTCCCCGAGACGGGATGTTGTGGGCGTAGAGCTGCCAACCCGTCGATCTCGGGCAGCGCGTTGGGCAAGAGGCCGACCTGGATCTGCCGAGCCAGAGCGACATCGCGTTCGAGGCGTTCGCGCTCGAGCGCCTCCTCGGCCAAGCCGGGTGTTTCGGATCCGCATGGCGGCCACCGACGCCAACGAGGTCAGAAGCTCCATGTCCTCTTCGTTGAACTGTCGGATTCCGAGGGTCGATCCGAGCACGATCAGACCCAGCGCACCGGCTCGGGTCGAGCAAGGGCGCCGCCACCAGCGACCGGACGCCGGCGTCCAGGAGGCTCATGGCCTGGTTGAATCGCTCATCCGCGGTGGTGTCGAGCACCAGCGCAGCCTGCCCCTTCTCGACAACCTGCAGCACCAGGTTTCGCGAATACAGAGTCTTCGAGTTCTCGCCCTTGATCGAACGACTTGCGGCCCGGTAGTACTCGCCATCGGCCCCCTTGAGAAAAATGGTCCCCTCCTCGGGGCGGAGGTTGTCGAAGGCGCGATCGAGAATGAGTTCGAGGAGATCTTCCAACGGGAGCGCACGATCGAGTGACTGGTGCACCTCGTTGAGCATCCTCAGTCGCGCGGTGTAGCGCCGAAGAACATCGTCCTCCACCTTCATGGCCCCGCTGGAGATCGCCTGCGGTTCCTTGAGCAGCTCCGCGGCCGAGCGGAAGACGGTGTGGCCGTCGAACTCGATCCCCGCCGATGTCAGCGGCGGCTGCCCGCCGCCTTCGGTGACGTTGATGGTCGTGCTGCCGATCCTCAGAGCGGTGCCGATTCCGACCGGTGTCGGTTCGGTGATCCGCCGGCCATTGAGCAGGGTCCCGTTGCGCGAACCGAGGTCCTCGACCAACCACTCGCCACCTTCTCGGAAAAGGCGGGCGTGCCGGCGGGACATGGAACGATCGGGAACCGCGATTTCGGCGTCCGAAGACCGACCCGACAACGACCGAATCGCCTTCCGGCTCGATAATCGAACGGCGCGCCCGTCGCGGGCACAACATGTAAAGAGATCGTCACGATTGCATCACTCCATCGTCTGATCTCGGCCATCATCATACCTCGCACCGTCCGCATCTCCCTCCTGTCTCGATGATCGAGTTTCGAAGACTCGAGTCGCACCTCCGCGACCTGGTTGAAGCTGGGAAGACACTCGTGGTGTCTCGTGTTGCAACTGCCAGTCGCAACTTGACAAGGCGCGACTCAAGGCGGAGAATCGCCGACTGGTGCGCCCGCCGAGCGGGCGCACGGAGGAATCCGATGCCCCTGTACGAATATCAATGCCAGGACTGCAACAACCACTTCGAGCGGATCGAGAAGGTGTCCTCGCCTACCGACGGTGTGTGCCCATCCTGCGGCAGCGCCGCCCGACGACTGCTCGGAGCTCCGGCACTCCAGTTCAAGGGTTCCGGCTGGTATGTGACCGACTACGGAAAAGGCAACGGCGGCACACCGGCTTCCCAGGCCGAGGCCAAGCACGAGAGCAAAAAGACGAGTCCAGAAACCGAGTCTTCGAGCAAAGACCGAGACCACGAGCGACAAAACCGAGTCGGGCGTTCGGCGCGAAAAGCCCCCTGAAGTCGATTCGAACAATGAAGCTCGACCTCGTCGCTCAGGCCGGCGAAACGCCGGCCAAACTCGCGGTGCCGCCAAAGAGCAACTCCAAAGGTCTGCCTAGGCCCTGCCGATCGCTGTGCGCAGGGAATGACTCGGCATCCTGCGATCTCAGGGGAGCCTGAGAGTTTCAAATACCAGGGCACCCTCCACGTGTTAGGATCATCGGGATTATCAAACCCTGATCGTGTTCAGCACGCTCGCATCAGCCGACCCGGAGGGGAAAATGACAGAAATCAAGCTCACCGATATCAATGGCATCGGACCCAAGACCGCCGACGGGCTCGCAACCCTGGGTATCGACTCCGTCAAGTCCCTCGCCGCCGCACCGGTGGAACTCATTGCCACCCTTCCCGGCTTTTCCGTCAGCCGCGCCCAGAAGGTGAAGGATGAGGCGGCGAAACAACACGGCCGGCCAAAACCGGCAGCTCCCGCCCGGAAGACCACCACGAAAAAGCCGGCAAGCCGAGCCAAGTCCACAGCCGCGGTCAAAAAGAAGGCCGAGGATGCGAAGCGATCCGCTACGGCAAAGAAGACCGAAGCCAAGAAACGGGCCGCCCGAAGAAAAAGGCTGCAGCCAAGAAAGCAACCGCCGAAAAGGCCGCCGTCGACAAGAAACGGAAGAAGGCGAAATCCAGGAAACAGGTTGCCAAAAAGAAGGCCAAGCTGAAGAAGGCCGAGAAGAAGGCCGTCGAAAAGAAAAAGACCGCACAAAAAAGGCGGCCGAAAAAAAAGCCGCCAAGAAGGACAAGCTCAAGAAGGCCAAGGCGAAGAAAAAGGCCGCCAAGAAGAAGACCTCGGCAAAGAAAAAGCCACAAAGAAAAAGGCCGCCAAGAAGAAGAAATAGAGCGGCCCTACTCGGGCAGCCCATCCACCGCCAGCCGGCGATTGGCGTAGCGAGGATCTTCGGTGAGTTCCCGGCCGAACCACTCGGGCGGGTTGAAGACCAAGCCTCCTCCACCGACGGAAACTCGACCTCGACCGTCATCAAACCGGCGAGTTCACCGGAGTACTGATCGAGTTCGGCGGTCAATGCCCCCACCGGCACCTCGTATCGGGTCTTGCTCACTCGCCGTCCGGCAGTGGCCGGCCACAGACACTCGAACTGCTCTGAGATCGAGACCGATCTCATACTCCGATCGCGCCAACCCGCTCCCCTCCTTGACGGTGAGAAAACAACGGGCGCCTTTGCGACGCAACCGAACCTCGGCATCATCGCCGATGGCGAGATAGCCCTGGCTGATCTCGACCCCCCTGCCGAGAGCGAAATCAACCGGCATCTCCTCGATGAGAAATTTCCGCTCGACCTCGAGTGTCGACATCCTCGCGATCCAATTCAGACCTCCGTTGTGGATGATTCTCGTTCCATGGTATCGTGGCCTCGAAAAACACTGAGATGAGCCCATGAGCCGTTATCACCTACCCACCGACTTCGACGAGACCAGCCTTCCTGGCGGGTCTCGGGCCGGGACACGAGCTGGTGACCGCGCCCGGTACGACACTCACGGCGATCCCTCTCGACACCTTTGACTGGCGTCTCTATCGCGCCGGTCTCGTCCTTATCGAAGAACGCGGTCGCAACCAGCGGCTGGTCCTGCTCGAGGACGACCGCGAGCCCTACTCCATCGCGACCCGAACGACCCCGAGAATGGCGGCCGATCTCCCGACCGGCCACCTTGCCGACAGACTCCGCCCGCTCATGGGGATTCGGGCCCTCATCCCCATGGGCGCAGCCCGGATCCATCGCCGCGAAGGGCGGATCGAGAACGCTGACGGAGAGATGGTGGCGCGGCTCCGTTTCGAGACGGTCGAACCCCTCGATCGCGACGGCAATCCGCTTTCCGCGGCGGATACACTCGAGATCCGCGGTGGGACAGCTGCCACGCTCTGGGTCATTCCATCGGTCTCACCGCCATCGCCGAGCACGATCTCGACACCATGGCCGCTGCTCGCGGGCGCGCCCCCGGAGACTACAGGTCCAAGTTCCGGGTGGAGCTCGATCCCGACCAACCCGCCGAGGAGGCAGTGCGCACGATTCTTCTCGTGCTTCTGGCCACCCTCGAAGCCAATGTCGATGGAACGGTCAAGGACATCGACACCGAATTCCTGCACGATCTACGTGTCGCCTGCCGCCGGACCCGGTCAGCCCTGACCCAGCTCAAGGGTGTGCTCCCCGGTGAGATCACCGCGCCCTTCAACACCGAGTTCAAGTGGCTCGGAGGTCTGACCGGGCCGCTGCGAGACCTTGATGTCTACCTCCTCGAGATGCCCGCCTACCGCGCCCTCTTGCCGCCGCACGCGAGCGCCGATCTGGATCCTCTCGAGGATCTCATCAGATCGAGCGAGAGTCCGAGCCCGGGCCTCGGTGGTGCGGGCACTTCGCTCCGCGAGGTTCAAACGGCTCGTCAACGAGTTGGCGACAGACCCTCGAGGAGATCGTTCCCATCCTCCGGCCCGGGCACCGTCCCGCTCGACCCTCGATCTCGCCGACAAACGCATCAAAAAGGCCCATCGGCAGGATTCTCAATCACGGCCGGGGCCTCGACGACGTCCCTCCAGCCGAGGCCCTGCACCGCCTGCGGATCGACGCCAAGAAGCTCCGCTATCTCCTCGAGTTCTTTCACAGCCTCTACCCGGCGGACGCAGATCAATGCCCGAATCAAGGAACTCAAGAAAATCCAGGACATCCTTGGCGGCTTCAACGACATGGAAGTCCAACGCAAACAGCTCTCGAGCTTCGCTCGCGAGCTTGCACGCCGACCCGGATGTCCCAACATCGTGCATCCTGACCCTGGGCCGCCTCGCTGGAGCCCTCGAAGAGCGCCAGGAAGAGTTTCGGTCGGCATTTCACGACGCATTCGCCCGATTCGAAAGCGCCTCGGTGAGAGGCGCCTTCAACCGCCTCTTTGGTGGGAAGGAGCCCAAGTGAAGAGTATCGCCGTCTGGACCGTCAAGGGCGGAGTCGGGAAGACCTCGGCCGCCGTCAACCTCGCCCACGCCGCTGCAGCCGACGGCTTCCGCACGCTGATCTGGGATCTCGATCCACAAGGCGCTGCGAGCTTCTACCTTCGGATCCCACCGGCCATGGACGGCGCCGTCGAGGCCATCACCAAGCGTTCGGTGGACCCGGCGAAGCTCGTCCAACCCACCGAGTTCGACAACCTCTCCATGCTGCCCGCCGATTTCGCCTTTCGCCATCTCGATCTCGCCCTCGGCGCCAGCAAGAAACCCCGGAAACGCTTTGCCGCCAAGCTCGCAGGTCTGGCCGACTCATACGACCTCGTCATGCTCGACTGCCCGCCCTCGGTTTCGCTGGTCTCGGAGACCGTCGTCAAGACGGTGGACGCTGTACTCGTTCCGGTCATCCCTTCGACCCTCTCCATGCGCACCCTCCACCAGGTCCGCGCCTTTGTCGCCGAGCACGGTCGCGGCGCCGAGGTTCTGCCATTCCTCTCCATGGTCGATCGCCGCAAGCGGATGCACAACGAACTCGGTCTCGCGTGCCTCGCCGACCCGGCCTTTCTCACCACCGCCATCCCCTCGGCCTCGGTGGTCGAGAAAATGGGAATGACCCGCGCGCCCGTCGCCGCCACCCTTCCGTCACAACCCGCGGCCCGCGCCTTCGCTGCCCTTTGGCGGGAGATCCGGGTGCGGTTGGGGGCTTGATCGCCCTCCGTCTTTTTGGTCAAGGGGTGTCGGCCGGCTACCAACTCATGCGCCCAACGACCAATCCATGGGTTTAAACACCACCCTGGGCTCCCAACAACCAAAACCCCTCGGCGCGGCGGTGCTCAGAGTGACTCGATGGATCGACACACAATGGAACCGCTGAGACGCGAAGTACGCCAAGGTGCCGCAAAGCATCACAATTGTTGAGCCGGGCTCCTTCCGGTTCATTGAGAGTAATGGGTCCGCGAGAGATGCGATGAGTCAAAGAAACGACCTCGCGGCGGCCTTGCGGCCTTGGCGCCTTTGCGGTTCCATTGTGCCTCGCGGTGCGGGTCGCGGATTCGGGGGGCCATCGGGCTAGGCGATGCTGACGAAATCCCGTGGGGAGATCACCGTCGCCCACGACGGCGCGCCATCGACAAGCGCGAGATCACCGGTCACCAAGACAGCATCTCGCCGGGCGGCAAGGATCGACCAGAGGTGGATGTCTCCACTGTCGGGGGGTGCGGTGGGCGGTTCGGCCGGCTCACAAACCACCGCATTCTCGGCGATGGCGGTGAGAATCGTATCGACCTCCGATTCCTCCAGCCCGTGCCGAGACCGGATCGCCGGACGCAGGAGCACCTCCCGGTACTCCGCCAGTAGATCCACCGAAAGAAGAATCCGAATCTCGCCCGTCAACATCCGATTCAGGATCGAGGCTGTCGACGCACCCTCATCGGATGTCAGAAGTCCGCTGACAACCACATTGGTGTCGATGACCACAAGGGGAATGGTCACGGCTGACGGTGCTTCCTGGTCTCGCTGACCGCCAGAGCAAGAGCACGGTCGTCGGAGAGCTCGGCGCTGTTGCGTGCGCGCTCCACCAGAGCAGCGGCGTCACCGGGGCTCTTGATACCGTAAGCAACCAGCGACTCCGCAACCATTGACCCGATGGTCGCGCCCCTGCGCGCGGCCGCCGCCTTGAGGGCGCGGTGGAGTTCGTCGGGCAGATTGATGGTGACTCTTGCCATGGGACCTCCTGAATTCTCGATGAGTACATTTTAACATCAACACATAAAAGCATATTCGCGTATCAATCCAAAGGCCAAACCCCCCCGGCGTGGCGGTGCTCAGAGTGACTCGATGGATCGACACACAATGGAACCGCTGAGACGCGAAGTACGCCAAGGTGCCGCAAAGCATCACAATTGTTGAGCCGGGCTCCTTCCGGTTCATTGAGAGTAATGGGTCCGCGAGAGATGCGATGAGTCAATGAAATGACTTCGCGGTGGCATTGCGGCCTTGGCGCCTTTGCGGTTCCATTGTGCCCACCGGTCAGGATCGCGGATTCAAGGGGCCATCGAACCCATCGGGAGCGGGAACGGGAACGGGAACGGGAACGGAAAGGTACACTGACTCGGCACGAACGCAGGAGGATCCATGAGCCACGAGCCGACCGGAGCCATTGAAGGACTCCCCGAGAACGCGCGCCGCCCGCTGAAACCGGGCGAGGTCTATACCCCTATCGTGCCCGATGAGGCCGGGGTCTATGAGGTCACCGCCCGCGCGGTCATCCTCGGTCTGATCTTCTGCGCGGTCTTCTCCATGGCCGCCGCCTATCTCGCGCTCAAGGTCGGCCAGGGCATCGAAGCCGCGATCCCCATCGCCATTCTGGCGATCGGGCTGTCGCCGCTCTTCACCCGCAAGTCGACCATCCTCGAGAACGTCATCATCCAGTCCATCGGCGCCAACTCGTCGCACGTGGTCTCGGGAGCGGTCTTCACCATCCCGGCGCTCTACATGCTCGCGGCCGAGGCGGGCTCCGGTGTCGCCCAGCCGACGGTGGTCCAGGTGATGATGGTCTCGTTCCTCGGCGGCTGTCTCGGCATCCTCTTTCTGATCCCGCTGCGCTACCACTTCATGGTGGAGATGCATGGCGAAGTTCCCATGGCCCGAGGGCACCGCCACCACCGAGATCCTCCTCACCGGCGAGCGGGTCGGCGGCCAGGCCAAGATCCTCGCCATGGCGGCGGGCCTCGGCGCACTCTACGACGGTCTGGTCACCTCATTCCACCTCATGGCGGAGCAGCTCACCTTCCGCGCGGTGGGTCTCAGCGATCTGCTCGCGCGCAACTTCATGACCCTGAGGGTCCTCAACAACGCCGCCATTGTCGGCATCGGCTATATCGTCGGGATCCGCTACGCGGCCATCATCTGCTCGGGTTCGTTCCTGTCGTACTTCGTCCTCGTCCCCATGGTCCACGCCATCGGCGTCCACGTTCCCAACGTGCTTCCCCCGGGCTCGATCCCGATCTCCGAGATGGGCATCGATGAGGTCTTCAAGAACTACGTCCGGATCATCGGGGTCGGTGGCATCGCCGGCGCCGGGATCCTCGGCATCATCAGTTCACTGCCGTCCATGATCAAATCCATCGGCGCCAATATCGTCGGCATGAGCCACCAGGACGATCGCGCCGTCACCGAGGTTCCCCGGGTCGACCGGTCGCTGTCCAGGCACCTTCACCGTCGTCGGTCTGGTGATCTTCGCCCTCGCCGCATTCCTCTTCTTCTCCTACGGCATCGGAATCGGCGGATCCGCGCTCTACGCCGCAGTCTGCACCGGTCTGGTCATGCTCATCGCCTTCCTCTTCGCCCCGGTGGCGGCCCGCGCCATCGCCATCGTCGGCACCAACCCGGTGTCCGGGATGACCATGCTCACCCTCATCGTCACCGGCTTCGTCCTGCTCAAGCTCGGACTCTCCGGTGGCAACGGCATGTTCGTCACCATGATGGTCGGCGGAGTCGTCTGCACCGCCCTCGCCGCGTCGGGTGCTCTGGCGTCGGATCTCAAGGTCGGCCACTGGATCGGCGCCACCCCGGCAAAACAGCTCGGGCTCAAGTTTGTCGGCACCCTGGTGGCGGCGGTCTTCTGCGGTCTCATGATGTGGGTCATGGCCCAGGCCGACCCCGGCCAGGGCTTCGGCACGGCCAACATCCCGGCACCCCAGGCATCGGCCATGAAAGAGATCCTCGTCGGGATCTTCGGCGCCGAGGCCGCTCCCCTCCAGTGGTATCTCTTCGGCCTCGGCGTCCTGCTCTCGCTCATCCTCCGGATGACCGGGGTGCCCCCCTGGCCTTCGCTCTCGGGATGTACCTGCCCATGGAGCTCAACACTCCGGTCCTGCTCGGCGGCATCCTGTCGTGGATGGTGGCGAGGCGGCGTGAAGGCGAGGATGACGCCACCGTCAAGGCGAGGACCGATCGCGGGGTTCTCCTCGCGTCCGGGCTGATGGCCGGCGGCGCCATCATCGGTGCGGCTGACGCCATCACAAGCGCCATCGTCAAACAGATCACCGGCTCGACCGCGGCCAAGAGCGTCGATCCACATCCTGTCGGATCACGCCTTCGAGGGCCTCCCCGGCGAGGTCATCGGAACCATCTCCCTCGTCGCGCTCTGCACCTTTGTCGTGTGGTTTTCGCGGAGAGCGAAAGCGAACGCATAGTTTTTAGTTCTCAATTTTTAGTTCTTAATTTCATCGCAGGGCCGTGTGGAGAATCTGCGATGGTGCGACGTTTGATGTGCGATGCAATTCATCATTCATCATTCATCATTCGGCCGCGCGATTCATCGCGCGGCCGTGAGAATCTCGTTGTCAGGATCGACCACGACCTCGATTCCGGCGTCAACTCGGAACTCCGCCCCGCCTCCCGGCATGGCCACAAGCCTTCTGCGATCACCGATGAGGACCGGCAGCGGCATCTCGAAGGCCGGGTCGTTCCACGCGAGCTCGATTCGCTCGGCGCCGCCATCCTGAACCCGACTCATCTTCCACGACGGCAGCTCGGCGGTGAAGAGATAGCGGTGCCAGAACCAGGTCAGGTCCCAGGTCGTGACCTCCTCCACCAGATTCATGAAATCCTCGGTGGTGGCGAATCGGCACGCCCCCGGGTCGGCCCCGCCGGCAAAGCGCCAGATGATCTCGTCGAAGCGCTCGTCAGCCATGAGAAACCGCAGCATGTGGAGCACCCACGCACCTTTGCCGTAGATGTCGGGCGAGTAGGCCTCGGTGGCGGTGAGGTCCGCCCCTTTGACCACCGGCGTCTGGTTCGTCATACGGTTGCGCAGTAACTGCATGTACTCCAAGTAGCTCTCTTCACCTTTGGTGTCGAGCACGAAAAGAGCCTCGGCGTAGGATGAGAACCCCTCGTGGATCCAGAAGTCGCCCCAATCGGGCGCGGTGATCTTGTTGCCCCACCATTCGTGGGCGACCTCGTGCAGCAGCAGTTCGTCGAATCCGAATTCGTTGTCTGAGAACCCGGCGCCGTAGGCGACGATGGTCTGATGCTCCATCCCGAGATACGGCGCCTGAACAACCCAGAACTTGTCGGCGAAGAACGGGTATTCACCAAACCGGTTACCGAGGACCGCGAGGATTTCCGGCATCTGCCGCCACATCCGACCGGCGTCCTCGACCGCTTCGGGGAGTGCCCAGAACACGAGGCGCTCATCGAGGCTCCCGCCGACCCCGTGGTAGGCGATCTCCACCGGTTCGTAGGGACCGATGTTGACGGTCACGCAATAGTTGTTGATGGGGGACCCGACCCGCCACCGAGAAGTGACGGTGCCGTCGCCGTTGACGACCTCCCCCATTGGCTTGCCGTTGGAGAGACCGACCAGCCCCTCCGGCACCGTGAGCGCGATCTCCATCCCATCGTCGGGCTCGTCGGAGGGGTGATCCTTGCACGGCCACCAGTTATCTCCGCCATCGCTTTCACCCGTCACCCCGACCCAGGGCTCGCCGGCCGGGGTTTCAGCCCACACAAAACCATCGATCCACGGTGGTTTGATGGCCGTCTTGGGCTGCCCGGCGTAGCTGATGGTCACCACATGGCGATCGCCGCCGCCCCATGGTTTCACCAGATCGACAAGGATCAAACCGTCCTCGTGGTCGAATTCGGCCGGGGCGCCGTCGACCTCGACCGAACCCACCTCGAGCCGGTCGTCGAGATGGATTTCGAACTCGTCCAGGGCGCCGACGGCCTCCACCGTCACCCTGTTGGTCCCACGAATGCTCTTTTCATCCGGATCAACCGCGAGATCGAGATCGTAGTGGCGGACATCGTAGGCCGCCATGAGCGGCCGAAGCGGACCTCCCGAATCGAGCATCTGGCCTTTGATATACCAACCCACGGCGATGAGCACGAAGAACACGATCAGGAGCACCGCCGGGATGCTCAGAAGTACAGCTTTGAGCCAGAACGGGAACTTCATCAATCGTCTCGCTGCCCGCGTCTGAGGGCGAGCGCACCTACTGCGCAGATCGCCCCGATGAGAATCAGCAGGCCCCAGGTGTCCAGGGTCGGGACCATCGGGAAGTACCCTTCGAGGGCGGTCGCACGAATCATCATCGCCTTGTGGTCGTTGAAAGTCGGGTCATTGCTGTCGAGCACGCTCGACCATTCATCGGCACGGTCGTCGATATACCAGCCGTCGACGACCGGAGTTTCATCGCTCTTGTCGACACAGACAAAGAAAAACTCGTCTTCCGACGGATTCCACTTGAACACCAAGATAGAAAATATCCGTCTGCGCGTGAAAATCGATATCGGAGACATCGACCGAGTAGAACCCCCCATCAGGAAATGTCGGCACCAGGGTCGCCACCACTTCGATCGACGCATCGGGCGATCTCGCCGGACGTCCTCCTCGATCCCTGTAGAGCTGGACGATGAACGTCACTTCGTCGTCGGGCCGGGTGCGGGTCCAACATATACAGATCTCTTCCATCTTGCGCGACCTGAATTCGGCAGCTTCGAATCGCTGCACATAACGCCCGTCCACTGCCGATGGGACCCATCCATACCCCGTCTCGAGGGTGCCGTCGTCCTTGACAACGCCGTCAGCGCAGTCCTGGCCGCCGAGGACGGCAACGCTGTCACCGGCGAACGGCGGGGTGAGATTCTGTCCGGCGAACGAATTCGCCGCAATGACGCTGAGAACGAAGATCCAGACAACGCGAACAATGGTTGAGGCCATGGGCGGATTCTACAGCGTTGTCAGAAATCCCTGAAGATCCGCGACCACCGAGGCCGTGTGCATATAGGTGTTTGATGGACACTCGACGGCCCGGCCGCGGGGCAGGGCATCGACGATGCGGTCAACATCGCCACCTGCGTGAAGCGTGTCCGACGCGGCGTAGGCTACCGCCACCGGCACCTTGACGGTCTCCAATCCGGGAAAGAGCGAATAGTCGATCACAGCCCTGGCCGACAGTTTGAGCCGTTTCGTATCCGCCGCTCTGAGGGTCCGCCGATATCGAGTCATCTGGAGCGGATCCTTCTGCACGTTGACCCGAAAGTGCTTCAGGTACCAGAGAACAAGCGGCAACAGCGGACGATAGAGGGCGGTCGGAAACAGCACCAATGCCTTCCCCCAACCGGGGAATCTGAATTCGGCGTTCGGTCCGATGAGAAACGCGCCCTTGCCCTCCAGCCTGCCATACTTGAACGCTTCCAGAACGGCGTTTGACCCCATGGAGCTGGCGAAGAACACCCGCCGGTCCTTCTCGATGGCGAGCCGATCGCAGACCGCGATGACATCGTCACCGAGAACCGGGATGGCGAAGTCCGCTGGCCGCAGCTCCGAGCGGTCGAAAACGGCCGAACGCTTCTCGCGGGTCTCCATGTAGTAGACCGGCCGTTCGCGGGCCAGGACCTCGAGCAACGGCCGCCAGCCATCGATGATGGAGATCCAGCCGGCGACAAACACCAAGGGCTCGGCGCCCGTTCCTGGCTGCCACTCATCCACCGTCAACCGGACTCCGTCGTCCACCTCGACCTGGTGGCGCCGGAACTCCACACCGGCCGCAATGGGATCTCCGGTATTCACGGAAGGAAGCCTAACAAATATCCGACCTCAACTGCTATCAGATTCCACCCGAAAAGCCGTGCCATTGTCGCGTTGGGCGAGGTAAACTCCAATAGTGAGTGAAAAGATCTCGACCCATCTGCCGATCTTCGACGATCCACCAGCTGACGACGATTCATCGTGCTCGCCGAAAATCTATGTCAGCAACGAGGAGAAGATGCTCCTCGACAAAATGCGAGAGCTCCGCGACCGTGCGGTGGAGCTGCGCGGCAGGTTGAAGGAGACCGAGTCAGACGACGAACGCAGCCGGATCGAGGAGCAACTCGCCGAGCTCCGGGCCCAACGCTCCGATCTCGCCATCCGACGCGAACAGGCCTACAAACGCAAAATGATCATGCTCGGTCATCTACCCCCGGACGAAGAGGTGCGGTTGTTCTGAGGCGCGATCTGACTCAGAACCTGACGTCCTCAAGCCCCCAGGGCCGCAACCTCGGCGTGGCGAAAACAGCTCACCAGGTGGTCGTTGACCATCCCTGTAGCCTGCATATGGGCGTAGACGATGGTCGGTCCGACGAACTTGAACCCTCGCTTCTTGAGGTCCTTTGAAATCGTCTCGGCGAGTGGGGTTTTTGCCGGAATTTCGTTCAGCGTCTTCCATCGATTCTGAATCACCCGGCCGTCGGTGAAGCGCCAGATGTAATCCGAGAAACTGCCGAACTCCGATTGCACCTCGAGAAAGGACCGCGCGTTGCCGATCGAGGCCAGGACCTTGGCCCGGTTGCGAACGACGGCCGGATCGGTGAGGAGCTCCGCGACCTTGGCTTCGCCGTAGTGTGCGACCAGCTCCGGATCAAAACCGTCGTACAGCCGGCGGTAGCCCATCCGTTTGTTGAGGATGGTCGACCAGCTCAGACCCGCCTGGGCGCCCTCGAGAATGAGGAACTCGAAGAGGGTTCGGTCGTCCCACACCGGAACTCCCCACTCCTCATCGTGATATGCGACATAGAGTTCATCGGTGCCGCACCAACCGCAGCGTTCCTTTGCTTCCGTCATGCTTCCACATCCTGTTCTTCACCCAGGTACCTGAGCTTCACCTTGCGCCCGAAGAGCTTGTGAAACAGGTTGGCCTTCTTCTTGATCGACCACCCCTCCATGAGGAGACCCGCTGTCCCGTCGAGCCACAAAGTGAGTTCGCTGTCACTGAGCTTTGCGGTGAGATCGGTGACTCGCTGGACGTGCTCACGATCAAGGGCGTCGGCGACTCGCAGCAGCGCAGCCAACCGGGTGACTCGAATCCGATCGGTCTCGTCGAGCGCCATGAAATCCGGGTGATGTTCGGCCGGAAGGGCCTTGCGGTGGTAGCGCGCAACGTTTGCGACCAGCTGCATTTCCTGGTCGCTGAAGTTGGGCAGTTCGGTATGTGAGATGAGGTATTGGGAGTGCTTGTGGTGGCGCTTGAAACTGACGAACTGACCGATGTCGTGGAGCAATGCCGCGGCCTGCAGGACTCTCCGATCGGCGGCGCCGAGGCCGTGCAACGAGCGCAACTGATCGAAGAGCCGAAGGGACAGCTTGGACACCAGCATGGCGTGGTCGCGGTCGAAATGGTACTTCTGCCCTGCGGTGAGCGCACTCGCGAGAACCTCGCGTTCCTGCCGGTCTTCGTGATCGCGGTGGCCCACCAACTGGCTCACCAGATCATAAACGACGCCCTCCTTTATTCCGACATGCGGCACCAGAATCTCATCGGCCCCCGCGAGATCAGCCAGACGCTCGTAGACCATGGCCGCGGGCAGGATCACATCGGCACGATCTTCGCGCAGACCGAGTTGATCCACCCGCTCCCGATACGAGAGTCGGGCCAGCTGTTCGATAATGGTCCGGAGGGAATCCACCGGCAGGTGGCTGACGCTGAGCTCATCGGGAAACCCGCCGAGCTTGGCCAGGGTCTCGATGTTGCCGCCCGTGGCGACATAACCGGCGAGCTGCCGCACCTCGGGCATCTCCGGCACTTTGAGCACCGAGATGTACTCGGCGAGAAGACGCTGGAAGCGGCCGGGCTCGGCCCCCGCCTCGGTGAGTTCCTCGAGGAGCCGCACCGACCCCATGGTGTGCGATTCGGACCAGTAGGTTCCGTTCTGATCCACCACCGAGACCTCGACGCTTCCGCCTCCGAGATCGGCCAGCAGCCACATCCGGTTGCCGAGGGGCACGCGACGCGCCACCGCGAGGTGGGCCAGCCGCGCCTCCTCCGACCCGCTGATGGCCTCGAGCCGGAGTCCGGTTTCGTCGAGGACCCGAGCGATGAATTCTTTCCTGTTCGAGCTTTCGCGGACCGCACTCGTCGCAACGGCCCGATAGTGCTCGATGCCCAGTGAGTCCATTTTGCTGCGAAACCCCGCCAACGCCGCAACCGCGCCATCCATGGCGCCGGCATCGAGTCGGCCCGAGAGATAGACCCCGTGACCGAGCCGCACCGGCGCACGTTCGCCCTCGAGGGTCAGGTACTCGTCTTCGCTGGTGAACTCGGCGGCGAGGAAACGGATCGCATTGGATCCCATATCGACGCACGCCACCCGGACCGGAAACTCGATATCGAGCCCGATGGGCGTGTCGCGAGGTGCGTCGTCGGTTTTTGATTTTGGATCTGTCACGGGCTCAATCTTGCCATATCCTGTTGGGGGTCATTGCCGACTTCGACGTCATCGACGCGGGCGGGACGCCCGCGCCACAAGGGGAAGGCCACACTAGAGCAGCGCCTCGATCAATCCCGGTGTGACGTGCCACTGGAGTTCGGCGCAGCTGGGGCCGAGCCTGACCCAGCTCGAGCCGATGACGGCAACGCAGGCGATGGCGGCCGTCGGCATGGCGACAAGACTTCCACCGGTGAGCACCGAGACGAGATCGGACCAGGTGGGTTCGTGGCCGGTGACGAGGATTCGTTCGGCCGAATCGCCCGCGGCCAAGACGGCATCCACCACATCGGCCCAG
Organism: uncultured Acidobacteriota bacterium; assembly: GCA_963753035.1. Lineage (GTDB taxonomy): Bacteria > Acidobacteriota > Thermoanaerobaculia > Thermoanaerobaculales > Sulfomarinibacteraceae > JAHECW01. Next base: position 22,367 of record CAVWAW010000022.1, on the reverse strand, counting down.
CCGCCACCATAGAACGACGGCACGATCTCCATGGGTGCGGCCCACTTCCCCGCCTTGTTGGCGAGTTCGGCGGTGGTTCTGGCCCGCACGGCCGGTGAGCTCAAGATGAGATCAGGCGCGGCGCCAACCTTGGTGAGAAACCTGCCCATGCGTTTCGCGGCCTTGGTCCCACGGGCCGCCAACGGTCGTTCCCGATCACTGGCAAGCCCAACCCCCCAGTCGGACTTGGCGTGACGCATGATCAGGAGTTCGGGCATGGATCCGTCCTTTCAGCCTCGGGCATCGACCTCGTCGAGAACATCCTGCTGCACCACCCGACCGTCATCGAGGCGGAGCGCGGTCAGGCGACCACCATAGACACAACCGGAATCGAGGCAGATCACCCCACGACTGCGATACAAACCGAGCATGGCCCAGTGTCCGAAGATGACGTTGTACCCCTGGCGCAGGACCGCCGAGGAGGCGAACCAGGGTCGACAGCCATCGGGCGCCAACCCCGGAGGGCCGGTGAAATCGAGGTCGGCGCGGCCATCCGGACCCACCATCCGGATCCGAGTCATGGCCACCGCAGCCGCGGCCATTTGATCTTCGCGCGACAGGTCGACGTGCCAGGGGTTCTTTCGGTTGACGTGGATCGCGCTGAGCAGGGAATGGGTCTCGTCCCTCCTGCAATCGACACGGATGGCATCGACGTACCCGTGCGCCAGCTCGATGTTCCACTCGGGGGCGAGCCCGGCGTGGACCAGAACGAACCGCCCGAACTGGTGCATCAGTGGTCGATTTCGCAACCACTCGAGCAGATTCTCACAATCGGGCGCCTCGAGCACTTCGATCGAGGGTATCGGATTCCTTGCCGGTGGCGACACCACAGTCCCGAGCGAGCAGGTAGAGATCATGGTTGCCGAGAACCGCCGTGACATGGTCATCGTGATCGACCGCCCAACGAAGCACCTCGAGCGAGGACGGGCCCCGGTTGACGAGATCACCCACCAACCACAGCTCGTCCGCTGCTGCGTTCCACTCGATCTTCTCGAGCAGCCGCTGCAGGGTCAGCCAACAGCCGTGGATATCTCCGATCGCCCAGGTCGCCATTTCTCCTGTGCCCGTTTCCGTGCCCGTACCCGTGCCCGACGGCACGACCCGGCCACTCGTCGTGAATCCCTATTATCCATGTTTTTACCCGTGCGGATGCCAGGCACCTTTTCGTCGGACGAAAAGAGAGCCAGGCACCGCCGCCCAACGCGTCTGCCTGTACAATTCCACGTGGAGGTCCGAATGTCCTCACTCTTTCGGTTTTCAGAGCTCGCGGGCAGGATGCAGCCGTCGCCGATCCGCGAGCTCTTCAAGATGATCCGGCAACCGGGGATGATCTCGTTCGCCGGCGGACTGCCCGACCCATCGGCCTTTCCCGTCGGCCCGTTCGCCGACTGCGCCGATGTGCTCTCGCGCGACGGTCGCGAGGTTCTCCAGTACGGGGCATCCGAGGGCTACCCACCGTTGCGCGAAATGCTCCTCGCAATGATGGCCGACCGCCTCGGCTGCGAGGTTCAGCCGGACGAAATGCTCATCACCTCCGGCTCTCAACAAGGCGCCAATCTCATCGCGCGGGTCCTCCTCGATCCCGGCGACGTTGTCATCGTCGAGGCTCCGACCTATCCGGGCACGATCCACTCGCTGCGCAATGCCGGAGCGCGGTTCGCCACCGTTCCTTGCGACGTCGACGGTATGCAGGTGGAGCTGCTGCCCGAGATCGTCACCCGAACCGAGGCCGAGACCGGCCGCCGGCCCAAGCTTATCTACACGGTGCCCGATTTCTCCAACCCATCCGGCGCCTGCATGAGCCTCGAGCGGCGGCATCGACTTGTGGCGCTCGCCGCCGAACTCGAGATCCCGGTCTTTGAAGACGATCCCTACGGCAAGCTCCGCTACTCCGGCGAGGCCCTGCCCAATCTCAAACGCATCGCCGGTGCCGAGCCCCAGGTGATCTACGCCTCGTCATTCTCCAAGGTCCTCGCGCCGGGGGTCCGCGTCGCCTGGAGTGTCGCTGCACCCGAATTGACCAGAGCGATGGTGCTCATGCGGCAGGGCGAAGATCTCTGCACCTCCACCGTGACCCAGGCTTTGGTCGCCGAGTACTGCCGTCGCGGCCATCTCGAGAACCACATGGGCCGCATCCTCGAGGTCTACTCCCACAAGTGCCAACAGATGCAGCTCGCTTTGAAGACCCACCTCGCGCCGGGATCGGCGACCTGGGCCGAACCCGAGGGTGGTTTCTTCTTCTGGCTCGAGCTCGCAACCGGATCGAGCCGCGAACTCTTTGACCGCGCGGTGGCCGAGAAAGTCGCTTTTGTTCCGGGTGCCGCCTTCTACCCCGGCGACGATGAACAGGTCGGCGAGGTCCACACGGGTGACCGTTTCGCGCGGCTCTGTTTCACCTTCGCCGACGAGGAAGCCATCGATGAGGGCTGCCGGCGGTTGGGGCGGGTGCTCGGCGGGTAGATGGCTCGCGCAAGGTAGATGCTGGATTCTGGATAGGAACGTCGCACGATCGCTGCGGCCCTCAGATCACACAGACTGCGTAATCTGCGGGGCAATCCCTTCGGTGGAGCGACGCCTTTGAGGACACCTCGAAATCAGTCACTCACTCTCTTCGTTTGGAACACGCCGCCGGTGATAGTGGATGCTCCAGTCTTCAAGTTTCTCTGCGGACGGGCACGTGAGGCCGAGCACAGCCGCAGTCACAAGAAATATGATTGCAGTTGCCGCCACCAACCATGACGGGATGAAGTCACCCACGTGAAGTCGCGCAAAATATCTCGACCGGGTTGGTTGCGCGAGTCGGGTGAATGAAGAGTTTGGCCACCCAGACTGCCGACATGAAGCTGATGACCAGCAGGTAGTTGCGACGCAGCCGGAACTTGGCGAAAGATGCAGGAGAAACACCTCGCCATCGAGGAGGTGCACGATCTGCTGGCTTTTCGCATCATCGTCCCCGGAATAGACGACTGCTATCTGGCCCTCGAAACTGTCCATCGACTCTTCGAGCCGGAGCCTTTTCGATTCAAGGACTACATCGCCAACCCAAAACCCAGCGGCTACCAGAGTCTTCACACCAGCGTCCGCGACAGTGACGACTTTACATTCGAATTACAGATTCGTTCCATCGACATGCATCGGGCGGCCGAAGGAGGCAAGGCGGCTCACTGGCGATACCACGCCGACAAATCTCGTTTATCCGCCATGCGCGAGATTTCGATTGGTCTCCCCCGAATGGGTGGGGTCGCTCACTCGTGACCGAACCACCGGACGCAATTGCCCCCGATCGACGCCCAACTTCCTGACATGCACGCGGGGACTTCTCGATAAACCATGCTCCTCGTGTACCTCCGGGAGCTGAGCCACGCAACCCCGTCTGGTTGACCACTACCAGCCCTTGTGATGCAGGATTTCCCTGATCCTCTCTTCGGTCTCCTTCTCCACCAACACCATCTTGGTCGCCTTGGCCTTGTGGATGGCGTCGGTGAGCGAGCCGATATCGACCGGTTTTTCAAGGAACTCGAACGCGCCCTGCTTCATCGCCTCAACGCCCTTCTCGACCGTGGCATATCCGGTCAGGAGGACGACTTGAATATCCGGACTGCGGTGCTTGATCCGCTTCAACGCCTCGAGACCGTCGATACCGGGCATCTTGAGGTCCAGAACCACCACGTCGTAACTCTCATCTTCCACCAATTGCAGCGCATTTTTCCCCGAGTTGGTGGTGGAGACCTCCATCCCGCGGGCGCGCATCCGCTCGGCCAGGGTTTCGATGAACTCTTCCTCGTCGTCTACAAGAAGCACCTTTTCGTTCATGGCTGACTCCCACAGTCGCATTCTTCATCATTCTGGATCTCGAGTATCAGTTCGCCACGTTGGCGATCCATCAACAGGCGCCCACCAAGCATTGTCAACATAGACCTGGAACCCCCTCCTTCTCCGCCTAGATCGGTATCGGAGTCCTCGATACCAGCGAGGTGTAGAAAGCAAATCTTGGCGCCGTCGGCAAGGGATTCGGCGGTGATCGTCAGGATTCGCGAGTCATCGACCCGCGGCAATGCAGCGTCAATGCAGACTCCGATCAGATCCTGGAGCAGAAACGGCCTGGTGATCAGCGACACCGAATCGGCGGGCACCGCGGCGCTGATGGTGATCTCGGCCTGGGCGGCCTTTCGCCCGTACAACTCGACGACCAAGGCGATGAGGTCCGCCAGATCGATCCTGATTCCGGTCGCGTCGACGCTGTGAGCCAGACGATTCAAGGCGCCGACGATCTGATTAGCCTGGCGGATCTGGTCGATGATCTTTCCCGCCTGGACCTCGAGACGGTCGGGATCGATCGATCGTCCGGACTTCATGGCCAGAGCGATGTCCCGAATGAGGCCCGCCTTCTCGTTGATGACCGCGAGCTTGTTGCGGATCTCGTGGCTCACCGAAGCCGACATCTCGCCGAAAAAGCGGAGACTCTCCTCGGAGACGGACTTCCAACTGTCGGAATCGACGGTCGTCATGACTCAACAACGTCTTTCAGCGTCGCCACGAGAGTCTCGATATCGAGGGGTTTGGCGAGGTAGTGGTCGGCCTCGGCCGAACCGATCCTGAAGTCCTCATCAGACCCGTGACCGGTGAGAAAAACGAACTTCATCTCGGGCCTGATCCGTTCCAGCATCTTTTTGAGTTGGATGCCGTCGAGGTGCGGCATCTTGACATCCAAAACGACGACATCGAACGACTCATGTTCGGTCAGATCCACCGCATCCTGACCCCCAGTCGACCACTTCGCCTCAAAGCCTCTGAATGAGAGACGTTCGGCAAGGGTCTCAACCAGCTCTTCTTCGTCATCGACGAGGAGTACCTTCATCGTGCGACGCTCACATTTCTGACACCCTCAATCGGGAGCCTGATGAGAAAGCTCGTCCCCACCCAGAGTTCGCTCTCCACCGACACTGAGCCCCCAAGTTCGGCGACCAACGAGTAGGTGATCGACAAACCGAGCCCGACTCCGCCACTGCCGCTCTTGGTGGTAAAGAACGGCTCGAAAACCCGCGCGAGTTGATCCTCAGACATCCCGCAACCATCGTCGGTCACCCTGATCATGACCTCGTCCGGGCCCTTGCGGCCAACCGCCAGGTCGATGTGGCCCCCGTTGTCGACCGCGGCAAATGCATTGTTGATGACGTTGAGCAGGATCTGTTGCAATCGACCCGGGTTTGTCGAAATCTCCGGAGTGTCTTCGTCGATGATGACGGTGACATTGATCGACCGGTACTCTGCTTCCTTGCCCATGAAACCCAGAACCTCGGTAATGGTCTCGCCGAGATCCACCGAGACCGGCTCGGTGTCCCTGTCCCGCGCGAAGTTGAGCAGCCGCCTGGTGATCGCGGAGCATCGGTCGACCGAAACGAGGATCGAGTCGACGATTCCCATGAGCTTCGCGTCGCCGACGTACCGATCGCTGAATTCAAAGAGGTCTTTGATGAGGCCCGCCTTTTCCTTGATGATCGCGAGCGGGTTGTTGATCTCGTGGGCAACACCGGCGCCGAGCCGTCCGAGAGACGCCATCTTGTTCGTGTACTCCGTCTGGTGCAGCGCGGCGACACGCTGCTTGTCCGCCCAGCGGATCTTGTTGACCAGGTAGCTCGTTACACCAAGAACCACAAGCACGATGATCGAAATGCTCGCCGCCAACAGCCCGATGAGCTGGCGACGTGTCGCGCTCCACGGTTTCATCAGGGCGGCCTTCTGTTTGACGATCATGAGGATGAACGGAGTCTTTGGGATGTAGGAGTATCCGACGATCAGCGGCACTCCATCCGGTCCGAGGGTCTCGTACACCCGGGTCGCAGCCGAGTACTCGGGTACCTCAAGGTCGAGAGACTCGAGCACATCGCCGTGGCTTCGCGACGAAGTCTGAAGGGTGCCTTCACCATTGATGATGAACGCGTCGCCGTCGCCACTGATCTCGAGGTTGGTCAGGAGCTTGTTGAGCAGCGAAGTTTCGAACGACGTCCGCAGAACGTAAAAGTCGCCCTCGGGCAGGTCGTGGCGAACGGCGATGACCATGTGCGGGACGTGGCGGAAGCCGGGGAAGACGTCGCTGACGTGTGTCGCCACCTGCTGGACGTCCTCGAACCACGCCTGGTCGATGTAATTGACCCCGGCGAGATCATAGGGCCCAACATAACAAAACTGTCGACCCGATGAGTCGATGACGCCGAGGTCGACGAACCCGGTGAAGCTCCTCTGGAGGTTTTCGAGGATGTCTCCGACCCGGGGGCAGTCGTGCAGCTCGGTGGAGCTGTTGTCTTCGACGATGAAATCGAGCGCGGCCATCCGTTCCACCAGCGAGAACTCGACGGCCAACTTGGTGTTCGAGACGACGCGTGACGTGTGGAGGAGGATCTCGGACTCGGCGGACTTCTTGGTCACCCGGTAGTCAATGGCGGTCATTACGGTAAGCGGACCGACCGAGACGATGATCATCAACAGCACCGTCAGTTGCCACATCCGACGCAGGTTGAGTGAGTACCGCCGCGAATCCACCGGCAGATTGGGCCGCGACCGGCCTTCAAAGCGACTCCGGCCGCCGGGTCGCGATTTGCTGATGGGTGGCTCCTTCATCCCGATTGATCCTCTCCACTGGCTCGGCCGTGGGCCTTTTCATTGGCCCTTTTCAGGGTCTCACTGAGGGCGTCGATGTCCACCGGTTTCTGGAGGTAGGCAAAGGCGCCGAGCGCCATGCAGGTCTTGCAGTCCTCCTCGGACCCGTGTCCGGTGAGAATGATCACTTCGACGTGCGGGTTCGCCGCCTTGACCCGGCGGAGAACCTCGATGCCGTCGATCCCCGGCATTTTCAGATCGAGAATCATGACGTCGGGCTCGTCGTCCTTGATCATTTGCAGCGCCGATTCACCGTCGAAGGCAACCGCTGATCCGACATCGCGCATCTCCAGGCGCTCGGACAGCGTCTGTACGAATTCCCGCTCGTCGTCCACCAGAAGCACTCTGGATGGCGTTTCGAAGTCGATCCTCCGGTAGATGTCGGTTCGATAGAACTCCTTGCCAACTCCGGTTTCCACCGAGCGAACGCCTTCCACCGGGCCGGCAATCTCCTTGAGCTCGTCTTCGAGCCGTCCGAGCATCAAAACATGCTTGTTGATGGTCAAGGTCACGTGCCCGTTCACGCTCGCGACCTCGGCGTGGTGACCGGCCGCGGCCAGCGCTTTTTCGACTCTGGCACCGACCATGAAGTCCTCGACCGCCTGCGGCGACTCGGCGGTGGGCTGCACGGTCTCAATGGCCAAACTCTCGACGATGAGACTGATCGCACCGCCGAGCGGTGTTTTGTCGGTTGGAAGGACGATATCGTACAAGGAAGCGTCCCATGGATCGACGTTCCCGCGGTGGTCCTGGACCCAGGCCGCGAGATCTTCATCCTGGCGACGGATCTCACGCGCGGCCGCTTTTTCGCCAATCTGATCGGTGATTTGTGCAGACTTGATCCGCGACGTCATGTCGGCGACGAGGCAGACCCGCAGAACGTGGCTGATGCTGCTCGGCACCAAGTGGGCGCAGAGCCCGGTCAGGACAAGATCGTCCCGGGCCACGACCTCGGCCACCGCGACCCTGAGACACGCGATCGTCCGCTCCCGTTCGCGGGTGAAGCTGTTGAAAACCGATCGTTTCGCCGAGAACGCCTTGGTGATTGCGGCTTCGGAGATGTCTGAGTTCTCGGCGGCTCGGGCGACCAGGTCCAGGTCAGTGACCAATCGCAGCCCTGTCTGCTTCAAAACTCCCTGAATGACATCGTCCGCGTGGCAGTACGTCGCACTGACGACCGAGATGATGGACATCACGCTTCTCCTATTCGGATCGAGCTCCAGCCGGGGAGGAGGACGCTCGACAGGGGGCACGACGGTTCACGCCCGTTGATATGCGCATCGGCATGGACTCTTCGAACCGCGTGCTCCATCGTCGCGAAAATCCGATCACGGCCGATTCTCTCGATGAGATGTGTCCGCTCGAGCACCTGCATCACCGACTCGTTGACGCCGCTGAACGAAATCTCCACCCCGGAGCTGCGAACCCGATCGACGAGCAGCGACAGCGCTTCTTCGCCGGAGGCGTCGATGTCGCTGATGGCGTTACTGACGATAATGAGGTGCCGCAGATCGACCTTGGCCCGAAGCCTCTCGTTGATCTGATCTTCGAGGTAGGTGGCGTTGGCGAAGAACAACGGTCCGTCGAATCGGACCAGATCGATGTAGATGCACTCCTCCAACCCGTGAATCAAGGCCGAGCGCAGGCTGTCGTCGCCGTGACGGGAAAGACTCATCACGGTCGGCCGCATGCTCTTGTACAGAAAGACTCCCAACGACAGAATCACACCTACCATGATGCCTCGGTCGAGATGGGGAGCAAAGGCCAGCGTACTGAGAAACGTGACGATCGAGATCGCCCCGTCGTACCGCTGAGCGTGCCAGGCATGGACAAACCCGCTGAGGTTGACCAGACCGATCACGGCCATCATGATCACCGCTGCGAGAACCGCCTGTGGAAGGTGGTAGAGCAGCGGGGTGAAGAAGAGCAGCACGATGACGACGGTGAGGCTGGTAATGACGCTCGACATCCCGGTGAGGGCACCGGCCTGGAGGTTGACCGCGCTGCGGGAGAAGCTTCCGGATGTCGGGTAGCTCCGGCCGAACGAGCCGCAGATGTTGGCGATTCCCTGACCAATGAGTTCCTGATTGGGGTCGATGCGTTGACCGGTTTTGGCGGCCATGGCCTTGGCGATGGAAATCGCCTCCATGAAGCCGAGAAGGGAGATAATGACCGCCGGGACGATCAGCCGCGGGATGACCCTCATATCGATGTGCGGCAGGCTCGGAGTCGGCAGTCCGCTCGGGATGGCACCGACCACCGCCCCCCCCCCCATCATCAGCAGTTTGTCGAGATCGAGCGGTCTGTTGCCGACCTTGAGACGCCATCGCCGATTGTCGATCGGCGCTCCCTCGGGAACCATGCTCTCTTCATAAAACCCGGCTCGGGGATCAGAGTCGGGAACTCGGGCGAACACCAGCGCGCGCAGCTCCGTGCGCGCTTCAGCCACCTGTTCTTTGATCTCGAACGCGTGGGCGTCAAGGAGACCGGCGAGTTGGTGGAGCGCCAAGAGATGTTCAGAGGTGGCGCCGGCGTCGTCGATGGCGGCGCCCAGGGTGAACCGCTGAATCGGTCGATTCGAATGACATCTCTGGCAGAACTCGCCCGAACCTTCGGTGATCGAGGTGGTGATCTCGGTGCCCTGGGAACGGACATCGTCGATCTTGATGCGGGCGGTGATCGCGGTGTTGAATTCATCGACGAGCTCTGCGAAGCCCGACGAGACGACATTTCGGCTCGCCACGGTCTCGTCGTGTTCGAAATCGATCGCCACAGAAAGGACCGTCGTGATCACGACTGCGATGAGAACGTTGGGCAGGCGCGGGTTGAGACTGCGCATGACCAACATGACCGCAAAGGCCAACACCGCCATCCCGAGCGTCGGCAGATGCGTCCATTCCATCGCGCTCGACACCACCCTCATCACCGTCTCGTAGTGGTGCTCCCCGCTCTCCACCGAAACGCCGAAGATCTTGCTGAGCTGCGAGGTGGCGATGATGAGCGCAGCGGCGTTGGTGAAACCGTTGACGACGGGGTGCGAAAGAAAATTGACCACGACACCCAGCCGGAGCGCGCCAAGTGCAAGCTGGAACACCCCGACCATGAGCGCCAGAAGGATCGCATACTCGATGAAACCCTGGGAGCCCGACGCGGCGAGCGGTTCGAGGCTGGCCGAGGTCATCAATGACACGACCGCCACCGGACCGGTTGCCAGCTGCCGGCTCGAACCGAAGAGGGCCGCGATCATGGGCGGCAGGAACGAGGCGTAGAGCCCAAAATGCGCCGGCAGCCCGGCAAGCTGGGCATAGGCCATACTCTGCGGAATCAACACCAGGGCGACCGTCAGACCGGCGACAAGGTCGATCTTGAACGGGCCCCATCCGTAGTCCCGAAACCAGCCCGTGAATGGGAGGATGCGAGTCATCAGGTTCATCGGCTACTCCACGGGAAGCCGGCGCGCAACCAGTTTTCGGCAGGCCTCAAGAACATCCGGAAAGATCGCACCCGGGTCATACAGGCTGGAGTCCCTCAGGCGAACGAGGCCGTCGACCATCGTGAAGATCAGCAGCGCCTTGTTGCGGGCAGGGAAGGCCTCGATGGAGCCATCCGCCTGTCCCTTGATGATTGCCCGTTCGAAGACGCCGACAAAGCAGTCGAAGATGGCCTCGAGCTGTTTGCGGCAATGGTCGTTGACCCTCGCCAGTTCGAAGGCATCGGATCGGTGGAGCAAAAGAAACAGCTCCTCCTTCTCGGCTGCGAGCTCGAGATAGAAACGAGCCGCCTCGTCGACCATCGTAAGCCCCGAGTTCACGTCCGCACGCTCGAGGTATTCGACAAAATCTCTTTCAAACTCGTGCCGCGCGTGCTCCAAAACGGCAAGGAAGAGCTTTTCCTTACTCTCGAAATGGTAGAAGACCGTACCTTCCGCCACGCCGGTCATCTGGGCGAGATCCGTGGTCGAGGTTTCTCTGAAGCCCTTGGTCGCGAACGACCAGGTTGCGGCGTTGAGGATGGCGGTTCGTTTCGACACGATGACTTTGCCCTTCATGAATACTGACTGAGTACTCAGTTAGTATTCTAGAAACCATGCCAGCTCATGTCAAGTCCTTTTATTACATGGAATTAAGAATCATTCCTAACTGGAGGTCTGCCTGCTCTTCAGGTACGTCCCGGTCGAGAAATCGCCACGACGAAGTCAGCCGACCCCGACCAAACACTTGACCCGCTTTCAATTGCGATGTCTTGGCGCCCTTTGCGATGCAACCCTGCGATGGTGCGATGCCCTTGCGCCCTTGCGGTTCAACTCTGCGATGGCGCCGCCGCTAATCCGTCATCTCCACGTGGCACGAGGTGCAGACGAGCCGAGCGCCGGTGACCGCATCGCCGTACTCGCCGGGTGAGTTGCGGAGATCCATCCGGTGGCTCGCCGGAACCGCGACCGCGCCCATGTCCTCGGCGACATCGGCGTTGTGGCAGTCGAGGCAGGGGTTCTCGCTCAGCGTGATGGGTCCCATGTCCTGCACCGAGTGCGGGATCACCGGCGGGAACTCGGCGTTGGGTCGCGCCTGGATCTCGCTGTCACCGGGATCCACGGACTTGAATTTGATCGGCGCCTGGGGCGGCTGCTCGAAGGCGGTGCCGGCGGCGAGGCCGATCTCGGAATCGGGAATCGTGGTGACCTTCTCCGGGCGCTGCCTGCGCGGGCGGCGTCGCAGCCTCTTCCGGCCCACTGGATGAGCAGCTCACGACCAGCGCGAGGGACAACAGGATTGCTGTGTATTTCATGGCTGCCTCCCTCAAGCTTTCCGCACCCGGACGGCGCACTTCTTGAAATCGGTTTCCTTGGAGATCGGGCAGGTGGCGTCGAGGGTCACCTTGTTGATCGGCACGCCTTCGTCGAACCAAGGAACGTAGACCGTTCCCCTGGGCATGGTGTTGCGGCCGGCGGTCTCGACCACCGCCCGGACCTCGCCGCGCCGCGACTCGATGACCGCCACGTCGTTTCGCGCTCAGCCCGCGGGCCGCGGCATCGGCCGGGTTCATGAAGACCTGCGCCCGGGGCGCCGCCGAGTCGAGTTCGGGGACCCGCCGGGTCATGGAGCCCGAATGCCAGTGTTCGAGAACCCGGCCGGTGCAGAGCCAGAGATCCCAGTCGGCGTCCGGGCTCTCGGCAGGCGCGGCGTAGGGGCGGAAGAAGATCTTCGCCTTGCCGGCCACCGAGACCTTGTCGCCTCCGGACGGGCCCGAAAGCGTCCCCTCGGGGATCGCCTTGAGAGCCGGGCCGTAGAATTCGAAGTCGGCGCCCGTCGGCGACATAGGGGTCGTACTCACCGTTGAAGCGCCAACGGGTCTCCTTGCCATCGATGACCGGCCAACGCAGACCGCGGACATCGTCGCGGTAGTAGACATCGAAGTGGGCGAGATCGTGGGCGTGATCGACCCCGAAGCGGCGGTAGTCCTCGAAGAGCGCCTTCTCGGGGAACCAGTCGATCCCGGCCGCTTCGACGGTGCAGTTGCGCGTGATCGGCGCCCACGGGGTCGGGCCAGGCGTGAGCCTTGGCGGCCTCGGTTTCGAAAAGCACCTCGTAGAGGGTCTGATCCGGCCGGTAGCCCAACTTCTCCGCATCGGCGAGCACATCGGGGAGGAACCCCGCTTCGGCGCCATCGACCGCGACACCCGCCACCGGCTGCCTGCCCCAGACCTCGGCCAGGGTGAAGCGTTTGGAGAACTCGAGAATCTGCCAGACATCGCTGCGGGCCTCGCCGGGCGGGTTGACCACCTGCCGCCAGGCTTGGGTCCGGCGCTCGCTGTTGCCGTAGAGACCCCACTTCTCGTAGTGGGCCGCGCACGGCAGAATGAGGTCGGCAACCTTGCACGAATACGTCGGGTAGATGTCCGAGACGACGATGAAACAGTCCTTCTCGCGGGCGGCCGTGAGCCAGTGGTTGGCGTTGGCGGTGGACTGGAAGGGGTTGGTGACCTGGACCCACAGCCACTTCATGCTGCCGTCCTCTAGATCGCGCATCATCTTGGTGATGTGGCTGCCGACCTTGGGATTGAGGGTCTGGTTCGGCAGCTTCCACAGCTCCTCCGAGAGCTTGCGGTGGGCCGGGCTGGCCACCACCATGTCGGCGGGCAGGCGGTGGGCGAAGGTCCCGACCTCGCGCGCCGTACCGCAGGCCGATGGCTGACCGGTGAGCGAGAACGCGCCGTTGCCGGGCTTGGCCTGTTTACCCACGAGCAGGTGGGTCATGTAGGCCTGTTCGTTGACCCAGGAGCCGCGGGTGTGTTGGTTGAACCCCATGGTCCAGAACGACACCATCTTGCGATCCGGATCGGCGTAGTAGTCGGCCAGCTGAACGAGCTTGGCCTTGAAGCTCTCGAGATCCTCGTCGGGATCGCCCTTGGCGAGTTCGGCGACAAAATCGAGGGTGTAGGGCTCGAGAGCGGCTTTGAACTCGTCGAAAGTGATGAGCCAGTGGGCGCCGGCGCCCCCGGTCGATTTCTGATCCACGGTATGGGTCTGATCGGGATCGAGCCCCTGGGCGATGGCCTCGTCGCGGGTGAGCACGACCACCCGTTCCCGCGCCTGGGTGTCCTTTTCGGCGGCGTAGGCGAAGTCGTCGGTGCCGCGCATCCCATAGCCGATGTCGGTGGGACCGGTGGCGAAGACGCAGTGATTGTCGACGAATTCGGTGTCCACGGCACCGCGGGTGACGATCTCTCGGGCGATGTAGTTCCAGATCGCGAGATCGGTCTTGGGCTTGAAAATGATTTCGGTGTCGGCGGCGTCGGAGGTCCGGTTTCTGAAGGTGGTCAGATTGACGATCTTCGCCTTCTTGTGGCGCGAGCCGGCGCTCCACCACGCGCGACCAGAGCATGGGGTGCATCTCGGCCATGTTGGCGCCCCAGGTGACGACGGTATCGGTGAGTTCGATATCGTCATAGCACCCGGCGGGCTCGTCGATCCCGAAGACCTGGATGAAGGCGGCGACCGCCGAGGCCATACAGTGGCGGGCGTTGGGGTCGATGTTGTTCGATCTCCAGCCGGCCTTCATGAGCTTCACCGCGGCGTAGCCCTCGGGGATGGTGTACTGACCGGAACCCATGATCCCGACCCCGGTGGGACCGAGCTCGCCGTGGACCCGCTTGAACTGATGCTCCATCTCGTCGAAGGCGCGCTCCCACGACACCGGGGTGAACTCCCCGGCCTTGTCGAAGCGACCGTCCTTCATCCGCAGCAGCGGCTGGTGGAGTCGATCGGCGCCGTACATGATGTAGGCGTTGGCATAGCCCTTGGCGCAGAGCAGCCCACGATTGACCGGGTTCTCCGGATCACCCTTGACCGCGATGACCTGATCGTCACGCGTGCCGACAACGACCCCACAGCCGACGCCGCAGAACCGGCAGACGCTCTTCTCCCAGGCCAGACCCATTTCCAGATCCGGCAGCGGCCCGGCATCGGCCATGGGAACGCCCACCGCCGCGGCGGTTGCGGCGGCGACACTGGTTTTAACGAAGTCGCGACGCGATAGATCGTTGCTCATTCGGCTCTCCGATTCTCGGCGCCCTCATCGAAGGGCAAGCTGTGGTGGACCACCAGGTCGGCGGTCAGAACATGCGGAACGGCCTGCAGCCGGCGGAGGCCCTCCTGGTGCTCTTTGATGGTTTGATGTTCCTGGACGACGACCAACCGTCCGGTTGCTCGATCGCGCGCGTGGACCTCGATCCAGTCAAGGTTTGCCAGGCTCGACTCCACATCGTCGAGGTGCTCCGGCCGAACCATGAGGCACAAACCCGAAACACTTCCGGCTGCATTCATCGCCACTCGTCGCCTCCGATCAGACGGCTTCTTGATGGAACAACAATATTCGCTCATTTTTGCAAATCCTTGACCGCCGTCAAGGACGAAATATAGTTGTAAAGCGGATTCTCGAAACGAAGATCGTTTTGGTGCACCCGTCTGATGCCGCAGAAACCGGACGAATCGAGGGAGTAAATCATGGAGAAACCGATCGATCCGGATCCGCTGCCCCCGGATTCCGACAAGCTCCTCCCGGGCTCGAGTTCACTCGCGGTGCTGCTGGTCGTCTTCCTCACGGTCTCCTTTCTCGTCCTCTTCTCCATCGTCCGCGGCGGGGTCGGCCACGTGACCGAGAGCGGGGGCGGGAGCCGCGCGTTCGGACCCACCGAGGTCACCGGAGTCGATTTCGAGATCGAGTTGTTACCGGGAATCGAGGATGCGACATCCGGACCCGACGACGGCGATTTTCTCGTCCCTTCTCCACCCTGGTCCGAGAGCGGTTTTTTCCCGTGCTCCGAGTGCCACTCTGAAATGGAGGTCAACCCGGAACGCCGGGAGCTCGAGGAGATGCACGATGACATCGAGCTTGTCCACGGCCCGTCCGATCGCTGGTGTCTCGACTGCCACAATTCCGACGACCGCGATGTGCTGAGACTCGTCAACGGAAGGCTCATCAGCTTCGACGAGTCCTATCTCCTCTGCGGACAGTGCCATGGCACCATCTTCCGCGACTGGCGGCAGGGCATCCACGGCCGCCGGCAGGGCTACTGGAACGGCGGCAAGAGCTACCTCCTCTGCGCCCACTGCCACGACCCCCACGCGCCCGCATTCCACACCATCGCACCGCTGCCCCCTCCGGTGAGACCGCAATTCCTGGCCCGATCGGGACAGGAAAACGTCGAGGAGACCCCCCATGAGTGAAAAGACCATCGACCGACGAACACTCATGATCAGCGCGGGTTTGAGCACCATGGCCGGGATCTCGGCAGCCGCAACCGGCAAGAGCTCGGGCTGGGTGGAACGCTTGCTGAAGCGCCGCTTTATCGAACTCTCCGATGAACGTCGAGAGGAGATCCTCGCCGAACTCGAGGAAACCTGCCGGAAGAAGTACGGCCGGGACGACATCACCGTGCGAGACACCAGGGCCTTGGACGGCGTCGAGTTCGCCTACGGCCTCGATCTTTCCCGCTGTGTCGGCTGCCGCCGCTGCGTCTACGCCTGCGTCCACGAGAACAACCAGTCCCGCGACCCGCAGATCCACTGGATCCGAGTCCTCGAGATGGGCAAGGACCACGGCATCGATTTCGCCGAGTCAGACATCTACTACGACCCGGAGGAAGTTCCCGAACCGGAGAGCTTCTATCTCCCCGTGGCATGTCAGCAGTGTCGCAACCCTGCCTGCGTCAAGGTCTGTCCGGTCAAGGCCACCTGGCAGGAACCCGACGGCATCGTGGTCATCGATCCCGACTGGTGCCTCGGTTGCAGATGCTGCATGTCGGCCTGCCCCTATGGCGCCCGCCACTTCAACTGGACCGAGCCCACCGTTGCGGCAGAGGAGATCAACCCCGACACCCACGTTTTCGGCAACCTGCCGCGACCCAAGGGCGTGGTCGAAAAATGTTCCTTCTGCATCCAAAGAACAAGAAAGGGCCGCTATCCAGCTTGTGTGGAGATCTGCCCGGTCGGGGCGCGAAAGTTCGGCAACCTCCTCGATGAGGATTCGGAGATGCGCTACCTCATGCGCGAGAAACGGGTCTTTGTCCTCAAGGAAGAGCTCAACACCAAACCTCGCTTCTACTACTTCTTTGCGACCTGAGGAAGGAGAGCAACCATGATCAAAGACATCGCCTCCTTCATCACCGGTTCGGCCCGGATCGCCTTCAAGGGCAACACGACCTTCTATGCCTGGATCGCCTTTCTCGGCCTCGTCTGCCTCTGGGGCTTCACCGCATGGTGGAATCAGTTTCAGTACGGACTCATCACAACCAACATGCGCGACCAGGTCTCCTGGGCCTTCTACATCGGCAACTTCACCTTCCTCGTCGGCGTCGCCGCGGCGGCGGTGATGCTGGTCATCCCGGCCTACATCTACAACTGGAAACCGATCAAGGAAATCGCCATCTTCGGCGAACTCCTCGCGGTGAGCGCCATCGTCATGTCCATGCTCTTCGTCTTTGTCGATGTCGGTCGTCCGGACCGGGTGTGGCAGCTCATGCCCATCATCGGCACTCCAAACCTTCCCAGCTCACTCCTGGGATGGGACGTCATGGTCCTCAACGGCTATCTCGTGCTCAATCTCCTGATCGTGCTGCACCTGCTCTATACCGGCTTTCACCGGCGTCCGTACAACCGTCGCTTCGTCGTCCCACTGCTCCTTTTCTCAATCCCCGCGGCAGTCGGTATCCACACAGTCACCGCGTTTGTCTACGCCGGCACCGCCGCCCGCCCGTTCTGGAACTCGGCCATCCTCGCGCCGCGCTTCCTCGCATCGGCGTTCTGCTCCGGGCCGGCCATCCTGCTCATCCTCTTCCAGATCCTCCAGCGCACCACCAGCATCAAGATCAAGGATGAGGCGATCTGGAAGATCGCCGAGCTCATGGCCTACGCCATGTTCCTCAACCTCTTCCTCTTCGGCGCCGAGATTTTCCGCGAGTACTACTCCAACACCCACCACCTCATCCACACCCAGTACCTCTACAGCGGTATCCACGGCCACGATGCACTGGTGCCGTACGCCTGGGCGTCGCTCATCTGCAGCGTCGTCGCCTTTCTCCTGTTCCTGATCCCAGCCACCAGAAAAAACCTCGTCACCCTCAACCTCGGCTGCGTCCTCATCTTCGCCGGGGTCTATATCGAGAAAGGGATGGCGCTGGTCATCCCAGGGATGACGCCCGACACCCTGGGTGAGTTCTACGAGTATGTTCCGACGCTGAGTGAGGTCAGAGTGGGAGCAGGGATCTTCGCCGTCGGGTTCCTGATCTTCACCCTGCTGTGCAAGATGGCGATCCCCATCCTGCAGGACGCCGCATCGGGAGAGTCAACCTGAAATCAAGCCCTTATCGAAGCCTGATGGGCGGGCCCCCTCTTCTGCAGATCGACCAACGCTCTCACGGTGCCACGGCGGCCCACGCCGAGGTGCCGCCGCTCTCGAAGCCGTCGACAAAGATCTGCGGCGGCCCCGGCGGCGGGTCGAGGCGCTGGTAAAAGACCCCGATGTCGAGATACTGACTCGCTCCGAGCACGAGGTGCGGCGCGCCGTCGGCCGCCAGAAAGTACTTGTGGCGGTTGTTGAAGTTGATGTCGACACCGAGATTGACGATCTGACGGGGATCATCCACAACGATCTGCGGATCGAATGCGTTGCCGGTGTCGAGGAGTTGGAGCGCACTCCATGTGGCTCCGTCGTCGGCGGAGTTTGCATAAAACGCGGTGAAGTCAACGTCCGTCGGGCGCTTCCCGGTCCACAGCACGTGCACTCGGCCGCCGGTCTCGACACCGAGGGCGACGCCCCACGCGGTGCCCACGTAGCCGGCCACCTGCACGGGAACGCCGGCGCGGCCGCCGTCGTGACCACGTCCCCCGGCGGTCGGGCAGATCATCACCGCGACGAGCGCACACAAAACAAGGATGGACATCGGAATTGCCGATCTCATGCACAACTTCCTTTGCGGCGTGGTTAAAGACTCATGGACAGAAAGCACCCGCAGCTGCAGGCTTCTGTCTCAGCATTATACCAACCAGAGCGCGGCGAGCGAAACACCCGCGGAGGGGGAGTTCTCCAATGATGCGCTACAGGCTCCTAGCCTGCTCCCACAACCAAAGACCAGTCGCCCAATAGAGGATCTTCGAATCCAGAAGAGAAAATCGGCGGAGTCTCGTAGGCCCCCATGTCGACATGCCCGTCCCTGGCCCGTGCGCGGAAATCGAGGTCATATGCAGGGAGCCCTCCAGCTGGGTTACCGGTGCCCTGATTGTTGACCGGGGAAAAAATTTGGAGCCGGTAGTTGCCGCCTCCATAGAAGTCGGGATCCACGCTGAGATTGCCGGCGCTGCTTGGGTCGGGATCACCCATGAAGACACCGATGTCGTTGTTGTTGAGCCTGGTGGAAGAGTGTTGGAAGGCCAAGTCGAGGTTCTGGTTTCCCCAAAGGATATTGTTGTTGATGTGCGGCGGCACCGAGCCCGAAACCTCCATGCCACCGGTGCAACCGCCGGTGCAGCTGTTGTCGGCCACGGTGTTGTTGGTCATCCACAGGGTCTCTCCGCTACAGCTCAGCACGCCCGCGCCATGGCCACCCGAGGAGACGTTGCCGGCGATGAGGTTGTTGACCACCGCCAGGACTCCGCCAAAGCCGGCAAGGATTCCGGCGGCGCCGTTCTCGGCCTGGTTGTTCAGAATCGCGTTGTGATCGATGGTGATCGAACCGCTATGACCGGGAACTCCGCCCGCCACCAGACCTGCCGTACCAGTCCCGGTTGCGACGCCGTTACTGATGGTGAATCCCTGGACATGAAGGTTGCCCTGGGTGGACGGTCCCGGTTCCAGCACGAGCACCGGGTTTGCGCCGGCGCCGTCGAGGATGGTATTCGCCGGTGTGACGACCCGATCGGTGCAGCCCGCCGTGAATCCTCCCAACAGCTGGAGGTCGAAGCTCTCCGCGGTGGTGTAGATGAACGCCGAACCGGTCGTCGGGTAGGTTCCCTGGACCACCTGAATGACATCGTCCTCGCCATCGGCGCCCGCAGCGGTGAGCGCCGACTGCAAAGCCGCGGCGCTGTCCACACAGGTGACGGCGCCCAGACTGCCGTTGAGTTGAAGGGCGGTATTGCTGTACTCGCCTATATGTTGCGGACCCCAGGCAACGCCCGGAGCCTGGAAAGCAAATGCGAAATCCCCGCCCGGGTCGGGTGCACTCAATTCCCAGAACCAATCGTCGTAACCGAGGGCGGTATTGTAGTAGACCTCAATCCAGTAGCTGCCGTCGGAGAGCCCACAGGGTGATCTCAGAGTGAGGGTCACCATGTACTCATCCCCCCCTAAGACGGTGAGTCCGGTGGCCTGGCGATTTGCCGAAACTCCGCTCTCGGTGCACAGCACCGTGCCGGGGAGACCGTCGGCATCGGCGTGGACGAGGACATCCACATCATCCCAAAGAGGGAAGGTGCTCCCCGAAAACGAATCAAAGCCCCCCCAAACCACCACCTCTTCAAGGGCGAACCCGGCGCCGCCCGTGGCGACCTCAAAGTCGTCCGCTATCACCTGGGAGTATCCGTAGGGCTCGTGGGTTTGGTCAAAGGACTCATCGCTGTAAATTCCCAAGACCTGTGTCGGTGGCCGATCGAGCAGAGTCGCCGCCTCGGCGGTCATGGTTACGAGCAAACCTAGCATCAATACCGCCGCCATCACCACACAACTTCGATTCGTCACGAAGAACCTCCAATGCGAAATGTCCTCCGCTGCGGCCGCGAGGAATTCCACCTACCATGCGTACCCATGGATGCGATCATACCTGGTGGCACTCATGAAAAGATACGCATGAACATGCGCTGAACTTCAGTCATCTCAAAATCCATACTGACAAGCGGATGATCACAAGAATGGCGCCGTACCTCGTGTCAAGACATCGCTGTCTGATGCGGCGGCGACCAGCCAGTACGTCGGATTCCAGTGTCAAATACTGACCGGGTTTTTGACTTGTCAGTACCAGAGGAGGCCAGAACCATGGAACGATTCATCTCTCGAGTCATCGGTATCAGGATTTGAGCGCGCTTCTCAACGGCCGCTGTTACTGTTGCGATGGTGGCGCCGCCAACTCGGTCGTGAGGGTTCACCCTGGCGGCGGCTCGGTCACTCTGGATGAATTCACGATCACGAATGGGAGCACCCACGACGGCGGAGAAATCCACATCGCACCTCTCGGAGACTCCACCGTCAAGCTCTCGAACCTCATCATCAAGGAGAACCACGCCAGCTACTCAGACGACACCATTGGGGGCGGGGTTCTGGCGACGCTCGGTGACAGCGATCGTCTTGAGGTCTCCCGATGTCGGGTCTTCTCGAACACCGCCACGGTGCCTTCGGGCGCCGGGTCCGCTCGCGGAGCAGGTCTCATTGTCTTAGCATCGGGCACCGCGAGCTACCTGATTGAAGATTCGTGGATCGAGGAAAACACCTCCTCCGTCGCTACCGGGTCGGAGTGGGGTACAGGCCATTTCTTCGGCGTCAGAGAAGATGCGAGCGCTGAAGATGCGGGGACCAACATCCCCCCGGGCGGTCTCGGATCGGTAGATCTCGACGGCCGACCGCGGATCGACAACGGCACCGTGGACATCGGGTGTTATGAGGGCGAAGGGATGCTCTTCTACAACGGATTCGAGAACGGTGGCACCTGGGAATGGTCGGCCACCGTGCCGTAGGCATAATCGGTCGCCACAAGATCGATCAGATACGCCGTGCGGACCGGTGACGTCGGTAGTCCGCCGAGGTGGCTCACGACGCCCGGATTTTGCCCTTCAAGAGGTAGACCTGGAAGGCGAGACCCGCTTTCCCAGCGAGGCGTTTGAGTTCGGCGAGGGGGAGGCCCCCAACACCGGCATCCTGGTTGTCGCCGTAGAGAAAACACACGACCCGGTCCCTGACCTTGACCGGCATGAGGTAGCAGTCTTTCGGAGACGGCCCTCCGAGCGCCATGGTGAGATCGGCATTGTGAGGCATGGCCGGCAACGGTCCGAGCCAGAACTCAACTCCCTTGAGGAGGCCGGAGAACACCGACGGCTCGTCGGTCGGGATGCTGATCGCACGGACCACCTGCTGGTCGACTCCCGCACCCTCGCCTCGCCAGCCCAGGATGGTGGATCCGCGCTGGACGAGCATCATTCGACGCCGGAAGATCGGCGCGCAGAACCCGAGCATGGCATCGGCGATGTCGTCCCGCATTTCGACATTCTGCATGGCGTGAGAGGCGGCTGCGAGCAGTGCCTCCAAACCGATCTCGGCCTTTGCGGGCGGGGCCGGCGCCGTGGGCGGAACCGACGCCGGAGGCTGATCTTCGCGAACGAGGGCCACCTCGCCCGATATCCCGCCCGGGTCGGCAGCCGCTTCGGCCTCCTCATCGCGCAACGACGGAAAGAGATCACGCTCTTCGGCACTGAGTTCGAGCGAATCCGCCGGTTTGGGCGCCGTCGGGCGCTTTGTCTCGGCCACCCGGCGCGGAATTTCCGGAGCAGGGCTGGAGAGGGGGGTGGCATTCACTTCGTCGATTGATGGGCGGTGAGACGTTTCTTTCACCGGCTCTCTCGCCCCCGAGAGCCGTCTGACGAGTCCAGCATAGCGGGCTGTAATGGGCGCCTGGTAGTGACGGTTGAGGGCTTCGACAAACCTGATTTCCATGGTCACGAAGGTCGCCACCATGCATCCGGTCTGCTGCGCGATCTCGTCTTCGACCAGAAGATCGCCCGGGCTCAGGGTGGCCACCGAAAGGGTCTTGCCCTCGAGCTTGAACGGCACCACACCGAGCCGGCTGGCGATCCTCGGTGTGAGCAGCCGGACCGCGGACGGACTGGCGTACTCGAGTTCGGATCCGGACACGGTTCGGGTTCTCTTGAACTTCCCGAGGGCATCGAGGGTGGCGGACTCGCTCATCAGCTGGAGATCGATGATCTCGGTGTCGAGTCTCCCCATCCGACCCCGCTGTGCGTTCTCCGCCCGTCGCAGGTCGTCCTTCGATAAAAGACGCTGGGTGACCAGCCACTTGCCAAAATCGTTATCGTCAGTCACAGCTCCACCCTGAAACCCTCACCGAGCATACCAAAGGGTCGTGACTTTCCGATCTCACCGACCGAGGAAGTAGAGCAGATACCCACAGA
>CAVWAW010000021.1:0-188636 GCA_963753035.1 uncultured Acidobacteriota bacterium | reverse complement strand
TTTCCGGTCGAGCCCGAGGTGTACTGGAGATAGGCCAACCGGTCGGGATCCGGCGCCGGGAAGTCGGGGCTCGTGGAGGTGGCGGAACAGTCGGTCGATGACAGGACGGTGAGTCCTTTGGCGGCGCCAAGACTGAGAATCTCGTGATGCCTCGTCTTCGAAAGGAGGACCGACGTCAACACTGCCGTGGCGCCGCAGTGTGAGGCGATGTCGACGACCCGCTCGACCCCGGAGTCGGGGAAGATCGGCACCGCCACCCCACCGGCGAGTTGAACACCGTAGAACGCGGCGAAGAAGTCAGGGCCGTTGGGATAGACCAGGGCGACCCGGCCCCCGGGTTTCAATCGATGCTCCACGAGGGCTGCAGCGACCCCGTTGATCTCGTGCCACAGCCGGCCGAACCTCAGGGACCGTCCCTCAAAGTGGGTGGCCTCAACCTCGGGGGATGTGCGTGCCCGGGCCTCCAGGCAGTCGAGGAGGGTGGCGGCGGAGGATGGTTCGGTCAAGAGGGGCCTGCTCGTCGCCGCACCAGTTCAAGAAGGTCGTTTACGGTCTTCAGCTCGATCAACTCCTCCTCACCGATGGTGATTCCCCAGCGATCCTCGGCGGCGGCGACGATGTTGAGCAGATCGGCCGACTCGGCGTCGAGGTCCTCCTGGAAGCGGTCTTCGGCTTGAATCCTGCCGACGCCGAGTTGAATCCGGACCAGCTCTACGACATCATCGGCGCTGATCGTCATGAGGGTTCCCTCCCCATCGTGCGGAGCAGTTCGAGGATCTCGTCGGTGATGGCTCCGGCGATGGCCTCGTTCATGTCGCAATCGAGATAGACATGGTCCCAACACAATCGGCCGTCGAAGAGCCGCGCGTGGACGGTGTACTCGGGACCGAGAGGCAGGTTGGACACCAAGGCGCGAACCCCACGAACCCGGATGGCGCCGATCTGTCGGGGCAATTTTACCGGGCCGGTATAGGCCAGGGCCGCGGCCGCCATCCGCATCTTTCGTTGTCCGAGGATGAAGCGCATGACATCGGCGACGGTAAGTAGTGAGAGGTACTTGTCTCCCCGACGGCGCTGGCGACGAGTTGCGAATTGATCGTCGAGGCGAGGCGCCAGAAATCGTGTTCTCTCTCGAGGTTCAGTGTCGAACGCAGCATGACATGAAAGCTGCCGAGGTGGTGGTCGTCCATCGGTGGTTGGAGGTAGGGACGGAGGATGGCGAAGTTGAAGTTGCGTAGCGGGACCGCGGCGCCCTCGTACAGTTGCTTCTGAATGACCAGGAGCATGGCTGCGTTGAGGGCGCTGTTGAGGGTCACCCGGTGGCGCCGGGTTGCGCGCACGAGTGCATCCAGATCATGACCGTCAAGGTCACGACTGAGAAGCCGGCACCTGCCGGTCTTGTGGACGGTCATGCTGCGGGTTCCGCGTGCACGGCGGCGATAGCCGATTTCGTCGGCCAGTTGACGGGCCATGAATCCTGCGATGCGCAGTTTGGATCGGAGACCGCGGTATTCGGAGGGGAAGAATTGCCTCCACCGGAGGCTGCAGGTCGAGGACTTCCGGTTCCTTCAAGCTGAGGCCGGCGGTGGTGGCGTTCCAATCCTCCAGGATCTCGTTCACCAGATTGATGGCCGATGTGCCGTCGATTACGGTGTGAAGAATGCTGACGATCAGCTCCGACGCGGTCGTTCCCGGATCGCCGGCGAGGAGGCTGCAGCGCATGAGGGGGCCGGCCTGGATGTCGAAGGCGCGGTTGAGCTCGGTTTCGGCGATCTCCCGCCAGTGTGAGGCGTCCCGTCGCTCGATGATCTCGAGCGGGATCGGTGGCGCACCACCGAGATCGTAGCGCCACCCGTCGCCCGGATCGACGATCCGGGCGCGAAGCAGTGGGTGTCTGCGTTGCGCCCGCTCGAGGGCGGAGCTGAGCCCATCTGAGCTGATACCGGTGTCGAGCTCGATGACACCGACCACGTTGAATGGGGCGGCAGCGTCGGTGAGCGTCTCAGCGGTCTCGAAAATACCGAGTGGTCGTTCCATGGTTACAGTCAGGAATCTAGGCTAGCACGCACCTCTCACTGAATAGCGCCACGTGGTCGTGGCACAATGGAAACACGCCGAACGCCGCTGATCCTTAGGAGGCACCCGTGCAGAAGATCGTGCTCATCGTCGTCGTCATCGTCCTCGGCCTGCTGGCCTTCAACTACTTCACAACCGGTGAACTGAGTCTGACGCCGGCCGGGGGTTCGAGCGACGACGGGAGCGAGCTCAACCGTCTGCGGGGCGACTTCCGTGCGGCGGCGCGTGAGTACCGCCAGGCCGGGCGCAGCGCTGGGCTCAGCGGTGATGGACACCAGCGATGCAGCCGGGGCGGCGCTGGCTGCGGTCGAGCGGGTCGAAGGGCAGGTCGAAAAACTGGCCGAGAGGACCGAGGATCCCGAGGTCAAGGCCGAGGCGGACAAGCTCCTCAACGAGATCAAGAAGTACAAACAGGACATCAGCTAGCGATTCTCGGCCCCCTGCTTTCAGTCGGGAGCCGAGGATTGCTGATGAGGAGAGGTTCTCATCGCATGATCGACGCGGATGACATCCGCGTCGTGTACTCGCTTTGCTCGAAACCACGCGAGTCCTCGCGGAGCGTGTTGATGGAATTGCGGGGATCGGCGCCGGGTGTCGCTTGGTTGGGTAGGAGGCAGGCGACAACCTCGGCGCCGTCTCGACGTAACTCCATCAACGACCCGGGAGGGAACATGTCTCGACGACCTATTTTTTGGCGCCATGATCATCGTGATCGTTGCGGTCGCCGCTTCCGGCCACCGCCCAACAACGTGTGTGGACCGAAACCGGTGAACCGGTTACGGGGTGGGAGCATGTCGATGCCGGTGTCCGGGATTATTTGCAGACCTGGGCCGTTCCGGGTGGCGGCGCTGTCGCTCGCCGTTCAGGGACGGCTGGTGTTTTCCCGCGGCTACACCTGGGATCACCGCCGATGCCGAGGTCGTTCAGCCGGACTCGCTTTTCCGCATCGCATCCGCGTCCAAGCCCATCACCAGTGTCGCCATCCACCAGCTCATCGAGCGCGGTCTTCTGAGCTATGACACCCGGGTGGTTGATGTTCTCGATCTGCAGCCGCCGCCGGGACGCACCGCCGACCCGCGGCTCGACGAGGTCACCGTCGACCACCTGCTCTACCACACCGGTGGCTGGGATCGCGACATGACCTTCGACCCGATGTTCAACGACGCGATGATCGCCGCGTCGCTCGGGGTCGATCTGCCCATCAGCAAGGACGACATCGCGACCTTCATGACCGGTCAGCCCATGCAGTTCGAGCCGGGCAGCCGGTATGTCTACTCCAACTACGGCTACTGCCTGCTCGGGCTCATCATCGAGGAGATCACGGGTCGCGACTACAGCGAATGGGTCGCCGAAAACATCTTCCAGCCCATCGGGGTCGGGCGGCCGCGGCGGGGTCACACCGCGATCCACGAGCGGGTCCCGGGCGAGGTTCGCTATTACGGGGCCAACGGTGAAGACCCTTACCGTTGGAACATCGAGAACATGGATGCCCACGGCGGCTGGATCGTCGCTGCGCCCGACTACGTTCGGTTCCTGAGCGCCCTGTTTGATGATTTCGACGCGAGCCCACTGCTGAGTCGGCAGAGTATCCAGAACATGGTTCGGGTCAATACCGACACCAACGAGTCTTACGGGCGCGGTTGGGAAGTGTTCGAGGAGGGCGGCCAACTGGTTTACAGCCATTCGGGCTCGATTCCCGGGGACCCTGACCCAGACGCGCTGGGCCGCCCGGGATCGCCTTCGCCGCGTTCATCAACACCCGCAAGAACATGGCCGATTTCGAGCTCGCCGACCCGACGGTGATCCCCGATCACGATCTCTTCGAGTCGGTGGGGATCCTGGGTGAACCGCTCGGTGCGGCGCTTGCCGAGTCGTGGATCCCGGTTGTGGCCAACGGCGCCGGCACCGGGGGCAGCCTCTGGCGTTCCGATGTCGGTCTGCTCAACCGATCGTCCCTGACCAACCAGGTCAAGGTCCGGATGGAGATGCCGGGCCTCGCGGTGGATCGCGACCTCGAACTCGATCCGGGTGAGCACCTGGTCATGGATGACATCGTCTCTGAACTCGGCCTCAGCGGTTCGGGATCGTTGCGGATCTTCAGCTTCGAGCCCCTGACCGTCGCATCGCGGACCTACAACTCCTCGGTTGAGGGGACCTTCGGTCAATTTCTGGGTGGAGTCACCGGGCCCGGCGGCCTCATCAACGGCGATGTCGCCGTCCTCATGCACCTGCGAGAGGACGATGTCGCACGATCCAATATCGGCATCCTCAACGCCGGCCGACGCGAGGCGCGAGTTCAGATCGTCCTCTACGACGGTGCAGGGGCCGAGGTCGGCCGGGCCAATCGAACGGTCGATCCCCGCCAGATCAAACAGCTCAACCGACCCTTCGAGACCATCGGGGGACGGACGGACATCAATCCGGGCTATGCGGCGATCACGGTTCTCGATGGTGAGGAGGTCGTGGTCTACGGTTCGGTGGTGGATGCCGGAACCAACGACCCCACCACAATCCCGATGAAGGACGGCGCCGGCGCAACCCTGGTCCACGTCGCCGCCGCGGCGCGTGGCGAAGGGGTTGAAGGCAGCGTCTGGCGGACCGATCTCGGTCTGCTCAATCTCGGGGCCGTCTCGGCCGAGGCCAGTCTGGTCTTCCACCCATCGAGCGGGCCGGATCTGGCTGTGAGCGTGAGTCTGGCATCCGGTGAACACCAGGTGCTCGATGATGTCGTCGGCCGCCTCGGGGGCGAGGGATCCGGATCGCTCGAGATCTCCTCCACGATGCCGGTGCTCGTGAGCTCACGGACCTACAACCAGAGTCTTGAAGGGACCTTCGGTCAGTATCTCGACGGATTCTACGATTGGGACACCGTTGGTGAAGACGACCGGGTATGGCTGCCCCAGTTGCAGCAGAACCCAGAATTCCGCACCAACATCGGTCTGTTCAACACGTCCGAGGAGCAGGCGAGGGTCAGGGTTCACCTCCACGATGCCGATGGGCTGTTGTTGTCGACCACCGAGCAGGACGATCGCTGCGGGAGACCGCGTCCAGCTCCAGGAGCCCTTCGATCGCATCGCCGGTCGCAATGACATCACGAGTGGCTACGCCGTGGTTGAGGTGGTGGCCGGGAGCGGGGTCTCGACCTATGCCTCGGTGGTCGACAACCGGACCAACGATCCGACAACCGTGCCCATGGTTCGCTGATCGAACGGCGCTTCAGATGGTCCAGAACGACAAGACCATCAAGAGCGCGAACGCGCAGGGAAAGAGCCATCTTGAATGGGTGTTGATGCGTTGCGCCTTTTTACCGTGATCCCGATCTTGAGCCTGAGTCGTGACGGCGACCTGAATCACCGCGATGAACACCAACAGCGTCGCGCCGATGAGGAAGTAGTCCGTCCGAGTCAGGTATGAAAGCCGTGGCAGCGCTCCGTCGAGAAGAAACCGATACGCGATGAGGGTCAACATCGATGTCACCGTCACGCTGAGACGTGGGGCGACATACTTCGGGTCGATCCAGAAGACAATCCACGACATGGCGACGATGATGAGGACCGAAATAAAGGCCTTGCCGGCCCAGAACCCGATGTGGCGACGGCCGTCAAAGGCGAGCAGGTAGCCGCTGATCTCTCGGCCCGCGGCCGTGACCCGATACGGCTCGGGACCGGCGCCGATCGCTCCGAGGTCCCAGTCGGCGACGGAGAATGCACGGCTCCGCATTTCACCGGCAAGATCAGCAGGTACAGCCGCGAGCCGCACCTCGTCGGGCGTAAAACCCGGCACCACCAGTCGGATGCTGAAATGCTGTTTGTCGAGTGGGAAATCGTGGAGGTCGAAGGGCGCGGAGAAGGTCCCGAAGTAGCGCTGGCGGGTGATGACGGTCCCGTCCGGGGCGATCTCGGCCTGCTCGGGGAAAGTGGTGCTGATGGTTCGTTGATTGAGAATTTGCAGCCGCGGGTTCCAGATTGCTTCGAGGGGAACCCGTTCGGTCGCCTCGAAGACTCCCTCGAGCCGTGGATCATGCCATCTCAGCAGGATGAACAGATCGGCGGTGAAACTCTGGTCCGCACCATCCACTCTCGACACATCGATGAGATAGAGACCGACAGAGACCTCGGTGGCGGCGTTGCCGGCGTTGGGTCGGGTCCCTGAGACATCATCCGGGACCGTGGCGGCCGCCACCGTGGTTGTGAGAAACAGGACGATAATCAAGCTCGAGGTCGTGGTTTTCATGGATGCTCTTTCCGGGGCCCGACCATATCATTCTCGCAATTGAGGCGGTTGGGTATACAATGCGCCCGCATTCGGGAATCCAGGATACGTGTTTGCCGGTTACAGGAGCCGGGTCCCTGGGTTTTCATCAACACCGATTTGTAACAGAAGGAGTGAACCGTGATTCGTTCGATCGTGAAAACAGCTCTTGTCCTCAGCCTGGTTCTGGGCTTCGCCGCCGGCGCATTCGCTGCCGACGGCGTTCTTGCCCGCATTGTCGAAAATGACGAGCTTCGTGTCGGCACCTCGGGCGCCCAGCCGCCGTTCTCGTTGGTCTCCAAGAGCGGTGAGCTCATCGGGTTCGACATCGATCTCGCCAACCTCATCGCCGATGCCATGGGGGTCGAAGTGACCTTTGTCCAGAAGCCCTTTGGCCAGCTTCTCGACGCCCTCGAGAAGGGCGAAGTCGACATCATCATGTCGGGAATGACCATGACCCCGGCGCGCAATCTCAGGGTTGCCTTTGTCGGCCCCTACATGGTTTCCGGCAAGTCGATTCTGACCACCAACACGGCCCTGGCCAAGATCGACGAGGCCGGGGACGTCGACCAGTCGCAGGTCAAGATGGCCGCTCTCAAGGGCTCCACCAGCGAGGATTTCGTCAAAGAAGTGTGGCCCCGGATGCAGCTCACGGTCACCGATGACTACGACGCCGCCATCAACCTCGTGCGCGAGGGCAAGGTCGGCGCCATGGTCGCGGATTTCCCCATCTGCGCCCTGTCGGTCATGCGTTTCCCGGATGATGGTTTCGCCACCCTGACCCAGCCGCTCACCCTCGAGCCCATGGGTGTGGCCATGCCGCCCAACGACCCGCTCTTCATCAACATGATGGAGAACTACCTCGGCGCCCTTGATGGCATCGGCATCCTCGAGCTCCTCGAGGAGAAGTGGTTCCAGGACGGTTCCTGGCTGATCCAGATGCCGTAGCTCGGTTGCACGAATATACGAACGGCGGCGCTATTGCGCCGCCGTATTTTTTTGGTCAACCGAGAGTTAGGAGTGAAGAGTAAAGAGTGAGGAGGAATTCTGTACTCCTAACTCCTAACTCCTAACTCCTAACCTTCTAACGTCTAACCTCTCCTCCCCTGACCCCTACGGTTCCCCGACGACGGTGCTCCAATCGTCGGTGTCGCCCTCCTCGAAATCGTCCCAGAAGATCAGTGCCGGGTCGAATGCCTCGTAGGCCCCCATGTCGATGACCGGATCGCCAGGGCCGGGATTGCCGGTGTCCGGCACATACGGGATGTTCCGAGTCCTCCAATTGAAGTCTCTGTCGAGACCCAGCGGTTCGTCGGTCCAGTGGTTTCCGTCGGTATCGTGCGAGATCCAAGGGGACCGCGGAGTTGTCGCCGGCATCGATGGCGGGCGAGTCGAGGTTGACCCGGAGCTCCGCATCGGCGAAGGACGGGTCCGCGGTGAGGATCTGAGTGCCTCCATGCGTCCATCCGCCCTGGACGATGCTGTAGTTGACGATCGGCCAGGCCACTCCTGCGTAGGCCGAGATCTGTGGGTTGGGGCCCGTGTTGTTCCACAGGATCGAGTTGTGGATTGTGAACTGGATCGATGTGTTGACGTAGATCCCACCGCCCTCGCCGCCGGCCGAGTTGCCTGAAAGACTCAGGTTGACCAGCACCGGCTGCAGGCCGGCGTCCGTGAGAGCGATCCCGCCCCCTCGCCACGCGGAGTTGCCGGTGAAGACGCAGTTGACGAGGGTCAGGGGTAGTGCCGAGACGGTCGACCCATAGAATCCGCCCCCTTCGAAGCCCGGAGCCTGGTTGTTGACGAAGCTGGAGTTGTAAGCCTTGACTGTGCCCCCGAGATTGACCATGACCCCCCCGCCGGTGACGGCGTAGTTGTCGATGAGGGTGACGTTGGCCAGGGTTACCCCGCCGCCGCGGGCCCGTACTCCTCCACCGTGATCGTCGATGGCTCCGCCGTTGGCGTAGCCCCGGGTGATGGTGACGCCGTTGAGCATCGCCGTGGGGTTCGAGGCCTCGGCGCGGACCACGTGGTAGCAGTTGTCGGTGGCGGCTGCGGCGCCGATCTCACCGCTGAGGATGGTGGGGTGGATGAACCAGTTGCGCTGCTGCCGGATCGTCTCACCGCCTGAAAAACCGCCGTAGACCCGGACGCCGTTCTTTGGGACAAAACTGTCCGAGCGGCTTGCGCCCGGAACATAGGTCCCCTCTGCAACCCAGACCTCGATCCCTGAAACGGCGAGGGCGATGCCGTTCTGGAGATCGGTAAAAGCATCTGCCCAGGACGACCCATCGTTGCCGCCGCCGGTCGCATCGATGTCGACATAGACGAATCCCAGATCGACATCAACACCGGTCACGGCACCGCCGCTGACAGTCACCGTATCCCGGTTGCCGTCGGCGTTGGAGTCGTACCATACAAGCACATCCTCCGGACGTGGTTCGCCGAACATGCCATCCCGTGCCATGAGGGCGGCAATGTAGTAGGTGCCGTCCGGGACCGGGATGGAGTAGGCGCCTCCAGGGATGGCGACGAATACCGTTGCGTCGGGAGGTCCGGTGGGAGCCGAGTGGGCGCCGATTTCGATCTGGGTCCCACCACCGGGATCGCCCCAGAAGGTGACGGTGCCCTCGATGGAACCCTGGGCCAGTGCCGCCACCGGCACACATGCCAGGACCAGGCCCGCAACGACAACAGGTTGAATACGACAAGAACTGCGCATGGTCAACTCCTTCAGCTGCCCTCCGGCGATTCGACGATATGGTAGATCTTCAAAGTGCGCACCTTCATTGTTTTTCGGGGTCACATCTGCCCGACGACCGCGCTCCAGGGATCGAGGCCGCCACCTTCGAAATCGTGCGCGAAAATCAAGGTCGGATCCCAGGCTTCGTATGCACCCATGTCGACGGGCCATTCATCCGGTGCCGAGACGCCCGTGTTCGGTACGTACGGAAGATTCCTGAATCTCTGGTTGAAATCCCGATCGGTGTGGATCCGTTCGTCGGTCCAGTGGTTGCCGTCGGCGTCGTGGAGGTCAATGACGACCGCTGTGTTGTCTGCTGCGTCGATGGCGGGGGAGTCGAGGTTGATGCGGAGGTCGGCGTCGGCGAAGGACGGGTCTTCGTCGAGGACGTGGGTTCCGGTGTGGGCCGCCCAGCCGCCTTGGACGATGCTGTGGTTGACTTCCGGCCAGTTGACACCGGCGTAGGCGGAGATTTGCGGGTTGGGGCCGGTGTTACCCCAGATGATCGAGTTGTGGATAACATACTGCATCGACGGTGAGTTCACGTAGATCCCGCCGCCTTCCGCGGTGGCCGTGTTGCCGGACAGGCTCAGATTGACGAGCACCGGTTGCAGGCCGGTGCTCGTCAACGCAATCCCACCGCCCCGCCAGGCCGAGTTACCGGCGAATACGCAGTTCGCGAGGGTCTGGGGCTGGGACGACGCGACCGATCCGTAGTAGGCCCCACCTTCAAAATTCGGCGCCCGGTTGTTGATGAAGCTCGAGTTGTACGCCTTGACCGTCCCCAACTCGTTCGCCATCACGCCGCCGCCGATGGTGGCGTAGTTGTCGATGAGGGTCACATTGGCCAGGGTGACTCCGCCGCCGCGGGCCCGTACTCCACCGCCGTGATCGTCGATGGCCCCGCCGTTGGCATAGCCCCGGGTGATGGTGACGCCGTCGAGGAGCGCGGTCGGACTGGAGCCCTCGGCTCGGACCACGTGGTAGCAGTTGTCGGTGGCGGCGGCGGAGCCGATCTCGCAGCTGAGGATCGTCGGGTGGGTGGTCCAGTCGCGCTGCTGGCGGATGGTCTCGACTCCGGTGAAACCGCCGCAGACGCGGACGCCTCTCTTCGGCAGAAAACTGTCGCCCCGATTCGGCCCCGGTGTGTAGGTTCCCTCGGCCACCCAGACCTCGATGCCCGAAACCGCCAGGTCGATTCCATCCTGAAGACCGGTGAAGGCATCGGTCCACGACGAGCCGTTGTTTGCCCCGGTGGCGTCGGCGTCGACATAGACGAAGCCGATGTCGATGTCGATTCCGGTTGTCGCGCCGCCGCTCACCGGGACCATGTCCCATTCGCCGTCGGCGTTGGCGTCGTAGTAGACAATGACATCCTCGTCGTCCGCGTCTCCGAAGACACCCTCTCTGTCCATATATGCCCAAACGTAGTAGTTCCCATCTGGAACAGGCAGGGAAAAAGTGTCGTTGAGTCCGACAAAAACCCACCCGGCAGGACCGCTGAAGTTGTCTGGCATCGCTGCAATTTCAATCTGGGTTCCTCCTCCGGGGTCGCCCCAGAAGGTGATGGTTCCCTCGATGGTGCCATCGCCTGATGCCGTCAGCGGTACCAGAACCGGGATTAGGATCGAAATGACGAGGGCGTTGACACGAGACGGGTGGCGCATGGAATCCTCCTCGGGGCAAGCGGCCGCGGCCAGCGTTCAAAATGGCTTCTCAAAATCGAGACAGTCATTTTGGTGCGTTCTCCGAATTGTGCGATTGGTATCTAAGATAACCCGCGATCGACGAATGTCAAATCGACGGTGATCTGGCTGGGGGATCCGTCAGGCCGGCTGGTCGGCCTCGAGGGCGGCGGGGAGGAAAAACCTCCCGCGAATCCACAGCGCGACGTTGACCAAACCGATGAGCACCGGCACCTCCACCAACGGTCCGATGACCGCCGCAAAGGCCGCGCCGTGGCCGATCCCGAAAGTGGCGATCGCGACGGCGATGGCGAGCTCGAAGTTGTTGGACGCTGCGGTGAAGCTCAGAGTGGCCGATTTTGAATAGTCGGCGCCGGCCCTCTTCGCCATGGCGAAGGAGACCAGGAACATCACGACAAAGTAGATCAGCAGCGGGATGGCGATCCGAACAACGTCAAAGGGCAGTTGGACGATGACTTCGCCCTTGAGCGAGAACATCACCACGATGGTGAAGAGCAAAGCCACAAGCGTGATCGGGCTGATCTTGGGGATGAAGACCTGGTGGTACCACTCTCTGCTTTTGAGGGTGATGAGCGAGAACCGGGTCACCACTCCTGCGGCAAACGGGATGCCGAGGTAGATCGCGACGCTTTTGGCGATCTCCGAGATCGTGATCTGGACCGCGGCGCCTTCGAGCCCAAAGAGGGGAGGCAGCACCGTGATGAAAACATAGGCATAGACCGAGAAGAAGAGCACCTGGAAAATCGAGTTGAAGGCCACCAACCCGGCGCAGTATTCGGTGTCGCCATCGGCGAGTTCGTTCCAGACGATGACCATGGCGATGCAGCGCGCGAGCCCGATGAGAATGAGCCCGACCATGTACTCCGGCATGTCGGCAAGGAGGGTGATGGCGAGCACGAACATGAGCACCGGGCCGACGATCCAGTTTTGCACCAACGAAAGAGCAAGCACCCTCCAGTCGCGGAAGACCCTGCCCAATTCTTCATAGCGAACCTTGGCCAGCGGCGGGTACATCATCAGGATGAGCCCGATGGCGATGGGGATGTTGGTGGTGCCGACCGAGAATCGGTTCCAGAAGCCGGCGATCCCGGGCCAGGCCCAGCCCGAACCGACTCCCACCGCCATGGCGAGAAAGATCCAGAGGGTTAGCCAGCGGTCGAGGGTGGAGAGGCGTTTGGTGGCCGTTTCACTTCCGCTCATGGTGGCTCCTCTTGACTGAATCACGCTGTCGACGCTGGAGTCGTTCAGCCGTTCTGTTCGTGCTTTGCTTTGGCCGCGTCGTAACCGAGGCTGCAGAGATCGGCCACCGGGAGCTTTCGAAGGTCGGCGACCCGCTCGGCATCCCGTTCGAGTTCCGGATCGCCGTCGACCGCCGACAGAGTGGCCTCGATCCACCGCCTCGCATGCTCGTCGTCCGAAAGTGAGAAGTTGACCCAGCGACCGTCCTTGCGTTCGCTCACCAGCCCTGCTCGCTTGAGCTCCTTGATGTGCAGTGACACGGTTGACGGCGCGAGCTTGAGCACCTCGGTGATCTGACACAGACAGAGTTCGCCCGAGCGCAGCATGGCCGCCGTGCGCATCCGAGCTGGATGGCCGAGGGCGCGGGTCGCAGCGATGGCGGCGTCGAGATTCGATATTTCCATCAGTTTTCCATTCTACCATTTCGTTACATTGCAAAATGTAGTATTCTCGAAGTGGGCTTGTCAAGCCCCTTTGGAGTTTGATCTTGGACTGGAAATCACAGCGCAAACCCCTGATCTGGATCGTGGCGGCCTTCCTGGCCTGCTTCTGGCTGCCGGTGGGAGTCAACCGTTTCGACGGCGCTGTCATGGAAGCCCTCCACCTCGTCAAATGGTACGCGCGGGAGCACGTACTGCTCTGTCTGGTGCCGGCCTTCTTTATCGCCGGGGCCATCGCGGTCTTTGTCAGCCAGGCGTCGGTGATGAAGTACCTCGGCGCCCGCGCCAACAAGGTCCTCGCCTACGGTGTCGCCTCGGTCAGCGGAGGCATCCTGGCGGTGTGTTCGTGCACGGTGCTGCCGCTTTTCGCCGGGATCTCTCGGATGGGGGCCGGCCTGGGGCCGGCGACGACATTCCTCTATGCCGGACCCGCGGTCAACGTCCTCGCCATCGTCCTCACTGCAAGGGTGCTGGGGCCCGAACTCGGGATCGCCCGCGCGGTGGGGGCGATCGTTTTCGCGATCGTGATCGGTCTGCTCATGCACCTGATCTTCCGCCGCGAAGAGCTCGAAAAGGCGGCGGCTCAAGCGGCGATGCCCGAGCCCGAGGTTCGCCGCCCGCTGTGGCAGAACGCATGCTTTTTTGCGGCCATGGTGGCGGTCCTGGTTTTCGCCAACTGGGGCCGACCGGCGGTCGATTCGGGGCTTTGGTTTACGGTCTGGAGCATGAAGTGGCAGCTGACGGCATTCTTCGGCGCGATTCTGGGCGCGATTCTGGTGGCGTGGTTCGGTCTTCGGTGGTGGCTTGTTGTGTTGGTCGCGGATACCGACCGGGGCCGCCGCCCTCCTCGTGCCGGGTCACCCCGAGATCGCCGTGACCGTCGCGGTCGTGGGTCTGTCGTGGGTGATCGGCCGTTCGCCCGGAGAGCTCGAAGACTGGCTGGATGCGTCCTGGGGTTTCGCCAAACAGATCCTGCCCCTGTTGCTGGCCGGAGTTGCGGTGGCGGGCCTGCTGCTCGGCCGACCCGGGAACGAAGGGCTGATCCCGTCGGCCTGGGTGAGTGCAGCCGTCGGCGGCAACTCGCTCTCGGCGAATCTCTTCGCAGCGGTGGCCGGTGCGTTCATGTACTTCGCCACCCTCACCGAGGTGCCGATCATCCAGGGTCTCATCGGCAACGGCATGGGCAAGGGACCGGCCCTGGCCCTGCTGCTCGCCGGACCGGCTCTGTCGCTGCCCAACATGCTGGTCATCGCGAGCGTGCTCGGCTGGAAGAAGACCTCGGTCTTCGTCTCCCTGGTGGTGGTCATGTCGACCATCGCCGGGGTGGTTTTCGGATCGTTGTTTGCGTGATGGAGGAATTCATGAGGAATATCAAGATTCTCGGGATCGGGTGTCCGCGGTGTGACCAACTGGCCGCCGCCGCCAAACAGGCCGCAGACCAGCTCGGGTTCGAGTACGAGCTCGACAAGATCAAGGACATCAGCGAGTTCCCGTCGTATGGTCTGATGCTGACGCCTGGTCTGGTGCTGGACGGTCAACTCGTCGTTCAGGGTAAAGTGCCAACGGTTGATGAGATCAAGGTTCTGTTCGAGAAGGAGGCGTGATGCGGCGCTTGACAATTGGTTGGGTGGTTTTCGTTGGCGGTCGTGGTCTTTGGCGGGACAGCCATCAACCCGCCGATGGCCATGGCGGATGAGGCAAAAACCGCAGCGGCGACCGCGGCGGAAGCTGACAACGGGATCGTCGCCTTCTATTTTCACGGCAACAAGCGGTGCTCGACCTGCCGAAAGCTCGAGGCCTATTCGGCGGAGGCGATCACAGGTGGATTTTCAGCCGAGCTCGATTCCGGCGAACTCGGGTGGCGGGTGGTCAACACCGACGACAGAGAAAACGCCCACTTCATCACCGATTTCGAGCTCGTGACCAAATCGGTCGTGCTGGTCGAGTATCGCGACGGCGAGGTCGTTCGCTTCAAAAACCTCAAGCTTGTCTGGCAACTGGTCGGCGACGAGGACGGTTTTGTCAGGTACGTCCGCGACGAGACCCGGGACTTCCTCGCGGAGGGTTGATGGAGACCGGTTCCGTGGCGGTGGTCTCGGCCCTCTGGCTGGGAATCCTGACCTCCATCAGCCCATGTCCCTTGGCCGCCAACATCGCAGCTGTGTCCTACGTCGGTCGCCACGTCGGGAGCCCGCGTCGAGTTCTAATTGCCGGCACCCTATATACCGTAGGGCGTTCGCTCGCCTATCTGGTGCTCGGAGCGGCGGCGGTGTGGAGCCTGATGTCGGTGGTCAGCGCGTCGAATTTTCTCCAAAGCAGTTTCAGCCGGCTCATCGGCCCCATGCTCATCGTGGTCGGGCTTTTCCTTCTCGGGCTCTTCAGCTTCAGTGTTCGCGGTGTCGGTGTGAGTGACGCTATGCGGGAACGGATTGATCGGGCCGGGATCTGGGGCGCCCTGCCCCTCGGCGTCATCCTCGCTCTGGCCTTCTGCCCGGTCTCGGCGGCGCTCTTTTTCGGATCGCTGGTCCCCCTCGCGACCCAGAATGAATCGCCCATTCTCCTGCCGGCCGTCTATGGGATCGGCACCGGTCTTCCGGTGGTGGTCTTTGCCGTGCTGATCGCCATGGGCGTGGGTTGGATGGGCGCAACGCTCCATCGGCTCCAGGTCTTCGAAAAGTGGGCGCGTTTTGCGACTGGTGGTGTCTTTGTCGGGGTTGGAATCTTCGAAACCCTGCGTTCGACGTTGTATCTTATCTAGGAGACGTCGATGTGTCGCCGACCGAAAACCGGCCGAATTGAAAGGACTGATCCATGAGCTTTGACCCATCCGACACCAGCCGTCTGGACGCCCCCGAAGTCAGGATCGGCGAGGACACCCGCGCAGCGTTTCTGACCCGCACCTATATTCACCTTTTTGGCGCCATCATCGCGTTTGTGCTGATAGAGGTGGCGCTGTTTTCCAGTCGGTCTCGCGGAGACCATCGCTCGCGCCATGCTCAGCGTCAACTGGCTGTTCATCCTCGGCGGCTTCATGGTCGTCAGCTGGATCGCGAGTCGCGCCGCGTTCTCTGCGAAGTCCCCGGTCGCCCAGTATGCAGCTCTCGGGGGTTTCGTCTTCGCCGAGGCGCTGATCTTTGTGCCGTTGCTCTATATCGCCAACTTCTACGCGCCGGGCGCCATCGAGAGCGCCGCCACCGTCACCCTCATCGGCTTTGCCGGGCTCACGGCGGTCGCTTTTCTCAGCCGCAAGGACTTCTCCTTCCTCGGTGGGCTGCTCAAATGGGGGATGGTGCTCGCCCTTGTAGCCATCGTCGCCGGGGTGCTCTTCGGCTTCAACCTCGGCACCTGGTTCTCTGTTGGAATGGTGGGTCTCGCCGGCGCAGCGATTCTCTACGACACCTCCAACATCATCCGGCGTTTTCCCGAAGACAAGCACGTCGGGGCGTCGCTCCAGCTCTTTGCCTCGGTCGCCTTGATGTTCTGGTACGTCCTGAGCCTCTTCCTGTCGCGGGACTGAGGGCGGGAGTCTCCCGTTGAGCGCCTTTGTCGGCTGGGACAGCCAGCCCCTCGATGACTGGGCCCAGGTCCATCCACCGGGCTATATGGTCAAGTTGGAGGGGCGGAAGACCCACTTCGTGAGAAAGGGCGAGGGTCCGCCGGTCATCCTGATCCACGGTTTCAACCTCGATCACAACACGTGGATCGAGAACATGGATGTGCTCGCGCGCTACTTCACGGTCTACGCGGTGGATCTCTGGGGTTCCGGTTTCTCCACCCGCGAGCCCCTCGATTACGGGTTCGAGCTCTTTGTCGAGCAGATCCAGCAACTGATGGATCATTTGAAACTGGCCAGGACTCATCTCGTCGGCCACTCCATGGGCGGCGGAACCGCGATCGCGTTCTCAGCCGCCCATCCCGACCGCGTTGACCGCCTGGTGTTGGTGGATTCGGTGGGCGTCGCGAGACCGACCACTCTTCGCGAGCGGGTCTTCCGCCTGCCCTGGCTACCCGAGTTCCTTCAGAGTTTGCCGACCGATCTCATCCGGAGAAAGAACCTCCTCGATTTCTGGGTCCACGACCCCGAGCTGTTGACCGATGAGGTCTTCAAGGCCCTGACCGGATTCCAGAAGATCGAGGGCAGTGCCCGATCGACCCTGGACATGCTGCGGCGGGACTTCTTCAACACCATCGATGGCGAGATCGCCCGGCTCGGCGAACTCTCGATCCCGACCATGCTCCTGTGGGGCCGACACGATCGCGCTGTGCCCATCGAAGCCGGCTGGGCTCTGCACGGCCGACTCCCGGGCTCACGTTTCGAAGTCTTCGATCGCTCGAGCCACATGCCCAACTTCGACGAGCCGGATCGCTTCAACGATCTCGTGGTGGGGTTTCTCCAGGGCTGAGGGCCTTGCTCAAAGGGTGACTCCGATTGCGGGTTCGCAAGACCGACCGAATTTATTGCGACTCCGCTGCCGCATTGCGTCTTTCGGGATCGAGGTTTCGCTGCTATACCAACTGCTGCCATCAACGTTGGAGGGTCGTCACGGTATGAGTAAACGCATCGGTGTTTTTGGCTGGGGTGTCGTAGCCCCCAAATCGCCGGATATTGGCGCTTTCGAGAGCAACCTCATGAGCGCGACGAGCTGGCTCGAGCCGTTTGACGGCTTTGGTCCGAGCAACTTCCTCGTCGGCCGGCCGGAGTTCGATTTCGAAGTCTACCGGCCCTGGATCGACGAACGATTCGAACCGCGGAGGTTTTCCCAGCTGAGTGCCAAGATGGGCAACACGGTCAAGTTCGCCGTCGGAGCATTCATTCAGGCCCTCGGCCAGAATCCGGGCCTCGAGCCCCTGCTCAAAGAGTTGGGTCCGCAAGCCCACATCTATGTCGGCACCGCCCTTGGTGATTTTCCGCTTCACTTCGAGCACGCGATCCGCTATCACCGCGCTCAACGAAGGTGGAATCGTTTCTGGTGCCAAGACGAATTCCATCGTGAGCTTCGAGACTATCGTCTCGCTGATCGTGTGAAGCAGGATGAGATTCGCGAGAAGGTGGGCGCGCCACCGGATCCCTCGGATCTCGACCCCTGGTGTGATGACTACGATGAGATCAGCGAGAGGTGGGAGACCTTTTGGGCC
Source organism: uncultured Acidobacteriota bacterium (assembly GCA_963753035.1). Classification (GTDB taxonomy): domain Bacteria; phylum Acidobacteriota; class Thermoanaerobaculia; order Thermoanaerobaculales; family Sulfomarinibacteraceae; genus JAHECW01. Next base: position 171,045 of record CAVWAW010000021.1, on the reverse strand, counting down.
GCGCGTTCAGAAGGGCTTCGCGGGTATCTCGAGAAACAGCGCGAGATCGAAGCCGAAGGCATCACCGGCGATATCGAGAACGGCAAGAAAAACGTCATCCGCCACAAGGTGTCTACGCGAAAGAAACTCAACGCCGAGGTCGGCTGTCCCACCGAACCCTGGAACGCGGTCGACCCCAATCTGCTGTGGAACATCCCGAATATTCCGGCGGCTCAGATTTCCATGCTCGCCCACATCACCGGGCCGACCATCGCCCCGATTGCCGCGTGCTCGGGTTTCAGTGTTTCCCTGAAAATGGCCATCGACGCGATCCGCTCCGACCAGGCAAAGGTGGCGGTCATCGGCATGACCGATCCCGAGCCGCACGCCATGTCCGTCGGCACGTTCTTCGGCGCCAGGGTCCTGTCCCACGATGGGCAGGTTTCCAAACCCTTCACGGGATTCAGAGGAACCCACGTCGCAGGCGGCGCATGCATCTGGATCGTGGGCGACGCCGACTATCTCACCGAGCGGGGATTCGAGCCGCTCGGCCTCGAGATCCTCAGTGTCGCGGTTTCCTCAGATGCGGACCACATCATCACGCCCTCGCAAGAGGGGCCGCGCCGCGCCATCCAGCAAGCGTTGGACGAGGCCGGTATTGCTCCGAGTGAGGTCGCGACATGGGACATGCATGCGACCGCTACCCCGGGCGACTGGAGCGAACTTCAGAACATCCTCTCGGTCATCCCGGAAACCACGGCCTTCACCGCCCGAAAGGGCTCGTTCGGCCACGGTATGTCGGTCTGCGGTGGCTGGGAACTCACGGCGCAACACCTCGGTTTTTCCAGCGGAAGGCTCCACCCCGTCAATCTCACCGATGGCGAGATCCACACCCAGATCCGCTCCTCCACCAACGGCCTCGTGCAGAATGAGGTCCGTCCGACGAACGGTGATGTGGCCGGCAAGATCAACATGGGCGTCGGCGGCATCAACGCCTGTGTGATCTGCAGGAAGTGGTGAGCTCCATCTGAACTCCGACCGTCTCGCCCGTTGGATTGATGACCGAGGAACCGGTTCGGGACAGCCTCGAAGGGTTGTGGGGTGCCGGGTGCCATTTTGAGATAGAGAGGAGTGACCGCGGTCACCGGCTCGGATCGGTCGGGTGACTCGGGTCACTTTGGGATGACCACCCCGGCGATATCTTTTGCCCAAGGAGGGCTGAGATATGCCAATCGTTCGAAGAACCCTTATCGTGGCCGGCGTCGCGCTGCTTGCGCTTTCAGCAAGCTTTGCGGGCGCCCAGGGCCGACCGCCCCAAGGGGGCGATGCATCGGATTGCCAGCAGGCTCTGCTCGATCGCTTCGAGAGCCTGGACACAAACACCCTGGACCAAGAGACCATCGACAGCATTCTCCTGCTCCGCGAGGAGGAAAAGCTGGCTCGGGATGTCTACCTCACGCTCAGTTGGTGGTACGACTTGCCGGTATTTCCCAACATCGCTCGATCCGAACAACAGCACATGAACCTGGTGGCACTGCTGCTCGACCGCTATGGGCTCCCCGATCCGGCGGAGGGCAATGGAATCGGTGAGTTCGACGATGAGTGGGTGCAGGGTCTGTACAACGATCTGATTGCACAGGGAGCCGAGTCCCTGGTGGATGCCCTCATCGTGGGGGCCACGATCGAGGATGTCGACATCTACCACCTGCAACACATCCTCGACCATTCGGACTTTGACGATGTCAATCTGATCGTGCAAAACATGGTGGCAGGATCGCGCAATCACATGCGTTCGTTCGTTGAAGCCCTCGAAAAGCGTCAGGAAACCTACGACGCGCAGTTCATCAGCCAATCTGAATTGGACGCGATCCTGGCCTCGCCGATGGAAACGGCGGTGATCTACGACGAGAATGGCGACGTGCTGGCTGAGTGCGGCCGCGGCCGAGGCGGATCCCGCTAGCGTTCTTCCGGCTGCGCAACGTTTCCGAACCTCGAAATGAAAATAACCCGGCTCCGACAGGGGCCGGGTTTTCCACTACTTGCGGCGTCCTCTCGGGTCCCCTGAAGACTGGTTTTCTCCGCGGACTGTCATGATTGACAAGATGTGCAATAATTATTGGTACAGGTTCAAGTCAACAGGGGGAGATTCTTTCTCAAAATGAATCAAAGAAAACCTCATGGCAGGTTGTGGCTGATTTTGATGATGCTGATCGTTTCAGGCTTCTTCGGAACGGGCCTCATCGATACTCCGGGGTACGCTCAGGAGAGCAGCGAGTTCAGGATCATCATCAACTCCTCGAACCCCATACGGGCGATGTCGAAGAAAGAGATCGGCCGGATCTTCCTGAAGAAACAGGAGGAGTGGCCGAATGGGTTTGGGATCACCGTCGTCGATCAGAGACCCGATGAGCCGGTACGAGAGGCTTTTTCACGGGTGATCCTGCAGAAGGACCCCTCGGCGGTGGAGGCCTACTGGTCGAAGCTGATCTTCTCCGGTATGGGTGTGCCGCCGATCAAGCTCGCATCCAACGCCGAGGTGGTGACCTTTGTCAGTAGAAACGTCGGATCCATCGGCTATGTCTCGCCCGGCACCCCCCTCGCAGCGGATGTCAAGGCGTTGGAGGTGACTCCATGAAGGCGATGAAAACGTGGCGGGAGACCTTTGCTCAACGGCCGACTTTGGTTGCCGTTCTCGCTCTCACAGCGGTTGCAGTTTTGACGGGCTCGGTCGCAACGGCCGAGGAACCGGAGGAGTCGATCTCCGTCGATCAGATTCAAAGTTGCCTCGCCGCCAACTGCCACGCCTACCGGATGGCGTTCAAGCAGAGCCCGCACTCGGTCCTCGACTCCGAGCACATCGCCGAGGACGTCGATGCGTCGTCGAGTTGTGCCGCGTGCCACGGTGAACCGGTCCGGAAGGAGAAGGTGCCCGGTCAGTGGAGCTGCGACTTCGAGGTCTTCGGGTTCGATGATGAAGATCTCCCGGGAGTGAAGTCCCAGCTCTGTCTCAGATGTCATTTCGGTGAACATGGCGGGTATGCATCGAGCGAGCACGGACGGGCGGGGATGGCCTGCACCGATTGCCACGATATTCACGGCCGCGATCGCGGGCGCTGGCCGCTGCAGAAGGAAATCACGGTCTATGACGGATCGGCCCTTCAGCCCGAGACACCCTCTGCCACCTGCGCCCGTTGCCATGCCGACGCGTTCGCCGAGTTCGAGTTCAATGACCGCCATCGACTTCAGGAAGGGATCATCCAGTGCACCTCATGCCACGATCCCCACGCTCGGCAGAGCCGGTCGGCGCTCGGGGGGTTCAAACAGGAAACCTGTGCCAAGTGCCACACCGACAAGGACGGCCCATACATCTACGAGCACGGATCGCTCCGAGTGGAGGGTTGTGCCGCCTGCCACACACCACACGGTTCGCCCAACCGCCACATGCTCACTTTCCAGGCGGTAGCGGAACTCTGCTACAGCTGCCACGTTGCGGTCCCCGGCTTCCACTCGAGATTCACCCTCGACACCCAGTGCACCAATTGCCACTCATCTATTCACGGGTCCAACCTCGACCCGTACTTTTTGAGATGAGGGGGATGTCATGAAACACACGACACCCCTCACGCTCCTCGCTCTGCTCACGATGATCTGCTGCGCCGCCTCCGCCGGGGCCCAGGGAACCGAAGACTGGAGCTTTTTCGGCGGCTTCCAGGTCGGCTTCCGTGCGGTGGATGTCGAAGGGAGCGAAACGAAATACCGTCAGCACCTCAACCTCGAAGACGGACCGCGGCTCTTCAACGTCAATTTCGAGCTCACGCCGCCGGAGGAAATGCGCAAGATCTTTGACCGCGTCGAACTCGACATGACCAACCTCGGCGGCGACCCCTTCGAGACCATCCGGTTTTCGATCCAGAAGTACGGCGTCTTCTCGTTGAAGTACGATCGGCGAAAGAGCACCTATTTCTACGACGACATCATCCTCCCGGTCGATCTGAGCGATCCGGACCTCTCCAATGCGGGCGATTTTCACCGCTACGACTTCGACCGCGTCCGCGACTCGGTGGACTTCAACCTGCAATTGAGCCGGGCGGCGCAGCTCGACTTCGGTTTCGATCGTTTTACCAAGAAGGGCCACAGCACCACGACCCTCGACATCCAACGCGACGAGTTCGAACTCGACAAACCCATCGACGAGTCCATGAGCGAGTACATGCTGGCATTCCGCTACACCTGGCCGCGCGTCACCGTCGTGTTGGAAGGGCGGCTGCGCGAGTTCGACAACGCCGTCGAGATGTTTCTCCCGGGGTACTCCGAAGGCGAGCACCCTGATGACGACGCCGTGCTCGCCTCGTACTTCCTCAACCAGCCCTACAGCCTGCAAGCGGTGACCCCCGGTATTCGGGTGGTGGCGCGCCCGACCGATCGTCTGAACATCAAGTTCCACGCCGCCATCGAGGACCTCACCATGGATGTCGATCTCAACGAGGACGCCATGGGAACCACCTTTGAGGGCGAACCCTATGAGTCGAGTGCGAGTGGCGACGGCCGCATCGAACGGACGAGTGGGATCTACGATCTCGATCTCGACTACCGGATCCTCGACTGGTTCGGCGTGATTGCAGGCGCCCGCAAACGCGATCTCGAACAGGATGGCGAACTGGTCTTCGACGACGAAGACGGAGCGGGATCCTGGCGCATGGACACCCTGACCGCGCACCTCGGGCTCGAGTTCGATATCGGTTCACGATTTACGATTTCCGGTGGCCTGAGCCACGAAAACCGAGAGGTCGACTGGGGTTGGTCGCAGGCCGAGTCGGGGGTCGCCGAAAACCAGGAGACCGAACACCAGGGTTATTTCCTGAACATGGGATGGCGGCCGACCAAGGCGTTTCGTCTCACCGGCCGGGTCGATGACAGCTCCTACGACAACCCCTTCACCCGGACCTCGCCGTCCGACCGGCTGGCCTACCGGATCGCGGGCCAGTGGTCCAGGGGCAGGGGCTTCTCGATCAGTGGCGTAATCCGCGGTCTCGACGTCAAAAACAACGATTCCGGTTGGAGTCTGCGGTCGCAATCCGCCAACCTCCGCATCGGTTATCGCCTGCCCGGGTTCTCCATGTCGGCCGGTTACACCTTTGTCGATGTGGACCGTCAGATCGATCAGACCGTGACGACCCTGCCCGGATTCGGCGGCGGTGAGACCCTGTTCTTCCCGATCTTCTATCAAGCCGATTCGGACTTCATCGACGCCAGGATCGTCTGGGCTGCCGCCACGCGCCTCAAAGTCGGTGGGCAGGCTCGCTGGTATGACAATTCGGGCAGCTTTGCCGTCACGACCCGAGACCTGAGCGCCTTTTTAGAGTTCGGCTTCGGCAGGGGTTTCGTGGTTCACCTCGGTTATCGCGATGTCGACTACAACGAGGCCGAGCAGGACTGGGACGACTACCGGGCCAAGATCGCCGAGGTTTCAATCGGTTATCGGTGGTGATCGGTCGGGAGTGAGCCCGCACGGTCCCGCGTGGATTTGGCCCGCGGGAGATCGCCGGTTCACTGCTGATCGAATGAACCCACCGCTTCGTCGATGTCATCGAAGACATCCATCACCGAGATGATCTGGGCCACGCCGAAGATGCTGTAGATCTTGCTTGGGATGTTGACCAGTTTGATCGTTCCGCCGCCTGAAGTCACGGTGTTGTGCGCAGCGACGAGCTCACCGAGACCCGAAGAGTCCATCTTGGATACACCCTTGAGATCCACCAGGATGTTCTTTGCACCGCCGCTCACGGCCTCGTTGATGGTGTCGCGCAGGAGCACGTCGCCGGATCCGATGGTGATCTTGCCCTTGGGCTCTACAAATGTGACGTTTCCGATTTCACGGGCTGAGATTTTCATGCGTTGATCCTCCAATGGGTGGTGTCAATCGAGTCCGGCCGATCGCCTCGACTGTGGTCGAATAACGATCGGCGTCATCCATCGTTTACAAACCCGCTCGGCGAGGAATATTCCCTTCTCTCGGGTTTTCATCCGCCCCGGAAGACGTGAGGATGACTGGCAATCGATTCTTGTTGGGATGAAAAATCAGAGGCCCGGTTTCATCGTCCTCATCAAAAAAGACCGAGCCTCCCATCGTGGGAGGCTCGGTCTTTTTGATTGTGGTACGCCCGACGGGATTCGAACCCATGACCTATAGCTCCGGAGGCTATCGCTCTATCCAGCTGAGCTACGGGCGCACGCGAAGAGAAAATTGGGGTGAGCGAAGGGGCTTGAACCCTCGACCACAGGAGCCACAATCCTGTGCTCTACCAACTGAGCTACGCCCACCATAATCTTGAATGCGAATGGTCCGCCTGAGAGGACTCGAACCTCTGACCCACGGATTAGAAGTCCGTTGCTCTATCCGGCTGAGCTACAGGCGGAGAAAGAATCGGTCAGTCGGAGTGTAATGGTCGGGGCGAGAGGATTTGAACCTCCGACCCCCTGCGCCCAAGGCAGGTGCGCTACCAGGCTGCGCTACACCCCGACGCTCGAGTCCGCTCGTCATATTGCCAAAGAACACCGCCCGACGGCGGAGCGTGAGTATAGGTTTAGGTCCGGTGAAGTGTCAATGTTTAACCCGAGCCCGTGCCCGTGCCCGCTGTTACGGCATCGCCAGTCCGAGCGCTTCCAGTCTCGGAGCGATCACCTCGCGCTGCTTGACCATCACCTGCTGGGCGCCGATCCAGCCGATGTCAAGCATGGAGTCGAGTTCGGCCCGTGAGAAATCTGCGCCTTCGGCGGTGCCCTGGACTTCGACCAGGTTGCCCTTGGAAGTGAAGACGAGATTGAGATCGACATCGCAGTCGAAGTCCTCTCCGTAGTCGAGGTCGGCGCGGGCCTTCCCCTCCTTCAGACCGACCGCGACTGCGGCGATCTGCTCGGCCAGCGGCCACGTGGAGATGAGTCCCTGCTCATACATCCGGCCGAAAGCGATGGCCATGGCGGTCCAGGCTCCGGAGATGGATGAGGTACGGGTCGAGCCATCGGCCTGGAGAACATCGCAGTCCGCGGTCAGGCTGCGCTCGCCCATGAGATCGCGACGAACGGCGGCGCGCAACGAGCGGCCGATGAGTCGTTGGATCTCCTGCGACCGTCCGCTCGGTTTGCCCTTCTTGACCTCACGGTCGGAACGGGTGTCGGTGGCTCTGGGGAGCATGGCGTACTCGGCGGTCACCCAACCCTCGCCTGAACCGCGGAGGAACGGAGCGGTCTTGTCTGACAGGCTGACGTTGCACAGAACGACGGTGTCGCCGGCGCGCCAGAGGACGCTGCCTTCGGGGTAGCGGATGAAGTCGGACTCGATGGTGATGGGGCGGATTTCATGGTCTTGGCGGCCGTCGGAACGCATGGCGGGCTCCTTTCGCGGGTCGGGAGCTTAGCATTGCAGGATGCAGGATGCAGGATGAAGGATGCAGGATGCGGCAGTCAGACTGCGCTCCGATAGAATGCTTGAGGCACTTGAGGCCGGGGGAGATTTTCTTTGCAGCCACGATATCGTCCGGTAGCCGACTCGAAGCATCGCATTGCGGGCGGGACGCCCGCACCGCAATGGACGTCGAGAATTGTGCGCGACGTCGTCCTCATCTTTGTGTTCCTGGTCGCCGGAACGGCCGTGAATGCTCAGGAACTCATCCCAGCGGCGTACACCCCGGCGCCGGTTGGGATCAATTTCATCGGTTTGTCTTTGACCTCGAATCGCGGTGATCTCGCCTTCGATCCGTCGGGACCCATCGATGAGGCGAATGCGGACATCCTGGCTTCGGCCTTCACCTACGCTCGGACCCTCAACGTCTTCAAACGGTCGGCCACGGCGACGGTCATCGTGCCTTACGTGGTCGGCGATCTCGAGGGCCTCTTCCTCGGCGAACCTGCTGCGGCCAATCGATCGGGCACCGGGGATCTGGTCATGCGTCTCGGGGTCAACCTCCTGGGCGCACCGGCCATGAACTTTCCCGAGTTCGCCGCATTCAAACCGAAGACGATGATCGGTGCCAGTCTGATGGTCAGAGCGCCGACCGGCCAGTACGATCCGTCCCGGCTCATCAACATCAGCAACAACCGGTGGGCCTTCAAACCCGAGGTCGGCATCGTCCAAGTGATGGGAAAGTGGGCCGTCGATGCCTACGTCGGCGCCTGGTTCTTCACCGATAACTCGAATTTCTGGGGCGGAACAACGCGACAGCAGGATCCCATCTACTCCTCTCAATTCCATCTCAGATACCTCTTTCGCCGCGGCCTGTGGGCGGCGCTGGACGCCAACTTCTGGTATGGCGGAGAGACCGCCATCGACGGTCAAGGAACCGGGACTGATCTCCAACAAAACTCGCGAGTCGGCTTGACCGTGTCGTGGCAGGTATGGAAGCGGCACAACCTGCGCTTCGCGGTCAGCCGGGGCGCCTTCACCACGGTCGGCGGCGACTTCGACTCCTACGGTCTGGCCTACGGCTACTCCTGGTCGAAAAAACCGTAGAAGAGGGGTGCTAACGTTGCGCTGCGCAATCCCTCGAGGCGAAGGACTCTCTCGTCAAGTTCTGATCACGTCTGATTGATGTCGACGACCTCGAGCTCCTCGGGGTCGCGGCCGAGGATCGTGCGAGTGATCCGCAGGAAGCGATCCGACGCGTCGGTGAGTTCGATACGAACCGTGCCGCCCCGACCGTAGGTCGAGAGCAAGTCGGAATGATCCACGGCGACGGTCTCGGCGACAGCCCTCGCCGAGTCGATCAGTTGGATGTTGGGACCGACCACTCGTTGGAGTGACGGCCGGAGCAGGGGATAGTGGGTGCACCCGAGAATGACGGTCTGAACTCCCCATTCGAGCAGTGGTGCAAGATAGGTTCTCGCAACCTGATCGGTGATCGGGTGATCGCCCCACCCCTCTTCGGCGAGGGGGACCAGTAGCGGGCAGGCTGCCGCCTCGACCTCGACCGCGGCGGCACGATCGGACAGGGCCCGCTGGTAGGCCCCGGATCGGATGGTGCCTTCGGTGCCGATCACACCGACGCGGGAGGAGCCGGTGGCGATGGCGGCCCGAACTCCGGGTTCGACGACCCCCACCACCGGGACCGGTGCGGAGCTTGCCAATGCATCGAGGGCGTAGGAAGACGCTGTGTTGCAGGCCACCACCAGGAGTTTGATTCCGTGGCCTTCGAGGTGGGCCGCTGCGTTGACCGCATAACGTTGAACCGTGGTCGCCGATTTGGTGCCATAGGGCAGACGGGCGGTGTCACCGAGATAGACGAAGTCCTCGGAGGGGAATCGTTCGCGCAGGGCACTGAGGACGGTGAGGCCCCCGACACCGGAGTCGAAGACACCGATGGGGCGGCTCATGAGTCGATAAAGCGCTTGTTGAGCACCAGCGGCCGTGACAGATCGAGGTGCCCGGTGAGTGTGGGAACCTCGTGTCCGCCGAAGAGGATCTGAACCGAAGTCAACTCGGGGCAGTTGAGCAGAATGGAGTCAACCAGCCCGTAGGCGAGGATGAGCTCTGTGTGGCTGCCTGTGAGGGGCTCGGGTGGCGCGGTGAGATCGATAAACGCGGTGCCCTGATGATCGATAAAGACGACGTTGAGCTCGGCCGGCCACGGCACCACCGGCTGGAGATTACCGGTCGGGCCCGCGAGCACCTCGAGGACCACCATCCTGACTCGCTCGTGGATCTCCGCGGGCAGGGGCACGCTGCGGAGCTCGGGGTGGAGCATGCCGTCGGATCCTCCAAAGAGCAGCATCACCCGCTGCTCGGGTGCCGGGGTCGGGGTTGGCATGGTGTCAACCTCGGTGATCTCCTGAAGGGTGATCACCTGGCGGCCCGGTCCGAATAGAACCCAGGCGAGGAGAGCCAGGGACACCCCGGCTGCCACGATGATCAATAAAACTCGTCGGTTCATGACTAGCGCAAGAATGCCTCGATGCCCGTCGCTATGGCGCGAGCCAAGGCCTGTTGATGCTCCGACTCGGCCAGACGGCTCGCCTCGGATGGGTTGGACAGGAAGCCGACCTCGACCAGGATAGCCGGCATGGTCGCGCCTGTGAGAACCACGAAGGGAGCCTGCTTGACCCCGCGATCCTTGAGGCCGAGGAGGGCGTTGAGCCGGGTCTGGACTGCGACGGCGAGTTCGGCCGATTCGTTGAGGGCCGAGGTCTGAGCGAGATCCCAGAGGATGAGGTCGAGATCCGAGCGTTGATCGGTCGCGTCACCGGCCTCGTTCTCGAGCTTGGCGGTGGCGGCCGCAGCCGCATCGCTGGCCTTGTCGTCGAGGCTCATGTAGTAGGTCTCGGCGCCCTTGACCGATGAGAAAGTCGAGGCGTTGGCGTGGAGCGAGACAAAAAGCTTGGCCTCGAGGCGGTTGGCGATGGCGGTCCGATCGGTGAGAGCCCGGCCCTCGCCGTCCTCGCGAGTCAGGCGGACTGCATGGCCGCGAGCTCGGAGTTCGGCGGCGAGACGCTGGGCTACGGCCATGGTCAGATCGAGTTCCGTGAGACCGTTGCCGCCGACGGCGCCGGTGTCTTTGCCGCCGTGCCCGGGGTCGATGACGATGGGCGATGGACCGGTGCGCTCGAGGACTCGCGCAGGAGCGGGGGTCGGCGTCGGCATGACCTTGCCCAGTTCGATGATCACCCGGGGCGGACCGTCGAGGTTGTGCGAGTTCAACAGACCGACGCCGGCGATGGTCTCGATGAGCACGTCGCGGCCGTTGCTCGTGATCGATCGTACCCGTCTCGACTGCAATCGAGAGTTCGGATCCAGTCTCGGTGAAGCTTCGTCGAATCGAACGACGACCCCACCGCCCTCGGCCGGTTCGGCGTGGGCCTCGGTCGCCCGATCGAGGGTCAGAACGAGGGTTGTCGTAGCGGCGAAGTCCGCCGCAGCCGGTCGAATCGTGACGGGATCAGCAAAGCGGGCGCCCGGCGCGATGCGGTAGCCCTGTGGAATCGGTTCGAGTCGGAATCCGAGGGGGCCGAGCAGCGCCTGGTCGATGAAACCGACGGAAGCGGCGACTCCGCCGGGTGACGGCACCGCCGCATCCTTGGTGTTGAGCAATTCGCCGTTGGCCAGGACCAGCTTGTGGCCCGGGGTGAACTGCAGCCGCTGCTCGCCCAGGGCGACGACATAGGTGCCGGCGGCGAGGGAGTACTCGGCGCCGGCGCCGATGAGCGCCAGAACCGGGATCACCTCGACCCTGGTGCCGAGTTTCGGGACCAGAACGCTCCGGCCCGCGTACTGGAACTCGACCGTATGCATCATCTCCTGAGCGGGCAGGAGGCTCGCGGCGAGGAGGAACAGAAAACTGAATATCAGTGCTTTTCTCATTTTGTACCGGCGGGCCCGACCAACACCACAAGTGATGTGCGGTCGTTCTCATCGAGGTATTGCTTCGGTGAAGCAATCCAGCGACAGCTTAGCAACGAATGGTCGCGAGGGCTATCCCGGTTCATGCGTCAGCAGCGATCGGCGCGTTATGATCTCCGGCATGAAAAACACCACCCTGCGCATTGCTGTCCTGTGCGTCCTGCTTCTCCAACCGCTCTGGGCCTTCTCCGCCAAAGACAAGACCAAGGTCGCAAAGGCCGGATCGGCGGCCGAGGAGGAGGGGCCTGTCACCCTCGGGAAGGCATCCCTCGAGGGTCTCGCCTTTCGGAGCATCGGGCCGGCCGTAACCGGTGGTCGCATCATCGATATCGAGGTCAATCCCCGGGACCCTTCCGAGTACTACGTGGCCTCCGGGCACGGATCACTCTGGAAGACCACCAACAGGGGCACCACCTTCACACCAATTTTCGACGGCCAGTCGTCGTTTTCCATCGGCGCCGTGACCATGGATCCGTCGAATCCGAATGTGGTCTGGGTGGGAACGGGCGAGAACAACGCCCATTCCTATCGTCGTGCCGGGTGATGGGGTCTACATGAGCTCCGACGGCGGCAAGAGCTGGACCAACAAAGGTCTCAAGGAGTCGCAGCAGATCGGCGAGATCGTCGTGCATCCGGAGGATCCGAACACCGTCTGGGTGGCGGCCTACGGACCCCACCGGCAATCCGGTGGTGACAGGGGTGTCTTCAAGACGACGGATGGGGGTGACACGTGGACAAACGTGCTGCATCCCAGTGACCACACCGGGTGTTGGCAGCTGCACATGGACCCGCGGGACCCGAATGTCCTCTATGCGGTGGCCCATCAGCGACAGCGGTATCTGACGACCATCGTGACGGGCGGCGACGAGAGCGGCATCTACAAGACCACCGATGGCGGCGCCACATGGAACCGGCTCGAGGGTGGGATGCCCCAGAAGATGGTCGGGCGGATCGGGATGGACATCTCTCCGGTCGACCCGGATGTGCTCTTCGCGGTTGTCGATGCCAACGAGAAGAAAGAGCAGGGGACCTACAGGAGCGCCGATGCCGGCGCCAGCTGGTCCAAGGTGAGCGACTACGTTACGACCTACAAATTCTATTTTCAGAGGCTCGTCTGCGATACCTCGAATATCGATCGGGTATACGGTCTGGATGTATTCAACCAGGTCAGCATCGATGGCGGCAAGACCTGGTCACGCCTCGGTGAGGACAAAAAGCATGTGGACAACCACGATCTGTGGATCGACCCCGAGGACCATCGTCACCTGCTGTCCGGGTGCGATGGCGGCGTCTACGAGAGCTTCGATACCGGGACAACCTGGCAGTTCAAAGCGAATCTCCCTCTGGCGGAGTGCTACAAAGTGACGGCCGACAACGCCAGGCCCTTCTACAACGTCTATATCGGCACCCAGGACAACAACAGCCTTGGCGGCCCGTCCCGGACAGTCAACTCCGGTGGCATCAGCAACGCGGACTGGTACTTCACCTTGGGTGGCGATGGCTTCGAGACCGTGGTGGACTGGACCGACCCGAACATCGTCTACTCACAGTGGCAATTCGGCAATGTCGTGCGCTATGACAAACGCTCGGGTGAGCGCCTGTATCTCCGCGGCTACGAACAGCCGGGGGACGAGGCCTACCGTTTTGATTGGGATGCCGCGTTGATCATCTCGAGTCACGATCACAAACGCCTCTACCACGGGAGCAACATCGTCCTGCGGTCTGACGATCGGGGAGAGAGCTGGCGGGAGATCAGCCCCGATCTCACCCGAGGCGTTCCGGCGAGTCTCCACAAGCTGATGGACCGCAGCTGGAGTATCGACGAGATGGTATCCAAGGCGTCGTTCGCCCACATCGTGACGATTGCCGAGTCTCCACTTGATGAGAACCGCCTCTATGCGGGATCGGGAGACGGCCTCCTGCACTACACCCACGATGGGGGAGAGACCTGGACAAAGGCCGAGCTGAACGGACTCCCGGAGTTTGCCCGAGTTCACCAGATCGTTGCCTCGCCTCATGACAGCGAAACCGCCTACGCCGCCTGTCACAACTTCTTTGCCGGCGACTTCAAGCCGTATCTCTATAAGACGACGGACGGGGGCGCGCACTGGAGCTCGATCAGTGCCGACCTCCCGGAGGAGCGCGGCTCGACCTACACGGTCGGCGTCGATCACATGGACCCCGACCTGCTCTTCGTCGGCACCATGACCGGCGTTTTCGTGTCCAATACACCGAAGATCGAGTGGGTGAAGCTCTCGGCCGGGCTTCCGACCTCGGTCCAGGTCACGGATCTGGATCTGCAACGGGACGAGGATGATCTGGTGATCGCCACCTTCGGCCGAGGGGTCTTTATTCTCGACGACTACTCTCCCCTGCGTCGGCTCACCCCTGAGATCCTGGAAGAGCCCGCTGCCCTCTTCCCCGTCGAGGATGCGCTGATGTTCGTCAAGGCCGACCCCTTGGGCTTCCCCGGGGTCGGTTTCCAGGGGGCGAGCTACTACGCCGCGCCGAATCCCGAGGTGGGGGCGGCGATTACGTACTACGTCAAAAAGGACCACAAGTCGCTCAAGGATCTCCGCAACGAGGCCGAGAAGAAACTTCAGGAGGCGGGCAAGGACGTCGATCTGCCGAGCTACGAGGTTCGGAGGAGAGAAGACACCGAGGAGGATCCCTACCTGCTCTTCGTGATCTCGGACCCGGAGGGAGCCGCCATCCGCGCGATCAAGAAACCGGTCAAGGCCGGTGTTCAGCGAGTGGTCTGGGATTTCAGAACCAGTCCGTTCGGACCGATCTCGTTGAAGACCGGTGACGAGCACGCCCCATGGGACTCGCCGGAACTCGGCTACATGGTTCCTCCGGGTGAGTACCTGGTGGCCATGTATCGGTATCAGGAGGGATCGCTCGACCAGGTGGGTGAGCCGCAGAGTCTGACCTGCAACCCGCTCAATATTGCGAGCCTCTCGGCCACTGACCTCGAGGCCCTGAACGAGTTCAACAAGAAGGTCGCCGCCCTGTCCCGTGCCGTTTCCGGTGCCGACGCCCATCTCGGCAGCCTGGAGGGAGATCTGCCCTATCTCGAGCAGGCCATCCTCAGCGTGCCGGCCGTCGAAGAGGCCTGGTTGTCCGAGATCTCGGCCATCACCGAGCAGCTCCGGGAGATCGACGATCAGCTCAACGGCGACCACCTGCTGGTCATGGACGAGGGCCAGTCCCGCATGTCCCTCAAAGGCAAGACCGATCTCATCGTCTCGTCCCTGTGGGTCACGACCTCCGGGAGCACAGGCACCTTCGAGCGGGCCTACCAGGAGGCACACGAGAGCTTCGGCGAGGTACTCGCCGCTCTCCGGCAGGTTGATGCGCGGATTCACAGTCTGGAGGACGAACTGGAGAAGGCCGGAGCGCCCTACACACCGGGCCGTCTGCCGGTTTGGGAGTAGGAAACCATCGGTCGCGACGGCGCACAATGGAACCGCAAAGACGCAACGGTCGCGAAGTTGCCGCGAAGTCATTCACTGGCTCATCGCAACCCTCCGGGTAGCGTTCTGCGTTGGGAAACGGCGCCGTCGACAGCCAAGATGGCTGTCGCTACACATCACTCGATGGCCGCGGTGTAGCGACAGGCTTCCAGCCTGTCGGAGACTACGTTCCAGATCGGGTAGGGGCCGGGTCAGTCCTGAGATTCTTGGCGGTGCCTTGGCGCGCTTAGCGACTCTGCGGATCCATTGTGCCTCGCGGCGTGGTGGTGCTTGGGGTGCCAGAAGTTGAAAAAGGCCGGGTTCTCGTTAGAACCCGGCCCTTGATCATTGGTGTCGGGTGGGAATCAGGGTGTGTACCAGATCGGCGCGGTGTAGGCGCGCTCCTGGTGGGTGGTTTCGGCGCCTTGGGGGATTTCGACACCGTAACGGAAGGCGTCATAGACAACCCAGCGCGGAGTGGGAATTTCGAGGACGCGGGCGTAGTAAAAGGCGCTCTGTGCCGCATCGAAATCCGGGTCGGCCCAGACAGCCCCGAGTTCGGAGGCGCCGATGGTGTTGCTCCAGTTGGCCGCCGCGATGTCCACTCGAAACCGATCAGGGTCGTGAAGTTGCCCGGGTCGTTGAACCGCTCGGCTGCATCGACCACTTTTTCCCAGATCGATTCGTAGGTCTTGCCGCCGGGCGAGTACTCTCCCATCATCTCCGGGTTGATTTCGCCCTGAGAAAAGGTTCCGATCAGATCCAGCGCTGCTGCGACCGAGGCATCCCCGCCGGCCCGAAGACCCTCGCACCAGCGCTTGCCCTGATCGTATTTGATGAGGTCGGGTTTCCCTGCCGCGAGATCAGTGAAAAAGCCCATGCCATCGGAATGATCGGCGATCACCAACCAGTCGAGCGGTCGGCCGAGTCTGGCCGGTTGACCACTCGACGCCATGACCTCCTCGCCGCGCGCGAAGCGATACGCCTCATCGAGTCCGAGGCGGGCGCCGAAAAGACCGGCATCCATCGAGAGCCCGGTGTGGAGATGGGTGTCACCCCAGAAGACCCTGTCGGGGAAACTGCGCTGGGCGTATGGCGAATAGGCCGCGCCGGGATAGAGATCCGACAGCGAAAAACAGGTCCGCGGTCACACAACGGCGCGGTCAATGAGCGCTCGTGACCACGGTCACTGGTGGGATTCTCCTTTGAGATTCATATTGCGAACGGGAATCAGGCGCATTTGTACCCAACTGAAGTTCGGATGAGCCACGCCGATGACCACTCTGGTTTTGGGTGGATCCGAGGGCTGAAGGGGACTGGTGATGAGTAAGAAGGGAGATCACATTGCGTGACGCAGCAGCCTGCGAACACCATCCGCACAGGTGCCGATGCGTTCGCGAGGGGGATGATTCCCGTCTCCGCAACCATGAGGCGACCCGGTCGCCTTCCGATGATGGAAAGGAAATCACGATGAGAATTCAGCGATTGAATCGACGTCCGATAGTCCTGGTATTGAGTCTTGCATTGGTGCTCATGTCAACGGCTGTTGTTGTTGCTGACGACGACCCGCCCGAGCATTTGATGACGTTCAGTGTCACCATTCAAAATCTCGTCTCCGGCCAGCCGCTCTCACCTCCGATCGTTGCCACCCACAAAAGTGACTTCAAGATGTTCAGGGTGGGACGGGATGCATCAACCGAGCTGGAGCTGATTGCCCGCGACGGCAACCAGATGCCGATGTATGACCTGTTGACCGACTCGCGACACGTCTACGATGTAGTGGACGTCGGCGTACCGTTGACACCCGGCGGTTCGTCGGTCGGAGGGTTCACCGATTCGGTGACATTCCTGATTCAGGGACGGGAAGGGGACAAGATGTCCCTGGCTTCGATGCTGATCTGCACGAACGATGGGTTCGTGGGCCTCGATCGAGTCAAACTGCCCAAGAAGGGCTCGAGCGTCTTCATCGTCCACCCCTACGACGCAGGAGTCGAAGACAACACCGAGATGAGCACCGATATCGTGGACGCGTGCAGCGCCCTGGGGCCGCTGGTCCTCAATGGAGATCCCAACGGGAACGAAAACGGTGCGGTCGACACCATTCCCAGAGGGGTGATCACGGCCCACGGTGGTGTTCTCGGGATCGGTGATCTCGGTTCCGTTCACCAGATACCTGCCGGCGCGGTGAAGGTCACCGTCACCCGGGTATCCAGAAACGGGACGGAGTTCTCCACGCCGCTCAAAGGTGTCGGTGAGGTGCCGATTGTCCTCACGGATGCTTCCGGTGAAGCGAGATTCAAACTCGATGACGATGATGACGACGATGACGGAGACGATGATGAGGACATGGATTTCGGTGGCGACTGGTTTGCCGAGACCAAGGATGCCCGTGTTCGTCATTCATCAGGTCGTGGTGGGAGACACGATCGAGATGAGTTGGAATACAAGCTGAAGGTCAGGCGAATCGTCGGTGTGAGCGGAGCGCACATCCATCTCGGTTTGCCGGATATGAATGGACCGGTGGTGGCCGATCTTTTCGGAACCAAGGAGTATTCGGATCCCGTTGAGGGCGATCTCTCCAAGGGAGTCCTCACAGTGGCTGACCTCGATGGGGGGCCGTTCGAGGGCGACTGGGCCGGATTCATCGAGGCGATGGGGCTCGGCGAACTCTATGTCAACGTCCATACGGCGGAGTTTCCGAGCGGAGAGATCCGCGGCCAGATCGGAGTGCGAAAAGCGAAAGAGCATGACGAATTCAACCGGCCGCCCGTGGGAGAGATCACATCACCCGAAGGCGACGTGAGCATCGCACCGGGAGAGTCGGTTTTCTTTGCAGGAACAGCCGACGACCCGGATGGTGATGATGTTGAAGTTCTGTGGGATTTCGGTGACGGAGAGAATTCGAGCGACCTGTCTCCGGGGGACCACACCTACGAGGATGCGGGCACCTACACCGTGACCTTCACGGCCACCGATGACAAGGGACTCAGCGACCCGACTCCAGACACCCGGACGATCACGGTCGGGGACGGAGTGAATCAGCCACCGGAAGGCATCATCACGTTGCCTGTCGGGGATGTGACGATCGCGGCCGGTGAGTCGGTGTTCTTTGAAGGAACAGCCGACGATCCCGATGGTGATCCGGTCACCGTGCTGTGGGATTTTGGTGACGGCGAATCGTCGACGGATCTGTCTCCTGGTGACCACACCTACGAGGATTCAGGCACGTACACCGTGACCTTCACGGCGACCGATGACCAGGGCCTCAGTGATCCGACCCCGGACACTCGGACAGCGACCGTGGGAGCCGGCGCCAACCAACCACCTGAGGGCGTCATCACGTCACCCACCGGGGATGTGACGATCATGCCAGGCGAGTCGGTGTTCTTTGAAGGAACGGCCGATGATCCCGATGGTGACCCGGTCACCGTGTTGTGGGACTTCGGCGACGGTGGATCATCCACCGATCTTGCTCCGGGTGATCACACTTACGACAACCCGGGCACCTACAACGTGACGTTTACCGCGACCGACGACCAGGGTCTCAGCGATCCGACTCCGGATACCCGGACGATCACGGTCGAGGCCGTCAACCAGGCGCCTGAAGGCGTCATCACCTCGCCGACCGCCAATGTGACCATCGATGCGGGTGGTTCGGTGCCGTTCGCCGGGATGGCAAGCGATCCCGACGGCGATCCGGTGACCGTGCTGTGGGACTTCGGCGACGGGATGACCTCCACCCAGATGTCTCCGGGCAACCACACGTACGACAACCCGGGCACTTACAACGTGATATTCACCGCCACCGACGACCATGGTCTCAGTGACCCGACACCGGATACCCGGACGATCACGGTAGAAGCCGTTCCTCCCGCGGTGACGCTGACCACTCTTCAGAATTCGATCTTCACCCCAGCCTGCGCAGGGTGCCACGGTGGTTCGAGCCCCGAAGCTGATCTGAATCTCTCCGCGGGGCAATCCCACGGCGATCTGGTCAACGTTCCTGCGTCGACCGAGCCAGGCGTACGGGTGATTCCATTCGATCCGGACAACAGCGTGCTGGTGACCTTCCTCGATGACGGCCACCGCAACCGACCTGCGAGTGAGCGTCTTCAGATCCGATCCTGGATCGCTGCCGGCGCCCAGGACAACTAATCATGATGGTCATGAGCCAGGTGGTTTCCACCTTCATTCTCGCCGCTGCGAGATCCGCGGAAGGAATCGGACTACCCCGCTGATTCCCGCCTCGTAGACTCATGCCCGTCGACGACCGGGGGGAAGGCCGACGCCTTCCCCCCTTTTTTGTGCCATGAGTTTTACTGCTGGAAGCCGTTCCAAGAGGACGGCGACCAGGTGAGACGATGCAGGCTATGGTGACGTGGATGTCCACGCCGAGGTGTCGCCCGACTCGAACCCGTCACCGAAGAACCCGGTTGTGACGGTTCCCAGGAAAGTCGTGCCGGTCTCGACACCGTTGCCGTTTCTGGCCTTTGCCAGATAGGAGTAGCTGCTATCGGGACCGGTCGAGGTGTCGAGCCACTCGAGCGCCGTGGTCCACCCTGAGTTGGTTCCGAGGGTGATGTTCTCGACGAAGTACTCGGTCCCGGGCGGGTTGCCGTTGGCGCCCCAGCGCACGAGCACCGATTGATGGGTGAGGCTGCCGAATGGCGCGGCCGAGGGAATCACGGCCAAGGTGAAGAGCGAGGCGCTCGGTCCAACGGGGTTCTCGATACCGTCGCCGTTTCGCGACCGGGTGGCGAAGGCGTACTGCGTGTTGGGCGACAGACCGAGGCTGGTCCAGTTCACCTGCCCCGGGATCCAGCCGGAATTGGTCCCCAGGGTCAGGTTTTCGACGAGCAAACCCGAGGAGCCCTGGTTGAGATTGGTGAATGATCCGAGCGACTGGACCGCGATGCCGGTCGAGCTCGGTCCGCCCGGCAGAGGCGCCGGCGGCACTTCGATCAAGCTGAAGGCGCAACTGTCCGGGGATGGCAGGGTGAGGTTCGGCGTGGTCGCGCTGTCCCGAGCCCAAGCCTTGAAACAGTAACTGTGATTCGACTGCAGACCGGTGTCGGTGTGATCGCGGCTCGCCTGCCAGCCCGAGTCGGTTCCTCCGCCGCCGCCGGTGGGCGAGCCCGTGAAGTCGAGATAGTACTCCACCGGACCGTGGGGATCGGAGGCAAATCCGGCCTGCATGTCGATGGATGACTGGTCCACGGCCCCGGGCGTCGTCGAGAACGACATTGGATCGGGGTTCGGCGGGATCACGTCCCACTCGACGGTGAGACCGATGTTCCAGTTGAAGGCGCCCCACTGCTCACCATACGAGTTGTGGCTGTGTTGAACCACGATGTTGGTGAGGCCACCGGGAGCGCCGCCGGGGGCGCGGAGGGTGTAGTTGACATGGGTGGATGTCCCGCCGTCACCCGGGATCGATCCGACGTTGGTGGAGGCGGGCCCCGAAATTAGCGTCCAGCCGGCCGGGAGGATGAGGTCGAAGACATTGCTGTGGCTCGCGATGTCGCTGTCATTGCGGAGCCAGAACTCGATGTCGAACACCTCGCTCGGTTCCACCGAGCCCGGCCAGAGGGCGATGCCCTGAAACGTGGTTGGGAGGTCCACCCGGGTGAATCCATCCTCGGTGGCCAGCGCGTAGGTTTGAGTCGCACCTCCGTGGGAGAACGTGGGCGACCACGCGTAGGCCTTGATCACCACGTCCGTGTCCCCCGCGCCCGATCCGATCCGGACCTGGTGGACGTTGTCATTCCCGTCGAGATCGGTATCGATCAGGGTTTGGTTTGCTTCGCGATAGAGTCTGAGGTTGAGGTCCACAAGGTTGTAGTAGGTCGATGGGGGCGCCGCCGTGGCGTAGGTTGCGTGCCGGTTCCAGACCATGGTCGCGCGGTCTCTGCCCTCTCCCGTCGGTCCCTCGTCCCGCATCGAACCGGAGTAGAGCTGATACTCACCCGTGGTGTCGCGCGGCGTGACCGAGTCCGTGAAGACATCGGATCTGTGGAAATAGGCGGCCAGGGCGTTCATCAGTCCCCAACCGATCTGCGGATCCCACCCGTCGGCGTCGTTCTCGATGTTCATCCCCGGTTCGTTCTTCTGGGCGGTGTTGATGAGGACCGCCTTGAGCCGCAGCTCGTCGAACACACCGGCGTCCATGAGATCCATGATGACGCCCAGGACGGCCGGGGCAGCCATACTCGTGCCGCTCTTGTTGATGTAGTCGGCCTCGGTCTCCCAGTCGTTGTTCGGTGCGAAAATCGAGGTCCCAGGGGCGGAGATGTCTGGTTTTCTCCGGTCGTCCGCAGTCGGGCCCACGCTGCTGCCCGGGTTGATCACGTCATCGTCGCGGTTGGCGGTGTTGAGATCGTTGGCGTTGGCCACCGTGATCGCGTTGTAGGAAACCGCGGGGTCGTTGAAGTTCGAATTCGACGGGCCGGAATTCCCAGCCGAAATCGTGACAGGCAGATCAGGGTAGGTGGAGATCACCGAGTCCCAGAAACGGCTGCCGTCGGTGTCGCCGAGGGTCGTCGAGCCGCCGTAGCTGAGGTTCATTCCGTCGACGTCGTCCAAGAAGCTGTTGGCGGGAGCCAGCGCTCCGCTGTCGTACAGTGCGCGGTTGACCACGTTGTACTTGTCCGACCAGAACATCGAGGCGCGGCCCGTTGACGTGTTGAGCCAGCCCGCTTTGAGCGTCACCATCTTCTCGACGCCGTGGGACATCCCGAGCTCGTTGGGATAGGCGCCGGTGCCGTAGCTGCCGACGATTCCCGACACATGAGTGCCGTGACCCTGCAGATCATTGGGGGTGAAGGCATCGCCGAAGCTGGCCGAGCCGTTGGCCGCGACCAGATACCAGGTGGAAAAATTATTCCGCAGCGGCGAGACGCTGTTGGTCATCCCCGGATGGTTGAGGTCGAGCCCCGAATCGATCACCGCGGGGTCGTAGATTCCTCCGAACTGGCCGCTATCCCAGAGTCCCCCCGGGGCGCTGACCAGCGTGGCGTCATCCATGATGGCGAGATCCGAGTGCAACAGACCATCCTCCACCACCCGGATGACATCGGGCTGGGCGGCCAGTTCCGCGATGCGTCCGGCGGGCACCCTGGCCACCACCATTCCAACCGCGATGGTGGTGAACTCCACCTCACCACCGAGGCTTTCGATGTGTGAGCTCACCCGATCGAGGGGAGGAGCGAGTTCGGACGAAAGTGCCTCTCCGATCTCGTTCTTGATGATCAAATCCAACGCTTCGTGCTGCTGATGGAGCGGTTTGAGGGCCTCTCGTTCCTGGGGCCAGGTGGTCATCAGCTCCGCGATGTTGTCGCCGTCGCGGGGCAGAGACGGGTCGCGTCGCGCGGCATGAACCGCGAGAATATCGTGGACCTGACGGTCGATCTCAGCCCTTTCTGCCGCGTGCTGATCGCGGACCTCCTTGGCGATCCGATCGTGGGGAAGATGGCGCAGAATCGCGATGACGCGGAGCGTCTCGTCGCTCGGGACATCGCCGATCTGCTGTTGCAACCCGACCGAAATCACGGGCAGCGATGCAAAAGGAGCCTCGGACGCCGGCTGACCATCCTCTCCCAGCCCGTCGTTCCCCTGAGATTCACCCTCGATACCTCCGACGTACTCTCCCGATAGAAGACCGGGTTGGCCCCCCGGTGTGCTCTTGAGATCGGGGGTCGGTTCGATCGCGACCGGTTTGTCGTTTCTACCCTCGGCCGCGACCGGCGCGGGGGGCATCGCCACCACAAGGGCTGCAGTGATGCACCATGCAAACCCAATAACAGTTCCACGTCCTGGCATGATCGCCTCGCTTTCTCGGCCGCCGGAGCGGCTGTAGATATTCGTCAACAAAATGGCCACCTGCGCTGCACCTCGTTGGCCACGGATTCAGGGTCGCTACCTTCAACCACGCCAAACCACGCCGAAACCGGACATGATGTCTGCAAAGTGGTGTATGGCAGCTTTTCTCGTCATCCATCACCCGTCTCTCTACTGTTACAATGGCTTTAAGCGACACAACGCAGATAGGGGTTCTTGGGATGACTGTTCGAGGTATTTCATCCGTGATCTCGGCGACCGTTCTCCTCATCTCACAACAAGGGCTGGCGGCCGATGTTCAGGTCAACTCCGTGACTGCCGGCGACCAGATCGCCCCGTCGGTTGCAATCGGGGGAAACAGCGTGGTCGTCGTGAGTTGGGGACCGACATTCGACGATCCGGATGGAAACGCCTACGCCAGGAGTTTCTCGCTTGCGGGAGAATCCCTCGGGGCTCAGTACTCGGTCAGCGGACCGACCGATGGGCGCCAGTCATATCCGGATGTCGCGGCCTGCGGCGCCGGCGGGTTCATCGTCGCGTGGTCCTTTTCGGACTACAACCTGGGCACCACGTTGGTCGAAGGAAGACTGCTGAGCCTGGCGGGCGATGATCTCGGTCCGCTGGTGGCGACGGAGACCCCCGGGTTCAGCACGGCGGTTTCAAGGGCCGGCGGTTTCGTCGTGACCTGGCCGGAGGTCGAAGACGCAACCAATGACCACGACATTGCCGCCCGCGCCTTTGACAGCTTCGGGAATCCGACCACCGACAAATTCAGGATCAACTCGCAGGTTGCAGGAGATCAAACGGATGTCGACATCGCGGCGATCAGCAACGAAAAGTACGTCGTCGTCTGGTCCGGCCCTGATGCAGAAGGAAGGGGAATCTGGGCGAGCTTCGACGGTCCTCAGATCTTCGCCGACGGTTTCGAGTCCGGAAACAGTTCCGGGTGGTCGGTGTCGTTGCCGCTTGAAGGTAGCTATTTCGGTGCCACCCTTTGGAACGTGCTTGTCGAGTAGGCACAGCGATATTGGAAACGAATCGCTAATACGTGCCAGTCAGGGAATTTCGCTGTTGTGACGAGGAGTCACGACGATCCAGATCCTTGAGTCAACTGTCGTTGTTCGTCGAGGGCGGTGCGGGATGGGGGTTCGCAAGCAGAGCCCGAGCCGGAGGCGAGGGCGTGCCCTTTTGGGGAGTCCGCGACCCAAACCATAATTCCCTGCAAATCTTAGATTTGCAGGGAATTATTGGTGGAGGCGGTGGGAATCGAACCCACGTCCGAGGAACTCCGATCGCTGGTTTCTCCGTGTGCAGCCGGCGATTTAAATCTCACCCCGTGGTCGGTCGTCCGGCGACCTACTGTGGGGCCAGCCCGAAAATCTCGGTCACCGCGTTCGGGCGCCGTGGTGACCCAGCCCATCAAAACAACGTCGAACCTCAGATCGATGGGCTAGATCTCGAGGCCGACGTGGCTACCTAAGCAGCCAGTGCGTAGTCGTTATTGGCAGTTAAGTTTTGCCCCCACCTTTTTTACGAGGCGGTGAGGACCTCGACACGCTGCCAACAACCGGAAACGTTCCCCGTCAAACCCAGGACACCCCCAAGCTCAACTCAGTCTCTGAGTATAACAACGTTTTGCAGGCGAAAAAGTTCCCTGTCATTCATCGGGAGGTGGCAGGGACAAGAGGGGCAGCGTCTGAGTCCGGAGCCGAGACCGCGTCCGTGTCCGTGTACGTGTCCGATTCGATCCCGTTCCCGATCCCGTTCCCGATCCCGTTCCCGATCCCGGACGCGGCCCCGGACGCCCGATTCTTTGAACCCCGGCCTTCTGGGCCTTCGGGACGCTTTGGCGTCCCGAAGGCCCAGCGTCGCACCATCGGTGTGGTCACTCGTGGGTTGATTGGAAGGGCTGCGACCACGCCGATGGCACGCCGGCGGCCTGCCTCTGCGCCGGTAGACCCTAACCTCGTCGCGGTACCCGTGGAGTGCCCGGTCCCCATTTGTGCGGGAGGCTCCGCGAAGCCCTTAGGTCCATCCTGCACAAATACGGACCCGGCACTTCCCGGTGGGAGGCGCTTTCCCACGTGTCCTGAACCGGTTGGGTGGCTCGTTGTTTGCCGTGGACTTCGGCCAGGTAGGGATTGGGTGATCGCGAGTCCTCCTGGTCGTGGCCCCGGACTCTGGGGACTCTGATCCTGGCGAGATCCCTATTACACAGGTAAGGCTTGCAAAAACCCGCGGCCATATCGCGTCGCAAACGACAGCGACGGTGGACGGGCGAGCGGCGCGACGCGGGTCGACGAGGGCTCTGATGGGCCGGCGGGACGCCGGCCCTACAATCATCGCAGTCAGGGTTTCAAATCGGTTGGGCGGGCATTGTGGGGGCGGGCTTCCAGCCTGCCCGTCAGAGACGTTGAAGTTGGTTGGGCGTATCCGAGAGAGTGCGGGGTATTGGGCGATGTGGACTCCCGGTTGCTGGTCCGGACCATGCCCTCAACTCCGGCCTTCTGGGACGCGTGACGCTTTGGCGTCCCGGCGCCCTCCCCGTGGAGTCCCCGGTAAGCGCGCCACAACGGGGTGCCGGGCACGCTATTGTGCCGGATCGACGCCCCGGAAACGCGGCGCCCCCCGCACAATGGCGCTGCCGGGCTCCCCCGGGGAGCGCGATCCGGTCTGCTGTTCCGGCAACGAGGGAGGCCGCCGGCGCGCCATCGGCGTGGTCGCAGCCCTACCCCGTTTCCCCCGCGCGACCACGCCGATGGGGCGACGCTGGGCCGCCGAAGGCGGACCAGAAGGCCGGTGCCGGGGGCACGGAAACGGAAACGGACGCGGATGCGAGGCCTGCCTTGACGCGGGGCGGCTCCGGACCCATACTGAAGCTGTTCCACGCTGTACAACTGAAGGGAAAGTTTTATGTTGGCGAAGGCGTATTCTGCCACGCCGCGCGGCGTGGATGCGTTGTTCGTAACCGTGGAAGTGGACCGGATTCGGGCTCAGAACCCATCGACAACGGTGGTCGGGCTGCCGGATCCTGCGGTCCGCGAGGCCAAGGAGAGGATTTTCTCGGCCATCCGGCATCTCGGCCGCCGATCCGAAGCGGCCAACACCGTCTTCAATCTGGCGCCGGCAGATGAGAGAAAGGAAGGGGCGGCCCTCGACCTGCCCATGGCCATGGCCTTCCTCGCGTCGGCCGGTCACCTGCCCATGGAGAAGCTCGAAGATCGGCTCCTTGTCGGTGAATTGTCTCTTGAAGGGCGGCTCCAACCTGTGCGGGGGGTTCTGCCCATCGTCCTCGCTGCGCGCCGGCACGGGGTGGGGGAGGTGATTCTCCCGCAGTCGAATCTCGCCGAGGGTTCAGTGGTTTCGGGCATCCGGGTGATCGGCGCTGCGACCCTCGGAGAGGTGATGCGATATCTGCGGGACGGCGTGGTTCCGGAGATCACGGAGTCCGCTGACGGTGAGGACCACTTGATCGTTGCCGCGCCGGATCTTTCCGATGTAGTCGGTCAGGAACAGGCTCGTCGAGCTCTCGAGGTGGCGGCCGCGGGCGGCCACCACCTGCTCTTCATGGGCCCGCCCGGTTGCGGGAAGTCCATGCTCGCGCGTCGTCTGCCGGGGATCCTGCCTCCGTTGGAGTCCGAGGAGGCGCTCCAGGTGACCAGCGTCTATTCGGTCTCGACCCGGGTGCCGCGGCCGCGCGGCCTGCTCTCGAGGAGGCCGTTCCGGGCGCCCCACCACACGATCTCCAACGCCGCGCTCATCGGCGGGGGATCCAGTCCGCAACCGGGAGAGGTTTCGCTCGCGCACCACGGAGTGCTGTTTCTCGACGAGCTCACCGAGTTCCGCCGCGATGTCCTCGAGGGTCTGCGCCAGCCCCTCGAGGATCGGACGGTGACGGTTGCCAGGGCGCAGGCGACCCTGACATTCCCGTCCGCCTTCCAGATGGTGGCGGCGGCGAATCCGTGCCCCTGCGGATACCTTGGTGACGAACGGCGCGAGTGCGTCTGCACTCCGCCGGCTGTGGACCGATACCGATCGAGGCTCTCGGGGCCGCTTCTCGATCGGCTCGATCTTCAGGTGTCGGTCGCGTCGGTTCCGTGGCGGGAGCTGTCCCGGGATCGCCGCGGGGAGGCGTCGGCAGCGGTGGCGGCGCGGGTTGCTGAGGCCAGGCGGCGGGCCCGAGGACGGTTTGGGCCGGGCGGACCGTTGTCCAACGGCGATATGGGTTCGGAGGCGATCCGGCAGTGGGCCGCGCCCGACGACGACGGTCGGCGGCTGCTCGAGCACGCCAGCAGGGCTCTCGGGTTGTCCGCCCGGGCCTGGCACCGCATCCTCAGGGTGGCGAGGACCATCGCCGATCTCGCCGACGACGATCAGGTCAGAGCCCCCCACGTCGCCGAGGCCATCGCCTACCGAAGCCTCGACCGAAGGGAAGGCCAACCACCCCTGGGAACCCTCGGGGTGATCAAATGAACAACAACGAACGAGACCGAATCGAGCAGATTGGAAGCATCATCGTCGACTCGGCAATCAAGGTTCATCGAACTCTCGGCCCCGGGTTGCTCGAATCGGCGTACCAATCGTGCGTGGCGTACGAGCTGGCGTCGAGGGGCCTCGGTGTTGAGTCGGAGGTCAAAGTCCCTCTGAGTTATCGGGGTCTGTCGGTCGACAATGGATATCGGATCGACTTACTTGTCGCCAATCTTGTTGTTATTGAAAATAAGGCGGTTGAGAGACTATTGCCGGTGCACACGGCCCAGCTTCTGACGTATCTTGAATTGAGTGGAAAGAGACTTGGATTTCTCCTTAACTGGCACGTGCCGCTCATGAAGTATGGAATCAGACGGTTCGTACTCAAGCTTTGAATCGGACTCGATCTGGTTGCTTGCATGCACATTGGAACCGCAAAGACGCGAAGAACGCAAAGTCGCCGCTAAGTTTTTATTGACCCATCGCAGGGCCACAGTTGGGTCCGGCGACGAGGGACAGATTGAGCCCGGGCCAGATGAGTTGCTTCGCGAAATCTTGGCGGTCGTTGCGTCTTTGCGGTTCCAATATTCGACGAAATTCGTGTCGCTGGTGATTGGGAGCGGTCAGCGAAATATCGAAACGACTCCGATCGATGGCTTACTTCAGGTTGAAGTTGACGGTGAGGATGTAGCGGACGCTGACCGGGTGGTTGTTGTAGGTGCTTGGTTGGAATCGCCATTGCTCTACGGCATCGACGGCGCTCGTTGTGAGACCGAGGGGCAGGCCCCTCAGGACACTGATGGATTCGACGGCGCCTTCGGTGTCAATGATGAGATCGAGGATCACGACGCCCGTGATGCCACCCTTGATCGCGGGCCCGGTGTAACGCGGTTCGACCTTGTGGATGATCTTCGGTTCTGCGATGTCGAAGCCGGCGTGGACCACCGTCTTCTCCTCGACCGCGGGAGGCGGTGGGGGACCATCCGGTGGCAGAACATAGACAACCGGTCCCTCCGGGATTTCGATCGGCTCTATGTATTCGCGGGTCACCGGCTCGGCCGGTTCCTCGGGAGGCCCTGCGATCACAGGCGGACCTGGGGGCGGTGGCAAGGGAACATCGATCCTGATCGGCTCGACCTCGCGCTCGGGCGGGATCAGGTTGACGAGCGTGATGGGGATCAAGACCTGCTCGGGCTCCTTGGGTGGCGCCTGGGCGATGGTGGGCCACGTAATGGCGAAGATCCCGGTGTGGATGAGCGCTGCGACCAGGATCCCGATGCGGAATCGACGTCCGCCGTGCGGGTCCTTTTCCAACAAGTGTTCCCAGGACTGCGGGCTGCGGGGTCGACCATCGATGCTCATGGGCTGGCTCCTTGGAAAGTAGGACCCCCCGCCACCAAAGAAGTTCCACGCATCCGGGTGCACCACCGTCTTCCCCATGGATCTGATCGACCTCTTGGTTCCATCCAGCAAACAAGTCGACTGTGATCGAGGATCGAAGGGTCAATGACGGTTGATCGAAGATGTTCAAATTCGGTGGTTTGGACTACCCCAGGACAGATAATTGACGATCCTTGAGCGATCACTCTCGCGCGACTCATTTGGTTATGCTATTTTTCACAACCCCTGAACGTAGGGGAGGGTTCGAGCACGCGGCGGTCCGTTTGACAGTCTACTCAACGAGGCTAGAATGGCAGGCGTTGCGTTTGCGGAGTGATTCGAGACGAAGGAGAATCGATGGAGCACTACGTTCCAATTCTGGTCTTCTCGCTGGTCGCCATTACGATTCCGATATTGCTGTTGTTGCTCACCAAGGTGATCCGCGCCGGCTCGCCCAATCCGATCAAAGGCGAGCCATATGAGTGCGGTAACGAGCCGACCACTTACGCGTTCGATACGCGATTTTCCATTCGGTACTACGTGATTGCGGTTCTGTTCGTCGTCTTTGACGTGGAGACGATCTTCCTCTTCCCGTGGGCGGTGAGCTTCGATCGGTTAGCGGTCTTCGGTTTTGTCGAGATGGTGATCTTCCTGGCGATCCTGCTCGTCGGCTACGTCTATGCGTGGAAGAGGGGGGCCCTGGAATGGGCATGATCGAAAACCGCTTCAAACCGAGCGTCATCACCACCACATACGACAAGCTCTTCAACTGGGCGCGGAAGAACTCGCTGTGGCCGATGCAGTTCGGGCTTGCCTGCTGCGCGATCGAGATGATGGCGACGCTTGATGCGCGCTACGATCTCGCCCGTTTCGGCGCCGAGGTTTTCCGCGGATCACCGCGTCAGGCTGATCTGATGATCGTCTCCGGCACGGTGACCGAAAAGATGGCGCCCGTGATCAAGCGGCT
Organism: uncultured Acidobacteriota bacterium; assembly: GCA_963753035.1. GTDB lineage: Bacteria > Acidobacteriota > Thermoanaerobaculia > Thermoanaerobaculales > Sulfomarinibacteraceae > JAHECW01. The sequence goes on along the minus strand of CAVWAW010000021.1, from coordinate 141,572 downwards.
CTATCTTCAGATGGGCGATCCCAAGTGGGTGATCGCCATGGGTTCGTGCGCCACCTGTGGTGGGCCGTATAAGACCTACGCGGTGACCCAGGGCGTCGATCGGATCGTTCCGGTGGATGTCTACATTCCCGGTTGCCCGCCGCGGCCGGAAGCGCTGATCCACGGGATCATGGAACTCCAAAAGAAGATCGATCGGCGGACCATCGCCAAGACCGAGGCTTCGTGAGGCATTCATGACTGACGATATTTCCAAGCCCCCCGAAGATTCGCCGATGACCGACGATACCGACAAGCCGTCGTCCGAGCCTTCCGCCGTGGACACGGATAAGCCCGCCGAGGCCAAGCCGAAGGTGACCGACGAAGAGAAGGCAGCCAAGATCGCTGCGGCAAAGGCCAAGGCGGCCGCAAAGAAAGCGGCGGAGGAAAACGCCGAGCCCCTGCCGCCCTGGGAAGAAAAGCCGGTCCCACCCGAGCGTCTGGACGGCAGTGATGATCCCGATGTCGTGGCGTTGGCCGAGGGTGTCGAGAATTCGGTGCTCGCCGCCGGCCGCTTCGCCGGTGACCTGACGGTGACGATCCCGGCCGCGAAAGCCGTCGAGGTTTGCGGTTTCCTCAAGAACGAGCGCGGTTTCGCCTTTCTCGTCGATCTCACGGCTGTCGATTGGCCCGAGCGCGAAGAGGGCCGATTCGACGTGATTTATTGGATGCACCGCTTCGACGACTCCTGCCGACTCCGCCTCGTGGCGGTGGTCGCTGAGGACCAGATCATCGAATCGGTGACCGGGATCTGGAAGGTCGCCAATTGGATGGAGCGCGAGGTCTACGATCTCTACGGTATCGTCTTCGCCAACCATCCGAGTCTCGAGCGCATCCTGACTTGGGAAGGTTTCAACGGCCATCCCCTGCGCAAGGACTTTCCCCTTGAGGGAATCGACACCGGCGCCGCCATCTATCCCGATGTCTACCCGACGGGCGGAGGGCCGGTGGTAACGCCGGAGAAGAAGACCGAGAAGGGGGAAGAGGCATGAGCGGTCCCGAGACCTCACTCTTCGACATCGAGGAGATGGAGATCAACTTCGGGCCTCAACACCCGGCGACGCACGGCGTGCTCCGGGTGTTGGTGAAGCTCGATGGCGAGAAGATCGTCGAATCCAAGCCGATCATCGGCTATCTCCACCGCGGCACCGAAAAGCTCTTCGAAACCATGGACTTTCCGGCGTGCATCCCGCACACCGACCGGATGGACTATGTCGCGGCGGCAACCAACAATCAGGGCTTCTGCGTCACCATGGAGAAGCTTCTCGGGATCGCAATTCCACCGCGGGCCGCCTACATCCGGATGATCCTCGCCGAGCTCCAGCGGCTGGCGTCGCATCTGGTCTGGTTTGCCACCCACGCCATCGATATCGGCGCGATCACGCCGTTTTTCTATAACTTCCGCGACCGAGACGAGATCCTCGATCTCTTCGAGGAGTACTGCGGCGCGCGTTTGACCCTCAATACCATGAAGATTGGCGGCGTCCCGTTCGAGCTGCCCGATGGCTGGGTCGATCGATGCCGCAAGGTGGCGGATGCCTTCCCGGGCAGGATCGACGAGTACGAGACCCTTCTCACCGAGAATCGAATCTGGAAGAAACGCACCATCGGCATCGGCGTCATCTCTCCCGAGGAGGCAATTGAGTGGGGTCTGACCGGACCACCGCTCCGCGGCTCGGGGATCCGTTGGGATATCCGCAAGGTCTTCCCATATGACCGCTATGACGAGATCGACTTCGAAATCCCCATCGGGAAGAACTGCGATACCTACGATCGGTACCTCGTGCGGGTCGAGGAGATGCGGCAGTCGGTGCGGATCATCCAACAATGCCTCGATCGGCTTCCTGAAGGGCCCATCATGGCGCGTGCGCCCAAGGTTCTTCGGGCCAAGGAAGGCATGGTCTATGGGGCAGTCGAGGCGCCCAAGGGTGAGCTCGGCTACTTCATCGTGACGACCGAGAAAGACACCAAGCCCTATCGTTGTCATGTCCGACCGCCCTCGTTCATCAACCTCCAGGCGATGCCGGCAATGATCGAGGGCCATCTCGTGGCCGATATGGTGGCCGTCATCGGCACCCTGGATATCGTCCTTGGGGAGATCGACCGATGACTGATCCTCTGGTTCAGCTCGTTGTCCTTCCCGTCGTCAAGCTGGTGGTGATTCTCACCGTCCTGCTGGTGACCGTTGCGTACCTGACCCTGCTCGAGCGCAAGGTGCTCGGTTACATGCAGGTCCGGCTCGGACCGAACCGCGTCGGTCCGAAGGGGCTGTTTCAGCCCTTCGCCGATGTCTTCAAGCTTTTCGTCAAAGAAGACCTGGTGCCCGCCGGGGCGCAGAAGTTCGTCTTTTTTCTCGCGCCGATTCTGATTTTCGTACCGTCGTTCCTGGTGTGGTCGGTGATTCCTTTCGGCGAGTCCTTCAGTGTCGCCGGAGTGGCGGTGGAGCCCTTCATCGCCGATATCAACATCGCCGTCCTCTTCATCCTCGCGATCTCGTCGATCGGGGTTTACGGCCTCATCCTTGGCGGCTGGGCCTCGAACAACAAGTTCTCGCTGATGGGTGGTCTCAGATCGGCGGCGCAGATGATCTCCTACGAAGTGCCGATGGGCTTTGCCGTCGTGTCGGTGCTGCTCATGGCGGGAACCCTGTCGATGGTCGGGATCGTCGAGTCGCAGCGTGCCGCCGAGTTGTGGTGGGTCTTTCCCGGGCTGCTCGGATTCGGTATCTACTTCGTCTGCGGCGTCGCCGAGACCAACCGCAACCCCTTTGATCTTCCCGAGGCCGAGGCCGAGCTCGTGGCCGGTTTCCACACCGAGTACTCGGGGATGAAGTTCGCGCTCTTCTACCTCGCCGAGTACATGAACATGCTGCTGGTCTCCTCATTGGCGGTGATCTTCTTCTTCGGCGGCTGGCTGCCGCCCTTCCCGAACCTGCTCTCGGGTCTCTGGCAGCTGCCCGTTCTGGCCTGGATTCCGCCGGTCGCCTGGTACTTCGCCAAGGTGATGTGTTTCATATTGGTCTTTATCTGGTTCCGCGGCACCTTCCCGCGCTATCGCTTTGATCAGCTCATGGCGTTGGGGTGGAAATGGTTGTTGCCGCTTTCTCTTGCCAACGTCCTGTTGGTCGGGATCGGCGTTCTCGTGTTCAGGGTCTGGGGATAGGGATGGGTTTCATGGACTTCCTCGGCAAGCTCGTGCCCTTCGAGCTCTTCAAAGGGATGGCGCTCACCGGCAGCTATTTCTTCCGTCACAAGGAGACGATCCAGTATCCGGAATCACGCATGGAGCCGGCGGATCGTTTTCGCGGGATGTTCGGCTATGACCTCGACCGCTGCATCGATTGCAGTCTCTGCGCCAAGGCCTGCCCCATCGACATCATCTTTATCGAAGATCATGTCGAGGTGAACCCCGAAACCAAGAAGAAGAAGAAGGTCATCGACCGTTACGACATCGATGTCAAGCGGTGCATGTTCTGTGGTCTCTGCGAGCTGGCCTGCCCCACCGAACCACGTTCGATCTGGCTGACCACGAAGACGTATGAGACTTCCACCTACGAGCGCAACGAAGGCTTGTATTTCTTCAAGGAGCGGTTGGCCAATTGGGAAGGCGTCACAGCCTTCCCCGGTGTCATCACCCCCGCCGAGGGCCAGGACCCCAAGAAACCGATGAGCAAACTTCCCGTCGAGCCGGCCGCCGATTCGGCAACCAAAGAATAGGAGGAGCGGAGGATGGACTTTCTCGTCGTCAACTTCGCCGAAATCCTCTTTTACTGCCTGGCCGTCCTGACAGTGGCGGGGGGCATCGGGGTGCTGGTTTTCAAGAGCCCGGTGCACGGGGCGCTTTCATTGTTGTTTTGCTTCGTGATGGTTGCGGCGCTGTTTCTACTGCGCCACGCCGAGCTGCTGGCCGCCGTTCAGGTTCTGGTCTACGGCGGCGGAATCATGATTCTCTTCCTTTTCGTCATCATGCTGGTCAACATCAAAGGTCTGGCGCCCGAACAGGTCTATCTGTCGCGGCTAGCGCCGTTGGCGATCGTCGGCGGTGTCCTGCTGGGAGTCCTCATCGCCTTTGGACTCGTCTTCGGAGTGCTGGCTTCCGGTCACGGCGACGGAACCGCCCTGCGGTCGGTGGATGGTGAGGAGATCGGCAACACCGAGGCCATCGGCGCCGTCCTCTACACCAAGTATCTGGTGCCCTTTGAAGTGGTCTCGGTGGTGCTCCTGGTGGCCATGATCGGCGCGATCATCTTCGGCAGGCGCACAGCCGGCCTTGAAACCGGCGGTGGGGGAGGTGCCCCATGATCGACGCCACCCACTATGTCGCACTGTCGCTGATCCTCTTCTGCCTCGGGCTCATCGGGGTCATGATGCGGCGCAACTTCATCACGGTTCTCATGTCGTTGGAGCTCATGTTCAACGCGGTCAATCTCAACCTCATCGCGTTCAGTTTCAGGCTGTCGGATCTCGCGGGTCAGGTGCTGACGATCTTTGTCATCACGGTGGCCGCCGCGGAGGCCGCCATCGGTCTCGGGCTCATCATCGCCTTGGTCCGGCTCAAGGACACCGTCGCCCTCGATGAGGCCGACGTGATGCGGGGTTGACGGCATGAAGCTCTACGATTACATCTGGCTCGTTCCCCTGCTCCCCCTCATGGGTGCGATCTTCAACGGTTTTGTCTCGAACCGGCGCGGCCTGTCGAAGAAGACCACCCAGAGCGTCGCGCTGCTAGGCGCCGGAGCGGCCTGGATCTATGGCTGGGCCGCGGTGCTCCAGTGGTATTTCACCGAGGACCACACCAAGGCCTACGTGGTCAAGGCGTTCACCTGGATCACCGGCGGTAACTTGACCATCGCCGATGGCAGTACGGCAGCAGTAGATATTTCGGCATCGTTCCAGATCGATCCGCTGTCCGCGGTGATGGTCGGTTTCGTGACCTTTGTCGGCTTCCTCATCCATCTCTACTCCGTCGGCTATATGCACGGCGAGCCGGACCGCGACTACGCCCGTTACTTCGCCTATCTCAATTTGTTCATGTTCGCCATGCTGACCCTCATCACCGGCTCCAATCTGCCGGTGCTCTTTGTCGGCTGGGAGGGCGTCGGGCTCTGCTCGTACCTGCTCATCGGGTTCTATTTCGAAAAGGGATGGTGTGCGGCGGCGGGGATGAAAGCCTTCATCGTCAACCGCATCGGCGACTTCGGCTTTCTGCTCGCCATCTTCTTCGCCTTCTATTACTTCGGGACGCTGGAGTTCCAGGGCCTCTTCGATGCGATGGCCGGCGATCACGGCGGCCACTTCGCCGGCGCGGCGACCATCATCGGCCTGCTGCTCTTTGTCGGCGCCATCGGCAAATCGGCCCAGATTCCGCTCTTTGTCTGGCTGCCCGACGCCATGGCCGGTCCGACCCCGGTGTCGGCCCTGATTCACGCCGCCACCATGGTCACGGCGGGCGTCTACATGGTGGCCCGGTGCAATTACTTCTATCAGATGAGCCCCACAGCCATGCTGACGGTGGCGGTCATCGGCGGTGTCACCGCGATCTTCGCAGCCACCATCGGTTTGGTTCAGAACGACATCAAAAAGGTCCTGGCTTATTCGACGGTCTCGCAGCTCGGCTACATGTTCCTCGCCGCCGGTGTCGGCGCCTACGTCGCAGCGATCTTCCACGTTGTCACCCACGCCTTCTTCAAGGCCTGCCTCTTCCTCGGTTCCGGTTCGGTGATCCACGCCTGCGGTGGCGAACAGGACATGCGGAAGATGGGCGGATTGAAAAAGTACATGCCCACCACCTACTGGACGTTCTGGGTGGCCACGGTGGCCATCGCCGGGATCCCGCCGCTTGCCGGTTTCGTGTCCAAGGACGCCATCCTCGCCAAGGCATTCGAGGCCGGCTACACCGATCTCAACCACCACGGCGGGATCTATTATCTGCTTTGGTTCCTGGGGCTCGCAGGCGCGGCGTTGACCGCGTTTTACATGTTCCGACTCGTCTACATGACCTTCGAAGGATCGTTCCGCGGCGGCGAGGAAGCGGAGCACCACCTACACGAATCGCCCTGGACCATGACTCTGCCGCTCCAGATCCTGGCGGTTCTTTCGATTGTCGGCGGCGTGCTCATCGGGTTCCCGGGTCAGCTCTTCCACCTTGAAGGGTGGAGCTTCATCGACCGGTTCCTGGGCCCGGTGGTTCTGACCCACGGCGAGCACCACGGTCATGCCCTGAGCCTCGGGCTCGAGTGGGTTCTGGTGGCGGTATCGGTGGCGGTCGCGGTTGCGGGCATCCTCGTCGCCCGGCTCTTCTATCTCAAGGATTCGGGATTCACCCGCGCGACCAACCTCGCGAGCAGATTCCCGTTGATTTATCGGCTGTTGCTCAACAAGTACTGGGTCGATGAAATCTACGCTGCAGTCTTCATTCGCCCCACCTTGAGACTCTCCGACTTCCTGTGGGAGTTCGATGTGCGGGTCGTGGACGGTACGGTCAACGGCGTGCGGAATACGACCGTTGGATCGTCGTGGATCTCGGGGATCTTCGATCTCCAGGTTGTGGACGGACTGGTGAACTTGGTGGGCACGTCCTACGACGTGGCCAGTCGCCAGTTCCGGCGTCTCCAAGTGGGCTTCGCCCAGGGGTACGCCATGGTGATGGTCTTCGGAGCAGCTTTGCTGCTCGGCATTTTCTTTGTCGTGAATCTCTAGGCTCAGAGAACGGAAACAAACATGGATACACAGTACGGCTGGCTCCTCAACCTGATCTGTTACCTGCCGTTGGCGGGGGCTCTGCTCATCGTCTTCTTCATGAATAAGAAGAACGTCGGCGCCATCAAGATGGCGGCCGTCACCATCGCCGGCGTGGACTTCGTGCTTTCACTGCCGCTTTGGTTCCTCTACAGGACCGATGGCGCGGAGTTCCAGTTCGCCAGCCGGGCGGAATGGATCCCCTCGGTCGGCGCGCAGTATCTCTTCGGGGTCGATGGTTTCGCCATCTTGCTGATCCTGATGACGACGATGCTCGGGTTTATTGCGGTCTACAGTTCGTTCACCGCAATCACCAATCGGGAGAAGGAGTACTACGTCTTTCTCCTGATGCTGCAGACCGGGATGATGGGTGTCTTCTGCTCCCTCGATTTCGTTCTCTTCTATGTCTTCTGGGAAGTCATGCTGGTGCCGATGTATTTTCTCATCGGCGTCTGGGGTGGTCCCCGCAAGCTCTACGCGGCCATCAAGTTCTTTCTCTATACGCTGGTCGGTTCGGTGCTCATGCTGGTCGGGATTCTGGCGCTCTATTTCTACAACGCGGGTGGGCTCAAGGCCATTGGTCTCGCGGGTCTCGGAAACGCCCCGTCCTTCTCGATTCCGCACCTCTATACGATAGCCCCGCAGGTTCCACCCGAACTTCAGTTCTGGATCTTCCTCGCGTTCTTTGTCGGCTTTGCCATCAAGGTGCCCATGTTCCCGTTCCATACCTGGCTGCCTGACGCCCACGTCGAGGCTCCGACGGCGGGCTCGGTGATTCTGGCCGGTGTTCTGCTGAAGATGGGGACCTACGGTTTTGTCCGCCTCTCACTGCCGCTGCTTCCCGACGCCACCGTCAAAGCGGTGCCCTGGGTCGGCGTGCTGGCCATCATCGCCATCGTTTACGGCGCGCTGGTGGCCATGGCGCAAAAAGACATGAAGAAGCTCGTGGCCTACTCTTCGGTGAGTCACATGGGTTTCATCATGCTCGGAATCTTCGCCCTCAACGATCCGGGTCTGCGCGGCGCGATTCTGCAGATGCTCAACCACGGTGCCGCCACCGGCGCCCTCTTCCTCTTGGTGGGCATTGTTTATGAGCGACGCCACAACCGGTTGATCTCAGAGTACGGCGGGATTGCGAAAGTCATGCCCGTCTACGCGACATTCTTTCTGATCATCACCATGGCCTCCATCGGGTTGCCGACCCTCAACGGTTTTATCGGCGAGTTTTTGATTCTCATCGGCGCCTTCAACCACAGTTGGGTCTGGGCGCTCTTCGCGGCCTCGGGCATCGTTCTCGGCGCCGGTTACATGTTGTGGCTCTATCAGCGGGTCTTCTTCGGCGAGCTCTCCAATGAGAAGAACAAGGAACTGAAGGATCTCAACCTCCGCGAGCGATGGACTCTGATTCCGTTGATCGTCGTTTGCTTCTGGATCGGGCTTTATCCCAAGCCCTTCTTCGATCGGATGCAACCGACGGTGGACCGGGTCATGGAGCGGGTCAGTGTTGCTCTGCCCGAGACCGACCTGGGCTTTCTTTATGGCGGCGAGGGTGAGACCGGCCACGCCGAAGAGTCCGAGTCGAAGCACGGGGAGTAGACAATGTCGCTGGCGGACTTCGTCCCGTTCCTGCCGGAGATCTTTCTCGCGGTCGCGGCGTTCACCGTGCTGCTGGCAGGGATCCCCCTCGGCCGCCAGGGATCACGACCCGTGATTGCCCTCGCCATCGCGGCTCTCGCGGTGACCGCTGTTTTGATCTTCTTTGTCGGACGACCCGTCGCCGGTCCGCAGTTGATTCTCGGCGACATGTTGGTTGTCGATCAGTTTGCCGTCTTTTTCAAGATCCTGGTCCTGGTCGCATCGGCGTTGGCTTTGCTCATGTCCGCCGGCTACCTCGATCGGTCGGGTTACAGCGGCGGTGAGTTCGCTTCGCTGGTTCTCTGTGCCGATCTCGGGATGTTTATCATGGTGTCGGGCGCGAACCTGGCGAGTCTCTATGTTGGTCTCGAGCTCATGGCGCTGTCGGTGTATGTCCTCGTCGGCTATTTCAAACTCGAGGTCAAATCGAACGAAGGCGCCGTCAAGTACTTTGTGCTCGGCGCGACCTCCTCAGCCATTCTCCTCTATGGAATCTCGCTGATCTACGGCACGACAGGCAGCCTCGATCTGGAGACCATCCGAGTCACCCTGGCCGAGGTACCGAACGAGAACGTTTTGCTGCTGCTCGGAATCGCGCTTGTCGCGTTCGGAATGCTCTTCAAAGTGGCGGCGGTGCCGTTTCACGTCTGGACGCCCGATGCCTATGAAGGAGCGCCGACACCGGTGACGGCGTTCATTTCGGTCGCGCCCAAGGCAGTGGCCTTTGCGATGTTCCTCAGGCTCTTTGCCGGAACATTTGCAGGCGAGGTCGACAGCTGGCGGATTCTGCTGTGGATCGCTTCCGCGGCCACCATGATCTACGGCAACGTGGCCGCTCTGACCCAGAACAACGTCAAGCGGATGCTCGCGTACTCGTCCATCGCCCACGCCGGCTACGCTCTGATGGGCTTGGTGGCGGCGTCCGATGCCGGCACCTGGGCCGTGCTCATGTACATGGTGGTCTACGCGTTTATGAATCTGGGCGCCTTCGGTTTTGTCATCCTTCTTGAATCCAAGGGCTATGCCGGAGAACGCATTGAAGATTTTGCCGGCCTCTCACGGCGTCATCCCGGCGCGGCGGCGGGAATGCTGATCTTCATGCTGGGCCTGGCCGGGATTCCCCCGACCGCGGGTTTCATGGGCAAGCTCTATTTGTGGGCCGCAACTGTCGAAGCCGGCTATGTCGTGCTGGCTGTCATCTCGGTGCTCATGTCGGCGGTGAGTCTCTACTACTACTTCCGGATCGTGGTTCAGATGTATCTCAAGGACGGGGAGGAAGAGGGAGAGGCTCCGGCGGAGATGCTCAGCGATCGCTGGACCGGCGCCGCCATCGCGGTATGCGCGGTTCTGACCCTTGCCTTCGGCGTCTGGCCTGCACCCCTGGTGGGGTGGGCAAAGAGCGGTTTGATCGCTCTTGGTCTGGTCTGATCCACGCGCCGCGAGAAAAACCGAGTAGAGTAGGAAAATGGCGCAGAAGAAGAAAGCCGTCAGGTACGCGAGCAATTGGCTCAACGCCTCGGTCGTCGGGATTCAGTTTCCCGTCGCCATGGCCATCGGCTATTTCTGGGGCAAATGGATGGATGGGTTTTTTGGCACCGAGCCATGGCTGACCATCATCTTTTTCATCTTCGGACTCATTGCCGGCTTTGTGAATCTCTTCCGTCTCACCATGACGACCGCGCGCGAAGAAGAGCGCCTGTCCGAGGAATACCAGGATCCCGATGGCGGCTCCGACACCCCCTGAATCCAAACCCGAATTCTCTCTCAAGATGGTTGTTCGCCTGGCCTGGATCTTTGTGTTCGTGGGCGCACTTTCAGAACTTGTGATTTTTCTCTCAATCTCAGGTGCTTTGTGCTTGACCGCGGCGGGCTCGGTGGCTATTATCAACTTTCGATGGTTGGAGATGGTCATCGAAAGAGTGGTCCAGCCCGGTAAACCGAGTTTCGACCTCTCGAGCATCTTCCACATCATCGGACGGTTCGCGTTGCTCGCTTTTGTACTCGCTGCAGTCGCTTGGCTGCCGCAAATCGACCCGGTGGCGATAGTCCTCGGGTTTTCGGCCCCGGTGGCCGCTCTCATTATCGAGGGGGTTCGCCAGAGTCGAGTTGGAGGAGGTTGATTTGGAACATCCCCTTTCGATTCTCTACCATCCCATCAACCGGATTCTGATCGCCATCTTCGGGGATTCCAGCGAAGCGTATCAGAGCATGATGGGTCTGCATAACCACGGTTACTGGCTGCCCGACAACGCCATCATGTCGATGCTCGTCGTGATCGTCGTAGCCGCGGTCCTGATACCCGTGAGCCGTAAGCTCTCGGTGGAATCACCGGGCAAGCTCCAGTCGATGCTCGAGATCCTTCTGACCGGTCTCGAGGACCTCATCGAGGACGTGGTCGGTCACGGCAACGGCAAGCGCTTCCTTCCCTTGATCTGCGGTTTGGCGTTCTTCATCTTTATCGGCAACATCTTCGGAATCTTCTATTTCGTCCAGCCGCCCACCGCCGATCTGTCGACCACTTTCGCGCTGTCGATCACGGCGTTCGTGTTCTACAACGTGGTCGGGATTCGAAAAAACGGACTGTGGAACTATCTCAAGCATTTTGCCGGGCCACTGCCGTTGTTGGCGCCGCTGATGGTCCCCATCGAGATCATCTCGCACCTGGCGCGGATCCTGTCACTGGCCCTGCGGCTCTTCGGCAACATTTTTGGCGAGCACACGGCGACCGGGATCTTCTTCTCGATGTTTCCGTTCATCCTTCCGTGGCCCATGATGGGTCTCGGGATTTTCGGCTCGTTTCTGCAGGCATTCATCTTCATCATGCTCACGATGGCGTATCTCAACGGCGCCGTGGGAGCAGAGGAACACTAATAACCGAGGAATCTAGTTCGAGGAGGAGGAAGAGCATGAGTCGACGTTTTGCAGTCTTGGCAGTCATGATGGTAGTTCTCGCGATAGCCGCTCCGGCGCTGGCGCAGGAGCACGGCGAAGCCGCCGGTGGATCGAGCAGTCCGTGGGGCCTTTTCGCTCCGGCGCTGGCGATCGGTATCGCAGCCGCTTTCGGATCCCTGGGTCAGGGCAAAGGCCTTGCCGCCGCGTGTGAGGCCATCGGCCGCAACCCCGGCGCGGTTGGACCCATCCGGATCACGATGATCATCGGTCTCGCGCTGATTGAGTCCCTCGTGATCTACGCGCTCATCATCGCGTTCCTGCTGCTTCCGTAGTCAAAGTTCTCAACAGCCAGTTGGTAACGGGGCCCTTCGGGGCCCCGTTTTCCGTTTCTGCCAACAGAATTGTTTCTTGGGTGAAACATTTCTATTGTTACGGAATATTTAGCCTGCTTGTTGACATCGATGTTTCACATATGTATCATGCCCTCACTTTGGAGGCAGCATGAGCCAGATAGCCGAACCGAGAAAATGGGATTTCAGCACCGGCGCCCTGCCGTATCGTGACCAGCTCTTCAAAAGCGCCCTCCGTATGACCCGGTCGGTCGAGGACGCGGAGGATCTCCTCCAGGAGACCTACCTCAAGGCATACAAGTACTACGAGCGGTTTTCCGAAGGCACAAACTTCAAGGCGTGGCTCTTCAAGATCATGAAGAACACCTTCATCAACTCCTATCGTAAGAAGAAGCTTCAACCGCCGAAGGTGGATTTCGACGAAGTGCACGAGGGACTCGAAGAGACTCTTCTCGATGCCGCTTCGAAATCGCAGTCGGACCCCGAGACCTCCGTGTTGGCCATCGAAATGGACCACGAGGTCAAGCAGACCCTTCTCGGGCTGCCGCACGACTACAAGATGGTTGTGCTTCTCGCCGATCTCGAGGGTTTCTCCTACAAAGAGATCGCCGACATCCTCGAGGTTCCCGTGGGCACCGTGATGTCCCGGCTTTACCGCGGTCGTCGGATGCTCGAGCGCGCTTTGCTGAGCTACGGCACCCGCTACAACTATTTGACGACTCCCCCCGAGAAACTTCGCGACGCCAAGATCGACGTCGACGATTACTTCGACCAGACCATGGCAACCAACTAGATACACACTCCTCCATTTCACAGCCGAAGCGGCCTCCTCCTTCCCCGCTCCGGCTTCTTTTTTCGAGCCATCGCCGCAACACACGGCGATGGCTCAAAAATTTGAAGGATTGACTCCGTCTGTTCTGCGCCCGCCTCGCGGGCGAAGGAACGAACCCTCAGTCGATCACTTCCGCCGCCCATGGGAACGGAATGCTTCTGGATGCTGTTGTTCAGCGAAAGAGTAGAACTCTGGAGGGATCGGAGCCATGCGCCAGATCTGGATACCGAAGACCGGTGAACCGGAAGTACTTGAAGTGCGGGAGGTCCCGGATCCGCAACCGCTCGCCGGCGAAGTGAGGGTTCGAGTGCGGGCATCGGGGATCAATTTTGCCGATGTTCTGGCCCGGATGGGACTCTACCCGGATGCGCCGCCGCTGCCGGCCGTGGTGGGTTATGAGGTGGCCGGTGTGGTGGACGGCGTCGGCGACGGCGTCAGAGGAGTCGCCGATGGTGACCGGGTGCTCGTTTTCACCCGTTTTGGCGGATACAGTGATGTCGTTTGCGCCCCGGCCGGTTTCGTGGCGGCGATCCCAGAGGAGCTCGACTTCGGCGGAGCGGCCTCGATTCCGGTGAACTGGCTGACGGCGTGGTTGATGCTCGTCAGGCTCGGTAACGTCCGCGCGGGAGACAAGGTGCTGGTTCATGCGTGTGCCGGAGGAGTCGGTACCGCGGCGGTCCAGATCTGCCGCCATTTCGGCGCTGAGGTCATCGGCACGGCATCGGCGGGCAAACACGATCGCCTGAAAGAGATGGGCGTGGCCCACTGCATCGACTACCGCACCCAGGACTTCGAAGCCGAGGTGAAAAGACTCACCGAAGGAAGCGGAGTCGATATCGCCCTCGATGCGGTGGGTGGAGAGTCCTTCAAAAAGAGCTACCGCGCACTGGCATCCCTCGGGCGACTCTATGTGTTCGGGGTGTCGAGTTTCGCACCCGGTACCAAGCGAAACATGATTGCCGCCCTGACCGGGATGTGGAAAATGCCGTCGTTCAAACCCCTTGCCCTCATGAACTTCAACAAAGGAGTCCATGGCGTCAACCTTGGTCATCTCTGGGATCGGGGTGGGGAGCTGCGGGCCATGCTGGACGAGATGCTCGGGCTCTTTGCTGATGGAACCTTCAAACCTGTGGTCGACCGCAGCTTCAGCTTCGACGAGGCCGGCGCGGCCCACCGCTACATCCAGGAACGCAAGAACTTCGGCAAGGTCCTCCTCGAGCCGCAGGACAGAGAGTAGAACCGCAAGGACGCAAGGTTCGCCAGGTTCATCACAGAAGCTTCGTCACGGGTCCCTCGGCCCAGGAAACTCGACCGAGGGACCCGTGACTGAGATGCCTGGCGAACCCTGCGTCCTTGCGGTGATATCTGCGCGTGTTTGGTCCCCGTGGCGAAAAACGGTATGATCCGCCGTCGGAGGTTGCATGAGTCAGGATTCGTTGATGATCATCGGAGGTCAGTGGGGTGACGAGGGCAAGGGAAAGGTCGTCGATCTGCTCTCGGGCGGTTTTTCCGCCGTCGTCCGCTACAACGGTGGCAACAACGCCGGCCACACCGTGCGCTATGCCGATCGGCACTTCGCCCTGCACCTGGTGCCTTCGGGCATCATTCATCCGGGCGTCAAATGCTATCTCGGTTCGGGGATGGTCATCGATCCCACCGGTCTCCTGGCGGAGATGGACAAGCTCGAATCCGAGGGTGTCAACATCGACGGCCGGATCATCATCTCGCCGCGGGCGACCTTGATCCTCCCCACCCACCGCGCCCTCGACGCCGCCCGCGAGGGAATGCGAGGCGCCGGCAAGATCGGCACCACCGGTCGCGGCATCGGACCCGCCTACCAGGATCGCGCCCAGCGGCGCGCCCTGCGCGGCCACGTGCTCGCCGATGATCCGGTGACGCTTCGCAGCCGCGCCATGGCCCTCATGGAACAGCACAACTACGAGCTCGAGACCCTCTTCAAGGCGGAACCCGTCGATCTCGATGCCGCCATGGCCGAACTCGAGGAAAAGGCCCGGCGACTCGGGCCCATGGTCGCCGAGGTCGGTCCGGCGCTCCGCGCCCACGGGACCGCCGGCGAGGCGGTGCTCTTCGAAGGCGCCCAGGGGGTCCTGCTCGATCTCGCGTGGGGAACCTACCCCTATGTCACCTCGTCGTCGTGCCTGCCCGGGTTTGCTGCGGCATCCTGCGGCATCAGCCCCAAGTTGCTCGGTCCGGTCATCGGTGTGATGAAGGCGTACGCCACCCGGGTCGGCAGCGGACCCTTCCCGACCGAACTCGACGACGCCGTCGGAGAGGGCATCCGCGAGCGCGGCGCCGAGTACGGCACCACCACCGGCAGACCCCGCCGCTGCGGCTGGTTTGACGCTGTGGCCGCCCGCTTTGCAGTCGAGGTTTCGGGAATCGACGCCCTGGCCCTCACCAAGCTCGACATTCTCGACGGGGTCGATGAAATCAAGGTCGCGACCTCGTATCGCCTGCCCGATGGAACCATCATCGAGACCCTTCCGGCCGACGCCGAGGTCGCCGAGACCATCGAGCCGTTGTACGAGACCCGGCCCGCGTGGAACGTGCCCACCGAAGGCGTCACCAGCGAGGCAGATCTTCCGGCGGAGGCTCTCGACTATCTGCGCTACCTCGAAGAAAAGGTCGGCGTGCCCATCGCCATCGTTTCCAACGGGCCGCGAAGAGAGGAAACCATGGTGCGCGGCACCACCGCGCTGGCCGACAGATTGCGCAGCATCATCGGATCCAATTGACGCTGCGGCTTGACCCCAGCCGCGGTGAGTATTACCTTGTTCATCCCCGAGTGGGCCGTTAGCTCAGTTGGTAGAGCATCTGACTTTTAATCAGGTGGTCACTGGTTCAAATCCAGTACGGCTCACCACTTTTTTGTTCCCTCAGCCTTCCAGGCTTATGGAGCAAAAAAAAACGCCACGTTGTAGCTGAAAGCGAAGCTGGGCACCCCTCGATACCACGTCCGAGAAACAATAGCGGAATAGCGTGCCCGGCGCCTTTTCTGAATGGCTTTGCTATCGTCCGATCATGATGACCACACCGAGACAATCTCAGAAACGGCCCCTCAAACCTCTAACAGTCCGCTTTATTTTCGGTTCGCTGGCAATTTGCCTGGTTGCATCCTTGTCGTTTGCAGGAACGGAAGAGTCGGAAACGCCAGCGGTCAGCACAGAGCAGATTGCGGCGGTGGAAGAGGCATTGGAGGCCGCCGGTCTCGATGAAGTCTTTTCTTCTAAGCCAGCGCCGACGGTGATCGGAGCAGACAAAACAACGCTGGTCGACGAGGCGTTGGGATCGGCCGGCACGCGTGTTCTTGGTGATCAGCTCTCACGCGATTTATTTGGGGTGACAGTCGGTCCGTTTGGGATGTACTTGATCCGCGAGACGATTGAGTTCGAGAACGGGGTATCAGTTCGCCTTCTAAGACAGTTTGGACCCTGGACGGGACCGACGATATCAAACGAGGAAAGCAGAAAGGCTGGAGACGACAAGGTTGCTGCAGCAGTTCTCGAGCAGCTGGAAGAACGAGGAGCCTCGCTCGTCGAAGAAGATTCCAAAGGCAAAATGTACGCCTTTGAATTCGAGAACGGATTCGGGCAGGTACTCCTTTTCAATCCTCCCTCGACGAGAGCCGTGTGGGTTGAAGTACTCAAAGGCCACGAAGTGCAACTCGACGACAAGATCTCAGAAAACATGTGGTTCGGTATTGGAAAGACCTCGAAGAACGGACAGATCAAGAAGAATGAAGAGACCTTCACCATCCCGAATCGTAGAGGAACCGATTTCGCGTGGGAGGTTCGCTCGCTCGATAAAACCCCGACGGAGTACTGGCTTTCCCTACGATATCCAGCGGCGGCGAATCCGCCAGAGGTAGCGGACGGGGCGAAGCTCAACCGTGAGCTCAATGAAGTCACAATGCCGTTTGGCACTCATGCGGAACGCGTCGGGTTCGCGATCACGGTGACAAAAGGAGATCCGTCGGGGACCTATCAACTCAGGCTTCGCGACTCAACACGAGAAGTAGTTGCCGCAGTTTCCTATCTGCTCGAGGACGAGGACTAGATGGATGCCACCAATACCAAGGTCTGACCTCCAGGCTCCCGACTAGTAAGAGCCTAGTAGAGTGGAACCGTGCCAGTATCGGTGCCATATCGGTGCCAGGCACGTATTTCCGTATTTGTGGAGTCGAGGTTCGGATACGGGCATCGCGAGGCCGGCGCTGATGATACCGTCATGGTGAGGGAGGCGATTCATGGCGGTGCAAGAAGTCCTTCAGTTCGGAAACCCACTGCTGAGAAAGGTCGCGGTCGAGGTGACGGATGTGATGGCCGAGTCGGCCCGGCGGGTGATGCGGGACCTCGAAGACACGCTCACGGATCTTCAGCAAATCCACGGGATGGGTGGGGGACTCGCCGCACCGCAGATCGGATCTTCGACCCGGACCGTCCACATCAGCGCACGGGGGAGGAGCCTCCAGCTCATCAACCCCGTGATTATCGAGAGGAGCGAGGAGATCTTCGAGGTCTGGGACTTCTGTTTCAGCGCCGATGCGGCGTTTCTCGCTCCGGTCCAGCGTCACCGGCGGATCTCGGTTGAATGGCATGACCAGGACGACCGTCCTCAAACCGAGGTCTTCGATGGCTACTTTTCGGAGCTCCTCCAGCACGAGATCGACCATCTCGACGGTGTTCTCTTTGTCGACCACATCACCCGGCCCGAGGCCATCACCATGGCCCGGGAGTGGGATCCGGCCAACGCAACACCGTAATAGCGTAATAAAGTGCCCGGCACCCTTTTCTGAATAGTTAGAGCTTAGTAGAGTGCCCGGCACCATTTCTGGGGTGCTCGAAAGAGCGGCCATGACGTCGGATTTTTTGGACGCGGATTTGAGGTTGGGAAAAATGCGGACGAAACAAGGTGTTCTGTGGGGTGTCCTGGTGGTCGCATTGGCTTGCGGAGGTTCGGAGACCGACGCCCTCCGGTTCCCATACGGTGATTGAATGGGCCTCGATCCACGCCATCACGGTTGATCGCCTCGACTTCTCGGCTCCAGTGGGTGGTTTGGAGGGACTTCGGTCGTCGATTGGTTCCGCTCGGATTGTTGGTGTGGGTGAGAGTCGGCACGACACGCGGGAACAACTCATCCTGAAAGGCATGCTGGTTCGCTATCTGGTCGAGGATCTAGGTTTTCGTGCCCTGATCCTCGAAGAGAGTGTTCCCCATGCAGAGTCGCTGGATCGATACGTGAGGTCTGGCGAGGGTGATCTTCGAGACCTCTTGAACGGTCTTGCCGGTTGGTATCTCTGGGACACCGAGGAGATGTTGGAGGTCATCCGGTGGATCCGTGATTTCAATGCGGATCGCGAACCGGATCAGCACGTCCGGATCTTTGGCGTTGACATCACAGCGCCGGCGTTGGGGGTCGAGAGCGTCCTCGAGACTCTTGAGATCGCCGGCGTGGACACCCGGATTGATGCCCGTGCTCTTGGCCTTGAATTACAACAGGGCGATTTCTGGCCCACCACCTGGGAGAAATACGCTGCCCTTTCGGACCAACGTCGGCGAGAGCTCGGCAACAACTATGATGAGTTGATCAGCGTCGTGACAGCTCAGAGAATGAGGATTGTTGAGTCACTTCCCGAAAATGCCTACGAGCGGGCGCTTCAAATGGCCGAGATTGGTAGGGAGGGGAACGCTCTTTTTTCGTCAGCGAGTCGAGAGGAGGGCGGTGCCATACGAGAGCGCGGAATGGCGCAAGCGACGTTGAGGGTTCTCGATCGAGAGATTCCTGGTGGAAAAGCGATT
Organism: uncultured Acidobacteriota bacterium; assembly: GCA_963753035.1. GTDB lineage: Bacteria > Acidobacteriota > Thermoanaerobaculia > Thermoanaerobaculales > Sulfomarinibacteraceae > JAHECW01. The sequence goes on along the minus strand of CAVWAW010000021.1, from coordinate 123,270 downwards.
TTATGGGCTCACAATCTCCATGTGGCAACGAGTTCGTTTCGGATGCCGGGTCTCGCCGAGGGTGCGCTCGAGCCGATGGGGGTGCAGTTGCGTGAAGAGCTTGGTGACGCCTATATCGCCATCGGCGGGACGTTCGGGTCGGGTACCTATCCAGCAGATCTCCCTCCTGGTGAGCGGGTGTTCGAGGTCGCTTCTGAGGATGTCATGGACGGCGCATTGGCTGGGGTCGACCTGCCCTTCTTCATGCTCGATCTGCGTGGCGTTGAGCAGAATTCCGCTGTTGCGAGGTGGCTCCAACAGGATCGGGAGTGGATAGCACAGGACTCGCAGGCCGTCCTCGCACCCTCTGCGGCGTTTGACCTCGTGTACTACGTGCAGGAGATTTCTCGTTCGCAGCCGACACCGCTTGCACTTCAGCGTTTCCGGACGCTCGGGCGATAGCGCCGGCACGACACTTTTCCGACGCCGAGATATCTTGTGGTGCCGATTTCGGATCTCATATTTCACAGCAGGGAGAGAACATCATGCTGGACCACCTGATCATCACAGTGGCGGATTTCGATTCGAGCAGGGCGTTCTATTCAAAAGCGCTTGAACCCCTCGGGTATGAGGTGGTGCTCGAAATGGGTCGGGCGGTCGGTTTCGGGATCAGTGGCAAGCCGGAGTTCTTCATCCGCGAGGAAGAAAAGGTGCAACCTGCGATCCATCTCGCGTTCGCGAGCCCCGACCGAGTCACCGTCGACGCATTCCACGAAGCGGCCCTCGCGGCCGGGGGCAAAGACAATGGGCCTCCGGGGTTGAGATCGGGCTATCACCCGAACTACTACGGAGCGTTCGTCTTGGATCCCGACGGCAACAACATCGAAGCCGTCTGTCACAGGGAGGAGTAGCCGCCTCCGCTCGTCCGGCGGCTGATCAGAGGTCGGCTATGATCGGGTGTGGCCTTCATCAGCATCTTCAACGATGTCCTCGGACCGATCATGCGAGGTCCGTCGAGTTCCCACACAGCGGGCGCCTACCGGATCGGTCTGCTGATTCGGGATCTGGTCGATGGGAGCCCCACCACGGTGCGCGTCACCTTTGATCCCGAAGGCTCCATGGCGCCGACGTGGAAGCCGCTCGGGGTCGATCTGGCGTTCACTTCGGGGATCATGGGTTGGTCCATGCTCGACGAGGGCTATTTCACCTCCGTTGATCGGGCGGGGGAGGCTGGCGTGGCGGTGGTGTTCGAGATCGCCCCTCTCGAGAAAACCGATCACCCCAACGGGATGCGAATCGAGGCGACTGCTGAAAGCGGCCGGCAGCTTCAGGTGGTGGCCGAGGCCGTGGGCGGCGGTGGCATTCGCATCATCGGCATCGACGGTTGGTCCGTGAATCTCGATGGCACGTCCCACGTGGTTCTCGCAGAGGTTGAGGCTGGAGAAGAAGCGGTCGCCGCGGTATTGCTACCCGACGCTGACCGAAACGAGCACGAAGGCTCGGTGCTTTTGGCCACCAGTTCGGCCGATACACCTGATTCCGATTTGATATCCAGCCTTCGAGGCCTCGCCGGTGTCTCCGGAGTCTGGTCCGCAGCGCCGGTCTTTTTTGTTCGCCGGGGCCACACGCTCTTTGAGAGCGCTGAGGAAATGGTGGATTTGGCGGCGAAGCGCGGTCTTTCTCTTGGTGCGACCGCGCTTGCCTATGAATCGGAGCTTCTCGGGCTGACCGAGCGTGAAGCTGAAGACGAGATGCTCCGGCGCTTCGAGGTCATGGAGCGATCGGCGCTTGCCGGTCTCGATGACGAGCAGTCGGACATGCTCTTGATCCAGCCCAGCGCTGCAAACGTCTTCGCCGCGGAAAGAAGGGGCGGGGTTGCCATCGGTGGAATCCACACTCGAGCCGCCGCGCGGGCGCTTGCGGTGATGCACCACTGCAACAGCCGCGGCGTCATTTGCGCCGCGCCCACGGGCGGTTCGGCGGGCACGCTTCCCGCGGTGGTTCTGAGCCTGGTCGAGGAACTCGGTCTTGATCCGCATCGAACGGCGCTGACGCTCTTCGCGGCATCGGCGGTGGGTCTCATCGTCGCCCGGCGGGCCACATTTTCAGCCGAGATCGCCGGTTGCCAGGTCGAGATCGGGGTCGCCGGGGCCATGGCTGCGGCAGCGGTGGTGGAGTCGGTGGGCGGCAGCCCCCGCCAAGCCGTCGACGCCGCAGCCATCTCACTCCAGAACACCATGGGATCGCCCTGCGATCCGGTGGCGGGCGCCTGTGAGATCCCCTGCCACACCCGCAATGCGGTGGCGGCATCCAGCGCCTTTACCTGCGCCGATCTCATTCTCGGCGGCTACGTCAACCCGATCCCCCTCGACGAGTCGATCGATGCGTCCTACGCCGTGGGCAGAGCGCTCCCGGCCGAGCTTCGCTGCACCGCGAAGGGGGGCTGCGCTGTCACGCCTTCGGCGCTGAGCATTGTGAAACGGCGATAGCCACTCAACGGGTGTGGGTCTGCGCGCCATGAGATCAGTGGCCTCGTTGGTCGGCCGAACAACCGTAACGGTGTGCCGGCTGCTACCATGCAGCGCCATGTTACGAATCGGCGATCGTGTCTACCATCGATTTAATCGGTCTCTCGGCCCCGGTGTGGTCGTCAAGGCCGATGTCCGGGTGCTCATCGTCGAGTTTCCGGACGCCGGCGAGAGGTTGAGCTTTGCCGGATCCACCGACGCCCTGACACCACTGGTCATCACTCCCGGCACCCGTGCCCGTTTGATCGACAGCGATGAAGAAGTGATTGTGGATCTGCTGCTCGAAGGTGGCGTGTGTCGGTTAGAAGATGGGCGCGAAATTCTGACAAACTTCTTGTGGCCGCTGCCGAGCGAGGTTTCGCCCATCGAGCTCCTGGCACGAGGTCGTGTCGACAACTTGGGGAACTTCGCCAATCGCCTCGACGCCATGCGTCTCGAACGGCTCAGGGAAGCCGGCGGGCTCGGTTCGTTTCTCGGCGGACGGATCCGGCTCCATCCCCACCAGCTGTATGCGGCCGAGGCGGCGTGCCGATCAGAGTCCGTGAGATGGCTCCTCGCCGATGGCGTCGGTCTCGGCAAGACCGTCGAGGCCTGTTTGATCATGAACGCGCTCATCCACACCGGACGAGCCGAGCGGACCCTGGTCGTGGCGCCCGAATCGCTCACCGTTCAGTGGCTTGGCGAGATGTGGCGAAAACACCACCAGGTTTTTGCTCTGTTGGATGAGGCGCGAATCGCCGAGGTGGCTCGAGACCAGGGCGATGACTTCAACCCTTTTGAGGTTCACCACCAGGCGATCATCTCGCTCGAGATGCTGTGCGATGATCCGCGGCTGGTCGAGATGGCGGCAGCCGGCCGGATCGATCTCCTGGTTGTCGACGAGGCCCACCACCTCCAGCGGGCCGTTGGCCACCCGGGGAATCTGGCCTACCGAGCCATCGCCCCTCTCGCTGCCGAGATCGATAACCTGCTGCTTCTCACGGCCACGCCTTTGGAAGATGACGCCCTGGGATTCCTGCGTCTGGTTCAGCTTCTTCGACCTGACGAGCTTCCGGAAGATGAATTGCTGCTCGGTGTTCTCGATCAAGGAAGTGCTCTGCCACCCTGCACCACCGCGACCCGCGCCACCGATATCGGCGGTTGGCCGCCCCGGGTCCCCGCCCCGGTCTCTTTTACTGAGGAACAGTGGATGCCGATCGGGCGCCTCGAGTCAAAGATGCGCTCAATGCCGGCAGAAAACGAGTATCGGTTGGCGCAGAAGGCAAAACGGATCTCCCGTTCGCTGGCTTCGGCGCCGGCGCTCGGGGCGATCCTGAAACTCAAAGATCGCGAGACGATGACCCTGCTGGCCGATGCCGAGCGGTCGGATCCGCGTCTTGAATGGCTCATCGAACACGCGCCCACCTGGCGCCGCCGAGGAGAGAAGACTCTCGTCTTCGTCGCTCATCGCGAAAGCCTCGAGCTGATCAAGCAGGCCCTTGAAAGCAAAGCCCACCTGAGGGTCGGTCTGTTCCACGAGGATCTCTCGGTCAAGCGGCGCGACATCGAGGTGGCTCAGCTCCGCCTTGTCGACGGGCCTTCCATTCTCGTTACGACCGAGTGCGGTGGGGAGGGGCGCAACTTCGAGATGTGCGATCGCCTGGTGCTCTTCGATATGCCCTGGCATCCGGGTGTGATCGAGCAGCGCATCGGTCGACTCGACCGGATCGGCCGCACCCGGCCGACCGAGATTGTCTATTTTCGTCCGCCGTCCGGTCTCGCTGCTCAGGTGGTCCGGCTTTTCGAGGAGTTGGGGCTCTTTCAGAGCTCAGTCGGCGGCATCGACCGCGAACTGCGCCACATCGCGCGCGAAATCGCGCGGGTCGCCGTCGATGATACGGCGGCTCTCGGCCCCAGGCTCTTCGCGGAAGTCCTTGACCGCGCATTGGAGGCGAGAACACTTGTCCAGGAGTCCGCCTACCGGGAGCTGCATCGGAACCCCTACGCCGAATCCATGGCGGAGGAGATTCTGGCGCGTGTCCCCGCCGAACTCGAGACCCTGATCGCAGACGTGGTACTGCGCGCGGCGAGAGGCTTCGGCTTTGAGGTGGACGAACAAAGCGGCGCCGCCACATGGCTTATCGGTCTCGGCGCTGAGGCGCTTGTCGATAGCCTTCCCGGCGTTGCCCCCGGTTCGAGTTTTGTCGGTACGTTTTCTCGCGAGGAAGCGGTGGAGCGCGAGACCATCGATTTCTTCTCCTCCGGACACCCGCTTGTGGAGGGCATTCTCAGCGAACTTCACTATGGCTCGAGGGGGCGCACCGCCTGTTTCGAGATTTCCGGAGAGGAGGAAACCCTTGGAATCTTCGCCATCTACCGGCGGGGATCCGCCCTCGAAGCTGAGGCGGTCGACGTTGGAGGGAACGCCCGTCCGGAACTGGCGGCGCGCCTTTTAGAAAAGAATGCCCGGCTGGACCGCGTTGATCACGCGCAGTGGACCTCCATGCCGGAGTGGCAAAGCGCGGTCATACGAATGGCGCGCCGCCTCCCCAAAGGTGAAACGCCACACGCGGCCGCGGTTTTCAGGGTGCGGCCCACTCGGAGCTGATCCGATGCGGTGGGTTTTGCACTGCGTGCCGTCCTAGATCAGTGTTTGAACGCCACCCTGGTCCAGCGCTTCCTGCAACCGCGCGATGATGTGTGTCCGTTGATTCGGATCGGTGGTCTCCTCGAGGTGGTCGGCGAGACGAAGAATGAACACGGCGTAGTCCGAGTGCCAGTCGCGCTCGAGTGCCTGGTCATCGATCCGCTCGGCGACCCGGCCCTTGGACTCGGCGGTTCCGGCGACCAGTTCATAGTGCTCATCGAAGGCGGGCAACACGATCTTCTCGAGGTCGAGGCCCCGCTCGACGAGCAGGTCGCGCAGCGCCTTTCTGGCGTCGTCTTCGCCGTGGTTGAGAAACAGGCGGCCGACGACGGGGGATCGCTCGATGATCCAATCGGCGAGTTCGCCCTGGTCGGCATGGGCGGAGTAGTTACCGATGCGCCGGATGGCGGCTCGGACCTTGAACTCCTTGCCGTGGATCCGAACATCTTTGCTGCCACTGGTCAACACGTGCCCGAGCGTGCCAGGCGCCTGATAGCCGACAAAGAGCACCGTGGACTCCGGTCGCCAGATGTTGTTGCGGAGGTGGTGTTGGATCCGACCGGCGTCGCACATCCCGCTGGCCGAGATGATGATCGCGCCCGATTTGATCTTGTTGATCGCCTTGCTCTCATCGACCGTTTGCACGAGCCGGAAATGGGGATCGCGAAAGAGGTCTTCGGGAGGAACATCGACATCCTCAAAGCTCGTCGCGTAACGAATAAAGACCTCGGTGGCCTTGCGCGCGAGGGGGGAGTCGAGGAAGACCGTGGCCTCGGGGATCTCGCGCTTGGCCAACAGCACACCGATATCGTGAAGCAGCTCCTGGCTGCGTTCGACGGCAAACGAGGGGATGACCACGTTGCCGCCGCGTTCGAGCCCCCGCTTGAGTTCATCACGCAGGGTCGCGCGCCGTTGAGCGAGGGTGTAGTCCTCGCGGTCGCGGCCGCCATAGGTGCTCTCACAGACGATGTAATCGAAACCCTCAGGAGCATCGGGTTCGGGGTGGAAGACCTTCTCGTCCGGTCCGAGATCTCCGGAAAACAGCATTCGCAACGGGTTTCCCGAATCCGTGTCGTCGAGTTGAAGCTCCGCCGACGCCGAGCCGAGGATGTGGCCGGCGTTCCAGTACCGGACGTGGACACCGGGGACCGGCTCGAACCAGTTTTCGTACTCGACCGGGTGGAGCATCTCGATCGCCCGCGCAGCATCTTCGGAATTGTAGACCGGTTGGATCTCGGGCAGATTTCGCCTGCGCCGCTTGCGGTTGTGCCGCTCGGCGTTTGATTCCTGGATCGAGGCCGAGTCGGGGAGCATGAATTCGAGCAGATCCGCGGTCGCCCTCGTGGCATAGATAGGTCCGTCGAAACCCGCCTTGACCAGCTTTGGAATCAACCCGGAGTGATCGATGTGGGCGTGGGTGAGAACCAGGAAGTTGATGGCCCCGGGATCAAAAGGAAACGGCTGAATGTTGAGTTCCTTGACACTCTTGTTTCCTTGAAAGAGGCCGCAGTCGATGAGAAATCGTGTGCCGCCGTTTTCGATCAAAGAGCACGAGCCCGTGACCGTGCCCGCCGCCCCGCAGAATGTCAGTGTCGTCATGGTCACCATCCTTCATTGAGTCCCGATTCTCATCATAGCCCCGCCGATTCCGGCATGAAAACTCGACCGAATATGGTTCCGCGCCCTGATGTCTAATTCGCATCGACTGCGAGCGAGGAAAGCGCGAGGGCCGCCGCAGTGGGGATTAAGAGCTTAATAGAGTGCCTGGCACCGTTTTTGCGGCACCGTTTTCCGTATTATTTACTGGCGCCGTTTTGAGAACACCGTGTTGAAGGTGCTATTCTTAATAGTGAAGAACCCTGTAAGTGAAAGCGACCTCGGTGCGAGGACCTGGGAGGCCGATGATGCAAAGAACAAGATTCTCGATTTTGAGTTCGTGTTTGCGAATCATGTTTTTGGTGGTGACGTGCTGCGTCGCCGCCGGTCACTCAACCGGCTCCGTGTGGGCCGATGACGCGAACGCTCCGATCGTGGTTCGTGGTTCCAGTACTCTCCTGCCGGTGGTGGAGATATGGGCTGCTGAGTTCGATCCGATGTCAGCGGATTCGTCGTTTGACATCGAGGCGACCGGAACAGGCGAAGGCATCAGCGATCTGATTGCCGGGAAAGCGGACATCGCGATGGCGTCACGTCCGATGAGCGAGGAGGAGCGCACCGCCGCCCGCGATCGGGGAATCGTCATTCAAGAAACCGTCGTTGCCCGAATGGGTATCGCGGTGATCGTCCACCGGGACAATCCGGTGTCATCAATCGAAATGGGAGCCCTTGCCGAGGTTTTCTCCGGTGACGTCCGGAGCTGGAAGATGGTCGGGGGTCCCGATGAGCCGATCGTCGTCGTGCGGAAGGATTCGGGTTGGAGCCCGGAGTTTTTTCACAAGAGGGTCATGGGAGACAGGGAATTCGTGGCCGACTCGGTGATGGTCGACTCTAAAGAGGGTGTGGTCACCGAGGTGTCCGCCCGGCCCTGGTCGATCGGGGTCACCGGAATGCCGGAAGCGATCCCGGCCCTCGACCGAATCGGTTTGATTCGGCTGGTCAGCGGGAGATCAGACGAGGATTCGACCTACGCCTTGAGCCGACCGCTGTTCTTTTTCACCGTCGAGAACTCGGCACCCGCGCGGCCCTTCCTCGAATTCGTGGCCGAGGAGAAAGCCCAGAATCTGATCGTGGATCTCGGGTTGTATCCGGCGAAGCAGCTTGACCCCATGTCGTCAGACTCATAAATCTGGGTCGGATCGTGGCTGGGACGTAGAAAGCAACGCGCTCGCACTTTCCCCAATGAGTGTGTCAAGCTGAGAAGCTCCAATCCGAGTTGGACGATGAGTCCGCGACCAGCGGCCCTGTGTTTTGGGGGTGATGATGAAGTCTATAGCCGTCCAGGGTGAGACGATCGACAAGGTGGTTGCCGCCACACGCGGACACGCGCTTTTCAAGAGCCTGGGCGACGACCAGTTGCGCCAGGCCGTGAGCCAGGCCAGCCTTTTTCAGCTCGAGGCGGGCGAGAACCTCATCAAGAAAGGGCGCTCCCCTTGATGGGTTTTTTCTGATTCTCGACGGCGAGCTCAGGGTGCTCATGGGCGCCGATGCCGGCGGCGACCCTGTGGAGGTGACCCGTTTTGGCCGCGGCGAGATGCTCGGAATGGCCTCGCTGCTCCTCGGTCGGCCGAGTGAGGCCGCCATGGAGGCCGCTGTCCGATCGACGGTTGCGCGCTTTGAGCCCCGGTTTTTCGAGGTCATGGTCGAGAAAGTGCCATCTTTCGGCCTTGCCGTTGCGCGATCACTGGCCGAGCGGATGGCGATGCTCGCCGAGCGGCACATCCCGGTGCCGGAAGGCGACCGGGAACTGGAACCGTCGCACGAGGCAATGGTGTTGCTGCCGCACGACTTCATGTTGCGCCACCGGGTGGTGCCGCTGTCCGTCGAGGGATCTGTCGCCACCATCGGCTGCGCCGATCAGCCATCGCCTGAACTCATCGAGAGGATCCGAACCCATCTGCCGGCCATGGAAGTCCGCATCGTCCACCTGGATAGCGGCCGGGTCAACGAGATTCTCAAGAGCCACGCCGGTGGTGAAGAAACCGGGCAATCCGGTCCGACGGCGGATGCTTCGATGCTCGAGCGGCTGCTGCGCGCCATGGCCACCGAGGGCGCGTCGGATCTCCACCTCACCGGTGGTCAGCGCCCGCGATGGCGGATCGACGGGGCGATGCACGACCATCGCCGATATCCCGCCCCTCGGAGAGGAAACCGTTCTCGAGCTGCTCGGTGACGAGCTCGAGGATCGCAATCGAGCCGAGTTCGAGGAGACGAACGACACCGATTTCGCTCTCTCGCTGCCGGGCGTCGCCCGATTCCGGGTCAATCTCTTTCGAGATCTCGGCGGGGTCGGCGCGGTTTTTCGTCTGATCCCGACCACCATCCTGAGTCTCGAGCAACTCGGGATGCCGGAGGTGGTGGCCGATTTCTGCAAATTGCCGAAGGGCCTCGTCCTGGTCACCGGTCCCACCGGGAGCGGCAAGTCCACGACTCTGGCCGCCATGGTCGATCTCATCAACCGCGGCCGCCAAGAGCACGTGATCACCCTCGAGGACCCGGTGGAGTTCGTCCACCAGTCGCAGTTTCGCTCGTCAACCAGCGAGAGGTGGGATCGCACACCAGGAGTTTTTCAGCCGCGATCCGCGCCGCACTGCGCGAGGATCCCGACATCATTCTGGTCGGGGAGATGCGTGATCTCGAAACGGTTTCGCTGGCTCTCGAAGCGGCCAATACCGGGCACCTGGTACTCGGGACGCTGCACACCGCAACGGCGATCTCGACCATCGAGCGCATCGTCGGTCTCTTCCCGCCCGAGGAGCAGAGCCGCATTCAGACCACCCTGGCCGATGTCCTGCGTGGTGTCGTCGCCCAAAACCTGCTCAAGAGGATCGGCGGCGGCAGGGTGGCCGCGCTCGAAGTCATGGTCTCGAGTCCCGCGGTCTCAAACCTCATCCGCGAGGGCAAGATGCACCAGATCGCGAGCTCCATGCAGACCGGCAAGGCGGCCGGAAATCGGCTGCTCAACGACTCGCTGGCGGATCTCGTCAGCCGGGGGGTGGTGGATTCCGAGGAAGCTGTGTCCAAGGCCGTCGACAAGGCGGAGCTGGCGAAACGGCTCGGACAGCGCCTCCAGTAGCGCCGATCCGGGGCCGGGGAGCGGAGTTTTGACAGCACCCGCGTTTTGAAACACAAAGAACTCAAAGACCCACGAAGCTGCTAACCATCGGTGTCGCCGGTGCGTTGTGATGGGTGTGAACCGATGGGAGGATTCCATGGACAACGAAACTATGTCGATGATCATCGTGCTGCCGACCTTTTTTGTGGCCTCAGCGTGGGGATTCAAGACGATGCTCAACTATTTCCACAACAGACAGCTGGTCAAGCTCCACTACTCTTTGCAGGACAAGGTCCTCGACAAACTCGGGACCTCACCCGAGGCCATCGAATATCTCCACAGCGATGCGGGAGAGAAGATGTTCGCCCTCGCGACCAAGGAGCGGGCGAACCCGTACGCGCGGATCCTCTCCGCGCTTCAGGCGGGGGCCGTGATCGGTCTGCTCGGGGTCGGTTTTCTTGTGATTCCGTCGTTGGTGCCGCACCAGGGTTCCGACGCCTTTACCGTGATCGGTGTGCTCGCGCTCTGTCTCGGTCTCGGTTTTGTGGCTTCGAGCTCTGCAGCGTTCATGTTTTCGAAGAAGTGGGGTCTCATCAACGGTTCGACCGACCACGACGCCTGATAACGTGGCCCTTGTTGAAAGAAACACCAGATGATCTCGATGGCACTCTCGCTTCCGTTGCTGGCGGCGTCGGATGTGACGGACCGGGTCGCACCCATGGATGAGGCTGCGTTTCACCATCTCTACCAGCGCACGGCGCGGCCGCTCCGCTCGTATCTGCTGCGGAGCTGCGGCAACCCCGCTTTGGCCGACGATTTTCTCCAGGAGTCATATTTGCGGTTGCTCAGATCGGGTTTCGAGGGCGAGGATGACGATCATCGCAGACGCTATCTCTACCGGATCGGCACCAACCTCCTGCGCGACCATTTTCGACGAGCGAGACCGGAGACCGATAAGATTCCCGAGCGCGATGATAGACGCGGACACGATGAAACGACGCACCTGCGCAGCGATATCGGAAGAGCCATGGCCGAGATCGGATCACGCGATCGGCAGATGCTCTGGTTGGCGTATGTCGAAGGCGCCTCGCACAACGAGATTGCCGAAGTTCTGGGGATTCGACCCGCAAGCATCCGGTCGATGCTCTTTCGCGCGCGCAAGCGCCTCGCCGACGAGCTTCATTCGCGTGGGCTTCGACCCGGGGTGGAGGGATCATGACCGACCGAGGATGTCCCCACGAAGAGTCGGTGGCCGAGGCCGCCCGGAGCGGTGAATGGAGCCCGGAACTCGAGACGCACCGCAACGGGTGTCTGAGCTGCGCCGAGCTGACCCTGGTGGTGGCAGCCCTTACCACCGATGCCGAGATGCTCGAAACCCTCGATACTCCGTTGCCGGATCCGTCCGTCCTCTGGCTCCGGTCGCTTCTCGCCACCCGCGAGCGCGATTTCCATCGCGCCACCCGCGCCATCATCTGGGTTCAGCGTGCGGCCGTCGCTGCTGCCCTTGCTGTCGGCATGGCCTTCACACCGGGGTTATGGAAGGTGGCGAGGAGCGCCATGGTCGGTTTGGACTTCAGCTCGCCGCTGGCTGATCTTCCCAGGGCAGCGGGCTCGCCGTTGCTGGTGGTCGTCATCAGCATGGTTGTGCTCGCGGGTCTCGCTTTCATGGAGTTCACCTCGTTGAGCGAAGGCTGACCCTCCCTCGTCCGCTCCCTGCGGGAGGGAAGCCGGCGCTCATAGAAACCACGCACCTTTGTAGGGCCGGCGTCTCGCCGGCCCAGTTCCGAGGGCCTCGATAGGCCCCCCATCCGCAACACCTGCGGGACGCCGGCCGGCCGATTCTTTGGAAGGCCGATCCCATCTTCATTTCACGAGGGTGCGGTCGTGCTGATCGCTGTGATGCACAATGAAACCGCGAAGACGCCAGGGTCGCTATGTTGCCGCGAAGTTATCTCATTGACCCATCGCACTCCCGGAATAGGGCCCGTTTCCCGGATCAGAGGGAGCTCGGGTCAATCAGCGATGCTTGGCGGCAACTTGGCGTGCTTCGCGCCTTTGCGGTTCCATTGTTCGTCGCCGAGAAGGATAGCTATCGGGTTCTCGCAAGGGGCTCTCGCGAGAACGCCGCGGCCGCCGGTGGAAGCTGTTGTCTCTGGTCTTCAAGTACGGGCTTGCCCTTGAAGCGGGATCCGCCTTCGGACATTGCTTGTTTTTTGTAGCGGGTGACGATGGTCCGCGGTTGGATGCCGTCGCCAAAGAGGTCGAGTCTGAGCTTCCACAGTACCGATAGAGCCGTGGTTCCGAGACCGGCGAGGCGCTCCCAGCCGGTGAGTCCGAAGAGGCGCCGAGCTCTGTGGCCGAGGTCCCGGGCGCGCCGGCGTTCGAGTTCGTTGACGGCATGACGCTCGACTGCGGGCAGGATCAGACGCCAGAGCCGGGCCTGTTTTTCGAACTGGCGGAGACGCGCCTCGAGGCAGGCGTCCCGATGGTCGATGGATAACAGGTGCTCGTAGCCGCGTATGGCGGTTTCGACCATCCGGAGCATGGAACTCGAATTGGTCTCATAGTCCTGACGAAAGGCCTTCTTCATCCATGTCTCGGGCTCGTCGCCCGAGAAGGCGGGGTGGTGGTAGGCGAGCTTGGTCTGGCCGTGACACTCCTGCAACGGCAGATCGCTCCGCAGCAGTCCTCGTGCCTTCTGGTCCTGATACAGGGCGGTCACGGGCAGGGGTGTCAGCAGCATGAATTGGACGAGATCCGACTCCAGTTCGACGAGGAAATCGATGTCTTCCTGCATGTTCTCAGGCGTGTGATGCTCCATGCACAAGATGCCCGAGGCGAGCACCGCGATTCCGCGATCCCTGAGCGAGCGGACGAGTTCGCGTGGGTCGATCCCGGTGTTCTTCGCAAAGAGCGACTGCCGGCTCTGGGATTCGAAGCCGATCCACACCAGATCGACTCCGAGCCGAACCATGTTGTCGACGCCGAAGGCGCTGATGGCCTCGGCGGAGGAGAAGATGTGAAAGCGGAAGAACCGTTGGTGCTGCTCCATGGCCTCGAGCAGCTCCATGGCCCGTTCGCGGTCCTTGAGGAAGTTCTCGTCCATGACGAAGAAGTTGTCGGTTCCCTGCTCGTCGGCCACCCGGCAGGCGGTTTCGAAGAGTTCGCGGCCGGAGGAGATGAATGGCGTGTAGCTGCGCCCGAAGAAATGCGAGGTCGAGCAGAACGAGCAGCCGTTGACGCAGCCGACGCCCGGAACCAGCAGGTTGGCCGGTGTGTCGAGAAACGGGACGCCGAGGATGCTCGCCCGTTCGGTGCTGGGTAGCGCAGGGTGATGGATGGGAGCATCGGGATTTTGGCCCAGGTGCCGGCGCAGCCAATGAACCCCCTCGCCCTTGACCACATGATCGCAGTCGATATCGTGCTCGACGTTCTCGATGGCCGCGCCGTGGCCGCCGAGGATGATTTCGCTGCCGGGCGACAGCGATCGCACCACCCGGGCCATCTCGGCAGCCTTGTCCCGGTTCGGGGCGATGAAGGAGATCCCGACCATGTCGTAGCCGCCGCGCCGGACCTCCCGGGCGAATCTCTTTCGGCTGGGAAAATCGAGCACCGTGACATCGGCATCGATGTTGGCGGCGATGAAATACAGCCCGAACGAGCGGTGGTGGAAACGGAACGAGGCCACCCCCTGCGCCTTGGTCACCTGGTTGTGAAAAAGCTCCATGATGTTTTCTTTGCGACCGAACTCGTCATCGACGCCGAACGGGCCGAAGACGCCGGTCAGGAGGATCTTCGGGTTTGCCGGGTATTTGCTCATCGCCGCCTCCATGCCCTCGCGAGGGGCCGTGGAGGCGAATCTAGGCCGCTGACGTCATGGATCTGTCACCCGGGCGGAAACGTGATTCATTCCTGACGAATCTCTGACGCAGGAGGGTGAAATCAACGGAAGAAGGAAGCAATACTGATACTGATGCTTGGAGATGGCCTCAACGCTGCACGATCGTGGGCGACAGGGTTACCTGTGGTGGCTGATTCCGTCGCTCGGGAGGCGCTGTGAACTCGCTGATGGATGCGACCATCCTCGTGATCGAGGATAACCAGGCCCTGCGGGAGGGTCTGATGTTGAACTTCAGAAAACGGGGATATGAAGTTGACTCGGCGGAGGACGGCCGTGAGGGGATGCGGAAGGCTCTTGCCACCAGACCGGATCTCATCGTGCTCGATGTCATGCTCCCGGGTCATAACGGGCTCGACATTCTGACCGAGCTCCGAAGGAACCGTCGTCAGGTGCCGGTTCTCATCCTTTCCGCCCGCGACCGCACGGTTGACAAGGTCGAGGGGCTCGAAAACGGGGCGGACGATTATCTCGCGAAACCCTTCGAGCTTCCGGAACTCATGGCCCGGGTGGAGGCCATGCTGCGCCGCCGACGTGCCGATACCACCCGGGACGAGCTGGTGACCGTCGGCCCGGTGGCGCTTCATCGTGAGCGCCGTCAGGTCTTTGTCGAAGGTCGCGAAATCGAGCTCTCGGTCAAGGAGTTCGGGGTCCTCGATTTTCTGGCGGAAGCGCCGGGCCGGCCGCGCACCCGTGAGGAGATCCTCGACCGGGTCTGGGGGTGGGATTTTGCAGGGTCGGCGAGGACCGTCGACAACTTCATCGTCTCCCTCAGACAGAAGCTCGAACGAGATCCCGGCCGGCCGCACCACATCGTCACGGTTCGAGGGATGGGCTACAAACTCGTTGGGGAAGGCCCGAACTGAGGTCGAATGGATCGGCGCCGACCGAGCGCCGTGGACTGATCAGAACCACAACTCAATGACCGGCGCCGCCAAGGCTATACTTCCAATGCGACATCGGAGGTGGTCAATGCGCGTTCTTCGTTGGGTTCTGCTCGGGTGCATGGGCGTGTGCGCGACGATCGTCGGGGTTTGGGCCGATGATGGTGCTCTGTCGAATCTCGATCGACTGCGGGATCGGGCGGAGGTCCCGGGCGAAAGCCCCGCCATCGACCGTCCCATGGAACTCGATCAGGTGACGACTCAGCTCCTGTTCTCCATGAGCGCTGCGGACAACGCCTCGTGCGTTCGCGGGGTGGGGGATGTCACCGGGGATGGGCTCGATGAGATCATCGTCGGGATCGACGAATCGGGCACCGACAATGTCTTCTGTCTCTCGGGCGCCAGTGCCGGCACCGCCGACGTGGTGTGGAGTCTCGAGACCCTGGACGGGGTCTCAGGTGGTGCGCCCTATGGCGATGAGGCGGTGGTCCGGGTCTCCGATGCAGACGGAAACGGACACGACAATATTCTTGTCGGAACCGCATGGGGTGGTCGCACGGCGTACGATTTCGACACGCTCGACGGCACCATCCACTGGCGGTTCGATACCTATACCGAGCCCGACTCGGGATGGATCTACTCCCTCGACCGGATGAGCGATGTCACCGGAGACGGCGTTCCCGAGACCGCGTTCGGCGCAGGATCCGACAACGACTCGCTCTATATGGTTGACGGAGACGCCGCTGCGGGGGGCCAGGCCGCGGTCGTCTGGCGATACCCGGCTGCCGATGGAGTCGGATCGGTGCGCAACCTCGGTGATGTCAACGGCGATGGCGATGACGATGTCTATGCCGCGGTGTGGGACAACGGCAACACCTTTGTCTGTCTCGATGGCGGTACTGCGTTGCCCTACGGTCATGTGCTGTGGAGCTACGCCGCCGATGCGTACTCGACCGGTGTACTGCCCGATATCACCGGTGATGGTGTCAATGAGGCCCTGGCGGTGATCTGGACCACCGGCGGCAGCGCGGTCCGCGCCCTCAATGGCGCGACCGGGATCGAGGTCTGGCGCAGCACCGAGGTCGCCGAGTACGGAATGATGGTCGATGTGATCGACGATGTGAACTCGTCGGGGACCCCAGACATTGTGGTTTCCTCGTGGGAGAATGCGGTCATCGTGCTCGAAGGCTCGAACGGGACGAGAATCTGGAAGACCACAGTCGGGACCACCAACGGCGGCGATGTATGGACCGCTCGCGGTATTTCGGATCTCAACGGGGATGGGATCGGTGATGTGGTGGCCGGGTCCTTTGATCTCCACGCCTACGCCATGAGCGGCGCCGATGGCGAGATCCTGTGGTCGTACAACACCGGCAATCGGGTCTTCAGCATCGCCCCCGTGGGTGATCTCGATGGCGACGGCAGCCCCGATGTCGTGATCGGCACCCAGGACACATCCAACAACATCGTCGTCCACGTCGTCTCGGGTGGAGAAGGGGCGATTTTTGCCGATGGATTCGAAACCGGAGACACCGATGCTTGGGCGCCTGTGAATCGATAGGTCTCAACGGGAGGATTGCGAAAAGCGTGTGTTTTGTTGTACAGTACGCCGCCGGCGGACTCTTTGCCGCATCTGGTGTGACCCCATCGTCTAGTTAGGTCTAGGACACCAGCCTTTCACGCTGGCGACGCGGGTTCAAATCCCGCTGGGGTCACCATTTTCAATTCGCCCCATGGCTCGAGAAGCGAGCCATGGGGCGAATTGCTACCCGACGAACTTGTAGCCGAGCCGATGCACCGTGACGATGAGGTGCGGATCCGCGGGGTTCTCCTCGATCTTCTTGCGGAGCTTGGCGATGTGGGTATCGACGGTACGGGTGAATGGGATGGTGTCGTAGCCCCAGACGGTGTCAAGCAGGTCCTCGCGGGTCACCACCTCTCCGCGGTGCTCGATGAAGTGGCCGAGAAGTCGAAACTCCCGCGGGGTGAGGTTGAGATCCACACCGTCTTTGCTCGCGACGTGGTGGTCGAGATCCACAATTAAGCTCCCGTATTCGTGCGTTCCTCCGTTGACGTGGCCGCTGGGGCCCGCCGATCGTCGGAGAACGGCATCGACGCGTGCGCGTAACTCCATGAAACTGAATGGTTTGGTGACATAATCGTCGGCGCCGAGCTTGAGGCCGAGCACTTTGTCGATCTCCTGACCGCGCGCCGTCAACATGATGATGGGCAGATTGGACCCTTCGTCGCGAAGCGCTTTACAGATCTCGAGCCCGGTCATTTTGGGCAGCATGATGTCGAGGATCATGAGATCGGGTTTTGCCTCGTGAGCGAGGCGCAGACCCTCTTCTCCGTCGGTTGCGACTTCGACTGAGAATCCCTCGTAGGCGAATCCGTCGCTGAGGGCGACGGCCATCGCCCGGTCGTCTTCTACGATCAGGACTGTGGCCATGGTGCCCCCTTTCTTTTGGTAGTTGGTTTCCAGCCGATGGGCAGGTGTATTGAGAAGGTGCTGCCTCTGCCGACCTCGCTGATCACGGATACCCGCCCCCCGTGGGCGCGGGCGATGTGTTGAACCAACGAGAGGCCGAGACCGGTACCCTTGACGTCGTGGACGAGGTTGGTCCCGACGCGATGAAAGCGGTCGAAAATCCGTTCGTGTTCGTCGGACGGGATCCCGATCCCTCGATCAGTCACCGACAGAACAACCTCATCGTCGCGGCTGCTCAGTCGGGTGGTGATGAGGCTGCCGTCATTGGAGTACTTGACGGCGTTGTCGAGGAGGTTGGCGATGGCCCGGTCCATGGCGTTGGTGTCCACGTAGAGATCCGGGAGCGGCTCCTCCGGTCCGTCATACTCGATATCGAGGCCGTGCTCGCGGAGGCGAATTTGAAAGGTGGCCAGGGTGCCGGTGAGCAATTCCTCGAGATCTCCGAGTTCGAAGGAATAGATTTTTTCCCCGGACTCGATGCGGGAGAAGTCGAGAATATTGTTGATCAGTTGGGACAGGCGCCGGCTCTCGGTCTCGATATATGAACCGTACTCGGTGACCTTGGCCGGGTCACCAACTCTTCCGCGGCGCATGAGCTCCCCAAAGACCCGAATGGACGCCAAGGGAGTCCTGAGCTCGTGCGAGACGTTGGAGACGAATTCGTTTTTCATGGCCGACAGTTTCATTTCCCTCAGGGCGGTGCGGACGGTAAAAGCCATCCCTCCCAGGAGAACTACGGCCAAAGCACCCGAAAGGGTTACATTGATGAAGAAATTGGACCTCGCCCAGCTCTCGGGAACGGACAGCGCCCCCTGGAGACTCATGGTCCAGTCGGTGAACATGAATGAAAAGGATCGCCTGACCCCGCCGGGCTTGGCGGTGGAACGGGGATTGGTCGGGAGGACGCATCGATCGTGGCTGTCTTGGACACAGACCCACAGGGTGTCCTCGTCGTCGAAGCTCGGCAACGACTCGGCAATGGCCTCGGGGAGCACGTGTTCGGTGAAATAATCCTGATCGACGATCAGCCCGGCAATGGCCACGAGGAGATTGTCGTCGTCGGTGATGGGATTGAAGATGATCCGGTAGTCCGGATCGTGCTCATTGACGGGGAAATCGGTGGTAGTGACCTCCGCGAGGACCTCGTACAGTGAGGTCCACGGCGACACGGCGACTTCAACCGCCTGAGTTTCGGATGAGGGTTCGGGTTCCACCATCGAATGGGTCGAGGGGTCGAAAAAAAAGAGTCTGGGGATCGGTTGATAGGTGACGATGAAGAGACGATCGATTCCCGCGAGATCTCTGGACTCGAAGAAATGAACCGCTTTTGAAATGGTCTCCTCGGTGTAGGCGGGGGGCGGCAGGTTGAGGGTTCGTTCCGCTGTCGTGATGATGAAGTAGTCCGCTGCCTTGGAGATGGCCTGGAGATAGTTATGCAGCGCCGCCCGCCGGGCAATGATCGTGTTTTTTTCGAGATCGGTCAGCCAGATGTATTGCAGCAGTAGAAGTACGAAAAGCGGGGCCAGGACCGCGATGACCCCCAGCCACAAGAGGCGATTCTTGCCGAAAACCGTCCGTTCGATTCTCGCGAGTTCCGTCCGGGAACGGTCTCGTATCGGAGGCGGCGGAGGGTAATTCTTGGGAGTCATGTCGTTGTTGTTGGTGCGGTGGCGTTTTCTTATCCCCCAAAATATAGCGCAGGAGGGGGGAGCGGCGCCGACTTTTGCAGTTTGGTCACATCTGTTTCGGGCTTTTTCGTCGTCTTGAGGACTTTGACACCGCGGGATCCTACTATCGGTGAATGACCGTTTCCCCCGGGGTCCGCGGGAGCCATGGCGGTGGAATCGCGGACTGGCAGGTGGGCCGGGTTCTCATACCCGTCCCACCTGTTTCTTTCTTGCAACGGGGATCGGCGCCGGCGAGCCCGGTGGATGAACCTTCCGATTCAGTTCAGGGTCTGGGAAGGATCAATGGTCGAATCGGGAATACTGTCCAGATGGCGGTAGAGTTCCTCATAGACAAGCATGAAACGGTCGATCTGATTGTCGGCCTCGAGGATCTGGCGCTTGAGTTGGCCCGGCAGTTCGAGGATTTGGCAGGCGAGGGCGATGAGCTGTGAATCGCTGACCTCGAACATCTGTTCCTCGATCGCGCTGCGATCAGCCTCATCGACTTCCACCAGCCGCGGGAGAACCCGCCGGAGCTCGCGCCTGACGGGCTGGAGACCGGCGAGGGCCTCGGCGCTTTCCTGGTTCGGCTTGTACGTGACGCGAAACTGCCGATAGAGACTGTCGACCGGGATTTCCTCGTCGATGGAGAAACGCTCGAGGCCGAGAAGCCAGATAAGATAGCGGCCGTCGGGGAGTTCCTTGTGGTCGGCGATAAAGCCGACGCAGCCGATTTCGCGCACCGGCGGCGTTTCCTGGGTCGAACTCTCGTGCTCCGCGGCATACTCGATCATGCCGATGACCCGGTGACTGTTGAGCGCGTCGCGCACCATGGCCCGGTATCGGGGCTCGAAGACGTGCAGCGGAAGAATCTCGCCGGGAAGCAGGACCACCCTGGTCAATGGAAAGACGGGGATCTGATCCGGCATGTTCACTATCCCGGTGGGAAACCGGGTGAAATCATCAGTGGGTGTCGAACCGTGCATGGCGGTCTCCTTCCCCATGTACAACCTTGATGGACCCCGATTGTGTTCCAACCTCGCATCCGGGCGGCGAAGGGAATTGCGGTCGGGCAAGGTAGGATATCTGGCAGTGGAGGCCCGGATGAAGCAACACAAAACAGTGGCCCTCTTGTTGGCGGCCGCGATTTTCGCGGCGGGCGTGGGTGCCGAGGAAGCGGACGAGACGGGCCGCGAGACCGTCGGTGGTCTCGCGTTTGCCGACGAGGTCCAGGTCACGGTCGTCAACGTGGATGTCTATGTACGGGACAAAAAGGGGCTGCCGATCAACGGTCTCGGACCCGACGACTTCATCGTCACCCAGGATGGCGTCGAAATGGCCGTCAGCAATTTCGCGGAGTTCAATGCCGAGGTGATCCGACAGCGGATGGAGGAAGCGATGTTGGCCCCCCCCGTCGGGTCGGAAGAGCCGACCGAGGAGGCGTCGGCACCCGAAATCAAGCCGATGTGGGTGGTGCTCTATATCGACCACGAGAACCTGAAGACGTTGGACCGCAACAGAGTCCTTCGGCGAGTTCGCGATTTCGTCTCCGCGAACCTCGAAGAGCCGGTCGAAATGATGGTCGTGAGCTACCAGCGGTCGCTCAAGGTGGCGCAGCCCTTCACAAGTGAGTCGCGTGAGGTGACCGCGGTACTTCGTGCGATGGCCGAAACCAGCACCGGCCGTGAAGCGAGCGAGTCCACTCGGCAGGATCTCCTGAGGGCCATGGCTGACGCGAAGAACCAGGATTACGGAACGCAGAACAACACGCAGGCGGGGGCGGAACTCGATCTTCGTCAGAGAGTTGCCGCCTTTGCCGCCGAAGAGGCGTACAACCTCAGGCTGGCGATTGACGGTCTTCGTCAGGTGATCGCGATGATGTCGGGGATCGACGGTCGCAAGACGGTGGTCTATGTGTCCAGCGGACTGCCCATGGTCCCCGGGATCGGGCTCATGCACGATCACGCCATGACCTTTCACGACCAGACGATTCTGTCCATGCGCGGTCGCTATGATCAGACCAGGCTCTTCCACGAACTCACCTCGATGGCCAACGCTCAGGAAGTGAGCCTCTACTCCATCGATGCGTCCGGTCTCAACCCTCTCGAGGGCACGGGTGCCGATACCGCTTACTCCCGTGATCCCACGGCGTCCTCGATCGGGTCGAAGAACTACAAGGACTCTTTGATCTACATGGCCGAGGCCACAGGTGGCATCGCTGTGGTCAACACCAATGATGTCACTGGTGGATTGGAACGGGTCAGCAGCGACCTCTACAACTACTACTCGCTCGGCTACACGGTTCACTCGAGCAATGAAGACCGGGTCCACCGCATCAAAGTCGAGATGAAGAACGATCAGAACTACGATCTTCGTTATCGTCGTCGATTTGTCGAGAAATCAGCTCAGAGCAGGATCCAGGACCGGGTCTTCACTTCGCTCGTCGTCGACTTCGACGACAATCCCATGGGGCTCGAGTTGTCGGCGGCGACGCCGACCGCGGGTTCGGATACCCAGTGGATGGTTCCCATGCACTTGTCCATCGATCTCAGCAAGGTGGCACTCTTGACCCTTGGTGATGATCTGATCGGGCGGATAGTGGTCTTTATCGGCGCCCGCGATGAAGAAGGACGAAACACCGAAGTGCAACAACAGGAGCACGAGATCTCCCTGCCCAGGGCGGAGTATCTCGCCGCCGGTCGCGAACGCTTCGGGATCGACTTCCGCCTCCTGCTCGAGGAGGGTCGCCACCGAATCTCGGTGGGTGTGATGGATCCCATCACGAGGCAGGATTCCTACGAGAAGATCGTCGTGAGCGTTCCATAGGAATGATGAATTATGAATGAGGAATTAGGAATGACATCGCAGCACACCTCGGAGAACCTGCGATGGTGCGCTGTCATTCATCATTCATCATTCCTAATTCATAATTCTATTGATGCATCGACATCAATCTCCAGGCGACGAGACGTTCGTTCATCGCGCGGAGCCTGCGGCAGAGCAGGCGGCAGAGCAGACTGAGAAACTGCATGGCGGCATCCGGGTCCATGGAGAGCACTTCTTCGAGCAGGGCCCGGCTGATGGAGAAGACGGTGCAGCCGCCCGTGTGGGCGCGGGCATCGGCGGATCGTGGCTGCTTGTCGATGAGCGCCATTTCGCCGAAGACCTCTCCGCGAGTTAAAATGGTGAGGCACTCCTCGCCGGCGCCGGGAACCATTCGGGAAATCCTCACCGCGCCGTCGACCACGATGAACAGGCAGTCTCCTTCTTCGCCCTCGGTGACGATGAGTGAGTTCCCCGAGAAGCTCTCTTCCTGCGAATACTTGGCCAGCAGCCGAAGCTCCTGCGCCGACAAGCCCTGCTCCCGCAGGATGTCGAGTTTGGCTTCCTCTCCGAGATGGACCGGGTGACCTTTTTCGTGCCCCCGATCCGAAGTCATCGTATCGTCAGGCATGTCAAAGAGCTCCGACATCTGTGCATTCGACGCCCTGACCTTGTCGGCGAGGGTTTGCCAGAAGCTCCACAGGAGGCTGACACCGAGGTCTCGATCGAGTCTGATGGCCTGGTCGAGTCGGCTCGCTTCGATGTGGAAGAGCGAACCGTTGCCGACCCCCAAAGCGGTGGCCGACCGCTCGAGTTTGTCGATATAGGAGACTTCTCCGAAAAGGGTCCCGCTGCCGAAGGTCGCGAGAACCTGGTTGCCGATCGGAGTTCGTTTGGTGATGTGGATCCGTCCTTCGCGAGCCAGGAAGATATCCGTGCCTTTCTGATCTTCGCCAAAGACCACATCGCCGTTTTCAAAGGTGGTCGGTTGCACAACCTTGGCCAGCGCAATGAGTTGATCATCGGTGAAGTGACGGAACAGACCCAAGGCCCTGAGTTCGGTCGCCCGCTGCAGGAGGTTGTCCTGCTCGGTGGGGATCTCGCCAACGAGGCTCGCGCGCCGGCGGTACGCGGCTGCGTTGAAGAGCCGGGCCTGGCTGAGCGCGACGTGGTCGCACGCCTTCTGCATGGCGGAGCTTCGCGCACGGACGATGGCGTCCATGTCTTTGGGAGATCGATGACAGAGTCGAGCAAGGGTTTCGACTCGACGCCGCTCCTGGTCCTGCTCGCGCTCGGAACGCCAGTTGGCGAGGAGCAGCCCGTCGATGGCGCTGTCGAGGGCGGTGTCGTAGCTCTCGGTTTCGATGGCGGCCCTCGAGGTCTCGACGGCGAGTCGGAAATCGAGGGGATTGAGTCGGCGGGCCTGGAGAAACTCGTTGAGTGCGGCCGCGGGGTCGCCGTGACGGAGGTGGAGGAAGCCTGCCGCCGTGTAGGCGAGATAGTTGAACGGTGTCCGGAGTTTGGCGAGATCGATCATCTCGACGGCGCGGCTGAATTCACCGCGTCGTTCGAAAATATGGGCCATCCCAAGGGCATGGGACGCCTCGAGGTTGCGGCGTTTGAACTCGCGATCGAAGTCGTCGGCCCCGTCGTACTTCCTCAGGCGCGAGGCCTCGCGTCGTAGGCGGCTGCCCTGTGGCGTCAGGGAGGAGACGGTTTCCAGCAACTCCGCAGCTTCGGAGGAGCGTCCAACCGCGTGGAGCCGACGGGCCAACTCGACGAGACGCTCGATCATCGAAGGATGGGGGTGAATAGAGTCATCCATGGTGTTTCCAGGATCTTTGATTGTATAAATGATGTGCTTGACCGTCAATCTGCGAAATCTCCGATCGGAGATATGCGGGGTTAAACTAGTTGAGATCCGGGCCGTATCCAAAAGGACCGTCCCGCCTGGTCGGCCGGTGATCAATCTCGATTCTCGAATGGATTCTGCCCTCGCGGTGTTACCAAGGGAACGTCCGGCACAACGGGCCGGAAGGAACGGGGAAACTGCAACCTGATGAAGAAAACGATGGCGCTGGCGCTGATGCTCTTCGCGGTCGCCGTGCAGGCGTTCGAGGTGATCGAACCGTCCGAGGTCGCTCCGGGTTCCAGGGGGATCTGCATCACCGAGATGGACGGCGGCGAAAGGGTGGAGATTCCCCTGACGGTCATCGGCACCGTGGGGCCCTGGACCCCGGAGGGCGAGATCGTGCTCGTACGTCTCGAGGACGAGAGGTTCCGGGAGACGGGGATCATCGCCGGCATGAGCGGATCGCCGGTGTATGTGGAAGGCCGACTGCTCGGGGCGCTGGCCTTCGGGTGGTCGTTCTCGAAAGAGCCCATCGGTGGCGTCACCCCGTTTTCCAGGATGGAGAGCCTTGCCGATGAGGGAGGGTTTCAAGCGGGTGCGGGGCCGGGCCGGCCGTCGCTCATGGAGATGATGGAAGCCGGCAGGGAGAACAAGCTCGGTGCGGTGCTCGCCGACTGGCTTCTGCCGGAGAAATCCTCGGAGCTCCATCACCTACCAATGGCGGTGACCTCTTCCGGCGCGTGGAGTCCCGGCGGTGGGGATTGGCTGTCGGAGAGCTGGCGTCGTCTCGGGTGGATTTCGGTTCCGGGGGGGAGTTTCGAAGATACGGAAGGGGGGAGCCTCGCGCCCGGCGATATGGTCGCCGGGGTTCTGGTGGATGGTGACGCCGTCCTTTCCGCCGGTGGGACTGTCACCGAGGTCCGCGGCGATGAGGTCTGGGCCTTCGGTCATCCTTTTCTCGGCGGCGGCGGATTCCAGCTTCCTATGGCCCGCGCCAGAGTCTTGACAGTTCTTCCGAGTCAGGTGAGTTCGTTCAAGTTCTTCTCCGTCGGCAAAACCGTCGGTAGTTTCTTCAGCGATCGGTCGCGGGGGATCTGGGGCCGGTTGGGCCAATCCGCCCCCATGGTGCCCGTCACGGTCAACATCGATGACCGGAAATTCGAGTTCCGTTCGGTCCGCCACCCCAACCTGACACCGTTCACCGTGGCGTATCTCGCTCAGTCGAGCCAGGCGGCGCGCGGCCGGCTCTTTGGCGAGCAGACCATCGCCTTTCGCATCGAACTGAGGTATGCGGGGCATGATCCGGTTGTCTACGAAGAGGTCCTCGCTTCGGGCGAGGCCCCCGCCCAGGCGGCTTCGATCGCGGCCGGTCTCCTCGCCTATCTCGAGAGTTCGGTCTTTGAAGTCCCGAATCTCGAATCCGTCACCATCGATCTGAAGACCGAGGAACGGTTACGGGGCGCCGAGCTGATTGATGTGATTCCCCAAAGGCGCACGGTTTCTCCGGGAGAGACCGTCCAGGTGCGTCTCCGATTCCGACCCCACCGGGGTGAGGAGTTCATCCGGGAGCTCTCGATTCAGGTTCCACCGGGGATACCCGACGGGCGTCTCGATCTCGTGGTGGCGGATGGGGCTTCGTGGTCGCTCTATGACTTCGGGATGCGGCCGATGATGCCCGGTTCCTTCGGCGATGAACTTGCATTGGTGGACAGCCTGCTGCCGTCGACCACCGTGGTCATGGTCTTCGAACGCCGGGAGCCCGGTGTGGCGCTCTCGGGCGGCAGCGTGACCATGCCGGCGAGTGTGGTCGTCCAACTGCAGGGCGCGCTCGGGCCCGGTCTGACAACAACATCGTACGCCGTTGTGGCGAAGGCCGAGGAGACCATGGAGATGCCGGTCTCCGGCGCCGAGAGGATCGAACTGAAGGTCCTCAGCGAACGACGTATGGACTAGCGGAGGTTCCATGAATCGATTGAACCGGGTGGCCGTCACCTGTCTGATGCTTGTGCTGAGCGCATCGTTGAGCTCTGCAGCACAAACCCGACGTTGGATCGCTGACACGGCGAATGAGTTCCTCGACGGCAGGGGGGACGGGGTCGCCGTCACCACCGACGGCCGTCTCGAGGCCGTCGATCGATGGGAAACGGCGGTTGGGCTTGATGAACCGGTGGTCGTTGCCGGCGGTCTTGACCGCGATGGATCGCTCTTCGTCGGCACGGGCTTTCCGGCGAACCTCTACCGCATCAAAGGAAATCGAGCGGAACTTCTCACCGCGATTCCCGGTGAACAGGTGACCGCGGTTCTCCCGACCAACGACGGTGTGCTGGTGGCGACCGTGGCGCCCGGGGTGCTCTACCGGTGGCGGGGCGGCCGGCTCGAAGAGATCGGCCGCCTCGGTGAGGGCGGCATCTGGGATCTGGCAGTCTTCGAGGGGGGCGTCGTCGCTGCAGCAGGATCGCCCGCGGCCCTCTTCAGGCTGGGAAAGAAGGGCTTCCAGCGTTGGCTGGAGCTGCCCGATGTCCACGCGCGCTGTCTCGAGGTTTCCGGTGACACCCTTCTCGTGGGAACATCTGGCAAGGGCCTCATTCTCGGCGTTCGTCCCAACGGGCAGGTCTCCATGCTCACCGACAGTCCGTTCACCGAGATCTCGGACATGGCGGTGGCGGATGACGGATCAGTCTGGGCGGTTGCACTGGTGGGTGAACCGGTCGTGCACACCTCGAACGGCAACGGCAAGAAAGACACAGACTCTGGTGATGAAGAGGCCTCGGTGACGACCGAAACCGCGAGCCTCAATCTCGATCTGCCGAAGATCAACGGCAGTACCGCGACCTCGGAACTTGTCCGCCTGACCCCGGAGGGTGCGCTGTTGAGCGTTCACCGTTTCACCAAGCAGGTTGCATCGGCAGTTGCGTGGGACGGAACGGGAGTCCTCGTCGGCACCGGATTCGAAGGCGAGGTGTGGCGGTTCTTCGGCGACGGCGGCGCCCGGCTGGCGAGTGTCGATGCGGTTCAGGTTGTCGGCATCCTCGGTGGCGGCGATGTTCTCCTGGCGCAGGGGCCGGCCGCTGTGCTCGAGCGGCGGTCCGGCGAAAGGACGTCGGGTCGGTTCCGCGGCGAGGCGGCGAGATTTCCCAGACCCATGCGATTCGGCGAGTACCGGGTGTTTCCCCGGATCGACGGTCTTCGAATCCGGTTCCGCACCGGGGCCAGCGAAAAACCGGACCGATCCTGGATGTCATGGGTCGAGTGGTCGGCGGCGTCTGAGGGCAAGGTGCCGCTGCCGCCTGCACGGTCGCTGCAGTGGGAGTTGGAGATTCCGGCCGGCGCGCTCGTCGACCGCGTCGAGATCGCTATGGCCGAGATCAATCTACCGCCCGAGGTGACTTCGATCTCGGTGGAGGACCCCGGGGTCGTCTACCTCGCCGCACCGCCGCCATCGGGTCCGGTGATCGATGCCGAACACCCCGATGTCAGCGGCATCTTCACCGTCATCGACGAAAACAACGACCGTCAAGCGAAGACGACCAAGGGAAAGAAGTACTACCGGGTCGGCTATCGCACGGTGAGCTGGAAAGCAAAAGATCCCAATGAGGACTCTCTTCGATTTCATCTCGAGGTCGAGAGGCGCGACGGCGTTCGGCTGACTGTCCGTGAACGGATCGACGGGGCCCAGTTGGCCATCGACACGACCGCCCTGCCCGATGGGGTCTATCGATTCAAGTTGACCGCCACCGATGATCTCCAGAACCCCGGGGCGGCGATTGAGACCACGGCCATCAGCCGCTGGTTCACAGTCGACAACACCCCACCGGAGATCGAAGTCGAAGCTGACGGGAAATCCTGGATTGTCCGAGTCACCGACACAGTAAGCCCGATCGGGCATGCCGAGTGGTCACGCGATGGAGATCGGTGGCACCAGCTCGCTGCCCGGGACGGGGTGCTCGACGGGACCGAGGAACGCTTTTCTCTTCCCCGGCAGAGCGGCGGCCATCTCGTCGTCGTCCGAGCCATGGATCGTCACCACAACCGGACCACCAAGGGAGTGGTGGAGGAGTAGACAGGGAGTTTTCAGTTTTGAGTTCTTAGTTTTGAGTTTCATCGCAACCGTTCCTGTTGGCCATGCGATCTAACCCAACACTCAAAACTAAGAACTAAGAACTAAGAACTAAGAACTCATCACTAAGAACTAAGAACTGATGTTTCCCGGTGTTAGAATGCGCCCATGGCTCACCAACCTGTCGCTGTTTACCCGGGGTCCTTTGATCCGTTTCACGTCGGGCATGTCGCCATCGTCGATCGCGCGAGTCAGATTTTCCCCCGCGTCATCGTCGGCATCCTCAAGAACGCCGGAAAGGACTCGCTGTTTTCTCCCGAAGAACGGCTGGAGATCATCAGCGAGTACTACAAGGACAATGACGAGGTTGAGGTTCTCTCCTTTTCGGGGCTGCTGATCAATTTCCTCGACGAATTGAACGCCTCGATCATCATCCGTGGGATGCGTGCAGTCTCGGACTTCGAGTACGAGTTCCAGATGGCGCTCATGAACCGGCGACTCGCGCCGCACGTGGAGACCGTGTTTCTCACCCCCAAGGAGGAGTACACCTATCTCTCGTCCCGGCTGGTTCGAGAGGTGGCGGCCCTCGGCGGTGACGTGACAGGTCTGGTTCCCGATCCGGTCAAGCGCCGGCTCGAGGAACGGTACCGCAAGGCCACTCACCCGCCCACCCGTTAGCGAGTCTCGACTGATGCGCTTGACCGTCTTCGGCCCCGGCCATCCGTTTCGAGGGGGGATCGCCCGCGCCACCACCGAACTGGCCGGCACCCTCGGAGACCGCGGCCATGAGGTTCTCTTTCTGACCCCGCGGCGCCAGTATCCGAATTGGCTCTATCCGGGACGCTCGGATCGCGATCCGGAGGCCTGCCGACACCTGGACTGCGCCGTCTCGGTTCTCGATCCCCTCGATCCCATCAGCTGGCGAACCGCCCGGCGCCATGCTCTGGAGCACCGCGCAGATGCGTGGATCATGCCGTACTGGACCTGGGCGTGGGCCGGTCTGTGGTGGTCTCTCCTGCGCGAGGCTTCGCGGCCGCCGACGGTGGCGGTGGTCCACAATCCGGTCGATCATGACGCGCACCTCTGGCAGCGTATCGCCGCGCGCCGGGTCCTCGGCAACTCTCAGGCGCTCTTCACCCATGCGGAGGTGCTGGCGAGCGAACTCGAGCGCGCCTACCCATCGACACCCGTCGGATACCACTGTCTGCCCGCGGTGGTGAATCCGGTCCAAATCGAGCGAGATCAGGCGCGTCGCGAACTCGGGCTCCCGGGAGATCGCCGGGTGGCGCTTTTCCTCGGACTCATCCGGCCCTATAAGGGGGTCGATCTGCTCCTCGAAGCGGCTGCGGCTCTCGAGCAAGACTCGGATTGGTTGGTGATGGTCGCCGGCGAACCGTGGGGTGATCTCGGCGGCCTTCTCGAGACGCAGGTCCGGACGCTTGATCTCGAGCGGCGTGTTCGACTCGATCTGCGATGGGTGCCCGAGAGCCGGGTGCCGATCCTGCTGGCCGCGGCCGATCTTCTGGTTCTGCCATATCTGCGGGGATCGCAATCGGCGGTGGCGCCCATGGCGCTGGCGCACGGAAAACCGGTGCTCTCGACGGCGGTGGGTGGAGTGCCGGAGATCGTGCGCGACGGGATCAACGGCGTGATCATCCCTCCGGGCGACCCCGTCGCCATCACCACTGCTCTCCAGGCGTTGTCGGCGGAGAAACTGAAAAGCCTGGCGGCCGGCGCCAGACTGACGGCTGAGGATCTCACCTGGTCGGGCTATGCGCACGCGCTCGAGGAGCTGGTCGAACGGGTGATTTGACTCTCCGGGCCAGATCCCTTTCAAGAAGACCACCGATTCATGGTCAAAAGAAAACCCGCGCTGAAGCGCGGGCTTTCGTGTTGTTTTCGATTCGGGCTTAATGCACGAGGCTTCGGACCATCTCGATGGCTTCTACCCGCGTGAGTCCGTCCTCACCAAAGGGCAGAGACTTCACCGGAGGCACGCCGTTCTCATCGAGCTGGACATATTCAATCGCGTTCTCGACATTCCAGTACATCACCACTTCGAGGCCGTGGCCGACTTCAACCTTGGCATGAGCGAGGATGATTTCCGGATTGGCGGCGATCATGGACTCGCGACCGAGCAGCACGATGTGGCGCCGGCGCTTGATCTCGCCGATCCACTCCTCGACGACCTCGTAATCGAGCTTGAGAACCTGGAAGACGCAGTTGGCGAAATCGGTTGCGAAAACGTGTGGTGCGCCCGACTGCGGATCGACAAAGACCTTGGGGTGGGCGAGCCCTTCGGCGTTGTCGATGCCCTCACAGCCGATGCCGTAAGGGAGGAGATCGCTCAGCGCTACCGGCTGGAAGGCGTCGATCTGGGGGTCACCGGCCTCATCCAGCGCGACCGAAGCGAGGAAGGCCGAACCGTCGTTCAGGTTTTCGGCAAAGCTCCACCACACGAGGTGGAGGAAGGTGGTGGCGACCTCGATCGACTCGCCATCTTCCTCGACGACGCTCACGACTCGGTCGAGCATCATCTGAGGGTTCTCGACAGTGGTGCCGTCGCTACCGGCGATGGTGTACGGTCCCAGCCACCATTCATCGCCCAACCAGGCGATCTCGAGAGTCGATTCGAGTTCAGCGCCACGCTGCCAAACAACAAAGATGGTGCCGGTGAGCTCGTCCACTCCAACCTGCATGGAGGTGGCGGCGATGCCGGCGGTTTGCGGGATGAGGTATTCGGCCACGGCGCCATCGGCGGACCGGTGGTGCACGACGAGGCCGTCGTTTGATGGGGCTACCCGATAGAAATCGCCGTCCCTGGTCAGCGCCATGTCGCTCGCCGAAGCGGCGACGGCCATACCGACCAGGAGGATTGCGATGAGTGTGGCTCGTGCCGTTCTCATGGTCACCCCCTCAAATTCACCACGGAGGTCAGATCGGTGGCGAGGAAGACATCGATGATCTCCTCGCTGATTCCGACTCCCGGGTAATACGCGGTGAGCTCGCGCAGGTAGCGACGCGCCTTGAAGGTGTCGCCGCGTCTCACCGCTGTTTCGCTCAATAGGAACAAACAGTTCTTTGCGACCTGGTCGTCTTCGAAATCGACGGCCAGATCGAGCGCACGTTCGCCGCACTCCTGGGCGCGGTCGAGGTTGTCGGCCAGAAGGTGGCCGTAACAGAGATCTTGAAGCGTCTCATAGAGATAGTGATCGGCGCCGATCCGTTCGAGCTCGGACCGGGCTTCTTCGCAGAGGCTGATGCCCTCTTCGAGCCGCTCGCTGCACATCATGACGTAGCCGAGATTGTCTCGGACCTGGGCCTCGGTCATGCGATGGTGGCCGTCGAGGTTTCGATGAGCCTCGAGCGAGCGCGCAAAGGCGATTTCCGCTTCGGTGAAATTCGAGGCTCGAACCGAGAGGTTGCCGACGAGGTTGAGGCTGCGGCTGGCGGACACGGGGTCGCCGAGTTCGTCGGCAAATGTGGTCGCTCGGTCTGCATAGCTCCGGGCCTTGTCGTCTTCACCGGAGATGTCGTAAGCCACCGCCGTGCAGTAGGCCGCGTGAAAGCGGTTTTTTGTGTTGCCGCTTCGGAGCAGAATTTCCTTGAGCTTGGGGATCTGGTCGGCGCCGCGATCGAGTTCGACAAGCACCGAACAATGGTTGCAGAAGGCGCGGTCCGCATCGTCGATGTTGCCGTCCTGACGCGCAACCTCCACCGCTTCGGCGTAGAGGGCGGCTGCGCCCTCGAAATCATCGCCTGTGAAGGCGGCTTCAGCCGACAGCATGAGTTCGTCGAAACGCCCGTTCACGATCCGGTCTCCCGGGACTCGCGTCTCGAGGCGATGGCGCGGCGGTCCTGTTGCTCGCGGCGAACCTTGAACTCGAGGAACTCCATGGCCTCGCGGCGGCCGTCCTCTCCGAGCTGGCGGACGAGGTGGAGAATCTGCATGTCTTCGTGGCTGAGGGCCCGGCGAGGTTCGGAGGCGGCCTGCTGAGCATCGAAGAAATCGTTGAAGGAGACCTCGAAGACGGTGAGGATCTTGACGAGATTGTCCAGCGAAACCCGGTACTCACCCTTCTCCATGCGCGACAGATCGGACTGCTGGATGCCAATCTGGCGTGCCAGTTCCATCTGGGTGAGATGGCGTTCCTTGCGCAATGAACGCAGACGCGTACCGACGTTGGCCGCAGCGCTCATCAGTTCGTGGATGTTGGTTGCCATTCTCGGTTGCTGATCCTTCCCCGTCTATAGTACCATCCCGGACGCAGCGGACACACTGCACCCGAGACGATATATTTATATAATATGCGTACGCGGAAAGCGCGTCAAGGATGCTCTCGGCGCAACAACCCGCATGTCTACCGTCCACTGCAACGATCTGAAGATGCACAGGAGATCCATGTCCCGATATTTGCTCGCCCCTGTACGACTCGTACGGACTCTGTACGCCCACCGCTTTCTCCTCGCGCAGTTGGCGTGGAGGTCGTTTGCCTCCCGCCATGCCGGGGCGGTGCTCGGCTGGTTGTGGACGCCGCTGGGCACGGCGGTCCAGTTCGTACTGTACACGGTGGTGTTCTCGGTGATCCTCGGAATCAAGGCCGAACTGCTTGGTACCGATCTTGCTACACGAGTGCCCGTGGGATTTGGAGTTTTCCTGATCACGGGGCTCGTGCCGTACCTCGCGTTGAATGACGTGATCATGAGATCGTCTCGCGTGATCCGCGCCAACGCGACCCTTGTCCAGCGGGTCCGACTGCCGCTCGAAGTGCTGGTGGTCGGCGACATCCTCGGGACGCTGATGCACCACGCGTTAGCGGTGGTGCTGATGGTTCTCTACTGTGGCTGGGCGGGTTACCTGACCCTGGCGGGCGCCGGTTGGCTGATCGCCGGAATCGCGCTGCTCCTACTTCTCGCCGTCGGTTTCGGTCTGCTCGTAAGTGTTCTCGGGGTCGCTTTACCGGACATCCCTGAAGTTCTCGCCCTCGTTCTGCAGTTTGTGCTCTACGGCGCGCCCATCATCTATCCCTTGAACCTCGTCAAAAACGAAGTACTCTTGACGGTGGTTCAAATGAACCCGATCACGCCGCTGGTTGGAGTTTTTCGTGCGGGCCTGCTCGGTGTGGCCCGGCCCGATCCGATCGGCGTCATTTATCTAGTACTTCTCTCTGTCGTGCTCCTCGTCGTCGGTGCGGCAGCGATGGACCGGTTCCGGACGACGATCCCAGACCTGTTGTAACGGGCGGGTTTCCGCTGGAGGTTTTCATGAAACGTAGCGCATCGATCATCGCGGCACTGTTGTGTGCCGTTGCCATTCAGACCTGGGCCCAGGCGCCGCAATTGCCCGAGGTCGAGATTCCCGAAAAGCAGCCGACGCCGACCCAGCAATCCGGGATCGGGGGCTCTGAGCGCGCGCTCGCCACGGCGCACGGTGATACCCCCATGACCTGGACGCCCTCCGGGCAGAAGAGCTGGGAGGAGTTCATCGCGGACTGGATGACCCCGCGGCAGGTGGAAAAATCCACGATCGTCCGCATCGATGAGAAGTACGCCTATCCCCACCCGGCGGTCTCGATCAAGATGGAAATCGTCAAGGAAGACGACAATTCCGTCTGGCTGCGCGGGATTCCACCGGAGGATCCGGAGTCGCCACTGCACAAGGTCTGGTCGCAGCACCAGGGCGAAGAGCGTTTGCTCAAGGACCGCATGGACTGGGAGCGGGAACACGGCGATTTCCACTACTGGTTGGACTACGGCGCGGTGATCGTCCCGCCGCCGTTTGTCGACTCGTTGACCCTCACCTCCCACGATTCGGGATTGCCGAACGCGGGGCTTTGGCAGATGAATTTCGTGCTCGACGATATGGATGAGGACGGGATCGATGATCTCGTCTTTCCCCCTGCGCGCAAGGGAATGGCGCAACCGGCCATCTACAAAGGACTGGAAGGCGCCGAGTTCCGACTCATGCGCGAGGCGGGATGGCTGCGCGGCGTTCCTTACGACTACGGCGGTGCGGCCACCGGGGACTTCGATGGCGACGGCAACCGCGACATCGTCCTGGCCATCCATTTCAAACAGCAGTACGTTCTCTATGGCGACGGCAAGGGAGCCTTTGGCCGCAGCGAACGCCTGCAGGCCCCGGATCCGCGCCTCACCTCCCGCGCCTGCACTGTGGCGGACTTCAACGGCGACGGCCGGGACGACATTGCCTTCATCGCCGAACTCGACCTCGACATGGGATCGCAGCAGCTGGTGGAGGACTCTCCCACCGTTTGGGTCCAACTCAACACCAAGGACGGTTGGAGACTCCAGAAGGACGGACTGCCGGACCGGTTGATCAGCGATGACATCGAGAGCGTCGATGTCGATGGCGACGGGAGGGTCGATCTCGTGGTCGCCTCCAACACCGCAGACTGGAGAAAGATGATCTACTTCAACCGCGAGGACGGTTGGGAAGAGGAGTTCTCCTTCGGGGTGCTCAGCAACACGTATCACTTCGACATCGAACCCCACACCCGCCCGGACGGGACAGTCGAACTCTATTCCGCCTTCATGCAGTACCGCATGATGAATGGTACCAACCACTCGCGGACCGGTCTCATTCGCTACGAGTGGACGGATGACGGTCTGGTGGCGCCGAATGGCGCGGCCTATTTCGACGACGACCGGACGAATCCCTATGTTCGAGTCGGCATCGGGGATCTCAACGCCGACGGTATCACCGATATGGTGAGCGGACGCAAGCTCGGCGGCCTCGAGGTCTGGATCGGCACCGAGGACGGAAGCTATCTCCTGGAACAGAGTCCCGAGTTCGGCGAACTCGGCCGCGTCTTCGATATCCAGCTCGTGGATATGAACGACGACGGCCGCGATGACATCATCGCCGAATTCGCCATGATCGAGGAAACTCCGGGAGGCGTTCGTCTCTGGCTCACCGGCGAGAGCGATGGCTGATCCCTTGACTTCAAGCGCGGATTCAAAGGATAATGTCCGCTGTGTGGGATAAATGAAACGAGTTTGTGAGATAGATCGCAAAGTGCGTGGAATCGGTCGACGGGGAGTTGACAGAAACAAGCTTGTGGTGCTATCTTTTATGCTGTGATGACATAAATAAGAGTTAACTTTATGAAAGAAAAAATACTTAAACAGGAGGTGATGCGACGGAGATAGGCCAGGTACAAGCCCTAAAGGGGCCTCGAAACAGAGAGTACTTCGGTAATTGTTTTAGGAATGGAAGGAGCCAAGTAATGAAAAGATTTGTGACTCTCGCGCTGGTGAGCGCGCTTGTCCTGGGCGCAAGCAGCATGGTTTATGCGAATGTCTGCGCTTTCGACGCGGTCCCGGCCGCAACTATCCTGTTCCCGTTCGTGACGTTGGACTACAACGCCCCGACAAATGGTGTGAGCACCAGTTTCTCGATCACCAACGTTTCGGCCGAAGCGCAGGTCGTCCACGTGACGGTCTGGACCGATTTTTCGGCCGCGATCCTCGACTTCAACATCCTGCTGACCGGTTATGATGTCATTTCGATGAACATCCGTGACATCTTCATCAACGGTCAGCTCCCGGTGACCAAGTACGAGGCGCACTCCGGCCCCGAAGGCGTTTTCCCCAACGGTCCGGTTTCCCCCGACAACACCACTTCCGGTGCCACCTGGATTGCCGGCCTGATGGACGATCCGCAGCCCACCACCGATCTCGGTACCCGCTGCAACACCACGAACTCGTCGTATCCGGGTCTCTATGCGACCCCGATCCCGGCCGGGTTCCTGGGTCTCTTCCAGGGTTATCTCCAGGTCAGCCAGACGGTTGATAAGGTGCACAGCAACGACTGCGTCAAGCCCTATGGTGGCACCTACACCCTCGCCCCGGAACCCTTCTGGGTCGCGCGCGACACCACCTACCCGACCAACATGTACATCACTGCCGACGTCGTCGAGAACTGCAACAAGCTGTTCCCGGATGCCTTCGGTTACTTCCAGAACGAAGCCCGTTTCGACAACGTCCTGATTGGCGACGTCCTCTGGACCAGCAACGCCGACCGCTTCTCTGAAGCCGGCAACGCTGTCCATCTCGAGGCCGACCTCGACCTCGCCAACGTGGCGACCATCGCCCCGACCGGATTCCCCGTCTCCTTCTACCACCGTTACGCGGTGCTGACCGAGGGCGTCTCCGATTTCCGCGAGCCCCTGCCGACCGCATGGGCCTTCCGCTACCTCGGCGCCGGCCTTGCCGACATCGGAACCGACATCCGCGTGTGGAAGGGTTCGAGTGCTTTTGGCAATGACCTATGACCTCGAGCGTGTCGGCGCCGTGTCGGTTTCGCCTGACGAACTCATCGCTTCGAACTGCCATGCCTACACCTACTACGCGTGGGACGAGGACGAGATGGTCACCTCCGTGACGACCGTTCCCTGGTCCATGCCTGGTGGCGAAGCGGTCATCCCGAACCTCATTCCGCTTGAGACCCAGCAGGTTCCCGTCGAGCAGTTCGACACTCCTGGCGCCTTCGGTTGGATGCTCTTCGTGTGGCCCGCCTCGAACTACGTCAACGCCGGCGCTGGCGCCCAGGATGACTTCTACCAGACCTGGATGGGCGTTCGCTACAATGCGTTCGGCGAGTGGTCTGCCGCCATGGACGGTGCCGTCATGGCCAACTTCAACTGCTTCTCCGACCAGGTCCTCCCGGCCCTCGGCACCAACTACTCGTATGTTGACGCCGCTGGTTATGTGACCTCGCCTGGAATGGGCGGCAACTAATAACAACCACCATCTGGTGATTTTGAGGAGCGGCCTTCGGGCCGCTCCTTTTTTTCTTTATATATCCAAGGTGAGCACCTCTTGCCGGCGATCTACGACGATCTCTTGCGCCCTGCCTTTTGGAAAAATGCTCGACGTACCACCGGTACGCCTGCGCTTTTTCCAAAAGGCAGGTCATCAAGATCTCGCCATATCTCATCCGGCAGAGATGCTCACCTTGGATATGGTGTTCACAGGGGCCAACATCTCCTGCGCTCTGGTCCCTCCGAAAATGCTCGACGTACCACCAGTACGCCTGTGCTTTTCGAAGGAACCAGAGCATCAGGATCTCGCCATATCTCGCTCGGCAGAAGCACTCACCTTGGGTACGATTCTCAGGACAGCCTCGGGTTCTCTTGTGTGGAAAAATGCTCGACGTACCACCAGTACGCCTGCGCTTTTTCGAAGGGACCAGAGCATCAGGATCTCGCCATATCTCGCTCGGCATATGATTTTCCCCGCATCATCTTGATCTTTTGCGCTCTCGGGGGCCACGGGCTATTGTGGTGCGGGCGTCCCGCCCGCAGTTTCCCCTGGGCCCTTCAGGGTAAGACCGACGATTCGGGCCCCTGAATCCCCCTCTGCCGAGAGTCGGTTACTCGACGTCTTTGGCCTTCATGCTCGTGAGTTTCAAAACTATTTGGGTCATAAGGAATCAACTAATTGTAAATATAGTTAAACATTTGTCACAGCGATTCATAAAGCTGGACAGTCGAGGGCTTCATCGGCATACTGGTGGTCTCGCCGCGGCTACAGGGCCATCGTTACTGCTTCTCTAGGCTCGCGGTGTGGCACTCGTGACCGTGGTCACAGCTGATTGTGATCACGTAAGTAACTGATAAAATTCACCCTAATGTTATCTTTTCCGAGTTGACAGTCGCCATTTTCGACGCCTATAGTTGCACCTGTGGAGGTGAGCATGAACCGCTCTCTTTCGATGATTCGCACGACATTGATAGCCATCACCGGACTCGCGTTGATCGCCGGGCTCGTGCCCGCGACGGACGCGTCCGCTCAGGGGTGTTTCGAACACATTCGAAACCTGAACTACAGCCCGACCAATTGCAGCGCCCAGCCGGAGATCGACCGTGTTTTCCGAACGCAGACCATCACCTGGAAGAGCCACAAGTATCTCTTTGTCGATGAGGGCAACGAGATCAAAATCTTTAACATCGATGACCCCCTGAACCCGGATGGGGGCTCCTCTTCGTTCTTCAGCATCCCGAATGACGGAGACTCGGATTACGATCTGATGAGCTTCTCGGTCTGCGACGATTGCCGGTTTGGCGTCGCCAACTACAAGTCGGCCACGGTCCTCTTCGACCTCGGCACGGGTACGACGCCGAATTTCGTAGACGAGACCAAAAACTTTCAGGCGAAAATCATCTGGGGCGGTTTTACCTTCAAAAGTAACTCCCAACAGTACCTCGTGGCGTCCACCCTCGGTACCAATCCTTGCGCCAACAACAAATCCGGTCTCTATCAATTCAACGGCGTCGCCGAATCCGGCAACCCCCTGCTCGAGTGCGTTGATGTGGACGGCGCCGGCACCGAAATTATCAACGGAATCTCTGTCGAAGGCACCAGCCCTCAGGTTTTCTACATGTCCGATCGCTTCGATCGGTTCCGCATCTTCCAGGTTCACACGAGCCCGACCTTCGGCCTCACCTACGCCGGCAACGGCGGCGTCGAGAGGGCGAACATGGGCCGCGGTTACGGCGTTGAGATTGACGAGACTGCCGGAGTCATGGCGGTCGCCAATCTCGGCGATCTCTACATCTACGATGTCGGTCACACCAGCGGCAGCCCGGTGAGCCCGATTCTCCGTTCGACCACGAACCTGTCGGGGGGCCTGGAAAATGCCAACGCGGTGGCCCTCAAATACCCCGTCGTCCACGTCTCAACGCAGTACAACCTCACCGAGCCTCAGACCTTCGATGTGTCGAATCCAAACAACCCGGTTCCTCTCGATCAGCAGTTCTGGGACCCGAGCCATGCGTGGAACAGCCTGGGTGACTGCATCTGGAACAACCAGGCGACCTTCTCAGAAGATGGCGGTGCACTCTATCTCTCGAGGTACTCGACTCTGCAGGTCATCGATCCCACCGCGTGTTCGGGACCGGTTGAGCCTGTCGCCAACCTGACGCTGAACCCACAACCGGCGTTCCCAGGCGATCTCCTGACGGTGACCAATACTTCATTGAGCGGTGACACCTACGCGACCTGGATCACCGATGGCCCCGATGCTCACGGTGACACGATTCTTGCCGGGAGTATTTCGTTTTCCGGGAGCACCACCCTTGCCTACACGTTGCCTGCGGATATGAACAGCGCGGCTGTCTTCTACGCCCACGCCGCGGTCCAGTCCGAGGGATATACCTATGTTCCCGGTTCGACGCCGAATCAGCTCAAGACCGTGGCGATCGTCATTGATCGCAGTCCTCAGGCGACCATCACCATCACCCCACCGGCCGCCGTCACTGGCGATTCCGTCGATCTTTCCGTTACGGCCGAAGGGCACCCGGGGGTTGTCGGGGGTGGCGACCCTTTTGAGTGGACGGTTACTCCTCCCGTGGGAGAGCCCACCAACTACCAGGGGGCGCTGGTCACCGGAGTGACGCTGGACCAGAGCGGCGAGTGGATCTTTGATCTCGGTGTCCAGTACCGGCACGACACGTTCGCGCAACCGGGTGTGCCATACGCGATATCCGTTCAAGAGATCAGGAACATCAGTTCGGTTTCCGCAGCCTTCACCATTTCACCCTCGATTGCGTTTCACAACCAGAACATCACCTTGACGAGCACCTCGGCGGCCTCGGGAGGTGCGACCCTCGATTTCGATTGGGACGTGCTCAACACAGACGGCAGCCTCGCCTACGAGCTCGCCGGTTGTGACGGCGTTGCCGCGGTCAACAGCCAGTGCGTGATCCCGGCCGAGACGATGACCTGGGATATCTACGACTTCCGCCTCATCCTGACCAACACCGGCACAACGCCCGCCGATGTCAGCGAATTCATCATCCAGGATTTCGAGGTTAAAGACGGAAACATCCAGGTCGATTTCATCTGGGCCCCCACAAGCCCCGAGATCGGCGCCTATGTCGGTTTCAACATAACCGGAGTTGCGGCCAGTGAAATCGAAAGAGCCGTATGGACCTTTGGCGGCACCGGTTGTGACGGCACCAACAGCTACACCTGTGTCGAGCCGAGCTCTTTGGGTTGTGATCGGGCCCCGTTCGCATACAACAGCGGTGGGACCAAGACCGTTCGGGTCACGGTGACCACCACCGGCGGCGTCGTTCAGCCCCAGGTGAGTCACTCCCTTGTCGTACAGAACACCGGGAGCTGCGGCGGCACACCGACCTGCACCTACACCATCAGCCCGACGACGCGCGCTTTCCCCTCGGACGGCGGTAACGGGACGATCAGCGTTTCCACCCAGACCGGATGTACTTGGACGGCCACCGAGGGCGTGCCATGGATCACCATCACCTCCGGTTCCAGCGGAAATGGACCGGGTTCAGTGAGTTACACGGTCGCCGCCAACACCGGCGCGGCCCGGTCGGCCAACATCACCGTTGCGGGCAAGAGTCATACGGTCACCCAATCTGTCGGCGTCGTCTGCAACTTCAACCTTGGGAACCACAACGCCGTCTTCGAACCACCGGGGGGCACCGGGAGCTTCCAGGTCCACGCCTCGGATTCGAGCTGCACATGGCAGGCGAGCACCGCCGCCAACTGGATCCAGATTACCAACGGCAGCAACCACACCGGTGCTGGACCACTGAACTATCTCGTGGCCGAGAATGACACGCCGCACCAGCGATCGGCGACCATCGACATTGTCGGGTCCGGTGGGTTCACGGATCAATTCACCGTGACCCAGAATCACCCCTTTATCGGAGTCAACTTTGAATGGGATGTCTTCTCACCCGAGATCGGTGAGACCGTCACCTTCACCACCGATCCGCGCCTCGAAGTGTTGAGTTGGATATTCACATCGGCCGACTGCCAGGGCAACACCCCGGTGATCGCCTGTTCGGGTGTGGCCGGCGAGTGTAGTGAGGTCGAGTGGACCTTCCCCGGTAGTGGACCCCAGGAGATCACTCTGGAGACCACCACGGGAACCAAGACAAAGGGTCTGGTCGTCAAGACCACCGGTGAGTGCCCGCCCTATTGCGGTAAGGATGGCCCACCCGACGCCTCTTTCGTGATCACGCCGAGTCCCGCATTGGAGGACCAGGAGATCACCTTTACTGACACATCCTCCGGCGGTCTCAAGATCTTGGCCACCGGTCTGACTTGGAATCCGAACAGCCCAGAGATTGGCGAAACGGTTCACTTGACCATCACCGGTCACACCGGCGATGTTCGAGCGGAGTGGAATTTCGGCGAGAACGGCTGTGGCGGTTTTCCCCAGATCCAGGTCTGCGAACCGCTTTACGGAGACTGCCTCGACTGGACCTTCAAGTTCGCTTCGGGTGGAGACAAGACCGTCTCGGTGACGGTTAAGAATCCGAGCACCGGAGCCGTCATCGGATCCACCAGTCAAACGGTCACGGTCCAGAGCGTCGGTTCCTGTGATGGAGTTCCGAGCTGTACCTACAGCCTGAATCCGTCGGCCTCCACTTTCCCGGCCGAGGGCGGGGTCAACAGCTTCAGTGTCAACACTCAAACCGGTTGTAACTGGAACGCCAACACAATCAACCCCTGGATCACCCTCACCGGGGCCACCAACGGGACCGGCTCCGGCACCGTCAACTTCCAGGTTGCGGCGAACACCGGCCCGGCCCGTAGCGGCGCCATTTCCGTCCAGAACCAGACCCACAGCATCTCCCAGGTCGATGGAGGAGGTGGCGGCGGTGGCGGTGGCGGTGGCGGTGGCGGTGGCGGTGGCGGTGGCGGTGGCGGTGACACTACTCCCACCGAGTGGTTGTGGACCGTCCGGCTCGGCACTCAGGTCATCGTGACCAGTACCGAGCAGAACTTCACCCATACCTTCAGGGATCCGGGTTTCTACCAGGTCGAGCTCATCGCGACCAACTGCGCCGGGTCTGATGTAACAAGCCAGACCCTCGAGATCATCGATGTCATCGAACCGGAGCCCGACGTCTTCCTGGTGCCGTCGGCGGTCCACGCACCGGGCCTCAACCAGACTCTGTGGAAGACCGATCTGCGGATCTTCAATCCGGGGGTCGACCCGGTGTCGGTGCTGCTCGAGTACCTTCCCGAGAACACGAACAACAACCAGGGTGTGATCCACAACCGGAGATTCACGATCGAGTCTCTCGGCACCCAGGTCTTCGACGACATCGTGCAACAGATCCCGGGTCTTCAGGGCGAGAGCAACAAGGGCTCGCTCAGATTCACCTATGGCGAGGGGACCGAAGTCACACCGATCATCATGTCCCGGACCTTCAATGACACCCCTGACGGGACCTTTGGTCAGTTTGTCAGCGCGGTTCCGGTGCTGGAGAACGATCAGGACTTCCTGCTTCTCACCGGACTCTCCGAGAATTTCTACTCGCGCACGAACCTGAGCCTCGCCAACTTCTCAAACAAATGGGCGGGTGGCGTGACGGTCAGAGTGCTCAACGATGGCGGCGAGATCATCGGCGATCCGGTGGAGATTGGAATTCTGCCGAACAGCACGACCCAGATCGTGAGGATCGCCGAGCAAGCCGGGATTCTCACCGATCTCGACATCTACTCGCTCTATGTCTTCACCAATGGCAATGACATCTCGGTCAGCGCCTCGGTGGTCGACAACGCCACCGGTGATCCAGTCCATGTCGAGGCGGTCGATCAGACGGGGACGACATTCTGGTTGCCGGGTGTGGCGCGTCTTGCGGGGGCCAACAACTCTGATTGGCGATCTGACGTGACCTTCTTCAACAACACCGTTGAGGGTATGGAAACCGATGTCTCCTATATCTCCTCGCCCGACAGCCCGCCCATCGGGATCCCCGGGTTTGCGCTC
This sequence comes from uncultured Acidobacteriota bacterium, assembly GCA_963753035.1. Lineage (GTDB taxonomy): Bacteria > Acidobacteriota > Thermoanaerobaculia > Thermoanaerobaculales > Sulfomarinibacteraceae > JAHECW01. The sequence continues at coordinate 80,975 of CAVWAW010000021.1, read as the reverse complement.
TATCTGTCATCGGCCAACGCGGCCTTCTTTGCAGATCTGCTCGGGAGCTCCATGCTTCCACCGGGAGTCGAGTCCAAGGGCCACCTGGTCATCAAGAGCATCGATGGTTCGCCGCTGCCACAGGTGGTGGCCAAGACCTACAACGTCGATGCCCACGGTGGGACCTTCGGACAGAACCTCAAGCTCTTTTCAGAATCGGAGCTGATTTATTCGGGTGAATCCGGCTATATCGCCGGTGTCACGAACTCTTCGATGAACGACGAGGGATTCCGCACCAACGTCGGTGTGCTCAACACCAGCGAAGTCGACACCGCGACGATCAACATCCACATTTACGATGTCGATGGTCAACGGGCGGGCGGGCTTCTCGGTCTTCAAATCGGTCCGGGAGTCTTCGTACAGGACAACGTCTTCGATGTCGCATTCCTTGGCAGCGAGGACATGGACGGCTCGGTGATGATCGAGGTTCTTTCCGGCGGTCCTGTGGCGGCCTATGCGTCGGTGATCGACAACCGGACCCAGGATCCCATCCTCATCCCAGCCGTGGTTCTGAACGGAGCACCGGCCAACTAGCGTCAACAGTGCGGGTTCGACCCGCGAGAACTTCCAGGGCGGCCCCACGGGGCCGCCCTTTTCTTGTCAAAGCACGAGTACGAAGCGAGTCAAGGACACGCGGAAAACCGCGCCCCAACGGGGTGCCGGGTTTGACATTGTGCCGGATCGACCGACCGGTTTCGCGTCGCGCCCCGCACAATGTCATACCGGGCTCCCACGGGGAGCGCGATGCGGTCAGCTGCTCCGGCTACGAGGCAGGCCGCCGGCGCGCCATCGGCGTGGTCGCAGCCCTCTCAATCAACCCACGCGCGACCACGCCGATGGTGCGACGCTGGGTCTCCGGGACGCCAATGCGTCCCGGAGGCCCAGAAGGCCGGGGCTGAGGACACGTCCGGGGCAGCGACCGGGGCAGCGACCGGGACAGGGGCCGTATCCGTGTCCGTGGGCGATAGAACCAACCCGCATCGGTACACCACCATCGCCGGCGGGACGCCGGCGCTACAAGCATCGCAGCGCCCTTTGCAGCGCCCACGTCTCGTGGGCGATGGAACCAACCCGCATCGGTACACCACCATCGCCGGCGGGAGCCGGCGCTACAAGCATCGCAGCGCCCTTTGCAGCGCCCACGTCTCGTGGGCGATGGAACCAACCCGCATCGGTACACCACCATCGCCGGCGGGACGCCGGCGCTACAAGCATCGCAGCGCCCTTTGCAGCGCCCACGTCTCGTGGGCGATGGAACCAACCCGCATCGGTACACCACCATCGCCGGCGGGACGCCGGCGCTACAAGCATCGCAGCGCCCTTTGCAGCGCCCACGTCTCGCGGGCGATGGAACCAACCCGCATCGGTACACCACCATCGCCGGCGGGACGCCGGCGCTACAAACATCGCAGCGCCCTTTGTAGCGCCCGCGTTTCGCGGACGATGGTGCGGCCCAGAAGGCCGGTGACGCCAGTCGCAAAAAAACCGGCGCTCCCTGTTGGGAACGCCGGTTTTTAAAGACTGTGATCCTGGTGCGACCTAGAAGACATCACCCGCATCGATTCTGGCGGCGTCTTCAGGATTGATGAAGAGCCCCAGGTCCAAGGGGCCGACGGTCTGTGCGCTGATCTTCGTCACTCGGACGTGGCCGTTCTCCACGCCGCTGAGGTCGATACCATCGAGCAGGACCTGTGCCGGAAGGTTGAGGCCGTCGACATCCTGCCGTTTCAAAAAGCGATAGCGGATGCCCTCATCGGTCACCGCGCGGAACTCATCGGGAGGCAGGAACTCCGCTCCGAGCACGAGGTAGTCTGCGCGGCTGATAAACACCTTCCACGTCGTCAGCATGCTGGGTGCAGTGAAGAAATCCGGTTTGAAGTTGACTTCGATCACCCATGCGGGGGTACCGTCGAAACTCCCCTCGGTGACAAGGCCGGGCATGACGCCGTCCATTCTCAGGGAGTAGGGCAACATCAACGGGAAGATCGTCTGCCGGATGTTCCCCGCCGCCATCCGCGGCGTCTGGGGCCGGGCATCGACCTGCCCCTGGATCATGGCCCAGCCGGTGTTGGTGTTGAGCACGAGAGAAATGTTCCCCCCGAGTTCAAACCGGATATTTTCGAGGCGACCGCCGTGCAGGATCGCGGTCAGGTCCTTGGTCTTGTTGGTGCCGTCTGAGGCCGTTTCATCGTCGTGGATCGCCAACCGAAGCATATCGTGCTGCTTGAGGGTCGACTCGGTTTCTACTGCGGCGATCGCCCGCTCGACAACGGTTTCTGCGGCGACGGTTTCGGCCGATCCCAGACCGGGCAGAGCCATGAGGACCGCAGCCAGCAGCGGGATGATCGAGCGTTGTTTCATCGTTCTCTCCTTGGTGGAGGCGCCCGGGCGGCGTCCCCCTGGTTGATCCCGAGCATTATAGGGCGAGTCCCATCGGTCAACACGAGCCGTTACAGGGTGTTTACAGCCGGGTCGGGTGGCTGATCGGAGGAACGTTGGTTGTGGTATCTTTCGCACCATCATGCGTTTGAGCTCGGGGAAACCCGCCGTCATCGTTCGCGACGTGCACAAGTGGTACCGGGTCTATGCGTCTCCGACGGAGCGGATCAAGCGGGTCATCGGGCGCCGGAGCCGGCACCTCGACGTCCAGGCGCTCGACCGCATCAACCTCGAAGTGGTTCCGGGCACCGCGGTGGGCATCATCGGCGAGAACGGTTCCGGAAAGTCGACCCTGATGAAGATCATTGCGGGCACCACCAGCCCGACGATCGGATCCATCGAGGTAAACGGTACGGTGGCCGCCATTCTCGAGCTCGGCGCCGCTTTCCACCCGGAGTTTTCGGGCCGTGACAATGCGGTGCTCTACGGCGCTCTGATGGGTCTGGATCACGCGGAGATGGAGAGCCGTCTCGACGATATCTTCGCCTTTGCCGAGATCGGCGCTTTTATCGAGCATCCGGTCAAGAGCTACTCCACCGGGATGGCCATGCGGCTTGCCTTCGCGGTCGCCACCCATGTAGATCCCGACGTATTGGTGGTGGACGAGGCGCTCGCGGTCGGTGACGGATATTTTCAGAAGAAGTGTGTCGACAAGATTCTTGAGATCAAGGGTCGGGGGACGACCATTGTGTTCTGTTCCCACGCCATGTACTACGTGACCATGTTCTGCGACCGCGCGCTCTGGATCGCCAAGGGACGGATCGAGCGTGACGGCTCGGCCCAGGAGGTGGTCGAGGCCTACGAAGCCCACCTCCAATTGAGGGACATGCGCCGGGTGGGATCGAAGCACCAGGAGGCCGAGCCCGGGCGCGAGATCGCGACCCAGGGCAAGCAGGTGGGACGGATCACGTCGGTGGTCCCGGGTGGGAAGGCGTCCGATCTTCCCGTGACCCTCGACTCCGGAAACGAACTCATCATCGATGTGGAGTTCACCAGTTCCGATCCGGACGAGCCCTTCCACCTCGGGGTGGCGCTCGACACTCTTGACGGGAGGTGCGTGCTGGCGGCGTCGACCAAGCGTGACGGGGCCGCCCCGATCACCGGCGAAACCCGGTATTGCACGCGGCTCCGGGTTCCGTCGCTTCCCCTCGCATCGGGGACATTCCACATCTACGCCTTCCTCCTCGACGAGAGTGGGCTCTACACCCACGATCAGGTGATCGTCACCGAGGCTGTGCGTTTCGAATCTCCCGAGTGGACGCCTTCGTTGATCGATGTCGAGTACCACTGGGAGCATCTGTGAGCGACGGCTCGTCACTGCGGATCAACTATTTTTTGGAGGACACGGCCCTCTTCGGCGGCGTCAAGGTCGTCCTTCATCATGCCGATCTCCTGGGCCGGGCCGGCCACCGGGTGAGGGTCATCAGCCGCGGGCCCAGGCCCGGGTGGTATCCCACCGGTGAGGGTTTTTGCACGGTCCCGGACTTCGAGCCGACGCATGTGCCGGACGCCGATCTCCACGTGGCGACGTTCTGGACCACCCTCGAAGCGGCAGCGGCCCAGCCGTCGGGTCAGGCGGTTCATTTCTGCCAGGGTTTCGAGGGCGCCCTGGAACACAACCGCGACGAGCACCCTCAGATCGCCGAAGCCTACTCGCGGATCGTGCCGACCTGGGTTGTTTCACCCCACCTCGCCGAGCTCAGCCGGGAGCGATTTCATCGACCCGTCACCATCGTTCCCCCCGCGCTGGAGCCCTTTTGGCGGCCGCAGAGCCGGAACGGGCCGGGACATCCCCCGCGAGTCCTGGTTGCCCACCCGTTCGAGTTTTATATGAAGGGTGTCGACACCGCCCTCGAGGCGGTGAGACTCCTGCGGACCCGCGGCGTCGATCCCACCCTCGTTCGGCTCTCCCAGTGGCCGCTCTCGGAGGCGGAACTCGAGGTGATCGAGCCCGATGAGTTCCACCACCACATCAAACCTCCCGAGGTTGCCCTCCTGCTGGGCGGATGCGATCTACTGCTCGCGCCTTCATGGCCGTCCGAGGGTTTCGGACTTGCGGTCCTCGAGGCCATGGCCTGTGGTCTTCCGGTGGTCGCCTCGAGGATTCCGTCGCACGAGAGTTTCGCCCAAGGGGCGGTGGAGATGGTGCACGCCAAGGATGCCGAAGCCCTCGCCGTCGTCGCCCAGAGGGTTCTCCTGGATCAAGACGAGTGGCGGACCCTCCGCCGGCTCGGGCTTGAACGTGCGCAGCGCTTTTCCGAGGAGCGGGTGGCGGTGATCCTGGACGAAGCCGCGCATTGGGTTGCCTCGGGAAATTGGCAAACGAGCAGATGAAAGTCTCGTTGATCGCCGTTTGCCACCACTCCTCACAGGTCCTGCCGGGCTGCGTCAGAAGCTTCCGCCGCGAGGCGGCCGCCGCCGGGGTCGTGCCCGAGATCGTTGTGGTCGAGCACTCCGAGGATGATCGAGAGGCAATTGCTCTCGAGGCCAGTGAACCGGATACGATCCTTCGCCAACCCAATCGGGGATATGCGGCCGGACTCAACACCGGAGCAGGAGTGGCAACGGGCGAAGTCTTCTTCCTCGCCAACCCGGATATCGAGTTTCTCGGCGGCAGCGTCGCCGCGTTGGTCGACGCCGCCACCGGTGGTGCGACGGTGGCCGGCCCCCAGCTTCTTTGGGATCGCGACGGCGAGGTTTTTCTCCCGATCCCCGACGACCCGAGCCCCCGCGCCGAGTTGCTGCGGACCCTCAACCGACGTTGGCCGACCCGCCGCACCCTCGAGCGAGTCTTTAAACGGAGTTGGGAGGTGTGGTCGGCCAAGGGACCCTGTCGTGTGCCATCGCTCAGGGGCCCGTTGCTGGCGCTGGGCCGGGACACCGCTGCGAGACTTGGGCCCATGGACGAGGACTATTTCCTCTACTACGAAGAGACCGAGTGGCTGTGGCGGGCGCGTCGGGCCGGCGCCGAATTGGTGATCGCCCCGCAATCACGAGTTGTGCACCGTTGGGGACATTCGACGCGAAGGAACAGCGAAAGCGGAGCCGTGGAGGAACGGTCGCGGATCCGGTTTTTCGAACGCAACTATCCGAAGCCGTATCGCGCCCTGCTCAGACGTCTTGCACCGAAGACCGAGCCGCCCGGTCTCGATTTTGTGGAGGTTGCGGGCCCGCAGGAGATTCCCGTCATGGAGGCCGACGTCTGGCTGGCCTCGCACGTAAACAGTATGCAACCATCGGTCGGCGGCCTCGGGACCTCGAGTATTCCACCGGCGATCAGCGAAATCGCGGGTGTCGATCGCTGGTACGCTGTGGCGGCGAGGCGCGTCAACTCTCGTTGGCGGCTTCAGGGGAGATGGACGTGGCAAACCAGCTGAATGGCGCCGAACTCAGGATGAGGCCCTTTTGTCCGGGTGACGAAGGAGCCGTCAACGATGGTTTCAACCAGGCCTTCTCGCTCGAGCGGAGCATGGACGAGTGGGCGTGGAAGTTCCCTCCTCAGCAGGAGGGTCGGCTCATCATGCTCGCCGAGATCGAATCCGATCTCCTGGCCCACTACGCCGGGGTCCCGGTTCGGTTCTCCATCGACGAACGTGAGTGGACGGCGGCCCAGATCGTGGATGTGTTTTCGACCCGGGCGGCGCGCCGGGGATTCACCAGAAAAGGAGTGTGGGTGCGGACCGTGGAGGCGTTCTTCGAGACCTTCGGAAGGTCCGGTCGGGCATCGCTTCTTTACGGATTCCCGAGCCCACGGCCGCTTCGCCTCGGCGTGCTTCAGCTTGGCTACGACGCCGTCGAGCCCCAACCCATCGTCTATCTTTCGCGTCTTCCGGGCGAGGCCTCCTCGAGCCGCTGGCGCCATCTCTTTCGTGCGGAACTCGCGGCCGACTGGGAGCCACGGCTGGACGATCTGTGGCGCCGGGTTCGCCGATCGTATCCGGTGGCCGCCGTTCGCGACGCCGATCGAGCTCTCCACCGTTTCGCGGGACATCCCACCGTCCACTATCACCGCTTCTTGATCTTCCCTCGATTCGGCCGGGCCCCGGTGGCCTTTGTCGTCTTTCGGACCGACGAGGGCCGGTGCCGCTGGGTCGATCTGCTGTGGGACCACCGCCACCCCGGCGCACTGGAACTCATCAATCATCTGTCCATCAACCTGGCCGCCCAGACCGGAGCCGAGATCGAAGAACTCTGGCTCAACGGCGACTCCGTCGGGCAGAAGCTGATCGAAGGGCGGGGTTTTGCGCGCAGCGAGGTGCCCGGCCAACTGGTGATGGTGGCGCGAGCCTTCGATCCCGATCTCGACGTCACCGCCCTCGACGGCAGGGTGTACTTGACCATGGCCGATGCCGATCTGGTGTGATCCGTGAATCGTGGTCCGCGATACCCGGGGGGGCTCAACGACTTCGTAGATTGGCTGTAGTGGCTTCAGCGAAGAATGGAACCGCAAAGGCGCCAAGTTCGCCAAGGTCACCGCAAAGATCCCATCCCAGAGTGGCATCGCAACGGAGGTCATTGCCCTGTCGATGCCTCTGATGAAGCTGTCAAGGGGCTGCCTGCATTGAACTCAGTTTCAACCCGACGAGATTCTGGGATGGTGCGATGGGTCAAAGATGCGATGTCCTTTGTGGTTTTCTTGGCGACCTTTGCGTCTTGGCGGTTTCATTGTGCGATGACTGAAACCGAGAAAGATGCACGAAGTCGATGGAAGCTCCCACGCAGCGGACTCCGGCTCACCGATCACGGATCACGATCTCAGAAGCCTGAGTACCGATCAGCTACCTGTGACGCGTTTCAGGGGCCGAGCTCGTTCCGGATCAGGCTCCCTTCTGATACCCTTCCTGCATGAGTGAATCCACAACATGCGAGTTCTCGGTCGTGGTTCCCGTCTACAACGAGATCGGGTGCCTCGAACCCCTGGTGGAGCGGGTCCGCGGAGCGCTCGACAGCGGGGGCATCGACTGGGAGCTGGTGCTCGTCGATGATGGTTCCACCGACGGATCCGGCGAGAAAATGGACGAACTCTCGGCCGCCGACGACCGGATTCGGGTGCTCCACTTCGTGGCCAACTGCGGTCAGACCGCCGGTCTTGACGCAGGATTCCGCCACGCTCGGGGGCGCACCATCGGTCTGCTCGACGCCGACCTCCAGACCTTTCCGGAAGATCTTCCTCAATTGCTGAATATCCTGCAGAAAGAAGACCTGGACGCGGTCGTGGGGATCCGTGCCGATCGAAAAGACACCGGGTGGCGCAAATTCAGCTCGTGGTTCGCCAACGGTGTGCGGAACAAACTGACCCGTGAAGACATCGTCGATACCGGGTGTCCCATCAAAGTCTTCCGGGCCGAGGCCATTCAATCGGTGAAGCTCTTCACCGGGATGCACCGTTTTCTCCCAACCCTCCTGCGGATGGAGGGATACTCGGTTCGCCAGGTTCCCGTGCGACATGCCTCCCGGCTCACCGGGTCGAGCAAGTACGGCACCCTCGATCGGGCGTTTTCGGGACTCCGCGACGCCCTCGGGGTTCGCTGGATGCAGGATCGATCCATGAGGTGGCGCCTGAGGTGAACCCCGGTTATTCGGCAGAAGCAGCCTGCGATATCATAGCGGCGTGTTTGGCCAGATCAACGAAAACCCGCGGGAGATGACCGACGGCCACCTCCGATTGACCGCCTTCCACGAAGCGGGTCATGCCGTCATGGCCCAGCTCTGCGGCCGGCAGGTCACGGAAGTAGAGATTGTCGGCGACGAGGAGCACTCGGGAACGGTCCAGTGGCGTCGGTTTGCCGAGGAACACCCAGCGGAGGACGACGCGGGCATCCCCACCGCTCCCATCGAGCGGCGGCTTCTGTGTGTCGCCGCAGGGATGGTGGCCGAGGCCATGATCAGCGGAAGGAACTCGTGGAACGAGAGTTCCGACGAACTCGACGAGGCGGTGGGGCTGGCCATGCGGGTCGTCGGTGATTGCGAACGGGTCCTCCCCTTTCTCGAGGTGGTTCGCGAACACACCGAGGACCTCCTGCGCCGACACTGGCCGGCCGTCGAATCCCTCGCCGGTGAGCTGATCAGAAGCCGGCGGATGTCGGGCGAAGAAGTACGCCGGCTGCTCACGCCACTCCTACCGCAGTAACTCGGGTCGCAGCCTCAAATTCTTGAAACGCAAAGATCGCAAAGAACGCAATGGTCATCGCAACGCCACCGCAATTTTTTGAGTGGGCGCCGCGTGCTTGTGGGTCGACTCCGTGCCACGGAGTGAACTATTCCTTGAATGAGAGATCAGGATACGGCGGACCCGATGCGACATCATGGGCCGACGACGGCGTTCAAGAATGAATGCCGCTGGTGGCACCGGGACGATCCTGAAGGGCCGTATCGCCAAGTCAATCATGCGATGTCGTTGCGTTCTTTGCGATGGATGGACTTTGCGGCCTTTGCGATTCAACTCAAGATTTTGCGTTCGAGCTCTCGTGATCGACGAGCCGCGGGCTCCTGCTCGTTCGAGGACCGATGCCCTCGTCCGTTCCGTGGCACGGCAACCGAGATTCCTGGCGCTTTGAAGCGTTCAGATCCAGCTTTTGACCGCGTTGAAGATCTCTTCGAGGCCTTTGCGCCAGATCGGCTCGGGGGTCAACAGGCTGAGCACCAGGGTTCCGTCGGTCGGTAGGTCGAAGAGGAATCCTGGTTGGACCAAAACACCCCGCTCGGTGAGCAGCCTGATGGCGATCTCTTCATCATCGAGCACCGCCGGGAGTCGGACGAGGGCGCTCCATCCACCCCCTACCGGCGGCACCGTGATCGCGGGTTGTGAGGCTGCCATCTCGCGGAGGATGGCGAGGTTGCCGCGGCACCGGGCCTTAATGGCGTCTCGGACGATCTCCGATGCCGCCAGGAGCTGCGGAGTGGCCAGAGCCACGGGGGTGCTCACCGAGAGATAGGCGTCGGCAATGTAGGAGAGGCGATCGAGAGCGTCCTCGACGAGATCATCGGGGCCGCTGACCGCGATCCAGGCCAGCTTGAGCTGCGGCAGACCGGCGCTCTTGGACAGACCGCCGAGAGTGAAGGTCAGGACGTCGTTTCGGGCTGCGAATGTGTTTCGAGCGCCCGGTCCGCCGTCGAGAGGAAACGGCAGGAAGACCTCATCGGCGATGAGCGCCCAGCCGCGATCACGGCAAATCAGTGCGAGGGCGTCGGCATCCTCGGGGTGGATGTAGGAGCCCGTCGGGTTGTTCGGGTGGACGACAATCACCGCACGGGTGTTCTCGGGAGCGGCGTCGATTGCGCCGAAAGCGGGACGCCAGTCGTCTTCGGGGTCGAGGGGAAGGGGACAGGTCTCGAGGCCGTCGAGTCGGCTGAGCTGGTCGAAGAGGGGGTAGGAGGGGGTTGGAACCACGATCGTGTCGCCGGGATCGCACAGGAGCTTGAAGAGCAGGCTGTAGGCTTCTGACGTCGATGAGGTCAGAAAGATGTTGCCCGGATCAACGAGCACGTTTCTCTTCGTGTAGGTATGGGAAACCGCAGATCGCCCCTGGTGCGGCCCCATGGGATCCGGGGAGTAGTGGAGGCCGTCCGGACTCGACAATTGGCGCAGGAGATCGTCGGGATAGGGGAAGTCGCAGATGGTGGGATTGCTGACACTGAGATCCAAGGGGATCTCGACTCCGAATGCTCTCGCCTCTGCGAGACGGTTAAGGGTGAGGCTTTGTGGAACGCGGTTGGAGAAACTGACCACGGATCGAGTGGGGATCAGAGCCCGAGGAACAGGATCGCCAGACCGGATGCGGCGACCACGGTTCCGGCCAGTGCGTGCGACCAGCGCTCGAGGGGTCCCAGACGCAGCTGCCTGGAACCGGCCAGCGCGGCGGCGGTGAGGCTCACCATGGTGATGAGGGTGACCAGGGTGAAGACGACCGCTGTCGCCGCTGCGAGACCCCAGTCACCGCGACTCGCCGGCAGCACGAAGAGCGGGATCAACGGTTCGCACGGACCGAGAACGAAGATCAGCAACAGCGCCCAAAAGGTGAGGTTCGACCCCATGCCTCGAGAATGATCGTGGGCGGTGTCGCCGTGCGAGTGGAGATGAACGTCGCCGTGGTGGTGGTGGGTTTCGATCCCGCGTTTTCGACGGAGAGCCTTACGGAGGCCCCAGACCGCGTAGGCCAAACCGAAGGCCACGAGCGCCCAGGCTGCGAGATCGCCTCGGCCCCCCTCTACCCCCTCGATTCTGGCCACCGCGACACCGAAGGCCACCCCGATGCCACCGAGGAGGATCGATGATGCCACGTGACCGAGACCGCAGGCGGCGGTCACAACGAGAGTACGGGTCATGGACCACGAGCGCGCCCGGGCGAGAACGATGAACGGGAGATAGTGGTCCGGGCCGAGGATGGTGTGGAGGAACGCGATGCCTCCGGCAGCGGCAAGCACGCTCAGACTGAAACCGGTGATCTCCATTCACGACCCTCCATCGTGTACGGTTCTCAGAATATCGTAGGATCAGAGTATTACGCAAGTGAGTTTCGTAATACCGGCCGCGTCCGTGCCCGCGACCGTATCCGATCCCGATCCCGATCCCGATCCCGTTCCCGATGCGATGGGAAACGAACAGTGTAAACAGTCTCCGGATTTACCTGATAGCGAGTGCTGGCAGCCGTTGCAGACTCGGGCAGCATGACTCCGTGATCCGCGCCGAGAGGCACATTCGAACCGCCAAGACGCCGAGCACGCCAAGGCCCCGCAAAGAATCGCATCATTGACCCGAGCTCCTTCAATCCCAGAAGGCTCTCCGCACCCCGCGATGAGTCAAGAGATCACCTTGGCGGCACCTTCGCGACCTTCGCGTCTCAGTGGTTCCATTGTGCCGCCAGGCCCAGATCGCGGCCCCATGAAGACCGCAGCCGCCGCAGCGCTACAATCTCCCCATGTCCACGGACCTCACCTCAACCCAACGACATGCGCTCGAGGCGACCGGGTGTGAGCTTCGCACCGATGCCCTGACCCGCGTGCTCTATTCCACCGATGCGTCGATCTACAAGATCGAGCCCCAGGCGGTCGCGTTTCCCACCAGCGGGGATGAAACCGGACGACTGCTCGCCGCGGCTGCCGACACCGGGATCGAGATCACGCCGCGCGGAGCCGGCACCGGGCTGGCGGGGGGCGCGGTGGGCTCGGGTCTCATCGTCGATCTGGCGAAGGGCAACAAATCCATCGAGGATCTCGACCTCGAGCGGCGGACTGTCAGGGTTGGACCGGGGGTCGTTCTCGACGGTCTCAACACCGTCCTCGCACCCCACGGCCTGTGGTTCGGACCCGATGTGGCGACCTCATCCCGCGCCACCATCGGTGGGATGATCGGCAACAACTCCTCGGGCGCTCACGCGCCGGTCTACGGCACGACGGTCGATCACGTGGTTGCCCTCGAGGTCGCTCTGAGCGATGGGACCGTTGCCTGGGTCGGCCGCGACCACGATGGCCTTGCCGGGATACGCCGTCAGACCGAAGTGTTGCTGGCCGAGAATGCCGTTGAGATCAACCTGCGAATGCCACCGGGGCTGGTCAAACGTTGGCCGGGCTATGGTTTTGACGACGCGCTGCGATCGCCCGCCGATCTCAGTCGTCTGGTGACCGGGTCGGAGGGCACCCTCGCCGCGGTGACAGGCGCGGTTCTTTCTGTGGTCCCGCGGCCCGACCGACGCGGCCTCGGGGTCGTTTTCTTCTCATCGATGGCGGACGCCATGCTGGCGGCAGTGGAGGTGGCTGGACTCGAGCCGGCGGCGGTGGAGCACATCGACCGGATCCTCCTCGACCAGACCATCGGTCAGCGGGCGTTCGGCGCCGCGCGCGATCTTCTCGGGCTCGATCAACACCCGTGTGAGTCCCTGCTCCTGGTGGAGTTCTTTGGCGATGTGGACGCGCGGCTCGCCGCGCTCGACCAGTCCGGTCTCGGCGATCGGCGACTCATGTTGCCGGACTCCCAACGGCAACAGCTGGTCTGGGCGCTGCGAAAGGCCGGGTTGTCGCTGCTGACCGGGCGGGCTGGACCGGCAAAGGCAACCGCCTGTATCGAGGATGTCTGCGTCCGACCCGATCATCTTCCGGCTTATGTAGCCGGGCTCGAGGCCATCCTTCGACCCCTCGATCTCGTGGCCTCGTACTACGGCCATGCCGCATCGGGCGAACTGCACGTCCGGCCGGTGCTCGATCTTCACCGGGTTGAGGGTATCGAGCACCTGCGGCTCGTCGCCGACGAGGTCTCGGCCCTGTGCCGTCAGTTCGACGGGTCGCTCGCCGCCGAGCATGGGGTCGGGATCGCCCGCACCGAATTCCTCGAGGAACACCTCGGACCGAACCTGACCGCCGCTGCCCGAAAACTCAAGGGCTTCTTCGATCCGAAGGGGGTCATGAACCCGGGAAAGATCGTCGATTCGGGTCGTTACGTCATCGATGGGGATCTCCGCCTCGGTAGCGGCTCGACGCTCGCGCCCGCGCTCGCGGGCGAACTTGGCTTCGTCGATCGAGACCATTCTTTCGTCGCCAACCTCGAGCAGTGCAACGGCTGCGGCGGCTGTCTGAAAGAAGCGCCGACCATGTGCCCGACCTTTGTCGTTACCGGGGACGAGGCGCACTCGACCCGTGGGCGGGCCAACACCATCCGTGCGGCTCTCGAGGGTCGTTTCGACGCCGATCCCCTGAGTTCACCGGAGCTTGCCGAAGTGCTCGCGACGTGTCTGTCGTGCAAGGCCTGTCGCACCGAGTGTCCGTCCAACGTCGATCTGGCGGCCCTCAAGGCCGAGCTCCACGCGACTCGCCACCAGGCGCAGGGCGTGCCGCTCTTCGACCGGCTCGTCGCATCGTCCGATCTTCTCGGGAGAGTGGGATCGGCGATTCCGTGGATCGCCAACCCGGTGCTCGGTCTCGGTCCGGTCCGGGCGTTCATGAAACGAGCCCTCGGCGTGGCGGCCGATGCGCCGCTTCCGCCCTTCACCCGACAACGTTTTGACCGTTGGTTCATGCGACGGTCGCGCCGGGCGCCGGGATCGCGTGGTCGAATCCTGCTCTGGGACGACACCTGGACCCGATACCACGAGGCGAGGGTCGGCCGCGCTGCGGTCGAAGTGCTCGAGGCGGCCGGATTCGAGATCGATCTCGTGGATGGCCGGCGGTGCTGCGGGCGGCCCGCGGCAAGCCGTGGTCTTCTCGGCGAAGTCCGGCGTCTCGGCGAACACAATCTGAGCCTTCTCGCCGGTGGGTCGGAGCCCATCGTTTTTCTCGAACCTTCCTGTTACTCGGTCTTCATCGACGAGTATCGGCAGCTCGGCCTGCGCGGCGCCGACGAGGTTGCGAGCCGAGTTGTTCTGGTTGAAGATCTTCTTCTCAATGTGATGGATGGAGACACCAAAGAGGAGTTCCCCTGGTCCCGCATGGAAATGAAGGTGGCGGTCCACGGACACTGCCACACAAAGGCCCTGGCGCGGCCGGCCGCCGCAGCGGCGCTGCTGGGTCGGATCCCGGGAGCGGTGGTGCTGCCGTTGGAGACCGGTTGTTGCGGAATGGCGGGCGCGTTTGGGATGCTCGAGACCAACCGAGAGCTCTCGAGGGCGGTGGCCGCGCCTCTGGTACAGGCCATTCGTGATCTGGCTCCAGGGACCCTGGTGGCCGCCGCCGGGACCAGCTGCCGGCACCAGATCCAGTCCCTCGCCGGGATCGACGCCCTGCACCCCGTCGAGGTGCTCGCACGAGCGATTCGGCCGGTTTGAGAACCATTCCCGGTCTTTTACCGTTTGAAGGGGTGGAAGCCGGCCTCGATGGTCGGTGTTCCCAAGCGGGGAGCCGCGAACGGTCTACAATCGACGGAACGCCCCGAGGGAGGATCGATGAGAATAGGGTACTTCGAACCGTTGTCACGCGCCTGGGAAAGAACCCGGGTGATTCTCTGGCAGCCGTTCGATCTGGCAAAGTGGCTATTGCTGGCGTTCGCCGCCTGGGTGGCCGGACTCACCACCGACACCGGATCAGCCGCCGCAGGGCGTTTGGACGGAAACGATTCCGGGCGACAGGTGTGGTCGGGATTCGATCACGCGTGGGACGGACTCTCCGCCAACCTGTTCTGGCTGTCGTTGGCGGTCACCCTCGTCGTGATCGGCATCGCAGTCGGGGTCCTCTTGCTGTGGATCACCTCGCGCTTCAAATTCATCTTTCTCGGCAATTTGGTTCGCAACCAAGCCGAAATCGTTGAGCCATGGAAACGCCACGAGGCGCTGGGGAATTCGCTTTTCCTGTGGCGCCTGTGTTTTGCCGTCGCCTGTGTGGTCGGAGTCATCCTCGTCGCCGTGGTCTTTTTCGCCCCGGCCGCCGGATTCTCTCTCCACGATGCTCTCGAGGGGCTGTCGGTTGCGGCGGGGCTCTTCGGCAGCCTCGGACTGGTGCTCTTCGGTGTCGCGGCTTTCTTTGTCGCGCTCATGACCGAGTCCTTTGTGATTCCCATCATGTACCGCTACGAGATGCCGGTTCTCGATGCATGGCGCGCATTCATGCCGTGGTTGAAGGCCCGGCCGATGCACTTCGTGGTCTATGCGCTCTTTGTGATCATGCTCGCGACGATCTTCGCCATCTTCTTCAGCATCTTCTGCATGATGACCTGTTGTACGGCGGCGTTGCCCTATTTGGGAACGGTTCTGCTGTTGCCGGTGTGGGTGGCCTACCGGCTCCTGTCGGTGGAGTTCCTCGCGCAGTTCCACGCCGACTTCGATCTCTTCAGACCGCTGCCGGACCAAGCCGGTGAGGCGATCACGGGTCTGGCGGAGTAGTTGGCGTTCTGAGAACGCGGGACGGGTGCCTGGCATCCGCTCGGGAACACCGACGAGAGCACCATGTTCGGGATCGCGCTCCGGGAGACGCGAAGCCGAGCTTGGTTTCCTCGTCGCTGGTGGCCGAGGGAGCCACCCTTAGCATTGTTCGGGCTCAGAGTCTTTCCGAGCTTGAGGGTTTCACAACCCGAACAATGCAAAGAATGGCACCCCGTTCGAGGTTCAGTACCGCGTTTTCCCATGGGATCCGAGTGCGATGGAGCTGAAAGCTAACGACTGAGCCTCGTGCAAAATTCGGGATTGCGGCAGGAATCGACGCACGTGGACCCATCGCCCGCGGGGACGCGGGCGCTACAAAATCGCGAGATCCCTTGTAGCGCAGGCGTCCCCGCCTGCGATGGACTGTTGTCATGAGGCTAGCCCCTCGTCATTTTGCTGAATTTTGCAGGAGGCCGAGCTGACAGCTCCGCGATGGGCCCGAAATTCATCATTCATCATTCATCATTCATCATTCGCGATGGTCGTCCTCGACCATCGCGTTCCACCCATAGCTCTTGTACTCCCACTCGACCCTGTCGGGTCTCAGGTTGAGAACACCGAATCCTTCCGGAGTGCCGTACTTGGGACCCTTCCACTTGTCGCCGCAAACGGCTCCGCTGGTGATGAAGGTGGTCCCTTGCCAGCGCAGCATCTCTTCGGCGTGGAGGTGTCCCTGGAGGACCAGCATGAGGTTGTGCTCGGCGAAGAGCTCGAGAACCTCGAGGTTGTTGACCACCAGGTGGTTGGCCTCCAACGGCACGATCGCCCCTTTGGTGGCCTGTGGGATGGCCGAGAGAAACGGGATGTGGGTGGCGACCACGATGGGGGTGTCGGTGTCGGTCCGGCCGACCTCGGTGCGGAGCCAAGCGAGCTGTTCTGAGGAGATCCCGCCGTGGTAGTTGAGTTCGTCGTTGCTCACTTCGACCGAGTCGAGGAGAAAGAACCGATAGCCGCCGGCGTCAATGACTGCGCCAGGTCCGATCGAGACCGAACTTGCCTCGAAAGACCGCCCGCGGGTCGGAACTCGGTTTGCTCCCATCGTCGGGTTTGACCGCCACGAGGTCGTGGTTTCCGACGATCGGTTCAACCGGGGCGCCGATGGCCTCGTGCAAGCTCATGTAGACATCCCACTGGGACTCGGCGGTGGCGGCGGCCACCTCGAAACCGTCATAGATCAAATCGCCGCCCCCGATGACGAGTTCGGGATCTTCGGCGTTGATGGCCTTGGCCGCTGCCGCCATGGCTTGCGGCGCCCGCCAATCGGTGTGGGCGTGGACATCGGTGAAGAAGACCAACCGCAGGCTTCCGGCCCCCGCGCCCGGAGCTGCCCAGCTTGCTCTCGCGGGGAGGCCCAGGAGGGTGGATACCCCGGCAAGGCCGGCGGTGTGAAGAAACTGGCGGCGAGAACTCGGGCTCATGATGTTCCCCAATCAGGGCTGCTTCCTGCCCATCCGCAGGTCCACCATGATCATAACCGCAGTCAGCAGCAGAAGGACGGCGAGGAGGGACCTCTCGGATGCGAAGGTGATGAGGTGGGATCCGGCGGCGCTTCGAAACCCGGGGTCCGGTAGGGAGGATCCTTCGAGTTGTTGCCGAAGCTGGGGTCGCCACGGGTAGGAACTCTCCGCGAGGGTGGTGCCGAAAACGGTCTCCAGGAGTCGGTTCTCGTGCCACGCGATGGAGAGTTGCTCCGCGGCCAGGTCCCCCTCGACACCATGCTCCCGGGACTTTGGCCAGATTGCGGTCCCTGGCGAAGAGATGCACTCTGACCTCGTAGGTGAAGGGGTCGTCGCCGACCGGCCAGGTGTCGAGAAACCGGCCATAGGAGTGACGAGTGGCGTCGAGGATCGGGGCCACTTCGGTGGCGCGGTCGCGGTCCTCCGCGCGGATTTTCTCCAGAGTGAGGCGTGAGGTGAAGACGCCGATACCGGGCACCGAGTGCCGGTGGCCGTACTCGG
The DNA here is from genome assembly GCA_963753035.1 of uncultured Acidobacteriota bacterium. Classification (GTDB taxonomy): domain Bacteria; phylum Acidobacteriota; class Thermoanaerobaculia; order Thermoanaerobaculales; family Sulfomarinibacteraceae; genus JAHECW01. Next base: position 63,697 of record CAVWAW010000021.1, on the reverse strand, counting down.
CCATGGGGTTGAGCGAACTCGTGAGGTGAGCGCAGCCCGGAAGGAACGGTGCGTAGCGCGCGACTCGTTGAGGGGTGTTCGCCAGGCACGCAGCGAGGACGATGAGTTGCGCCACGGTGAGGCGAAGAACGATCTGGAGTGATGGTGGGTCCCATCGACGTTCGTAAGGCGGAACCACCCGCCACAGGATGACCTGTACGAGGGCGCCGGCGCCGGCGTTGAGGAGCAGATCGCGCCAATCCCAGAATCGGGTCGGTGAGATCCATTGGATGATCTCGTCCACCGTCCCGATGAGAGACCCGATCAGGATCGCTGCGACAAAGACGAGATCGTTGCCCATGTCGGGTCGAAGGGCTCGGTGGAGGAGGATCGCCAGCACCCCGTACTCGAGGAAATGGATCGATTCTTCGGGGCTTCGTCGCAGACTCAGGGTCCACAGCACGAAGATCGCGGTGATGCCGAGGATCCACAGCAGATGACTCCGCGTCAGCCCCTGTCGCCTGCGTGAGAGGGACCACATGATGGTCGCGGCCGCGGCGGTGAGGATTGTCGCGACCGATACGCCGATCCACACCGGGTCCCAGCGTGCGACATACCACTCCCGGAGCACCCGAACAAAGGGGATGGTGGTGTAGATCACCGCAACCCACACGATCACGGGTATCCATGGGCGAGCAGAAAAGGCCATGGGGAATTGTAGACGCCTCGTTTGTTGAACGGGGTGCCACTTTTTGCATTGTTCGGGTCGGGAAACCAAGAGGCCCGCAATAATGCGGATCCCGAACAATGCTAAAGGTGGCTCCCTCGGCCACCTGGATGATGTAAAACTAAAGAAGTGACAACCCGCGATCACATTCTCGCCATCGACAACGGCACCCAGAGCATCCGTGCGCTGGTCTTTGACCCGCGGGGAAACCTCCTCGCGCGGCACAAGGTCGACCTCGAACCCTATTACTCGCTCCACCCGGGCTGGGCGGAGCAGGATCCGGAGTACTACTGGCGGTCGTTGGCAGAGGCCTGTCGGGGTCTGTGGGCGCAGGGGGTTGATCGAGAGGCGCTCGCCGGGGTGGCCCTGACCACCATGCGGGCGACCATGGTCTGCGTCGACGCCGACGGCGCACCGCTTCGACCGGCCATCGTCTGGCTCGATCAGCGGAGGACCGAAGGCGTGCCGCCGGTGGGTGGGGTGTGGGGCCTCAGCTTTCGCGCTCTCGGGCTCAGCGAGACCGTAGCCAACTTCCAGGCCAATGCCGAGTCGATCTGGCTGGCGCGGCACCAGCCGGATATCTGGGGCCGGACACACAAGTTTCTCTTTCTCTCCGGCTTTCTCACCCATCGTCTGACCGGACGGTTTGCCGATTCGGTGGCCAGCCAGGTCGGATATGTGCCCTTTGACTACAAACGTCATCGATGGGCCGGCGCCCGCGACTGGAAGTGGCAGGCGGTGGGAATCGACCCCCGAAAACTCCCGGAGTTGGTGCGGCCGGGAGAGATCCTCGGTGAGATTTCAGCCGAAGCTGCCAAAACCACGGGAATTCCGCGAGGCCTGGCGCTGATTGCGGCCGGCGCGGACAAGGCCTGCGAGGTGCTCGGCTCGGGATGCCTGAAACCGGATATCGGATGCCTCAGCTATGGCACCACCGCAACGATCAACACGGTCCACCGTCGGTATATCGAACCGACGCGATATCTGCCGGCGTATCCGGCGGCGGCCCCGGACAGATTCAACATGGAGGTCCAGATCTTCCGCGGCTACTGGATGGTGTCGTGGTTCAAGACCGAGTTCGGCCACCGGGAAAGGCGAATCGCCGCAGAGAGGGGGATCGAACCGGAGGAGCTCTTCGACGTGCTCGTCAATGCGGTGCCGCCGGGATCCATGGGTCTGGTCCTCCAGCCCTACTGGTCACCGGGGGTCCGTCTTCCCGGGCCCGAAGCCAAGGGGGCGGTGATCGGTTTCGGCGATGTCCACACCCGGGCCCACCTCTATCGCGCCATCCTCGAAGGGCTCGCATATGCGCTGCGCGAGGGAGCCGAGCGAAGCCAGCGCCGGAGCGGGCAAGCCATGACGGAGGTGAGGGTTGCGGGTGGCGGCTCACAGTCCGATGCCGCCATGCAGATCACCGCCGACATCTTTTCGCTGCCGGCCTCGCGGCCGCATGTCGCCGACGCCTCGGGTCTCGGAGCGGCCATGGCCGCCGCGGTCGGTCTCGGGATCCAACCCGATTTCGCCGCCGCGGTTGAGGAAATGACCCGGGTGAGGGATACCTTTGACCCCGATCCGACGACCAGCCGCATCTACGACCGGCTCTATCGCGAGGTCTATCTGAAGATGTACCGGCGCCTGCGGCCGCTGTATGAGCGGATCCGCGACATCACCGGCTACCCGCCGAAGGCGGGTTAGCAGTCAACAGTCGACAGTTCCATCGCACATAGCCGGGTTCGTCGGGGGCTCCTTGTGGAGTGATTGTCTCCGGATCGCAGATTGAAACCGCCAAGACGCGAAGTACGCCAAGATCCCGCAAAGAACCGCATTTTAGCCCGGACCCCCTCGGGTTCCCAAAGCCCAACCAACGTCGGGAACTGCGATGAGCCAAAGAGATGTCTTCGCGGAAGCTTAGCGACCTTTGCGTCTTCCCGGTTTCAACGTGCGCTCCGGTGGCGATCACCCTAGATGGAACCCCCGACCATCGTCACCATCAGGCCGGCGAGACGCCGGCCCTACAATGGACTCAGCCCTTTGTAGTGCTGGCGTCTCGCCGCACAACCACGAACCGTCAAAAAACGGGGGTTCTTGCAAGAGGCTGAACTGTCAACTATCGACTTCTTCCCATCGACTGTTAACTCTCAAATCCACACATATTTCCAGTTCTGGGGGATAATGTCGCTCGAGAATATTCGCATCGTCCCCAACGGTGTCGGCGGTCGCTCCGTAGACAGTACGGGGATGATGAATATGAGTTCGAGGGAGAGCCATTGCTTCTTACTCGGTCGAGCCACGCTTCGGTCCGAGGTGACCATGGATGATCGCAAGGTCGTCCGTGCTGCTCGTGACGGCGATGAAGATGCGTTTGCCGACCTCGTCCGGCGTCATTCGGGAGGTCTGCACCGTTCGGTGGCGAGGATCGTGCTCGACGAGGAAGAGGCCTGGGATGTGGTTCAGATGGCCTTTGTCAAGGCATGGCAGCGCCTCGACAAGTACGATCCCAAATGGAGTTTCTCGACGTGGCTCTATCGCATCGGGACCAACCTCGCCATCGATCTCATCAGGTCGCGCTCCTCTCGGCTGAAGGCCCACCGCGCCGGCACCGAGCACCAACTTCGGTTGGTGGGTGGTGTCGAAGAAGTTACCTCCCGTCTCGATCACACCGAGGTGGATGACATCCTCCGCGAGCTGGTCCAGTTTCTGACTCCACAACAGAGATCCGCATTCATCCTTCGCGAGGTCGAGGATCTTGATACCGCCGAGGTGGCGAAAATCCTGGGTTGCTCGGCGGCAACGGTTCGCAATCATGTGTTCCAGGCACGCAAAACGCTGCGCCGGGAGGTTCAAAACCGGTTCCCGGAGTTCGTGCCTGAAGACCAGAGAGGTCAAAAATGAGTTGTGAAGTCTATCGCGAGTTGTTGTCCGCATACCTCGACGACAGCCTCGACGAGGTCAGGCGAACCGGCTTCCGCGCCCATCTCAAATCCTGCGATGAGTGCCGGGAATTGGCGCTCGCCGAAGAGCCGACCCTGATCTTCAGCCTTTCCCGCCGGAGCGGACCGTCCCCGGAGAGGATCGAGGCCTGCGTGGCTTCGGTTGTCGCGGGCGTGCGCCAGGAAAGACTGCAGAGGCAACTCCGACCGTCCCGCAGACCGTGGCTCGCGGCGGCGGCCGCGGTGATGTTTGCGATCATCGCTTCGACCGCGTGGTGGATGAGTGGCAACCAGACTGACGATCTTCCCCAGCTCCAGGCCGATGCCCATGAGATCGAGGTCTCGGTCCCCTCAGCCGTCGAGGCGATTCCGGTCCCCGCCGAACCGCCGCCCCGTGTCGAGGTGGATATGATTCAGGATGAGGTTCGGGTCTACCAGTATGCGATCGGGGACGATGTCACAACCGGAGCCGTCTTCATCGTGAATCCGGCCATGGAGCTCTAAGCAAATGCCCAGAAAAGCCATTCTCGTGCTGCTGCTGTCGATTGTGGCCCTCGCGCTCTCGGCGGCTGGACAATCCGAGACCACCGTTCGGGTTTTCAATCTCAAGAACGCCTCGGTGATCGAGGCTTTCACCGCCATCGAACCTCTGCTGTCCGACGATGGCAGCGTCACGGTTCAACCGTCAAGGGGTCGGATCACGATTCAGGATTCGCCTCAGATTGTCGGCAGGATCACCAAGCTGCTCGATGAGCTCGACCGGATCCCGGGCGAATATCGAATCGAGGTCGAACTCCTCGAGGGCCTCGATTCCGAGAGGGTTTCGGATCTCCCCCCCGAGCTCGACCGTCGGCTCCACCGGATGTTTCCTTTCAAGTCCTATCGGCGAGCCGGCCGGACGGTATTCCAGGGCGAGTTCGGCCAGCCGACCACGGCCTCCCTGAGCCAGGCCTATCGGCTCTCGTTCCTCGCCAATTCATCGGTTGTTTCCGAGTCGACCCCCTGGGGCGTGGCGGATATCGGCGATCGAACCCAGGTGAAGTGGCTGCGCCTCGATCGTCTCACCACCAAGGCCGGGGGCGGTGAGCAGGTCGACGAGCTGCTCAGGACGACGGTCTATCTGTCGCCGCGGCAGAAAATGATCATCGGTGCCGGCAGCTCGGAGGATTCGGCGAGCGGGTTGGTGCTGATTCTCACGATGCATTCGGTGGAGGATCGCTAGTCATGGTCGAGGTGAACTGAGTGCCCGAGTACGTCTGTCGATTGGGCTCCCCGAGTGGAGCGGTCGTGGAGCGCCGCCGGGTCGCGGCGTCAACGGATGTTCTGCAGCGGGAGCTCGAAGGTGAGGGATTCCACGTCTTTTCCATTGCCCCCGCTCGATCCCGGCTGCGGATTCCGTTCTTCAGCAAGAGCACCAAGATATCGGGGCAGGAATTCCTCCTCTTCAACACTCAACTCGCGACGCTGCTGCGCGCCGGTCTGCCCCTCACTCAGGGACTGGAACTCCTTCGCGAACAGCAGACCAACGAACACTTCAAGGCCCTCCTGGACAAGGTTCACCAACAGGTGACCACCGGTGTTTCGCTCTCGGATGCGTTTCTGTCGTTGGGTGATGTCTTTCCTCGGCTCTATGCCAACACCCTGCGCGCCGGTGAGCGTTCCGGCGAGCTCGAAGCGGTTCTCGGTCGGTTCGTCCAGTACCAGCGATTGACCGAATCGGTTCGCAGAAAGATCATCGGAGCGCTGACCTACCCGTTGGTGCTCATTGCCATGTCCATCATTCTCGTGATCATCCTCATGGTGAAGGTGATTCCGGCGTTTAGCTCGTTTTACGTCCAGTTCGATGCCGATCTGCCTCTGCCGACGAGGATCGTGATGGGCATTTCGACCAACTTGCAGGAGCACTTTCTCCTCTTCATCGCATGTGCGGTCGGCCTCTACTTCGCGGTCAAAATGTGGCGGAATTCACCCTCGGGCCGGCGTATCACCGATCGGTGGCGGCTCTCGATACCGGTGATCGGGCGGCTGGGCCATCTCTTTGCGGTGTCTCAGTTCACCCGGTCGTTGAGCGTCCTGCTCGGCGGGGGAACGCCCATGGTGCCGGCGCTGCAGGTCTCGACCACCTCCATCAGCAACAGCTATATCTCCGAACTCTTCCGCGGATGTGTTCAGGAGGTTCAGGAGGGCCGTCCTCTGTCGGATGCCCTGGACGACACCGGGAAGATGCCCGTGCTTGCGCTGGCCATGATGCGGGTCGGGGAATCCACCGGCGCATTGCCGGAAATGTTAGAACACACTTCAGGCTTTTTCGATGAGGAGATCGAGGCCAGTCTGGCTCGCCTCGTGACCCTTTTCGAGCCCATGATCCTGGTTGTGATGGGTATCATCGTTGCGGGACTGCTGCTGTCGGTCTACTATCCCTTGCTCACGACCGTCTCGAAGATTGGATGAACGGCGATATGGCGACAGATCCACAACTCGACCAAACCCTCGTGATGCTCGACGAGGCGATGGATCCCGACGAAAAGGGAGACATCAGCGAGGCTGAGGCTCTGGCCGTGCGACTGGGTCTTCCTTTCGACCCCCTCGACGAGTTCCATGTCGATGTTGATCTCTTCCGGACCATCCCGGTGGAAACCATGATCCACTACGAGTTTCTCCCCACGGCCAGCGAAGGAGAAGTGCTCAAAGTCGTGATGGCGGATCCGTCGAATGTCGTGAGTCTCAACGAACTCGAGCTCGCCCTCGCACGGCCCATCGATGTCACTGTCAGCCCCCGCAAACGTATCGCGGACATCCTCGAAAAATCCGAGTCCACCCAGCGAGTCCTCGATGAGGCCACCGAAGGCTTCAGCATGCAGATCGTCCAGGATGCGGAGGACGGCGAAGAGGTGCTGTCCATCGACCGCATCACCGCCGATCAGTCGCCGATCATCCGATTGGTGGATACGATTCTCTTCAACGCCATTCAACGACGGGCGTCGGATATCCACATCGAGACCCAGGACCGAGAGGTCGTGGTCAAGTACCGCATCGACGGTGTGCTCTACCAGGCGATGAAGTCCATCGACAAGCGCCACCACTCGACCATCGTCAGTCGGATCAAGGTCATGTCGGAACTCGACATCGCCGAGAAACGGGTCCCCCAGGACGGCCGATTCAAGGTCCGGTTCTCGGGTCGCACCATCGACTTCCGAGTCTCGATCATGCCCACCGTCCACGGCGAGGATGCGGTCATCCGAATCCTCGACAAGGAGTCGTCCAGCACCGAGTTCCGCACCCTCAACCTCGATGTCCTCGGATTGGAAGACGACACCAAGAGACAGGTTCGGAAGTTCATCCACGAGCCGTATGGAATGGTGCTCGTGACCGGACCGACGGGTTCCGGTAAGACCACTACGCTCTACGCCTGTTTGTCGGAGATCGTCTCGTCCGAGGACAAGATCGTCACGATCGAGGATCCCGTGGAGTACCAGCTCAAAGGCATCACTCAGATTCCGGTCAACGAGAAGAAGGGCCTGACCTTTGCCCGGGGTCTCCGGTCGATCCTCCGACACGATCCGGACAAGGTGATGGTCGGTGAGATCCGTGACGAAGAGACCGCGCAGATCGCGGTGCAGTCGGCGCTCACGGGTCATTTGGTTTTCACCACCGTCCACGCCAACAACGTGGTCGATGTCATCGGCCGGTTCCTCAACATGAACGTCGATCTCTACAATTTCGTCGCCGCGTTGAACTGCGTTCTCGCCCAGCGTCTCGTGCGTCGGATCTGCCTCCACTGCAAACGACCCGCCGTGGCTTCCGATCTCCTGCTCGAGGACTCGGGCCTCGAACCCGACCGTTATCGGGATTTCACCTTTTTCGAGGGTGCGGGATGCATCGAGTGCAACGGCACCGGCTATCGCGGCCGGCTCGCCATCGCGGAGCTCCTCAACCTGTCCGACAACATCCGGGAGCTCATTTTGGATCGACGGTCGGCGGCCGAGATCAAAAGGGCGGCCAAGGCCGAGGGGATGCGTTTTCTTCGCGAGTCCGCCCTGCAGAAGGTCTTTGCCGGCGAAACCTCGCTGCGTGACATCAACAAGGTCACGTTCGTCGAATGAAGATTTCAGATCTTTTGACTTCGCCGCCACCGGCGACCGGGTGGTCGCTCGACTCCACCATGGCCGTGGTGGTGCGGCGCCAGAGCAAGGGCGAGCTCCGCAGCGCGGCGGTCGATGTTCCGGACGGGACCTTCGAGGTCGGCCCGGTGGGGCTGCAGTCGGTGGATGAGGAAAAGCTCCGTCCGGTTCTGGCGCGGCTGCAAGACGAGGTCGAGGGAACAAAACGGGCCGCCGTCGTCGTGCCCACCGGTTGGCTCCGGACCCACATCCTGGAATTCGAACAGCTGCCGCGGCGACAGGCCGACCTCAAAGAGGTGGTTTCGTGGCGGCTCAAGAAACTCCTTCCGGTGGCGCCGGCGAGTCTGCGGTTGGCCACGGTGACGCAGCCGCCGTCAGAGGGTGCTCGACGGCTTCTGGTCCTGGTCGGAGTCGAGCGGGCCATCGCGGGGTTGGAGTCGGTTTTCGAAGCCGTGGGCGTCTCCCCGGGGCTCATCTCTCCGCGAGTCTTCGCGGTCGCCGATGGAAAAGGTGCGGCCTCGAGGGTGTTGGCGGTGCAGCAGGAGAGCGGTTTTCTGTCCATCATGCTCCTCGTCAACGACCAGCCGAAGGTGGTCCGGACAAAACCGTTGCCAACAGCCGACTGGTCGGTGGTGGAGCGTGAGCTGAACCTGACATTGGGGTATGTTCGAACGAGTCTTGGAATCGAGGGCGTCCTCGATGTTGGTGTCTCGGTGGAGAACGAGATGCTGGGCGACCATCTCAAGGGATGGATCGCGGCCGACGGCACCCTGTCCATGGTGGGTTCAGCTTCACCATCAATGGCATTCGACGGAACCGCGATCCGTGATCGGGTGGGGTCCTATCGTCTCGACCCGGTGGTCAACCTCATGTCGGGGGCGGTTCGATGATTGTCCCGAACCTCTCCTCTCGCCCCCATCTCAACACCCGGCCCGTGTGGCTGGTGATCGGTGTCGCGGCTTTCTTGTCGCTGATCTTTGCGGTGTTCAACGCCCAGGTGTGGTTCAAGAGCAATCGAGAGCTCGAGGAGCAGATTCTTCTTCTCGATCAGCTCAAGGCGGACAACCAACGTCTCGCAATCGAGGTCGGGCAAGAGGCCGAGGATCTCAACCGGGTGCCGTGGAAATCGCTGGCGGCGAGGGTCAACGCCGTCAACGCGGTGATCCACGAGCACGAGTTTTCCTGGGTCGGGCTGCTCGACGACATCGAACGGGTGCTTCCATACGATGTTCGGTTGACCAAAATCACACCCAAGGTCGATGCTGACACGGTGAACCTCTCGCTCAACGCCATCGGTCGAACCCGCGAGGCGCTGCTCGAGTTCTTCGACAACCTCATTGACGATCCGAGCTTCTCCGAACCGACGCCGTCGTCGGAGATCACCCCGGAGGAAAGCGGGTTCGGCTATGTCTTCCAGCTGACCGTCGTCCACCACCCGGGTCAGGTGTCGCCATGAACATCGACTGGCGACCCTGGCGGCAGATGCTTCCGATGTGGTTACCCGCGGTGATCCTCGCCCTGGGTCTGGTGGGCTGGTTTTTTTATCAGACCTCGGATTCGGTGGGACGCAGGGCGACGCTCGCCTCGGACATCGCGGAATACAGTGCTGAGGTCGAGAGGCTCGAGATGTTGCACGAGTTGGTGGTGGCCGACCGGCGGGAGGTCGAAGAGCTCCAAACCGGGTTCCAGGACATCAACGACCAGGTCTTTTCGGACCTCGACCTGCGTCTGACCCGGATCCTTCGAGCCACCGGGAATGCAACCCGCGACTCCGGTCTCCTCCCGGGCACGTATTCCTACTCCGCCAAAGAAGAGAAGAAACTGGGCTATGTCCGTTTCGGAATCGGCTTCCAGGTCGATGGCGAGTACCCTCAGATTCGCAAGATGCTGACGCTGCTCCAGGCGAGCCCGGAATTCCTCATCGTTGACGGTCTGACCCTCGCAAAGGACGAGGATCCGGCGAGCCGGTCGTTGAAGATCGGTGTCCGTCTGTCGACCTATCTCGGCCAGGTGGATCCCGATCGGCTCCGTCGCCTGACCGGCGGTATCGTTGAGACCGAATCGGAGCCTGCAGATGGCTGATCGTAAACTCACCCCGGAGCAGTTGCGCCTCGCGGTGCTCTCGGTGATCCTCGTCATCGTCGGCGGGGTCGCCGTCAGTCGGATGATCGGTCGTGGTGGACTCGCAGAGGTCGGTGGCCGCCAGGCCGGCGCCGAGTACCAGGCCCACGATCTCCCCAAACTGGCGCAGGTGTTGGCAAGGGAGGAGGGCGAGGTCGAGGTCATCACCTCGCGCAACCCCTTCACTTTCGGGGCGCCGCCGACCCCGACCCGAAATCTAACGCCACCGCCGACCCAGCCGCCGATTCCCACGAGACCTCCGAGGCCGACGCCGACGCCCCAGGTGTACATCGGTATGGACGGCCAGCAAAAAGGCCCGCCGCCGCCGTTTGTTCGAAAATACCTCGGTTACTTCGGTCCGCCTTACCTCAAGGTCGCGGCTTTTCGCCGCCAGGGAGCGGAGCCGGAGACCACGATCGTTGACGTCGGAGTCGAGGGCGAGATTCTGGAAGAGGCATTCATCATTCGCGAGATCGGCCACGAATCGGTGCTGATCGGTTTTGTCGGCTATGACAGCCAGGAGGACACACGTGTACCGTTGGCAGATGACTAACCAAAGAATCCGGCTTTTCTCGGCGGCACTGGCTCTGTGTGCCCTCGTGACCTTTGCCGGAGGGTGCTCCTCGGCTCAGCAAACCGCCAGCGACGGCGAAAAGGCCTTCGAGGCGGAGAACTGGGATGCGGCGGTCTACTTCTATCTCCAGGCTCTGGCCGTCGAACCGGACAACACCGAGTACAAGCTCAATCTGACTTTTGCGCGTCAAAAGGCGTCCGCCCGGCACTTCCAGCGCGGCACCATGTTGCGCGAACTCGGCCGCCTCAAGGCGGCTCGCGATGAGCTTCAGATGGCGGCCCAACTCGATCCCACAAACCAGTTCGCCGCGCAGCTTCTCCGTCGGGTTCAGGAGGAGATCGAGATCCTCGGGCGTCCGGACGGCGCGCGCGAACTCGAGGAAATCAAAAGAGCGGCGCGCGAGGCCAAAGTCAAACCGCCGATTCTCAACCCCAAGTCCAAGGATCGGATCACCCTCAACTTCCCCAAGCCGAAACCGGTGCAGGAGATCTATCAGGCCATGGCCAAGGCCTATGGCTTCAACATCCTCTTCGATCCCAAACTCAAAGAGGATCGATTGTCCATCGAGCTTAACGACCTGACCGCCGAACAATCGCTGGAAATGGTGATGCAGGCGGCGGCCCATTTCTACAAGGTCCTCGACGAGCACACCATCATCGTCGCCGACGACACGCCCCAGAACCGCCGTGAATACGAGGATCTGGTCATCAAGACCTTTTTCCTCTCCAACGCCGATGTCAAGGATGTCGACAAGCTCCTGCGTTCGCTCATCGAGGCGCGCCGGTTGTCGACCAACGAGCAGCTCAACGCCATCACCCTGCGCGACACCGCCGACAAGGTGGCCATCGCCGAGAAGCTCATCGCCGTCAACGACAAGGCCAAGGCCGAAGTTCTGGTGGATGTCGAATTGCTGTTGATGTCGAGTCGGAATGACTCGAACCTCGGTGCGGCGTTGTCGAGTTACACCTTCAACCTCGGGCTCGACACCGCGGCGGTGAGCGGCACCGAGGGGCAGAACGGCTCGCTCTATCTCGACCAGATCAAGGACATCACGCGCGGCAACTGGTTTATCAACATCCCGAGCGTGGTGATCAACCTCGCCATTTCTTCGGGTAACGCCGAGGTTCTCGCTCAACCGCAGTTGCGGATCACCGAAGGTGAGAAGGCCAGTCTGCTCATCGGCGACCGGGTGCCGATCCCGGTCACCAGTTTCAACACGGGCTACCAGGGAGCCCCCGGCTCGGTCACGCCCATCACGTCCTTCCAATATCAGGACATCGGCATCAAGATCGATGTCGAGCCACGGGTTCACCACAACCGCGAGGTGACCCTCAAACTCACCGTCGAGGTCTCGAACCTGGGCGAAGAGGTTTCAGTGGGGCCCAACCAGACCGCGGTCACAATCGGCACCCGGACCATCACCTCGGTGATCCGGTTGCAGAGCGGTGAATCGAGTCTGCTCGCCGGTCTGATCCGTCGTGATCAGGGCGAGGTCATCACCAAGACGCCACTGTTGTCGGACATCCCGCTCATCGGCCGGCTCTTCACCAACAAGGAGAAGACCGACCGGCGCACCGATCTGGTTCTGACCCTCACTCCCTCGATCATCCGGTTCCCGGACATCACCGAAGCGGATCTCGCACCCATGTGGGTGGGCACCGAAAGCCAGATCTCCTACTACGGTTCGAGATCGCCCCGGATCGAATCGGGTCGGGCGCCGCAAGGACCGTTCGATCCGCGAAACCGAAACGAGCCCAACGACACAGGCAACGATGCGGAACGTGGCGAAGAGATCACCGATCCGGACAAGCTGCCCTACAACGTGCCTCGTCCCGTGGCGCCGCGCCGGGCTACTCCGGGGCGGGAGGAACAGCCGCCTGAAGGCGGAGGTGGGGTCGAACTCGTGCCCGGATCCAACAAGAGCCTGAACACCGACGATGGTGAGGAATTAGCCGATCCGAGTCAAACGGCGCCGATTCTCGTCGGCCTCGAGCCCTCGGTCCTGTCCCTCGCCGTCGGCGCGGAAACCTCGTTGCAACTGGTGGCTCGCGGGGCGCCGGCCGAGCCCTATCGGCTCCCGCTGACCGTGTCCTTCGATCCGGTGCGGGTGGCCATCGATTCCATCGCGACGGTGGAGGGTGTGACCGCGAGGTTCCAGGATCTCGAACCGGATGAGGGTTGGATCGAACTCGACCTCGAAGTCGGGGCGGCCGAGGCCGTCGGCTCCCACGGCCTTGTTGTTCTTAGGGTTCGTGCTCTCGCGCCGGGGCCGGTGCCCCTGGTGGTCACCGCCGGTGGCGCAACCAGGTATGACGGCGTCGTTCTGCCGGTGGCGGTGGGTAACGGCGCGCTTTTCGTCACCGATGAACCGTTGGCGGCCGGGAAGAACTGACCGATGATGATGAGACTCCACCGACGCCAAAAAGGCTACACTCTGGCCGAGCTGGTGATGGTTGCCGCGCTCATCGCGTTACTCTCGAGTATCGTTCTTCCGGTGGCGAAATTCACCGTCAAACGGCGCAAGGAAGCCGATCTTCGTCTTGCACTGCGGCAAATGCGAACCGCGATCGACGAACACAAAAAGCTCTCCGACAATGGAATGATCCCGGTAAAACTTGGCGGCGAGGGATATCCCGAGAGCCTGGAGGTCTTGGCCGAGGGTATCGATCTTGTGGGCCAGGAACGAAAACAACGGTTTCTGCGTCGGATCCCCATCGACCCCATGACTGGAGAGGCCGAGTGGGGATTGCGGTCGTACCAGGACGAGCCGGACAGTTCGAGCCACGGAGGACAGAACGTCTACGACGTCTACTCACTCTCCGAAGGGGTCGGGCTCGATGGCACAGAGTACAAGGACTGGTGAACCATGAAGAGTCGTAAGAGACCCGAAGTGGGCTTCACGCTGATCGAGCTGATTATCGTGGTCGCGATCATCGGCATCCTCGCTGCCATTGCTGTACCGCAGATGCAGAATGCCCCGATCAGAGCTCGTGAGGCGGTGATCCGTGCTGATCTCTACCAGATGCGATCGTGCATCGACCAGCACCTTGCCGACAAAGGGGTTTACCCGGAGTCGCTTCAAGCCCTGGTCGACTCCGGCTATCTTCGGGCTTTGCCGGCCGATCCGTGGACGCACGAGACCGAGGGTGTGTGGCTGGAACTCTCCGCCGAGCCCACCGATCTCGAGGAGCTCGAACCCATCGACGACGACCTGATGCCGGAAGGTGGGTTCGGCATCATCGACGTCAAGTACGCAGACGACACCAAGGTCGCGTTGGACGGCTCGTTGATTTCGGAATGGTGAGGTGGCTGCTTCGCAACCACCTCACGAATTATGAATTATGAATTATGAATTTTTAATTTCGGGCCCATTGCCAAACCGGAAGGCACAGCGATGAAACTCTGCGTCTCTGCGTCTCAGCGTCTCTGCGTTGAATCCGGACGCCGGCGCCGGGCCGAGGCCGGCTACACCCTGGTGATGTTCGTGATGGCGATCGCGGTCATGTCCATCGCCATGGGGGTCGCGGTCCAGACCGTCGAGTTCCAGATGCGGCGCGAACGCGAGGCCGAGCTCATCTTCCGCGGCGAACAGTTCATCGAGGCGGTCCGGCTTTACAAGATCAAGTACGGCCGGTACCCGATGCAACTCAAAGAGATCTACGAAGCCAAGCCCAGAGTGATCAGAAAGCGGTGGAAGGACCCGATCACCGACTCGGAGAACTGGGGCATTGTCTTTCTCGGTCAGGAGGGCCGTACAGGTCAGCAGGGTCGTCAACTCGCCGGGCCGGGAGCGACGAGCGATAGCGCTTTCAGCGACCGCGGCACGCTCCCTAACGGGCCCACGTCCGACTACGGAGGAAATACCGGTAGCGGGCAGGGCCAGGGGCAGGGGCGGGGAACGGGACTCGGACCCGGCCAGCAGGGCAAGGGGCCCTTGGGAACGGGCGGTGTCAAGATGGGACCGATCGTCGGTGTCCACTCGACCTCGTGCGACGAGGCGATCAAGATCTACGAGGGCCGCACGACCTATTGCGAGTGGCGGTTCATCTTCCGTGAGCAACCGCAGCAGGGCGCCGCAGGCGGCCAACGTCGGCCCGGCCAGCGCCCGGGCCAGCGGATTTACCACCCGGGAGAAGAGGATCCCGCGAGGCCGGGTGACCCCGGTTCCGGGGGTGGGCCTCCCGGAGACAACCGACCGCCACCGTTGATCCCGTCACCGACGAGACCGTAGTACACTCCGCCCCCATGTTGCCCAAGCACCCTCCCGCGCTGCTCATGCAGCAACTACCGGGCCGCGCGACCGTGGCGGCCGGTGTTTGGGTGACCCGTGGATCGTCGCATGAGCCGGAGGGTCTTTCGGGAGCCACCCATCTGGTTGAACACCTGACTCTCCGCCGTTGCGGTGGGCGCGACCGTCGTGAACTGGCGGCGCTGATGGACCGACTCGGTGGCGACATCGATGCCTGGACCGGGACCGAGATGATGGGCGTCAGTTTGACGACCACGGTGGACTCTCTCGGCGATGGACTCGAGTTGCTGGTCGATGCCATCACCACACCGAGCTTCGATTCGGTGGATGTCGAGCTCGAACGAAGGGTGATCCTCGCCGAACTCGAGCTGATCGCCGACGACCCCGGTGAACTCGTGGAGGAGGCCCTTTTGCGCGCAGCCTGGGGAGGGCACCCGTTGGCGCGGCCGGTGATCGGCAGCGCCGAGAGCGTCGAGGCCCTCGATATCGAGGCCCTGTGGCGCCACCATCAGGAGCTGATCCGCTCAGGCAGGTTGGTGGTTGCGCTGGCCGGTGACGTCGATGGCAACGGGACGCTTGCGTGTCTCGACCGCCTCGATCTGAACACCGTCCCGAGCCGACCGCGACTGCCCGAGCTCGTGTGGTCGAATGGACGGGAAACAGTGAGCAGGGCCTGGGCCGACCAGGTTCACACCCGGCTCGCCTTTGAGGCCGTCCCATCGGGAGATTCCCGACTGGCTGCGCTGACCGTACTCAACCGGGTGCTGGGCAATGGCTCGTCGAGCAGGCTGTTTCAGCGGTTACGCGAGGGCGAGGGCCTGACCTACGACATCTGGTCGGGTCTGGCGCTGAGAGATCCGGGTGGATTGTTGGAGATCGGCTGGGCGTGTGCACCCGAAGTGAACAATGAGGTTTGGTCGCTCGTGCTGGATGAGGTCGAACGCCTTCCCCGGGATCTCTCGGATGATGAGGTTTCAGTGGCCCTCGAAGGGCTCCGACGCGGGCTGCTCATGGACAGCGATCTGCCCATGGCGCGGTGCGCCATGGATGTCGCCGAGGTCCTCGATCGCGGCCGGAGGTTCGATCTCGATAACGTGCGTGCCGAGCTCGATGCCGTGACGATTGACGGCGTCCGCGAGCTGGCCGAGAGCATTCTCCGGCCGGACCGCATGGCGGCCGCCCTCTGCGGCCCAGAGGGGTGCGAGCTGGCGGGATAGGCCCATCGCCCACGAGACGTGGGCGCTACAAAGGTCGCTGCGATGCTTGTAGCGCCGGCGTCTCGCCGGCGATGGTGGTGTACCGACGCGGGTTGGTTCCATCGCCCACGAGGCGTGGGTGCGTGCGAAGCCGGCGTCCCGCCGCGATGTGGTCACCTTGTAGCGCCGGCGTCCCGCCGGCGATGGTGGTGTACCGACGCGGGTTGGTTCCATCGCCCACGAGGCGTGGGCGCTGCCGTTGTTCCGGACCATGCCTTCGACACCGGCCTTCTGGGCCGCCGTGACGCATTGGCGTCCCGGCGGCCCAGCGTCGCGCCATCGGCGTGGTCGCGCGTGGGTTGATTGAGAAGGCTGCGACCACGCCGATGGCGCGCCGGCGGCCTGCCTCGTAGCCGGACGAACTGACCGCATCGCGCTCCCCGAGGGAGCCCGGTGTGACATTGTGCGGGGAGCGCCGCGAAGCCGGGTGGTCGATCCGGCACAATGTCAAACCCGGCACCCCGATGGGGCGTGGTTTTCTGGGTGACCTGGTCTGCTTTGGTTTCGGATCCACACCAGGTTGGGCGGACATTGTGGGGGCGGGCTTCCAGCCTGCCCGTCAGAGACGTTGAAGTCGGTTGGGCGTATCCGAGAGAGTGCGGGACGGTCGGGCTTGGTGGGATTCGGGCCCGGCCACGGCCACGGCCGCGGCCCGGTTCTATTGACACCGGCCTTCTGGGCCGCCGTGACGCATTGGCGTCCCGGCGGCCCAGCGTCGCGCCATCGGCGTGGTCGCGCGTGGGTTGATTGAGAAGGCTGCGACCACGCCGATGGTGCGCCGGCGGCCTGCCTCGTAGCCGGACGAACTGACCGCATCGCGCTCCCCGAGGGAGCCCGGTGTGACATTGTGCGGGGAGCGCCGCGAAGCCGGGTGGTCGATCCGGCACAATGTCAAACCCGGCACCCCGATGGGGCGGGGTTTTCTGGGTGACCTGGTCGGCTTTGGTTTCGGATCCAGATCAGGTTGGGCGGACATTGTGGGGGCGGGCTTCCAGCCTGCCCGTCAGAGACGTTGAAGTCGGTTGGGCGTATCCGAGAGAGTGCGGGACGGTCGGGCTTGGTGGAATTCCCGGTGGAGCGCGCCTCTCCGGTGTCCGGCTGCGGCCTTGGGCTCAGAATCGGCGCGACCGCCCTGGAGCGCCGCCGCAATTCGCAGGGCGAATTGCCCGTGTATGATCCCCTCATGAACGACGCGCCGACGATCCGTATCCAGCGATTGCCGCATTCCGCCGGCCTCGAGTTGCCGTCCTACGCGTCGGTGGGCGCCGCCGGTGCTGATCTGCGGGCCGCGGTTGATTCGGAGATGGTGATCGCCCCCGGTGGTCGCACTGCGGTACCCACGGGTTTGATTTTGGAGATCCCTTTGGGTTGGGAGGGTCAGGTTCGTCCCCGCTCCGGGCTCGCCATCCGGCACGGGCTGACGGTGGTCAACGCTCCGGGCACCATCGACAGCGACTACCGCGGCGAGCTCAAGGTCCTGCTCATCAACCTGGGGGCCGAAGACGTGACCATCTCCCGCGGAGATCGGATCGCGCAACTGTTGGTGACACCAGCCCCCCAGGCCGAGTTCGCCGAAGTCGAAGCCCTCGACGCCACCGACCGCGGCGCCGGTGGTTTCGGGTCCACGGGCAGGTAGCCGGTGGAGGTCATTGTCCTCGCCTCGGGCTCGTCGGGAAACTCGGTCATGGTGCGTTCGGGTGAGACCTCCGTTCTGGTCGACATCGGCGTCTCGGCGCTGCAGATGCGAAAGCGGCTCGAGTGCTTTGGCTCGAGACCCGAGGATATCGACGCGATCTTCCTGACCCACGAACACTCGGATCACATTCGTGGTCTCGAGGTGTTTCTCCGCAGGCATCACGAAGCGCCGGTGTGGACCACCCGCGGCACCTGGTCCCGGGTTCCGGTCAAGACCAGGACCGGCGGCGAGATCGAATCGGGTCGCGACTACCCCGTCGGCAGTCTCCGGGTTCGACCCGTCGCCACCAGCCACGATGCGGCCGAACCCGTGGCCTATGTCTTCGAAGACGGGATGCAGCGCGTCGCCGTGTGCACCGACACCGGTGTCTTCACCCACCTGCTGGGACAACGCCTGGCGGGCTGCGATCTGCTGCTCATCGAAACCAACCACGATGCGGACATGCTGCGCCACGGACCATATCCGTGGCAGCTCAAACAGCGCATCGCCTCGCGTCTTGGTCACCTCGGCAACCACCAGACCGAGGAGGCCCTCGATCGGATCAAGTGCTCCCAGCTCAAGGGCGTTGTCGGGCTCCACCTTTCGGCCGAGAACAACTCGATTCAATTGGCCAACGACTCGCTCGGGCGGGCCATGAACGGTAGCTGTCCGGTGACCGCGGTCCCTCGTACCGAGATGCTCCGAGTCACCGTCGGCACCACCGCGATCTTCGAAACCGTCCCGGTTCCACCTAAGGGTCCGTGATCGGTCTTTCACCGCCAAGACGCAGAGATTTCATCGCAGTCTTACCGCAAAGACCGCAAAGCTCGCAAAGGCCATCGCAAAGGCCATCGCATTTTAGAGCCATCGCGGCATCACACTGAGAACGTCGTGGACGTGCAACATCGCCCCGGATGACGGTCTCGCTCATCGCACCATCGCAGGCGAGACGCCTGCGCTACAAGGGTTCCAAAGCGGACTGGAGGCCATTGGGATTTCATTTCGCATTGACCCTTTCATGGGATGATGCGATGGAATCTGCGTTCATCTGCGCTATCTGCGGTTTCTCCGTGCGATGGTGCGATGAGTCATTATTGCGATGTACTTTGCGATGGTCTTTGCGGCTTTGCGTCTTTGCGTGAAATTGCGATGGGCTCGGCGCCTCCGGGTTTCAACTCCGCCGTTCGACGGTGAAGGTTGTGCTGGCGGCGCGGCCGTCCTGGTCGATGACCTCGACCCGGTGGCGGCCGCTCGTGAGCAGGAGACTGACGGCGTGGTCGCCGGTGGTGCGTCCGTGGTAGTTGCCGTCGACGTACCAATGCAGTGATGCGTCGGCCGACGTGTGGCTGCCGCGCAGCGTGACGCGCTCCGGTTTGTCGTCGAGATCCCGAGGAACGAGCAGGGTGGCGCCCGCCGCGGGATAGACGACGCGGAGCGGGTGGTGGGGCGAGCTCACCGGGCAGTCCGGGTTGTGGACCGGCGAGGAGTCGATCCGGTGACCGGCCCGGCGCATGAGCTGAGCGGCGTCGGCCGGAAGGATGAGTCGGGTGACCAGATTGTGGCGGTCGGTCCTCCAGCATCGGGAACAGACTTCGAATCCGGTCTCGGGATCGATCCAGAAGTTGTGATGGTAGGGGCAGACCGCGACCGGAGGGGAGCGCCACGGGCGCTGGGCGATGTGCGTCCTCGGGCAATCTCCGCCGGCGCGGAAGCCGGAGTCGCTGCACAACCGGATCGCCCGGACGTCGTTCGGAGGGTGGTACCACGCCCCTTCACGGTGGCCCGGCAGCAGGTCGAGGGCGGCAAAGAGGATCGGAGCCGCCGCCCGCGCGCCGCCGAGGCTCGCGTTGCCCTGGCCCGAGAAGTTGCCCACCCAGACGCCGACGACCCAGTCCGGGGTCGCCCCCACCGCCCAGGCGTCGCGTTTGCCGAAACTGGTTCCGGTTTTCCACGCCACCGGACGCCGCGGTGTGAAGAGAGTGCGGTCGACGCCGTCGTCGTCGGGTCGTCGCACCTCCGTGAGGATCTCCATGGTCAGCCGCGCCGCGGCGGGAGACAACAACTGCGGCCCCTCCTCGGATGCCTCGTCTTCGAGGAGGGCGAGACCGTCGAAGCGGCCGTCGGAGGCGAGCCCGCGGTACAGACGGACCATGTCCCACAGGGTGCCCTCGGCGCCGCCGAGGATGAGGGACAGGCCATAGCCGTCGGGTGAGCGAAAGAGGGTCTGCATTCCGGCCGCCGCGAGGAAGTGGTGGAACTCGGCGACCCCGATCTCGCGGAGCAGCAGGGTCGGTGGGACGTTGAGCGAGCGGGCCAGGGCCTCCGACGCCCGCACCATGCCGGAGAACTTCCGGTCGGCGTTGACCGGCGCATAGCTGCCGAAGTAGACGGGCACATCGCGGAGCAGACTGTCGGGGTGGATGACTCCGCGGTCGAAGGCGGTCGCGTAGAGAAAGGGTTTGAGCAGCGAGCCGGTGGAACGCGAAGCCATGACTCCGTCCACCTGGCCGCCGTTATTCCGGTCAAAGAAATCGGGCGAGCCGACATAGGCCCTTACCTTGCCGGTGGCGGTCTCCACGGCGAGGATCGAGAGATTTTGGATTCCCTTGCGGGAAAGCCAGCCGGCGTGGCGCCGGGCGAGAGCCTCGAGCTGCTCCTGGATCCCGCGGTCGAGGGTCGTCCGTGGGTCGCAGCCGGGATTTTCGCCGGCGACCCGGCGCGCGAAGTGGGGCGCAACCGTCGGCATTGGGTGGGGCCACGTCGGGAGTGGCTCGAAGAGGCTCTCGCGGAGAGTCTGGTCGTCCATGGAGCCCTGCTGCTCGAGGGCGCGGAGCAGCCTGTTTCGCCGATCCAGCAGTACCTCTGAATTTCGGAACGGGGTGACGGTGGACGGCGCTTTCGGCAGCACTGCCAGGGTCGCGGCCTCGGCCCAGGTCAGCCGGTTTGGAGGCCGGTTGAAGTAGTGCAGGCTGGCGGCGGTTGCCCCAACCAGATTTCCGCCGTAGGGCGCGTGCTCGAAATAGAGCCGAAGGATCTCGTCCTTGTCCAGTCGAGTCTCGAGCTTGAGGGCCTGGGCCATCTCGAGGATCTTGTTCGGAATCGTTCGGGGTTTTGGGCGGATGAGCCGCGCCAGCTGCATGGTGATGGTGGACGCGCCCGATCTGACCTCGCCGGCGCCGAGGTTCTGGATCACGGCGCGGCTCAATGCCAGCGGGTCCACTCCGGGATGGTTCCGAAAGCGGCGGTCCTCCGCTGCGAGAACCGCCGCTTCGAGTTTGGGCGCGATGTCGTCGCCTGAAAGCCGGAACCGCCATTGGTCGTCAGTCGCGAGATAGGTGTGGAGAACCTCGCCGTGGGTGTCGAGGACCATGGTGCCGTAGTCCTCGGGGAAGGGCGGGTCGGGCACCGGAACGGCGACCACACCGGCAGCCAGGGCGGCGACGCAGATCGCGGCCGCGCGAACCGGCCACGGCGGGAACAGAACACCGGTGGATCACGGCTTCTGCGCCGCTACCACCTCGACCGGGCCGCCTGGCACCAGGGCCCGGAAGTCGTCGTCGTACATGGCTTCGACAAGGGTCGGGGCGAGCACGAATTCACCCCGAGTCACCACTATCAGTTTGACCAGGAAGTCGAGGGGTCGGTAGTTGTAGTCGAAGAACCACATCACCCGGTCGTCTCGAATGTCGGTGTAGGTGGCGTTGCCGATGGTGAACCTGCGCGCCCAGTCGGGTGTCTGGTCGCCGCGCAACCGGGTGGCGTCGATCTCCCAACCGGAGGGTACGATCTGAGTCAGAGCGAGGTTCTCGAGCCGCCCGCCGAATTTCGAGGCAACCCGGAAATGACCCCAGAAGAGGGTGCCCTGGGTCAGCGACGAGGGATCGATGGGATTGCCGTCCTCATCGAGCCACCGGACATCGAGGCTGAGGTTGCGCGCTTCGGGTTCGGTGGGTCCTGCGACCGGAATCCCCTGCCACTCGAAGGCGGCGAAGATGGGTGTTTCGCTCGAAGAGTCGATGGTGACTTCGCGACCGGTGTGCTCGGTCAAGTCGATGGTGACCGCACCGCCGCTCCTCGCGAACTTCCGATCCAGACCGCCTTTGCCGGCGACGGTGAGCCGACCGCGGACCTCGGCGTCGGCGCGCCATGTCCAGTCGAGGTAGCTGCCCACCGCGAGTAGCGCGTAGCCCGCCGAGTGGGTCGACAGATAGCCGCGCCCGGCGAGGATCGGCGCGAGTTCATGGTAGAGATCGAGCGCCACCTCCGGACGGTCGAGCTTGGTCGCGAGGTAGAGCATCATGGCGTGGTCGCGGGTCGCCGAGCCGAAAGTGCCGCCGAGTTCGCGATAGGGCTTGACCTCGGTGGTGGCGGTGGCGAGGACGCGGTGGGCAGCCTCGTCCATCCCAGCGAGTTTGTAGCCGGAGGCGAGCAGCCACTTCGAGAGGTTGTTCATCGTGCCGAGCTGTTCCTCGGCGAGGAGATTCATGGCGCCGACCATGGGTTCGCCGGCAAGGGCGAGCAGGAAGAGCCGATAGGAGCGGGTCTGCGGGTCGCCGCTTTCGCGGGCCGCCATTCGGCGTTGGAACGCCATCCAGCTGTCCATGAGATCCGATGGCACGTGATAGCCGAGGCGGGACGCCTCGAGGAGATAGTGACCGCCGTAATTGGTGGCCCACTCGTCGGTCGTCGTGGCGCCGGGCCAGTAGCCGAAGCCGCCGTCGGGAGTTCTGAACCGCTGGAGGCGTTGGATCCCGGCGTCGATGTTGGCATCGATGCGACGCGATGCACCCTCGACATCGGCCGACTCGAAGATGTGCTTGAGATAGAGCTGGGGAAAGACCGCGGACATGGTCTGTTCCATACAACCGTATGGGTAGCGGATGAGGTATTCGAGCCGGTGGCCGAAGGTGATCCCGGGCATGGTCGAGATCCGGACGATCGCCCTTCGGGTGCCGGGAAGACCGAGTTGGGGGATGCTGAAGGCGGTCCTCGCGCCGGCGGCGATGGCGAGCTCCTTCGAGCTCGAGATCGTCGGATTGATGGGCCGGACCGCGAGTTCGGTGGAGGCGAAGACCTTGGCGCCCCTGGCCGCGGCCGTGACGCGGACGGTGGCCACCCCCGCCGCCTGTGCGGCGGCCAGGGTGAAGACGAGGTCCTTCTCGCCAACGGTGTCGAGGTCGACAACGGTGCGGCTCGACCCCGAGACCGAGAGCGGGCCGGTGGTCTCGACGGTGATCTCGGTGGCGCCGATGCCGTTGGCGGTGGCGAAGATGGTGACCGGCATGTCGAAGGTCTCGCCGGGCCCGGCCACCCGCGGCAACGACGGCAGCACGATGATCTTCTCGCGCACCGGAACCGCGGCCTCGGCGCTGCCGTAGCTCGGACCCGACGCGGCCACGGCCATGATCCTGACCGAGCCCATGTAGTGGGGCATCTGGAAGCTGAACCGGGCGCGGCCGCTGCCGTCGGTCCGCACCGGTTCGGAGAAGAGGGCGACAGGTGGGAAGCGACGCGCCTTGACCGGACCGGCCTGACCCTTACGGTAGCTGTCCTCGTCGCCGCCGATTTCAAAACTGCGATCGATCTCGCCCCACAAAGCGCCGATCACCGATTCGTAGACATCGAAGCTCGCCACCGAGAGGCGTTCCTTGGCAAAGAAGAACGCCCAAGGGTCCGGGGTTTTGAAGCTCGTCAGATCGAGGAGGCCCTCATCCACCACCGCCACGGTCACAGTGGAGTTCCGGTCACGTGGCACCTTGACTTCGACCTCGAAAGTCTGCAGGGGTTTGAGTTCGGCGGGGGCGATGACCTCGACCGGGAGACGGGTCGAGGCCTTCTCCACCGCGAGGGGCACCACGCCGTAGAGCCGGATCGGCCGGTCGTTGGCGGTCTGGGCGTGGGGCTGGACCGCGGTGACATGAAGATAGACGTTGGGCAGCATTTTCTCGGTGATCTCGAACTCCATGGTGGTCCGGTCGCCCTCGAGGGGTTGCCAATGGTGGGACAGCACCTCGCCGGCCTTCTCCAACGAGACAAACGCGATACCCTCGGATGGTGTCTTCACCGTCACCCTGGCGGTGTCGCCGGGGTGGTAGTTCTCGCGGTCGACCTCCATCTCGAGCTGGGTCCCCGCCTCGATGGGGCCGCCCGAGCTGCCCCAGCTCGAGACCCAGACAAAGGCACCCGCGACATGGCCGCCCTTGGGGTCCCTCACCTCGATGAGCACCTGGCCGTGGTGGGTTGGTGTGTAGTTCACCGTCACCGGCTGAGAAGTGGTCGTGACTTCGAGGCGGTCGACCAGGCGGGTCTGGACATCGCTTTTGAATCGCCGGCGATAGTCGTCGAAGGAGCGGTACTCCCACCACCAGTTGCGCTCGTTGGTGTAGACCGCGACCTCGAGTTCACGACCCCGGACAGGCTTGCCATCGGCATCCACGAGCACGACGGTCAGAGGCAACGGTTGGTTGAGGGCCGCCCAGTTGTTGGTTGGTTTCCGCAGACCGACATAGGCGTCGTAGGGATCCAGTGGGATGCGCGACGGCCTCGGTGGTGGGCCGGCCGCCCGGCTCGAAGACCCGGGCGGTGAGGGTCGCGGTCAGCGCCGAGGGCACCTCGGTCAGCAGAGGAGGCCGCCAGTCGATATCAGCGTGGCCGTCGGTGTCGAGCGGTCCGTCAAAAAGCCGCTCGGTGGTGCTGCTGAGAAAGCGGGCGGGGTGGGTGAAGGTGTAGTCCGGGTAAGTCTCGAAGGTCTTCTCCGTTGCCCTGGTGACGATCTCGAGGGTGCCGCGGAGACCCGAAGCCGGGGCGCCGAAGAGATAGGAGGAATTCAGGCCGATGGCGACCTCGTCGGTTCCCGGTTTGATCTTCTTCGGCAGATCGAGGCGCACCTTGAGGCGGTTGGGCGCCACCATCTCGACCCGCAGCGGGTGGCTGCCGAGCAGGGTGTCGCCGTTGTAGAGATCGGCGAACCAGCGGCCCGTCGGATCGTCGTCGTCTGTTGAGAACCGGAAGGCGTAGTGACCGGCGAGACCCTGGCGGTCGAGCTCGGTGTGAACCACCTGGTTCTTCGGGTTGCGAAGTTTGAGCATCAATGGGTGGTCGTCCGGGAAGCCGCCGTCCTGGTTGCGGGCGATGGCGGCCAAATGGATGTCGTCGCCGGGGCGGTAGACTCCGCGGTCGGTATAGATAAATGCCCTGGTGGGCGCCATCGACCCGGTGACGCCGCCGACCTCGAACCCGCTCGAGCTGAGGAGTGACTCGCTGAACTTGAGTGCGGTCCGCTGACCCCGCCACGCGCCCTCGAGATAGAAGCCGTCCTCGGTGGTCGTGATCACCGCCACGCCCTTGGCGTCGGTCCGGCCGCGGGCGATGGCCTGGTTCTGATACGAATAAAGCGTCACCTCGACGTTGGCCAGAGGTTCGGCGGTTTCGAGGTGGGTGGCCGCGACGATGAGTCGATCGGAAGCTCGTTTGGCCAGCAGGCCGATGTCCGAGACCATCAGGGGTCGGGCGGCCCTGCCGAAGTTGTAGCTGTAGCCGTCACCGCACGGGTGATCGTAGTAGGGGTAGTTTTGCGTGTCGTCGCAGTCGAACAGCATCTGTTCTTTGTCAAATGAGAGCACCACCACATAAAGACCGCGTTCATGGCCGGCAAGGAGCGGGGAGAGGTCGAGGGTGGACTGGATCCAGGTGTTCCGGGTCTCGCCGATGTCGAGCTCGGCCGACGCCACCTCGACCCCGACCCGGCTGAGCTGGCCGCCGAACCAGCGTCGATCGACGGTCGCGCCGAGCCCCTCGTCCTGGAGGAACTGGCCGAGGTTGGATTCGAAGACCCGGGTGACCTGTGCCGTCACCTGGCGGACGTTGAGGCTTCGAAAGGCAATGGTTCCCTTGCTCGAGCCGGGCAGCAGGCTGCCGGTCTGCGAGAAGTTGAGCTGAGGTTTCAAATCGGAGAATCGCACCTCACGGCGGAAGTCCTCCTTCATGGGGGTGTCCCAGCGACTCGGGATGCCGTGGCGAACGACGAGGGTGTAGGCCACCTCGCGCCGGAACGGCCCGGAAATCAACACTGTGTTGCCGAGGACCGAGACCTTCAGGTCGAGGTGCGGCTCCACCCGCAGATAGGCTCCGAGATCGACCCCCTCCTTCAGGGGGTCTGAAAATTTGACCGCGAGGCGTGGCTCGGCTTCCTGGTTCTGGATCTCCACCTCGACCACCCCGAGATCATCGAGGGTTCGGATCTCGGCGCTGCGTTCGATGGACGATTCGATGCCGAAAGGATCGGCGGGGATCTCGAGGGTGATGGTGCGGGTGCTCGCAGCGCGAGTGATGGGGCCGCTGGTGAACCGGAAGTGCCGGTCGCCGGGTTCCACCCGCCAGCTCAGTTCGATCTCGGAACGGCCGTCCAAGAGCCGTACGTTCTCGTCGATCTCCTCGAGGGTCACCGGATCCGAGAACTCGAGGATAGCCTGAATAAACGAGCCGCTCGGCGTCGTCCTCGGCGGCCGGTTCGAGTTCGGCCTGCCAGCCCGTGAGCTCGTTGGGCGCGACCGAAAACGAAAAGGCGAACGGTTTGGCGGTGTCGAGCTCCGGGAGGACGGCAGCTACATCGAGGGAGCACCGATAGCCGGCGCCCGGCGTCAGCGACTCCCGTGGGGTGAAAACGAGGGTTCGCGGATCGGTCCACTCGGCGCTGCCGGTGATCGATGGTGCACAGCTGAAAGCGCGGGTCAGGGCTCGTTGCTCCGCCGTTCGTCGTTCGTGGACCTTGACGAATCGCACCGAGATTCCGGCACCGCGCGGCACTCTGCCATCGGTGACGTGGGAGATGAGTTGCGCCGTGCGGAGGTGATCGGCGCTGTCGGAGAGCTGATCGTCCGGAGGCCCGTCCTTTGGCCGACAGCCCGCAGCGACGAAAAAGACGGTGGCCAGGACCATGGCAACGACGGGGCGGGCGAGACGGGCACGGTGGATCCGCATGGAATGCCTCCTTGGACTCAATTACCTAAGATGAGCGATTCTCACCGGCGATCTGCACCAATCTCTTGGGCTCTGGATACTTGCGAAAATGCTCGACATACCAACGGGTATGCCTGCGCTTTTCGCAAGCACCAGAGCATCAAGATCTTGGCACATCTCATCCGGCAGAATCGCTCATCTTAGGTAGTAGAGTCGCACGGTGTGCCGAAGATGTGGCAAGAGTGCGTGAAACCTGCGGCAATTCATCGCGAGCCATCGGTTGATCCGGTGGGAAGAGGTCGAGTAGGCTCGTCGCCGTGAAGGAAGAAACCGGAGTCACCGAGGTTGCGTCGACGGTCGGGGGACGCGCGGACGCCGACCCGAGCTTCCGATCGGGTGACACTCTCGCTGGACGCTTTGTGCTCCACGACCGACTCGGGAGCGGCGGTTCGGGCACGGTCTTCTCGGCGTTGGACACCATGGTGGGCGACCGCATCGCGGTCAAAATCCTCGATCGTGCGGCGCACGATCCGGCCAACCGCGAACGGCTGCGGCGCGAGATCCGCGCCACCCGGTCCGGTCATCCCAACGTCGTGTCCATCCACGAGCTCTACGAAGAGGGCGGTTTCCTATTCATCACCATGGAGCTCGTCGATGGCGCCGAGCCTGCGGTCCGCCCTGGAAGACCGTGAGCGTCCTCCCCTCGATGACGTTGTTGGTGATCGGTCGGCAGATCGCTGCCGCCCTCGATCACCTCCACGCCCAGGGCCTGGTCCACCGCGATGTCAAACCGGGCAACATCATGCTGGCCCCCGACGGCGTCGCCAAGCTCTGCGATATGGGTCTGGCGCGACCGATGGCGACGGGAGCGACCGTCACCGAGACCGAGATGGTGGTGGGCACGCCGGCCTACATGGCGCCGGAGATGGCGCGCGAGGGTGAGCTTGTCGCGGCGTCGGATGTCTACGCTCTCGGTCTGACGCTGTATCAATGTCTGACCGGGGAGGTGCCGTTGGCCCGGACGACGGCGGTGGACACTCTGATGGCCCGGCAGCGCACCCGGGCTCGACCCGTCAGGGCGCTCCGGCCCGAGTGCCCGAGATGGCTCGGCCGTCTCCTCGACCGAATGCTCGACCCTGATCCGGGGCTTCGGCCGTCCGCCGCCGACGTCGCCCTGGCGCTGACCGAACGCAGCTTTGGTTGGCGGATCCACCGACGGCACCTCAGGTCAGCTGCGGTGGTGACGGTCGTTGCGGTGGTGGGTGCGGCGTTGGTCGTGCTCGGTCTCAGCCAGACGGCCGCCCCACCGGATCCAGCAACCGACCCGGCGGCCAACGAGCTCAGGGTAACCGTGGAGAGCTGGGACAACGGCACCATCTACAACGTCATCGACGGCTACGGTCGTGTGGCGTGCTCTCTCGCGTCGAAGATCGCCAGGAACGCAGAGAAGGCACGGGTCTTCAAGACGCGAAACATTGGATTCGCGGATCTTGACGGCGATGGGAGGCGGGATGTGGTTTTTGCCAACCCGGATCATGAAACCGCCGAGCAGCTCGAGATCCACCGTCGTCTTCCCGACGGTTCGACCACGCGATCCGCAGCCTGGAACATCCACTTCGAGGTGGAGTACGAAGGTGAGCGCTTCGGCAAGTTCGCGCCCACCGACATCGATTGTGCCGATCTCTCGGGGGATGGTGAACCGGAAATCACGATCGTTTCGTGTTCGAGCCCGTACTACGCGGCTGCGGTGCGTGTCTTCACAACCGACGGCGCCGAGGTGCTGCGGGTTCTCCACCCGGGGTTGATCTCCAATGTCCGCACGGGAGACCGGGACAACGACGGCAGAGCCGAGCTCTATGTCGGGGCCACAAACAACTTCCATGACCAAAATGTGGGAAACGAAAGTTCGCCGACGTTCTTCGTCGTCGAGGCGGACTGGACAAAGACCGGCCAGGTCCTTGATCTCTTCGGACCGGGACGGACCATGGCCGCGACGACACCGGCCGGCATCGAGGCCACCTACGTGGCCATGGCTCACCAGCGGTTGATTCCACCGCTCACTCCATGGCGATATGCGGTCGTCACCGGTTTATCGGCGGCCGGGGGCGACCAGTTCCTGGCGATTTCCACCGACCGGGCAGAGTGGAAGGAAAGCACGACTCTGTCCTACCTGCGTACCTTCATGTTCGACCACGACCTTCGGCTCTCCGACGGGTTGTGGGTTGTGGGCCCGCTCAACGAGCGCGGGATCGATCCCTCGACGGCGGATCCCGCCCAGATGACCGTCACCTACTGGAACGGCGCCGCCTGGCAACCCGAGGTCTGCGCCATCCCGCAAGCCGACTGATCAATCCTCGGTTCTTTTTTCTGCGTGTCGGCGCTTTCGCGCCGCCGCGCAGAAAAAAGGCCAGGCACATCCTCAGGTGGACTCACACCACGTTCTTGCGTTTTGGAAGAGCCGGAGCCACGGGGATGCTTCGAGGTCGCGCCGCCACTTCGGCGGCATCCAACCCCACTGCCACGTCAAGAAGCAGCGCTCCGGGTGGGGCATGATCGCCAGGTGGCGGCCGTCATCGGAACACAGGGCGGCGATGCCCTCGGGCGAGCCGTTGGGGTTGAAGGGGTAGCTCTCGGTGATCCGGCCCTCGTCATCGGCAAAGCGGACAGGCGCGAGATTGTCGGCGAGCACCCGATCGAGGACTGCCCGGTCGGGGAAGAGCGCCCGTCCCTCGCCATGCTGGACCCAGATTCCCAGAGTCGAGCCGGCCATCCCGTCGAGCATCACCGCGGGCGAAGGTTCGATCTTGACCGAAACAAAACGCGACTCGAAGCGGCCCGAGGCATTGCGGACAAAGCGCGGCTGGACCGGGTCTGCGAGACCGCGCCACGGCACGAGTCCGAGCAGGGCGAGGAGTTGGCAGCCGTTGCAGACCCCGAGGCTGAAGGTGTCGGGACGCGAGGCGAAGGCGTCGAACTGGCGTCTGAGATCGTCGTTGAAGCGGATGGTCCCGGCCCAGCCCTTGGCCGAGTCGAGGACATCGGCGTAGCTGAAGCCCCCCACAGCGGCGAGACCGCGGAAGCGCTCGAGCTCGATCCGCCCGGCCAGCAGATCGGACATGGTGACATCCCAGGGTTCGAAGCCCGCCGCGTGGAAGGCGGCGGCCATCTCGCGGTCGCCGTTGGAGCCCTCCTCACGGAGGATCGCCACCGGGATCCTGTCGGTACGGTCCATGACGTCCGAGGGTGTCGGTTCGGGCCGGAAACCGAGACCCCACGACGGTGTTTTGCGGTGGGTGAGGCCTCCCTGTTCCTCGGCGACATGACCCGGGTCGGCCTGACGCCGGTCGAGCTGGAAGGAGGTCTTCTCCCAGAGATCGCGTAGCGCGCGCATGTCCTCGTCGAGGACCGCCTCGTCGCCGACCCCGATCCGGATCCGCGGTTCGGCGATGGTGCGGCCGATGGCGAGGCACGGGACGTCGTTTTCCTGAAAGACCGCCATGGCGGCGTCGAGATCGTCCTCATGGATCTCGAGAACGAGGCCGAGTTCTTCGGCGAAGAGCGCCGCCAGGGTCTGCACCGCCGGCGGCCGGGAGTTCGACATCGACGCCGCAGTTTCCGGCAAAGGCCATTTCGAGCAGAGTGGTGACGAGGCCGCCATCCGAGCGGTCGTGACCGGCGGTGATCATCCTCTCGGCGAGCAGCGTCTGGACGGATTCGAAGGCGCGGCCGAGGAGTTCGACATCATCGACATCGGGGCAGTCGTCGCCGATCTGACCCCAGACCTGGGCCAGGGCCGAACCGCCGAGGCGGTTGCGGCCGCCGCCGAGATCGACAAAGAGCAGCCGGCCGCTTCCGGGAAGTTCGAGATCCGGCGTTGCTGTGCGAGTGATGTCGGGGCTGGTGCAGTAGGCCGAAATCACCAGGGCGCCGGGGGTTTTGACGGTTTCGCCGTCGGGCGCCAGGGCGGCCATGGAGATGGAGTCCTTGCCGCCGTCGACCGCGATCCCGAGGGTCGTCATCATGGCGCACATGGCTTCGGCGGCGTCGTACATGGCCGCCCCTTCGCCGGGCAGTTTGGCCGCCCACATCCAATTGGCCGAGCAGCGCACGTCGGGGAGGGCGGTGACCTGCGCCCAGACGAGATTGGTCAGGGCTTCACCCACCGAGAGCCGCGCCATGGCCGCGGGGTCGAGCAGACCCTTAATGGGCTGTTCGCCGATGGCGGTGGCGCCGCCGGTGGTCGCCCGGTGGCTGCCCGCGACCACCGCGACATCGGCCACGGTGAGCTGGAGCGGCCCGGCGCACGGCTGGGTCGCCACGAGCCCGGTGACGGCGCGGTCGACCTTGGTGGTGAGAAAGCGCTTGGAGCCCACCGAGAGCAGCCGCAGCACCCGGTCGAGGGCCTGCCGAACGCTCAGATCGTCAGGCAGCGCGATGGGCTCGAGGATCGGCAGCGCGCGGTCGAAGGCAAAGCTTTTCTGCGGCATGTCGCCGAGGACGTGGGCGAGTTCGAGATCGACGGGGGTCGTGCCGTCCCGCTCGTCGTGGAGCACGACCCGGCCGTCGCCGGTGACCCGGCCGACAAAGGATGCCGGCACCTTTTCGCGTTGACACAAAGCCTCGAAGAGATCGCGGTGCTCGGGTCTGAGCAACAGCGCGTCGTTCTCCTGGAATTCGGCGCCCCAGATTTCGAGCACCGAGAGGGTCTCGTCGCCGACGGGGAAGGAACGTACCTCGATTCGCGCCCCAGCAGGCTCGACGATCTCCTTGAGCACATTGCAATTGCCGCCGGCGCCCTGGTCGTGAATCGAAACGATGGGGTTGTCGGGCCCCAGCTCGCAGCAGGCCCGGATCACCCGGTTGACCTTCTGCTCCATCTCGGCGTCGCCACGCTGGACGGCGTTGAAGTCGAGCTCGGCGACGTTCTCGCCTTGAACCATGGACGAGGCGGCGCCGCCGCCCATCCCGATGCGGTAGGCCGGGCCGCCGAGTTTGACCACCCACATTCCGATCTCGGGTGCGCCCTTTTTGATGTGCTGATGGTCCATCTTGCCGATGCCGCCGGAGAACATGATGGGTTTGATCCACTCACGTCGTTCGCCCGAGGGCAGCCGCATTCCAAAGGACCGGGTAAAACCCTGGACCACGGGTTCACCGAACTTGTTGCCGTAGTCGGACGCCCCGTTGGAGGCCTCGATCTCGATCTCGAGGGGGCTGGCCAGATTGTCCGGGTAGGCGAAGGCGGAATCCTCCCAGGGCTGCGGGTCGTCGGGGAGCTGGAGATTCCCGACGCAGTAGCCGGCTGTCCCGGCGGTGTAGTCGGAGCCGCGACCGGTGGCGTGGACATCGCGGATCCGCCCGCCGGTTCCGGTTTCGGCGCCGGGGAAGGGCGCGACACCGGATGGGAAGTTGTGCGTCTCGGCGGTGAAGATGACGTCCTGATCCACCAGGGTCTCCACCATGGATGACGGTCGGCCGGGCGCGGACGGCGCCACCCCGGTGGTGGCGACTCCGCGGATCGAGCTCGAGTTGTCGTTGAAGGCGATGACGCTGTTGTTGCGGTTGGCCTTGAGAGGCCCCTGGATCATGGCGATGAGGTCGTCGGGTTTCTCGACGCCGTCTAAAACCAGCTTGCCCTTGAAGAACCAGTGGCGCGAGTGTTCGGAGTTGGACTGGGCGATGTCGAAACACTCGACATCGGTCGGATTGCGGCGCATCCGTTCGCGAAAGAGTTCGGTGTAGTAGTCGAGATCCCAGTCATCGAAGGCCAAACCGAGTTCCGCGTTGATCTTTTCGAGGGCGGCGCGACCTTCTTCGAGGACCGGAACCTCGGTCACGGGGCGGGGCTCGATCCCGACCGAAAAACTGGTCAGAGGCTCGAGGTAGGGGCACTCGGTCATGCGGTCGTGGATCGATGCGAGAAAACTCTCACGTTGGTCATCGGACATCGTCGATGCCGGCAGGAAGAATCGCCGCGACCGTTCGATCCGCCGGATGGTGTCGAGACCGCAGGCGTGGCACACCGACACCGCATTGGTCGACCAGGCGGTCGAGAAGCTCATCCTCGGCCCGACCTCGAAGATCTCGCCCGCGTCGGACGCGAGGAAGCTCTTTCCGCCGAATCCGTCAGGCTCGAAGGTCTCGGCGAGAAGCCAGCGCAGGACCTCCTTCTGACGGGTGTCGAGCTCGTCGTCGCTGGCAACATAGAAGCAGTGCTCGGCGGCCAGATGATCGATCTCGAGACCGAGGCTGCGGGCCGTCGCCAGTGCTTTTTGTTGCTCGACCGTGGACAGACCCGGTGTTCTGAACAGGCTTGTAATGATCATGGGTCGGCATTGTAGCGCTCGCGTGAGGCGTTTGTGACGGGCGCGGTGTCCAGCTTGCGCCTGTTGGGAGGCGATGGGAGCGGTGCCAGGCACCTTTTCGCGGCGAAAAGCGAGCCAGGAACCGAGTCCACGCACGGTGAGGTTGACAACTGACCGGAT
Source organism: uncultured Acidobacteriota bacterium (assembly GCA_963753035.1). GTDB lineage: Bacteria > Acidobacteriota > Thermoanaerobaculia > Thermoanaerobaculales > Sulfomarinibacteraceae > JAHECW01. Next base: position 30,622 of record CAVWAW010000021.1, on the reverse strand, counting down.
CGGGGTTCTGTTCGCTGCCCCTGCCCCTGCCCCTGCCCCTGCCCCTGTCGCTGTCGCTGATTCTGTCAGCCCCGGCCTTCTGGGCCGCCTTAGGCGACCCAGCGTCGTCCCATCGGCGTGGTCGCTCGGGTGGTGTATTGGAGGGTCTGCGACCACGCCGATGGGACGCCGGCGGCCTACACCATAGCCGAGAGAACCAGGCAGAGGCGCGCTTCCCGAGGGAGCCCGGCAGCGCCATTGTGCGCAGCGTGCCGGGTTGCCGGGGGGTCGATCCGGCACAATGGCGTGCCCGGCACGCCCGGTGGAAGGCCATATTCCACCAGTATCCTTGGGGCCCTTGTGACACCGTGGAGTGGCGCGAAGTGCTTGTCATGGTTCGCCGCTTTGGATAGGGTGGCGGTACATCGGGATCGGGAACGGGTACGGGAGATCCAATGGCAACCTACAAAGACGCAGGCGTAGACATCGATGCCCAGGACAAAGCTCTCGAACAGGTCAAGAAGATGGTGCGCAATACCTATACCGATGGGGTCCTCTCCGATCAGGGCGCCTTCGGTGGACTCTTCCGCGTGCCCAAAGGGTTCAAAGAGCCGGTACTCGTCGCCTCGGCCGATGGCGTCGGAACTAAAATCAAGGTGGCGATAGCGACCGGTCGCAACGGCACCGTAGGTCAGGACCTCGTCAACCACTGCATCAACGACATCCTGGTCCAGGGGGCGAGACCGCTCTTCTTCCTCGACTACTGCGCGACGGGCCGGCTCGAGCCGGATGTGGTGGCCGATGTCATCGGCGGTGTGGCGACGGCGTGCTCCGAAGTCGGCGTCGCGCTGCTCGGTGGTGAGACCGCCGAGATGCCCGGATTCTACGGCGATGGCGACTACGATCTCGCGGGCTTCATCGTCGGAGTGGTTGATCGCAAGGCGATCCTCGACGGTTCGTCGGTCAAGAAGGGCGATGTGCTCGTCGGATTGCCGAGCACGGGGCTGCACACCAACGGCTATTCGCTGGCCCGCAAGGTGTTGCTCGACGATCCCGGTTTCGGCCCCGACGATGTCATCCCGGAGCTCGGGTGTTCGGTGGGGGAGGAACTTCTCAAGATCCACCGCTGCTACCTCAATCCGGTGTGGCCCTTGGTCGAGAAGGGCCTCATCAGGGCCATGGCGCACATCACCGGGGGTGGACTGACCGACAATCTGCCGCGAGTGATTCCCGGCAACCTCCGATCGGTCATCAAAGTCGGCGCGTGGGAGATCCCCCCGGTGTTCAAGGTCCTGGCCGAGCGCGGCGAGGTGCCCGAGGACGATCTGTGGCGGACCTTCAACATGGGTGTCGGGATGGTCCTCATTGTCCGACCAAAACACCTCAAGCAGGTCCTCGAGCATCTCAAGGACGCCGGGTGTCAAGGTTTTGCGATGGGCAATATCGTGAAGGGGGAGCGGGGCGTCGAGTACGACCACCCTCCGGAAGGATTTCCTTCCGGCCTGCGCTGAAGCGCAGAATGATGAATTAGGAATGATGAATGATGAATTTCATCGCAGCGGGCCGTTTGCGATGTTGCGATGTCATTCATAATTTGCGATGTTGCTCTCCTTGCTCAAATGAACGCCTTTCTCACTGCATCTGAATGAGTTAGCCTTCTCATCGAGAGCGTTGGGGAGGTCGTCCATGAGGAAGATCGGGATCATCTACTGCGAACGAATCCAGGACGCGAGCTGTGTCGGTTGCGCCAAGTGCTACAAATCGGTCAACGAGAACACCTTCGCCTTCGAGAACGCGGGCGATGTCCGGGTGGTCTTCAAGTGCGGTTGCGGCGACTGCCCGGGATTGGTGGTGCCGAGGGTCGATCTGCAGATGACCGTCCTCGAGAAGCTGGGTGTCACGGTGGACGAAATCTACTTCGGCACCTGTGTCAAAAAGGCGACCTCGCTGATGAACTGTCCCATGAACGTCGATGGGATCACCGCCGTGATGGAGGACAAGTTCGGCGTTCCGGTGCAGATGGGAACCCACGACTACTGATCTCGCTTCGCTCGATCAGCAGTCGAATGATGAATTCTCAATTATGAATTATTAATTTCATCGCAGCATCGCAGCATCGCAGCATCGCAGCATCGCAGCATCGCAGTTGAGCCCTGAAAATGGTCCGGCTGATTGTGGGGTAGGCATCCTGCCTGCCCTTCAGAGCCGTTCGAGCAGGTCTGGCCTCGTACGATAGTCCTCATCCGCCCGAGTACGAGGCCCGGAATGAATGACATCGAAGCGGGCCGTTTGCGATGGTGCGATGAAATTCATCATTCATCATTCCTAATTCATCATTTCAATAGGGCTTGCGTTTCAACGCAAAGCCCGTACAATGTGCGTCCCGGTGCGTTCGCTCCGGGAATTAACAACTCCTTGCTCCGGACTGAAGTTTCGGAGCCGAAGGCCATGAGGAGGACACATGCCTTTGTATGAGCTGGGGCTCATCGTAGACCCCGAAGTATCACCCGAGGAAGAGACAACGGCGCTCGAGAAGCTCGAGACCATCATCACCGAGAACGACGGCACGATGGTCGAGAAGGACGCCCGTGGGCGCCGGCAACTCGCCTACCCGATCAAGAAGAAGAACTACGGCGTTTACCATTTCTGGACATTCGACGTGGCTGGAGACGTGCTCGAGAAGCTCAACTTCGAGCTCCGCACCTCCGATGTCGTCATGCGTTCGCTGACGCTCAACCTCGACCGGGAGCTCAAGCGGAAGCGCAAGTTGGACAAGAAACGGGACGACCGGCAGGCGAAGAAGGCCGCCAAGAAGGCTGCCGCAGCCGAGGCCGAAGCCGTCGCGGACGAGAGCTGAGGAGGCTAGGATGGGACACCAGAAAAAGCGTTTTCGTCGGCGCGCGAAGATCTGCCGTTTCACCGTCGACAAGATCCACTACATCGATTACAAGAACATCGAGCTCCTGCGTGAGTTCACCCCGACCAACGGCAAGATTCTGCCGCGGCGGGTGACCGGCACCCGGCCGATCTACCAGCACAAGCTGACCCGCGCGATCAAGCGCGCCCGTTTTATGGGCCTGCTGCCGTACGTCGGTCAGTAGCCGGAAGATCAGTTCTCGCCCCTCGCGGGTAGGGTTCATGACGACCACTGAAGAACCGCAAAAGACGGCGGCGGCCAAACCCGCCGCCGTTGGGCGTATGCCGCGCTTCGGCGCCGGCGCATCGGGGCTGGTGTCGCTCCTGCTCGTCGCCGGGGTCCTGGTGGTGCCGATCTTCGGGCTGCTCATCGCCCCCCTCGGTCTGGTGCCGGTGCTCCACTTCCAGGCAGACGGGTCCCCTGGGATCCGCGCATGGGGTTGGATCGCGGCGCTGCTGATGGTCGGTGCGGTCAGTGGGCTCGGCCCCTTTCCGCTGGCCTTGCTGGCGGCATACAGCCTCATCGTTGTGATCCCCTCCATGTCCGTCGAAATCTGGGCAAAGCTGGGCCTCAGCGAGGGGCGTTGGATCATGATCACGGTCTACGCCGCCTTGGCAGTCGTGCTCGTGGGACTGGTGACGGTGACCTTGCCTGCCGGTCCGGTCGAGGGTGTGGCGGAGGCCATGCGTGGTGCGGCGACGGATGCAAAGGAGATGTATGGCGCGATGGGATTCGCCGAAGGGGAGATTGAGCTCGCCTTCGACGCATCTGAACGGGTCGTGCCGTGGGTCCTGCCCAGCGTCATCACCACGTACGTCATCATTGTGTTGTTCTGGATCAGACCCAGGATTCCAATCCTGGGCTATCACGTTCAAGTGTCGTCTTTTGAAGACTACCGTGGTGACGAGTGGCTCGCCGCGGTTTTTGCGCTGTCGGGTCTCGGCGCGCTTTTTCTCAGCGGCTCGCTCCGGTGGGTCGCTCTCAACCTGCTGATAGCCGCGCTCTTGTTGTATTTTGTCCAGGGGTTGGCTATGATTCGAGCCCATCTCGCGCGCTGGGTAGGGCGGGGATGGTTTGTCCGCTGGGGTGTAGCGTTGATCTGCATCTACCCACCGATGCCGATTCTGGTGATGACCCTCGGTGTCGCCGACAGCTTTTTCCCCCTGCGACCGACCGCGAGTGATGACGGAGGAAACCCATGAAAGTGATTTTGAACGACTTCATCGAGCATCTCGGAGAACGAGGCGACTCGGTTACAGTCAAGCCGGGCTTCGCCCGCAACTATCTGCTCCCTAAAGCCCTTGCCTATCCCGACACGCCCGGCAACCGGCGTCGTTTCGAGGAAGAACAGCACAAGTGGGAAGAGATGGACACCGGTCGCCGCAGCACCGCCGAGGTGCTGGCCAAGGATATGGCGGGCACCGAGCTCAAGTTCGAGCGCCGCGCAAGTGAGAAGGATGTGCTCTTTGGTTCGGTGACCGTTGCCGACATCACCAAGGAACTCGCCGACAGGGGCTTTGAGCTCGACCGCCGCCGCGTCATGCTCGAGCACCCCATCAAGGAGATCGGCAACTACGAGGTGGAGATCAACATCCATCGCGATATCCAGTTGACCCTCCCGGTCTTCGTCGTGCGGCCGGGTGAACAGCCCGTGCGTGAAGGCGAAGCGGTCGAAACCGACGAAGCTCCCGATGTGGAGATCGCCGAGGTCGAGGCCGCCGCTGAGCCCGAAGCCGAGGCAGTGGCCGAGTAGTTCATGAGCGGCGACGACCGCGTCGCACCGAGCGCCGATCCGTCGCGTGACGGCGGTGCCCAGCATCAAAACGGGGGCCTTCATCGCCTGATGAAGGCCCTTTTTGAATTGACTCCCTGGGGTATGCAGCGACGTATCAGGCTTCAAGGCGATGACCAGGCGCGGGTCCTGTTGCGCACCGACGCCGTCGAGCACCGGCTTGACGCCCTCGAGGAGGCCCTCCGTCAAGCCCAGACAGAGCTCGCGGATCTTCGTGACCAACGGCTCCCCAGCACCGAGATCCGCCTCGATCACGTGGAGAGTTTCGTTTCCGAGATCAACGCCGAAGCCACACGGCTTCGCGACCGGGTGGTACCGGCGGTGGTCGGCCGCTCCGACGCTCTTTTGGAACGCCTCGCCGCAGAGATCGAGGAACTGGGCTCGCTGGTCGAACGCATGCTTCGTCGGGAACCGTTGCCGACGCCCGGGGAGAGCGGTATCGACGAGGCGAGGCTGGCAAGGTCTCTGGCCGAAGTGCAGCCCGCCCTCCTCGAGGCATTCCGAGGCCCCGAGGCCGAAATAAGCCATCGTCTCGACCACTATCTCGAGGCGTTGGCGGCGGCCGCACCGGTCCTCGATCTCGGCTGCGGTCGCGGCGAATTGCTGCTCCTGTTGCGCGAGGCAGGGGTTGTGGCCGCTGGAATCGAAGGCGACACCGCTGTTGCCGACGCGTCGCGTCGGCGCGGCCTCGATGTTCTGGAAGGGGATGTGCTCGCGGTGCTCGAGTCCCTGCCCGATGGAAGTCGCGGCGCCGTGACCGCCATGCATCTTTTTGAACATCTCGAGCCGGAGACGCTGCTTGCTGTTCTCGCTGAGATTCGCCGTGTATTGCGGCCTGGGGGACTGCTTGTCGTCGAGAGCCCGAACCCGCACTCGCTCCGGGTCGGTGCGTCGCTCTACTGGGTCGACCCGACCCACCGGCGACCTCTCATGCCCGAAACCCTGGAACTCTATCTCAAGACCTGCGGGTTCGAGGTTGACCGACGCGAATTGCTCCACCCATTCCCGGCCGAGCAGCTCTTTGCCGATGCTGCGGCCGAGGGTCCAACCGGCGACGATCCCGAGGTCGCGGCCGTGGCGGTCAGGCTCGACCGGCTTGCCCGCCGGCTCGACGATCTCGTCAACGGCCCGCGGGATTTTGTCGTCTGGGCCAGGAAACCGGAATAGTAATCAGCCTCAACGGCTGTTCTTGGAGGCGTGTATGAAAACTTGTGGAATGGCGGTAGTGATGCTGACGATGATTCTCACTGGCTGTGGTGCGACCTCGGATGCACCAGCCGACAATGATGGCCTGACGGTGCGGGACGACATCGTTCAGCTCCGCGCCCAGTTTGTCCCGCAAACCCTGACCGCGGAGACCCTGCACCTGTCCGACGGGGACTGCGAGGCCATGCTCCACCTGGTGGACGCCGCCAAGGCCATCGATGAGATCTTCACCGTCCAGGCATGGGCCGGCAACCCCGAGTTCGCGTCGAGGGTCGGGGCGCTCGAGGGTCCCAACGCCGCGGCCGCCCGCGACTACTACCGGATCATGAACGGCCCGTGGGATCGGCTCGACCACCACAAGCCCTTCCTCGGCGACAAACCCCATCCTCCGGGCGCCGGCTACTACCCGGAGGATCTCACCGAAGCCGAGTTCAACGCCTGGATCGAGGCTCACCCCGAGGATCGGGAGGCCTTCACCTCGCTCCACACGCTCATCCGCCGTGACGGCGACGCCCTGGTGGCCATACCCTACAGCAAGGCGTTTGCGGCCTCCCTCGAGCGCGCCGCCACGGCCATGCGCGCCGCAGCCGCCGCCACCGACAACGAGAGCCTGAGGAACTTCCTCAAACTCCGGGCGGACGCGTTCTTCACCGACGACTACTACGAATCGGATATGGCGTGGATGGATCTCGATTCGGCCATCGAGGTGGTCATCGGACCCTACGAAACATACGAAGACTCGCTCTTCGGCTACAAGGCGGCCTTCGAGTGTTTCCTCTGCGTCGCCCAGCCGGAAGACTCCAAACGCCTCGAGGTCTTCAAGTCTGAGTTGCCCTTCCTCGAGAAGAATCTGCCGATTCCCGACGAGCACAAGAATTTCGACCGCGGCGCCGAGTCACCCATCCGCGTGGTGGACGAGATCTTGGCCACCGGCGACACCCGCTCCGGGGTTCAGACCATCGCTTTCAACCTGCCCAACGACGAGCGGGTGCGTGAGGCCAAGGGCTCCAAGAAAGTCCTGCTCAAGAATGTCATGCAGGCCAAGTACGAGGGCATCCTGGTGCCCATCGCCCACGCGGTCATGCCGGCCGACGAGGTCGATCGAATTTCGTTCGAGGCCTTTTTCCAGTTCACCCTTCACCACGAGCTGTCGCACGGCATCGGCCCCGGTCAGATCACCATCGACGGGCGGGCGACCGAAGTCCGGCTCGAGCTCAAGGATCTCTACTCGGCCTTCGAGGAGGCCAAGGCAGATGTCCTGGGTGTCTACGACATCTATGCCCTGGTCGCCAAGGGCGTCATGGAACCCGAGATCCTCGAGAGCCTGCCCTGGACCTACACCGCCGGGATCTTCCGCACCACCCGCTTCGGTGTTGCCGAGGCGCACGGTCTCGGGATGGTTCTCCAGACCAATTACCTGCTCGAGAGGGGCGCGGTCGAAATCACCCCGGATGGCAAGTTCCGCCCGGTGCCGGATCTCTTCGAGGGCACTTTCCGCGACCTGGCGCACGAGCTGCTCATGATCCAGGCAGAGGGTGACTACGCCGCAGCCCTGGCGTTTGTCGAAAGATACGGCTCTGTCCACCCGGCGATGGTCACGGCCATCGATGCCCTGGTCGGGATCCCGGTGGATATCGATCCGAGCTTTCCGTTTGCAAGCGGATCGTAGCGATGGTGGCTCAAGGCAGGATTGCTATCGTTTGCGGCGCGTCGGCCGGCCTCGGCTACGCCGTGGCTGAAGAGCTGATGAGACAGGGCAAGAGGACCATCATCGTCTCGCGTTCCGAGGAACGCATCACGGCCGCCGCCGAGGCTCTCCGCGCCGCCACCGGTGGTGATGTGGCCGGGGTGGCTGTCGACCTCAGCGAGCCTGACGGGCCCGCCAGAGTGGTGTCGGCCACCCGGGATCTCTTTGGTCAGCCCGAGATCATCGTCACCAACGGCGGCGGGCCGCCGGCCATGAAAGCCATCAACGCTTCTTCGAGCGACCTCATGTCTGCTTGTGAACTGCTTGTGTTGCCGGTGCAGCGCTTTCTCGAACTCTGCCTGCCGCCCATGCGGACCGCGGGGTGGGGGCGATTGGTGGCCATCACGTCCATTGCCGTGCGCGAGCCGCAGCCTTTGCTGGTGCTGTCCAATACCTTGCGCGCCGGGCTCACCGGCTATCTCAAGAGCGTTGCCGATGAGGTCGCCTCCAACGGCGTCACCGTCAACAGCGTGCTGCCCGGCTACACCGCCACCGATCGACTCGTCGAGCTCGCGCAAACCAAAGCCGTAGCGATGGGCACGACCGCCGATGATCTGATGAAGAGTTGGGCTGCCATGGCGCCCATCGGGCGGCTCCTCGAACCCGCCGAGGTCGCCGCCGCCGTCGCCTTCCTCTGTTCCGACGCCGCGTCGGGCATTACCGGAACGGCGATGCCCGTGGACGGCGGATACGGTCGGGGATTGTTGTAGGCTCCTTTGGCGTGGTCCTTGCAATCAAGCACGTCGGAGGGCGACTCCTGATATGGCATACGACCAAGACGCTGCGGAAAAGACCCACTGTTTCCGGTTGACCGGAGAGGCGGACGGGACGCGGCTGACCTATGACCTCAGCGACGGCGAACACCTCCTCGGCGCGGGCGGAGAGTGCGATGTCCTGCTCGAGACGGCCGGCGTCTCCCGAAGGCAGGCCACCTTGACGGTTTCTGACGGCACTCTCACGGTGAAGGATCTCGACAGCAAGAACGGCACTTTCGTCAATGGCCGGAGGATCGACGAGAGGACCGTGGACGAAGGTGACTGGATCGGTTTCGGGCCGGTGGTGCTCTATGTGGTCAGGGTGCATCCCGATGACGCCAGGGTCGCCATCCCACTCGATCCCCACCGGAGGCGGAGCGAACTCCCCGACAGCACGACCCAGGTCAGAGCTATCGCCCGCCGGGCCGAGGATGAACCCCCGAACTGGGTGGTATTGCTCAACAATCTCACCGGTCTCCTCGTCGGCGCCGCCGCCCCGGATCTCACAGATGCTCTGAGTTGCCTCAGCGCAGAGCTCGGCGCCGCGGGCGCCTGCCTCGTAGAATGGGGTAACGGCGGCGACCCGGTGGTTCTGTGTGCGTGCGGAACGATTCTCGAGGGCGCCGGGCTCGATCTTGTGGCGGAGACGTTTGCATCGGCAGTCGCAGGTGTCGACGCCGAGTCGGTGGTGATCAACGGCCGTGTTGACGGCGATGAAATGCTGACATGGGCGGCGGCATCGACGCCATCGACCTCACCGTGGGGCCTGGTTCTGGTCGGCGATTTTGCCCACCGCCGGGCCGCCGGGCCGTTGCTCGAAGCGGTGCTCCGGATGCTCCTGCATTCCAAGTCGGAACCGGTTCACATCGAAGTCGGAATCGGTTCCACCACGCCACCTGAGCTGTATTTCTCACCCCGCCACGTTGTCGGCCGGTCCACCGCCATGGCCGAGGTCTACGCCCAGCTCAGGCAGCTTCTGCGTGGCGACATCCCGGTTCTGATCACCGGCGAGACGGGGGTCGGCAAGGAGCACGTCGCCGAGACCCTCTACGCCTCCTCGGCTCGCCGGGAAGGCCCCTTTGTCGCGGTCAACTGTGCGGCGATTCCATCCGAACTCCTCGAGGCCGAGCTCTTCGGCATCGAGAGCGGTGTGGCTACCGGCGTCACCGCCCGCAAGGGCAAGTTCCAGCTCGCCCGTGGTGGTTTTCTCTTTCTCGACGAGATCGGCGACATGTCGCTGGAGCTCCAGGCCAAGCTCCTGCGCGCCCTGCAGCAGCTCGAGATCCACCCGTTGGGCGCGCGCGCCCCGGAGCCCATCGATGTTCGGATCATCACCGCCACCAACACCGACCTCCAGGCCCTCATCAACGCCAACAGATTCCGACGAGATCTCTACTACCGGGTCGCTGGCTTCACCGTTCGGGTCCCACCCTTGCGAGCCCGGCGCGGTGACATCCCAGCCTTTGTCGAGCACTTCATGCGGCTCTACTCCGAGGAGATCGGCAAAAGCGTTCGTGGGATCACCGTCAAGGCGCTCAACGCCATCGCCACCGCTCCCTGGCTGGGGAATGTCCGCGAGCTCGAGCACGAAGTCCGTCGGTTGGTCTATCTCTGTCCTGAGAACCAGGCCATCGACTCGACCATGTTGTCGCCAGCCATTCTCCACCCGACGGCCCAGCAGCAGCTCGATGATTTCGATGTCAGCGGCGATCTCGATCTCGACACCGCGGTGGCTGATCTCGAGCGGAAGATGATCGCGGCAGCCCTGGCGCGGACCAAAGGCAATCGATCCCAAGCTGCCAAGTTACTTGGCATTTCGCGCAATGGATTAGCACTCAAGATTGATCGTCTCGGGCTCGATTGACGGCAGAGGCAGCGCGGGATTTCACCGCAAAGACGCGAAGTTCGCAAAGAAAATCACACACGGATCATCCGGGCAAGATGTCGCCCGGATGATCTGTGAATTGACCATCTGCGATGCTTGGCGTTCTTGGCGTTCTTGGCGCCTTTGCGGTTCATTTTGAGTTCCGAGACGTGTTAGCGTGCTCTCAACATGGGGAAGGGCCCTTCGGATCACCGAACAGCACCGGTTGATGCTGCTGCTGCGCATGACTCCGCGTCGGCGACGGTGGATCTTCCCGATCGCTGGCGGTTGCTCGAGTTGCTGGGATCAGGAGGCCAGGCGACGGTGTGGCTGGCCGAGGACCGGACCCTGGGCCAGCGGGTGGCGCTCAAGATCCTCCCGGCCGACGCAGATGAGCGGACACGGGCTCGTTGGCTCGAGGAGGTGCGCCAGGGGCGGCGGTTGTCCCACCCGAATCTGATCCGCATTTTCGACGTGGTGGAAACCAGTGATCGTCCGGTTGCTGTGATGGAGTATCTCCCCGGCGGAACCCTGGCGGATCGGGTGGCTGCGGTTGGCGCACAGCCGGTGGAATCGGTGATCGAGTGGGCGCGCCAAACGCTCCAGGTTCTCGCGTACCTGCACGACAACCGGATCGTTCACCGCGATGTCAAACCGTCCAATCTGCTGGTGGGCGAGGACGGGACCGTCAAGCTGTCTGATCTCGGTCTGGTCCGGCACATGGACCGCTCATCGGATCTGACGCGGACCCTCGAGGGGGTCGGAACGCCGCGCTTCATGGCGCCGGAGCAGCTTCGCGGCGAAGCGCCGACCGCGGCGTGCGATCTCTACAGCCTCGGCGTGACTCTCTTCCAACTGCTGACGGGACGACTGCCCTTCGAGGGTGACTCCGCCTTCCAGGTGGCCGATGGTCACCTCCACGCCGATCCGCCGCCGGTGCGCGACTTCCGCCCCGAGTGTCCCCGGTGGCTCGCACGGTTTGTCGAGCGCTTGCTGGAGAAGCAGCCGCTGGCACGATACTCATCGGCGCACAAGGCGCTCGAGGCGTTGGACGGCCGCAGCGTCGGATTGTCGTCGAGGGCGATCCGCAAGACCGCAACCGTTGTCGTTGCAGCGGCCGTGATCGCTGGGGGTGTTTGGTTGCTGAGGACCGTCAAGGCCCCCATCCTCGATCGGGTGGAGATCGAAGGCGATGTACTGATTGCGCGGGCGGTGGACAACGAGCAGCTGTGGTCGGCGAGCCGGCCCTTGGAACGACCGGTAGCCTTGGTGGAGGATTTTGTCGGCGACTCGCGTTCCGAGGTGGCCATCGGCTGGTCACCGGCTGCGGGGAACGCCGATCCAGACATCGGCGTGGTGATGGAACTCCGTTCCGATCGCGGAGAAGTGTTGCGATCGTTCGATTCAACGATCTTGATGGACACGGCCTTTCCCGAGGTTGCTCCCATCTGGTACCTCCGCGAGATGACGGTGGGTCATATCCTCGGGGAGGGCGCCGATCTGGTGTGGGCTTTGATCAACTCCCGTTGGTATTCGACGATGATCGGCGCCACCAGCTTCCGTCGCGCGACGGAGAAGCCGATCATGCTCTTCTCCAACTCGGGCCACTCGCAGCTCCTCTCCATAGCCGACCTCAACGGCGACGGGATTGACGAAGTCGTCGCCGTGGTGATCAACAACCCGATGGGGTTTCAGCGCGTGCTCGTCACCTTCGGCGCCAGATCGAGATTGACGGGCGAGTCGTGTACTCGCATGGCCTCCCCCGACCTTGATGCCTTCTCTCAGGCGAGGACGGTGGGTCCCGCTGGATGTTTGACATACACGCCGCTCGGCTCGGGAGTGCGCGTGGTGGATGCGCCGCGGGTCACTGACAGCGGGATCGAAATGATGGTGGATGGCGAGGTTCGCCGATTCGATCTCTGGGGCAACCCGGAAGGCGCTCCGACCTTCGGTGCCGGCTGCGAGGCTCGAGAGGCATTCTGGGATGACCTCGCCTTGACCTGCGCCAGGCTCAGGTTGGCTGCTCGGGTCGATCCGCCTTTCACCATGGCGCGACTCAGGGCCGATCATCCCGAGATCCTCGCCGAGCAACCCAGTGAGGTCGCGGCCTATCTGGTGGCGGCGCGTGCTCTGGCCTCGGGAGGGCATGTGGAGAACGCGACCGCGGTGCTGAGGGACGGTGTCGAGCGCTATCCCGATGAGAACGATCTCAGGCTTCGCCTCGGCGAGCAGTTGCTGATCGCGGGCGAGCGGTCGGATGGCCGCCGGTGGGTTGCCGAGAGCATCGGCGTCGGCAGCAGCGGCCGCGCCCATACGGATCTGATTTTCATGATGATCCTCGACGCGGCGGTCCACGGTGACCGCCGGGCCTACGACGAGACTCGTCGATATGCCGGCAATCTCGGAGCAAGTTCCAACAACGAGGTGGTCGGTTTTCTCGACATGGCCTGGCTCTTCTTCCAGGGCGAGTGGGATGATCCGCGCCTTGTCGATGTCGACCCGGGTTGGGTTCACCTCTGGCTCCAGCTGGTTCAGGCATGGGCCCGATTCGAGACGACCGGAAACTCCGGGCCTGCCCTTGATGTCGCAGAGAATCTTGCGGCGCTCAACGAGACCCGGGATCTCGCTCGTCTGCTCGAGGCGCGAGTGCGGTTGTCGGATGGCGACGCGACGGTCGCGGCACAGCTTGCCGAGGGGGCGCTCAATAACCTCGAGATGGACTGCAGGGTCGACTTCGAGGCCTGCGCCTGGGTGCCGCTGGCCGAGTGGGTTCTCGGTACCGCCCTGAGCTCCACCGACGGCCGTGAAGCCGAGGCGAGGGCGGTTCTCGAGAAGTCCGCCGCGCGTGCGCCGGGCACCTGGATTGCGACCTCGCTCACGCAATAGGCGAATTGTCCTAAAAGATTGCTTGCCGCAGGTGGACATTTCCTGTGAACGGGTTCACAATCCCTTGCCAAGGGCCTGGAGCGCCCGTAAGGAGGACTCCAAAGATGCCGACAAGGGATCTCACATTTGCAATCGTCGGTTCCGGTGGTGACGGTGTGATCACCACGGGAGACATGTTGGCGCAGACCGGCGCATCGGTTGGGCTGCACGTAATGAAAGTCGAAGCCTATGGACCCCAGATCCGGGGTGGGGAGTCTTCCTGCACCGTTCGGATCAGCGCCGACCCCATCTACGCTCAGGGGGATCTGGTGCAGGTGCTCGTCGTCTTCAACTGGGCGGACTTCGCGCAGTTTCGCGGTGAAATCCTGGCCGCGCCGGATGCCATCGTGATCTATGAAGAGGCCGACGACACCCCGCGTGAGGGTATCGACCTCGGTCCGAACACGGAGGACGTGCGCTGGGTGCCGGTTCCCTTCATCGAGCTCGCCAAGGAATCAGCGGGTACCAAGCTCGCCAAGAACATCGTCACCCTGGGTCTCCTGTCGGAGCTGTTCAGGCTGCCGCAGGAACCCCTGGAGAAGGCGATCAGGGGCAAGTTCGCCAAGAAAAAGCCCGAGGTCCTCGAGGCCAACCTCAAGGGTTTCGAAGCGGGCAAGATCCATGCGGCGAAGATCGCCGACGCGGCGTCCGGCAAAAGGCTGCAGTACACCCCGGGTGAACCCATGCTGCTCATGTCGGGCAACGAACTCTCGGCGGTCGCCGCATTGCACGCCGGATGCCGGTTCTTCGCCGGATACCCCATCACGCCATCGTCGGAGGTGCTCCACCTTCTGTCGAAACTCATGCCCGAGGTCGGCGGTTATATCGTCCAGACCGAGGATGAGCTTTCGGCCATCGGTGCGGTGATCGGCGGGTCCTTTGCCGGGGTCAAGTCCATGACGGCCACCTCGGGCCCGGGTCTTGCGCTGATGACCGAGATGCTTGGCCTGGCTTCCATGGCCGAGATTCCGGCTGTGATTATCGATGTTCAGCGCGGTGGGCCCTCGACCGGCCTGCCGACCAAGAGCGAGCAGTCGGATCTGTGGCAGGCCCTCTGGGGCTCCCACGGTGACGCGCCGCGCGTGGTCCTGGCGCCGGCCGATGTCGAGGACTGTTTCCACGCCACGGTGGCGGCCTTCAACATCGCCGAAGAGGCGCAGGTGCCGGTCATCGTCCTCTCCGACCAGTTTATCGCCCAGCGGCGTGAAACTCTGTCCATGCTCACTCTCGACCACGAGGTGACCGGCAGGCAGGTGCCCTCGGCCGGTGATCTCCAGGATTATAAGCGCTACAAAGAGACCAAGTCGGGGATCTCGCCCATGTCCTGGCCGGGGATGAAGGGCGGCGAATACCAGACCAACGGCCTCGAGCACACCGAGGACGGATCACCGACCTCGATGTTCCTGACCCACGAGAAGATGAACGCCAAACGTTACCGGAAACTCCGGGCGGTTCGTGACAAGTACAGCTACTACCGGCACTACGGCGCCGAAAGGGCCGATGTCGGCATCATCTGCTGGGGCTCCTCAAAGGGCCCCGTCAAAGAAGCGGTGCTCAAGGCCAATGGGCGCGGTGAACGGGTTTCGGCCTTTGTGCCGCAGCTGCTCTACCCGTTCCCGTACCACGAATTCCAGGACTACATCAAAACGGTCCGCGAGGTCGTCGTGGTCGAACTCAGCTACTCGGCCCAGTTCTACAAGTACCTGCAGACCTTCCTCGAGCTGCCCGATGGCCACACCTACGTCTTCAAACGCTCGGGCGGCAAGAACCTCACCGTCGGTGAGGTCGAGGACAAGATTCAGAAGGTGCTCGAGATGAGCGCCATGCGGCGGGAGGTGCTGGTATGAGTGCGGCAGGAGTCAAAGTCGAGTTGAAACCCGGTGCCTACAAATCCGGTCTCAAGCCGGTGTGGTGCCCCGGTTGCGGTGATTTCGGGGTCCTCAACGCCCTCTACCGGGCCATGGCTCAGCTCCAGATCGAGCCTTCGAATACCGTCATTTTGTCCGGCATCGGCTGCTCGTCACGTCTTCCGGGCTACGTAAAGACCTACGGGTTCAACGGCGTCCACGGCCGGGCTTTGACCCTGGCCACCGGCGTCAAGACGGCGCGACCCGATCTCGACGTGATCGCGGTCGGCGGCGACGGAGATGGTCTCGCCATCGGTGGCAATCACCTGATCCACACGTGCCGGCGCAACCTCGATATCCTCTACATCATGATGGACAACGAGATCTACGGTCTGACCAAGGGCCAGGCAGCGCCGACAACGCCCTCCGGCGACAAGACCAAGTCGACCTTCTGGGGCAATCCCGAACCCAGCGTCGATCCCTGCGAGCTGGCGATTTCCACCGGGGCGTCCTGGGTGGCTCGCGGTTTCTCGGGCGACATGAAAAACCTCACCGAGATGATCGCCGCCGGTTTGGTACACAACGGCTTCTCTTTCCTCAACGTCATGTCGCCGTGTGTGACCTGGCGCGGCGACGACCAGTTCAAGGAGATGAAGGCCAAGCTCGCCTATCTGCCTGAAGACTACGATCCGGCACGGCGCGCAAGCTCGGTGCCGTATACCCGCGAGAAGGACAAGATCACCTGCGGCATTCTCTACGAGGTCGAGACGCCGTCGCTGACCGATCGGCTCGAGGACATCAAGGAACGCGCCATGGCGGGCAACGGAGCCCCGACCACCAAGGAAATGCTGACCGCGTTCTATCCCAAGTTCTAGCTGATTTCTCGTTGCGAACACGACCGGGAGGCCACGAGCCTCTCGGTTTTTTTTGTTGGCCCGCTTGCCGATTCTCAACTATTTCAGAAATATTTTCCTGTAGTTCTGGCCTCGTCGAAACAGCCGTTTGTCAGTCTGAGCAAGCGTCGTGTCTTCTTTCACATGGAAGCTGCGTATCAGTCTCTATCTCGTTTTATTTCATACACTTGACAATTTTATTTTACGACATAAATAGTCAACTAGGTGAAATATTGACAGGGTGAAGAGAAAGCTGGTGAGTCATGCCGGCCCCCGATGGTCGCTCCGCTCAGACCGCCCCCGTCGCCGACTCGCCGTCATCCGGCGCTGGGTTCTACCGTTTCTTACGCTACGGCCACATCCTGAGCTCGTTGCTTCGAGAGTTCCTCGAGTCGTCCTTCCTCGATCAGCTCAGTCCCTACAGCCTGAGCCGTTCCCAGTTCTGCTTCCTCAAACTGATCGCCGGCAACTCGGAGCTGCAGGTTTGTGAGTTGGCTCGGTGTCTCGGGGTTTCGCCGGCGGCGAGCAGCAAGAACCTCGACCGTCTCGAGGAGCTCGGGCTGGTGGTTCGCGAAACCTCCACCGAGGACCGGCGCGCCACCCTTCTGTCGGTCAGCCAGGACGGGCGGCAGTTGGTCGACGAATTCGAGCGCCTCAAGGCCTCCCAGCTGGCGCCGGTGATTGAAGATCTCGGGGAGGACCGGACCGAGGCGTTCTGCGATCTGCTGCGGGAAGTGTGTTTGGGAATGCTCGAGCGTACGACGGTGGCCGAGGCGCCCTGCCTTCGCTGTGCGGGGTACTACCGCCCAAATTGTGAGGTGGAAGAGCTTCAGGGAGAGTGCGCCCTCAAGCCGCGACGGGGGGCGGAGGCATGAATTCGGGATCGGGATCGGGAACGGGATCGACGGCGATGCGAGTCCGTCGGTGGAGGAGCAAGAAATGAGGTATTGGCGAAAGCCGCTCGACTTCGATCAGGTGACGGTGCCGCGGGGCGAGGTGGTGATCATCGCGGATCGGTGCAAGGGCTGCGCCTTCTGCGTCGAGTACTGCCCCAAGGATGTCCTTGTGATGTCCGAGGACTTCAACGTCAAGGGCTACCACCCCCCGGAGGTGGTTGTAGATGGCCAGTGCGTCAACTGCAATCTCTGCGAGATGATCTGTCCGGATTTCGCCATCTTCTGCGTCCCGGCGGGCGATCCCGCGGCGGTCGAGGCGGTCCTCAGCATCTCCGCCGAGGAAGATAAGTTCGCCGAAGAGGAGGCACTCAATTGAAAGCCGATCCCAAGGGTGTGCTCACCGGTGTCCACTACCTCGATGGCGACTACGCTTGTGGTGAGGGGGCCATGGCGGCGGGTTGCCGTTTCGTGGCCGGATATCCCATCACCCCTTCCACGGAGGTTGTAGAGCGGATCTCCAGACGGTTTCCGATGATGGGCGGGACCTTCATCCAGATGGAGGACGAGCTCGCCTCCATGGCGGCGGTGACCGGGGCCGCTTGGACCGGGACCAAAACCATGACCGTGACCTCGGGTCCGGGATTCAGCCTGATGATGGAAAACATCGGGCTCGCGGCGATGATGGAAACCCCGTGCGTCGTGGTCAATGTCCAGCGCGGTGGGCCGTCCACCGGACTTCCAACCATGGTCGGCCAGGCGGATATGATGCAGGCTCGATGGGGCTCGCACGGCGACTACGAGCTCATCGCGATGTCGCCGCAATCGCCGCAGGAAGCCTTCGATCTCACCATCGACGCCTTCAACCTCGCCGAGACCTACCGGGTGCCGGTGATGTTCATGATGGACGAGTGCGTCGGCCACATGACCGAGAAGGTTGTCATTCCCGAGGCCGACGAGATCGACGTCGTTCCTCGATTGCTCTCGGACAAGACGCCCGGGAGTACCAACCCTACGAGCTCAACGGCCGTGGGGTGCCCGAGATGGTGCGGGCCGGCGACGGCTATCGCTTCCACACCACCGGGCTGACCCACGATGACCGCGGCTACCCGGACATGTCGGTCGAGCGGCAGCAGATCAACGTTCAGCGCATCATGGACAAGATCCTCCTCAACGTCGACGACATCATCCGCATCGAGGAAGAGGAGGTCGACGGCGCCGATGTGGTGGTGGTGGCCTATGGCATCACCGCCCGGGTGGCGCGGATGGGGATCGACCTGGCCCGAAAGCAGGGCGTCAAGGTCGGGTTCATGCGGCTGGTTGTGGTCTGGCCGTTTCCGGAGAAGCGGATCCGCGAGCTCGCGACCGCGGTCAAAGCTTTCGTCGTTCCCGAGATCAATATGGGTCAGATGGTACTCGAGGTCGAGCGCTGCGCGGCCGGGCAAGGCGACGGCGATGCACGTACCGCATGCCGGTGGCGGCGTGCACGATCCCAAGGCCATCTGCACCGCGATTGTGGAGGCAGCCCGATGAGCGCGACAGCACACCCCCCGAACCCCAACGACCACCCCATCGCACCCTACCTTCGAATGGATCGGATGCCGCACATCTGGTGCCCGACCTGTGGCATCGGCACCGTGGTCAAGTGTTTTGCCACCGCCCTCGAGGAGGCCGATGTCGATCTCGACAAGGTGGCCATCACCTCCGGCATCGGCTGCACCGGCCGGGTTGCCGGCTACATGAACCTCGACGCCTTCCACGCCACCCACGGTCGGGCGATCCCATTTGCCACCGGTCTCAAGCTCGCCCGGCCGGAACTCGAGGCGGTGGTCTTCTCCGGCGATGGTGATCTGTCGGGGATCGGCGGCAACCACTTCATCCACGCGGCTCGGCGAAATATGGACATGCTCGTCATCCTGGTCAACAACTTCATCTACGGGATGACCGGCGGTCAGAACGCCCCAACCACGCCGATCACCGCAAAGTCCTCGACCATGCCGTTCGGTAATTTCGAGCGGCCCTTCAACCTTCCCCATCTTGCGGCGAGCTGCGGCGCGACTTTCGTATCCAGATGGACCTGCCTGCATATCCGTCGGCTCACCAAATGCATGCGAGTGGCGTTGCGTCGCAAGGGTTTTCGCTTTATCGAGGTCATCGCGCCCTGCTCGACGCTCTATTCGCGGCTCAACAGGCTTGGAGGCGGGCTCGAGCTCATGCGCTTCTATCACGACAACGCGACCATCAAGCACGGCATCGACACCCGTGAAGTGGACATCGGTTTCCAGGACACCATCGTCTGCGGCAATTTTGTCGATGAAGAGAAACCGACCTTCCTCGACATGATGCACACCCACTACGATGGAGGTTCTCGGCGACAAATACGTACCCATGGCGCCGGAAGGGGGGTGGCTCCATGACTGACGCCAGTCGCATTGAGATCCGTATCACCGGCTTCGGCGGCCAGGGCGTCGTGCTCTCGGGCCATATCATCGGCCGCGCCTGCGCGGTCCACGCCGACAAACACGCCACCATGATCCAGAGCTTCGGCCCCGAGGCGCGGGGTTCGGCGTGCTCGACCACGCGTGGCGGTCTCGCGACACCGAAGTCCTCTACCCCTACATCGGCCGGCCCGATGTCTTTGTCGTCATGTCTGCCGAGGGCTATGACAAGTACCGCGACGAGCTCAAGGACGACGGCATCCTGATCTACGAGAAGGATCTGGTGCGGCCGAACCATCAAGGAGGGCCAGCCTTCCTTCGGTGTGGCCTCCACCCGCATTGCCGAGGGTCTGGGTCGCGCCATCGTCCAGAACATCGTCATGCTCGGGTTTTTCGCCGCGGTGACCGAGCTCGTACCCCGGGAGGCCATGCGGGAGGCGGTCGCCAAGTCGGTCCCCGACGGCACCCAGGAGCTCAATCTTCGGGCCTTCGATGCGGGCTAGGACGCGTATGAGAAGGAGTATGGCGGAGCCGCGACGGCAAAGGAGGGCGAGGAGGTTCTCGTAGCAACCTAAGCCGATGATTTAATTATCAATTATGAGTTATGAATTATGAATTGAGGACGAGGGACAAAGGCGAAAAATGATGGACGAATTGATCGACATCGAGGAAATGGGCGGCAAGAAGTTGCGGGCGCTGGTGGTCGGCGGCGGAATCGCCGGCATCCAGGCCGCGCTCGATCTCGCCAATGCCCGGATCCCGGTGACCATCGTGGAGAAGTCACCGTCGTTGGGGGGCCGGATGGCCCAGCTCGACAAGACCTTCCCCACCATGGACTGCGCCATATGAATCCTCGGGCCTAAGGCCATGGATGCCGGTCGGCATCCGCTCATCGAGGTCATCACCAACGCGCAGATCACCGGGTGCGAGGGCGAGCCGGGCGACTTCACGGTCACGGTGCGGAAAAACCCGCGCTACGTGAACGATGAGTGCGTCGCCTGCGGCCTCTGCGTCGATCAATGCCCGCAGGTCGGTGGCAACGAGTTCGACATGGGTCTGAAGGCGCGTAAGGCAATCTACCGCCCATTCCCGCAATCGGTCCCCGCCACCTATGTCATCGACTCCGACGCCTGCCTCAACTTCATGCCCCACCTTGATCAGCGGCAGAAGAAGCGGCTCGACAAGATGGCCAAGTACAAGCGGAAGGTTGATCCGAACTACCCGCCCAACATCCTCGTCTGCGGCCACTGCGACGACGCCTGCGATGTCGATGCCATCGACTTCGACCAGATGCCCGAGGATGTCAAGCTGGATGTGGGATCGATCCTGGTTGCCGTGGGCTTTCAGGAGTTCGACGCACGCGCCCTCGGCGCCTACGGTTATGGACGCCTGCCCAACGTGGTGACAAGCCTCGAGGTTGAGCGGATGCTCAACGCGTCCGGTGTCACAGGCGGTCATCTCGTACGGCCATCGGATCTCGAGACTCCCAAGCGCATTGTCTTCATCCAGTGTGTCGGCGCCCGCGGTGAGGGCGGTCGGCCCTACTGCAGCCGCTTCTGCTGCATGAACGCGGTCAAGGACTCGATGCTCATCCGCCAACACGACCCGGTCGTCGAGGAGATCACCATCCTCTACACCGATCTGCGCGCTTTCGGCAAGGGCTTTGACGATTTCGTCACTCGATCGAAAGACGCCGCTTCAGCCGAGTATGTCCGTGGCCGGCCGGCAAAGGTCTGGCACGACCCGGCCGACGATACCCTCCAGGTCTTTGTCGAGGACACCAGGGGCCACGAGCAAAAACGGATCCCGGCCGATCTCGTCGTCCTCTCGGTGGCCGCCGCGCCCAACGAAGGAGCGGTCAGGCTTGCCGAGATCTTCGGCATCGAGACCGACAAACACGGTTTTATCGCCCGCCGCGACCCCGCTGTCTCGGCGGTGGAGACCAGCCGAGAGGGTGTCTTTGTCTGCGGCAGTGCGGTCGGTCCCCAGGTCATCCCCGACTGCGTCGCCCAGGCGTCGGCGACCGCGTCGCGAGCCCAGCTCTATCTCACCGGCCACCGCCACGAGGAAAAGGCCGAGCCCGTTGAACCCATGGATCTTTCAGGACCGCCTCGTGTTGGGGTCATGGTCTGCCACTGTGGCGTCAACATCGCCGGAGTGCTCGATGTCGAGCAGCTCGCGGCCGATGCCTCCATGCTGCCCGACGTGGTCGTGACATCGACCGATCTCTTCGCCTGCTCCTCGACCGGTCAGGACGAGTTGATGGAGACCATCAACGAGCACCGGCTCAATCGGATCGTGGTCGCGGCCTGTACTCCGCGGACCCACGAACCGGTCTTTCGCGACACCCTGGCCCGGATCGGCTTCAACCCCTTCCTCCTCGAGATGGTCAACATCCGCGACCAGTGTTCGTGGGTCCATGCTGGCACCCCCGAGGCCGCGCAGGACAAGGCGCGGGCGCTGATTCGCATGGGCGTCGCCCGCGCCCGCCACCTCGAGCAACTCCACGAGGGCGCCGCTCCCATGACCCGGTCCGCGCTGGTGATCGGCGGCGGCATCGCCGGGATTCAGGCGGCCACCGATCTCGCGGTCCAGGGCTTCCCGGTGACCCTCGTCGAAAAGAGCGACAGACTCGGTGGAAGGCTGTCGGAACCCAACCTCATGCTGCTCTACCCGACGATGCGGCCGGCGAGCGACGTACTCGCCGCGAAGATCGAGCGGTTGCACGAGAGCGGCGCCCGGATTCTCCTCGAGACCGAGGTTTCCAACATCACCGGCTTTGTCGGCAGTTTCGAGGCGACGATCACAGGGGCCGTCAACGAGGTGCTGCCTGTCGGGGCGGTGATCCTTGCCACCGGCGCCGCGCTGCACGACCCGGGTCGAGAATTCCGGTTCGACGAGTTCGACAACGTGGTGACATCGGCGGATTTAGAACGGGCCTTTGTCGGCAGCGACGACCTGGCGTTTGGAGGTGACCCGCCGAAGTCGGCGGCGTTTGTCCTGTGCGTCGGTTCGCGGGAGAAGGATGGCTTCACGGGATGCTCTCGCTACTGCTGCCCGACGGCCATCAAACAGGCCATTGAACTCAACGAGCGCGGCATCAACACGACCGTCTTCTATCGTGACATCCGCACCATCTCTACCGGTGCAGAGGAGATGTACCGCAAGGCTCGCGGCAGCGGCGTGCTCTTTGTCAGAGTCCCACCCGGCCACACCCCCGAGATCATCGGAGAGGACCGCGCCGAAGCCGTGCGGTGCTATGACGAACTGCTGGGCAGACGTCTTGAAGTGAACGCCGATCTCGTTGTGCTCTCGGTGGGGATGCGTCCGCGTCAGCCCGAGACCGATCACTTCCACGAAATGCTCAAGGCGAGCGTCGGGCTCGACGGTTTCTTCCTCGAGCGCCATCCCGAGCTCGCGCCGGTGGAGACCGCGGTGGAGGGCGTGCTGTTGGCCGGCACCGTCCAGGGCCCGAAGGACATCGTCGATTCGGTGGCCCAGGCCTCGGCCGCGGCGGCCAAGGCGGCGGTCTTCCTCGCCCACGACCAGGTGAGGCTCGACCCGGCGGTGGCGGTGGTCAACCCCGAAGACTGCCGCGGCTGCGGCGACTGCGTCGAGATCTGCCAGTACCATGCGCCGACCCTGGTCGAGGGCGACCCCGGTGTCTTCGCAGCCGAGATCAACGCCTCCATGTGCAAGGGCTGCGGCACCTGCGCCAGTTGGTGCCCGTCCGGCGCCATCGCCGCCCGACACTTCACCGACCGCCAGGTCCTCGCCCAGATCGACGCCTTCTTCGACGAGGCCCGGCCATGATCGCGCTCGGCTTGCCTCGTGGTTGCGCTGCACCGATCCGTGCAATGGAACCGCAAAGACGCAGAGGCCGCAAAGATGCCGCCAAGTTTTTCTTGAGGCCATCGCAAGGTCTCATTATTGGTGTCGCGTTCAGGATCGGATGGAGTCCGGGTCAAGGAATGCGACGCATTGCGGAACCTTGGCGTTCTTCGCGTCTTTGCGGTTCCATTGTGCCTTCCGAAACGGATCGTCGATTCATGGAACCCGCCACATCTGGAGCACTCAAATGACCCAACCCGCCTCGTCTCCAGCGAAGTCGCCCGCGGCGACACCACCGACGGGTTCGATCCCCGCATCGTGGTTTTCGCGTGCAACTGGTGTTCGTACGCGGGTGCGGACACGGCGGGGGTGTCGCGGATCCAGCATCAACCCCACTTCCGGATGATCCGGGTCATGTGTTCGGGGCGGATCCAACCGGCGTTTGTCTTCCGCGCCTTCGAAAAGGGCGCCGACGGCGTGCTGGTCTCGGGCTGCCACTTCGGTGACTGCCACTACATCTTCGGCAACGAGCGAGCCGTCGAACAATTCGCCAAGACCATGAACGTGGTCAAGCTCCTCGGGATCGGGGAGGGGCGCTTGCGACTCGAGTGGATCTCGGCCGCCGAAGGCGGACGGTTTGCCGAAGTGATCAACGAGTTCACCGATCAGGTGCGGGCGCTCGGGCCGAGCCCGTTCGCGGCGGAGGATGCCATCGACGAGATCGAGGTGCCTGAGGGTGGTGGGTGTATGAACGCCGATTCGGTAACGGGATCGGGAACCGGATCGCGATCGGAGGAGGGGCACTGATGCAACAGCTCGCGAAAGACACGAATGCGTGGGCCTGCTACGACTGCGGGAAGTGCACCGCGACCTGTCCGATCACGCGGGCTGGCGCCGACTACTCGCCGCGCCGCCACGTGCTTCAGACCAACCTCGGCCATGAGGGTGAGATCGCCCGTGACGAGAGCCTCTTCGCCTGTCTGACATGCAGTCTGTGCGATTCCAGGTGCCCCGCCGAGGTGGGCTACACTCAGCTCGTTCAGAAGCTCCGTGAAAGGGCATTCGACGCAAAGATCCAGCCCGAGTGTCCGCACGGCGGGGCGCTGCAGTCGGTGATGCGGATGATGGCCCAGGGTGGCACCCAGCAAAACCGTTTGGAGTGGTTGGATGATGGACTCCAGACCTCAGCCGACCAAGGCGACGTTTTTCTCTGGACCGGGTGCACCGTGTACTACGATGCTTTCTTCCCCGAGTTCGGCCTCGCCACGGTGGAGGGAACCCGAGCCGCGGTTCAGCTGCTCAACCATCTCGGGGTGACCCCTGTGGTCTCGCCCGACGAACGCTGCTGCGGCCACGATCTGCTGTGGAACGGCGACCGCGCGAGCTTCGAGGCGTTGGCGCGGCACAATGTCGAGTTGGTCAAGAAAAGCGGCGCCGAGCTCGTGGTGACACCGTGCGCCGAGTGCGTCCGAACGTGGCTGCTCGACTACCAGCCCTTCCTCGAGGGCGCCAAGATCAGAGTCCAGCACCTTACGGAATACCTGCTCGATCACCGCGGCGATCTCAATCTGACCAACGGATCGACAACAAAGGTCACGTTCCAGGATCCGTGCCGGCTCGGCCGGCACCTCGGGGTCTACCACGCGCCGCGCGAGGTCCTCTCGGAGGTTCCGGGGCTCGAACTCGAGGAGATGCGGCGAAGCGGCCGACGTGGCGCCTGCTGCGCCGGCGGCACCTGGTCGAACTGCGACAAATTCGCCAAAAAGATCCAGGTCGAGCGGCTGCGTGAGGCCCGGGCCACCGGCGCCGAGGTCATGGTGACCGCCTGCCCCAAGTGCCAGGTTCACCTGGCCTGCGCCATGAAAGACCCGAACATCGGGTCCGAAATCAAAATCGAAATGAAAGACATTGCCGAAGTCGTGGCGGGAGCGTTGTCGTGATGTGTGTTCTATCTCCTATTGCAATTCGTGGGTGGCGCTTCGTCCGCGAAGCGACGCCGACGAATTGCACAATCAGAGGAGTCCAAGATGGCTGAAATGGATGACCTGCGGATCGGGGTCTTCGTCTGTGACTGCGGGCTCAATATCGCCGGCGCGGTGGACTGCGGCGCGGTGTGTGAGTACGCGGAAACCCTTGAGGACGTCGTCTGCGTGGTTCGCAACAAGTACACCTGCGCCGACCCCGGCCAGAACGAGATCAAGAACGCGGTCCGGGAGCACCGGCTCAACCGGGTGGTGGTCGCTTCGTGCACGCCGCGGCAGCACGAGCCCACCTTCCGGCAGTGCGTGCTCGACGCGGGGTTGAATCCCTATCTCATGGAGATGGCCAACCTCCGCGAGCACTGCTCCTGGGTTCATCCCGGAGATTGGGACGGAGCCACCGCCAAGGCCAAGGATCTGGTCGCCAGCGCGGTGGGCCGAGCCCGTTTCCTCGAGGAACAGGAGGAGATGGCGGTGCCGGTCACCCGGCGGGCGCTGGTCATCGGCGGCGGGGTCGCCGGGATCGAGGCGGCCCTCGAACTCGCGGAGCAGGGCCACCAGGTCACCCTGGTGGAGAAACAGCCATCCATCGGCGGGATCATGGCGCAGCTCGACAAAACATATCCCACCATGGACTGCTCGATATGAATTCTCGGCCCTAAGGCCATCGATGCCGGTCGGCATCCAAATATCGAGCTCCTGACCTACTCCGAAGTCGAAGAGGTTTCCGGTTATATCGGCAACTTCTCGGTGACCATCCGTAAGAAGGCGCGCTATGTCGATCTCGATCTCTGCAACTCGTGCGGCGAGTGCGCCGCGGTCTGTCCTCAGGTCGCGCCCGACGAGTACCAGATGGGTCTGTCATCGCGCAAGGCGATCTACATCCCATTCCCCCAGGCGGTGCCGTGTAACTACATTCTCGACATGGACACCTGCCTCGGCAACAATCCAATCGCCTGCGGCAAATGCGCCGACGTCTGCGAGAAGGAGGCCATCGACTTCGACGACGCAGACGAGCTCGTCATCCGTGAGGTCGGCGCCATCATCGTCGCCATCGGTCTCGATGTCTACGACCCCACCGAGATGGATGAGTACGGCTACACCCGGTTCGACAATGTCATCACCTCGATGGAGTTCGAGCGGCTGATCTGCGCCGGCGGGCCCACCCTGGGTCATTTCGTGCGGCCGTCGGATCAGGAGCGGCCCAAGCGCATCGGCTTCATCCAGTGCGTCGGTTCGCGCAACCCCAAGATCGGCCGGCCCTACTGCTCGAACATCTGCTGCATGAACACGATCAAGGACACTCTGCTTCTTGCGGACCACTATCCGGACACCGAGAACTTCGTTTTCTACCAGGACATTCGCGCGTTCGGGAAGAGCTTCGAGGACATGTTCCAACGCTCCAAGGAGGCGGGAACCCGGTATATCCGAGGCCTGCCCGGCGACATCGAAGAGGACCCCGAAACTGGCGCTCTGATCGTGACGGTTGAGAACACCACATCGGGAAAACTCGAGCGCCACGAGCTCGACATGGTGGTGCTCTCGGTGGGCGTGATCCCGGCTACCGATCGAGACAAGATTGCCGGGTTGCTCACTCTTTCCAAGACCTCCGACGGTTTCTTCATGGAGTCCCACCCCAAATTGAAACCGGTGGACGCACCGACCCGCGGGGTCTACTTCGCCGGATTCTGCGAGTCGCCAAAGGACATCAAGGACTCGGTCTGCCAGGCGGGGGCGGCGTCATCGCGCGCCGGCGCCCTGCTCAACGCGGGTGAAATCAAAATCGAGGCCATCACCAGTATCATCGACGCCGAGGCCTGCAACATGTGCGGTCTCTGCGCCTCGGTCTGTCCGTATGGCGCGATCAACTGGCACAAGAAGGAGAAGGCCACGGTGGTCGAGGCCGCCTGCGCCGGTTGCGGCGCCTGCGGCGCGACCTGCACCTTCGGCGCCATCACCATGCGCCACTTCACCGACGACCAGCTCATCGGCCAGGTCAGGGCGGTCCTCGCCAACGAACCGGAGGAAAAGGTCTTTGTCTTCGCCTGCAACTGGTGCTCCTACGCCGGCGGCGACATGGCCGGGATCTCGCGGATCAAGTACCCCTCGACAAACCGGGTCGTCCGCACCATGTGCTCGGCGCGGGTTTCCGAAGAGATGGTCCTCGAGGCCTTCCGCTGCGGCGCGCCGGTGGTGCTCGTCTCGGGTTGCCACTACGCCGACTGCCACTACATCGATGCCAATCGGCAGACCGTCAAACGAGTCCAGAAGCTGTGGAACAAGCTCGAAAAAGCCGGAGTCCGACCCGAACGCCTCCAGCTCGAGTGGATCAGCGCCGCCGAGGGCCAGAAGTTCGCCAAAGTAATGCAACAGATGGAAGATCTTCGTGCGCTGGTGACCCCGGATGAGATGGCGCATGCACGCGAAGCGTTGAAGCCGAAGAAAAAGAAAGCACGCCCAGCCAAGAAAAAACCGGCGGCGAAGAAAGAGGCGACGGCGTGACCGCCGCCACCGACGCAGGCGTTTGCCTTCCCGGGTTTCTCGTCGCTCGCCACTCGTTGCTCGTCATCGCAACCGAACGGATGGGTAGGAAAACGAGCAACGAGCTACGAGCTACGAGCTACGAGAAACGAGTAACGAGAGACCCGGATCGGACGCGGGAGGACGTATGGCAACAGTAACCACGGCCCCATTCCGCTGCATGATGTGCGGACACGAGTACGAAGAGAAATCGATCAAGGGTGAGGATGTGGAACGGTCATGTCCCAAGTGCCGCTCCAACTCCATCCGTCACCTCAAGGACGCCCAAAAAATGACCTCCGAAAACGACGAAATCGTCAAAGTCGACTTCGCCTTCAAAAGGCTCTTGGCGCAAACGGTAGAGGGCGATTTGGCCAACTTCTGTTACCAGTGCGGCGCCTGCGTCGGTGATTGTCCGGCCACGACGTATTCCGAGGAGTTCAACCCCCGCGAAATCATGCTCAAGGTGCTCTACGGGCTCGAGGACGAACTCCTCGGCGACGAGTCGGTGATCTGGGAGTGCACCAACTGCTACGCCTGCCACGAGCGCTGTCCGCAGCAGGTTAAACCGGTCGAGATCATTATCTCGTTGAAGAATATGCTTGCAGCCCGGGGAGATGCGCCCGATGTGGTCAACAAGGTCATCAACACCTTTGAAACCACCGGCCGCACTGTGCCCTACAGCCCGGCCATCGACAAGCAACGGGCCAAATTCGGTCTGAAGCCCTTGGGCGAAGTGCCCATGGACGAGATCCAGGCCTTGCTCGATTCGGCGCCGGAAGGGGAGGCCACATGAAACGCTTCGCGTTCTTCCCCGGGTGTCTGATCCCGGCGCGTCATCCAGCCATGGAGTTCGCCATCCGTGCCACGCTGCCCAAGCTCGATATCGAACTCGTCGATCTCGATGGCGCCTCGTGTTGCCCCGATCCGATCTACTTCAAGAGCAAGGACAAGCTCTCATGGCTGGCGGTGGCGGCCCGCAACCTCTGCCTTGCCGAGGATCTCGGCGTCGACGTCGTCACCAACTGCTCGGGCTGTACCGCTACCTTGTCGGAAACCTACCACATGCTCGCCGACGAGCCCGAGCTCAAAGCGCAGGTCAACGAGCGGCTGGCGAAGATCGGCCGGACCTACAAGGGAACGAGCAAAGTGCGCCACATCGCCACGGTCGTCCGTGACGAGGCGGGCTACGAGACCATCAGGAACTCGGTGACCCATCCGCTCAAGGGCCTCAAGGTCGCCATTCACTATGGCTGCCATCTGCTCAAACCGTCGCGGATCATGAACGTCGACAACCCCGATGATCCGAGCGTGCTGGAAAACCTGATCCGCGCCCTCGGCGCCGACCCCGTCCGCCACCGAAACTGGTATCTGTGCTGCGGCAAGGCGTGCCAGAACGAGGACATTCCCAACAACATGATGCACGACCTCCTCGGCAGCGTGCACGACGAGGAGGCCGATGTTCTGGGGATGATCTGCCCAACATGCTTCGGCCAGTTCGACCACGGTCAGATGAAGATCGCCAAGCTCTTTGACGAGGACTACCACACCCCCGCGGTCTACTACTTCCAGCTCCTCGCCCTCGCCCAGGGGATCCCCTACGAGAAGCTAGGCTTCGAGAAGCAGCGCTTCAAACCGAAGGTGCTCCAGCAGTTCGAGGAGACCGCGGCCGCTCCACCGCCGGCATGAGCGCCTGAGCTTCAACCACAGAGGCACAGAGCCACAGGCTGATTCCTCAATCTATAGGCGGGCCAATCATGACCCGCGACTCATCCACGGCCGAGATGAGCGCAGAGTCTGGACCACTTTGCTATTTTCCCACATTGATAATTTCCCACACACGTACTATCTTGTCAGGTGGAGGTGATCATGCTCTCGGAGAAAGTACTTCGGCCGGATTCAAAAGGACGTATCTGTCTGGGCAAGCTTGCCCGGGGCATCAGTAGCTTTCGTGTCTCCATCGACGACCGTCAGAGAATCGTGCTGGAACCCTTCGCCGAGATTCCGGCTAAGGAGAAATGGCTGTTCGACAACCCCGATGCGAGAGAATCGGTCAGGCGTGGATTGGTTGACGCCGCCCAGGGGCGTGTTGCTGATCGCGGCAGTTTCGCCCAGTACGGTGATGAACCCGACGACTGATGCGATTTCGAGTTCTATTCACCCGGGAAGCCGCCAAAAACCTCGACGGCCTGGAGGTTGACAAGGGTCTCTCCAAGAGACTCAAAGCCGTTCGCAAGGCGCTGGGCCTGCTCGAAACAAATCCAAGGCACCCGAGCCTCAACACGCACAAGTTCTCTTCTCTCCGAGGCCCCAAGGGTGAGGAGGTCTTCGAGGCCTACGCCGAGAGCAATACCCCGGCCGCCTACCGGATCTTCTGGATCTATGGGCCCGAAAGCGGCGCCATCACCATCATCGCCATTACGAGTCATCCCTGAGACCGGCAGGCTACCGCGCGAAGAGCTCCTGCAGGGCGTCCAGCACCTTGGTTTGGGCGGCATCGGAGATCGTTCCGAGACGGCGGACGAGGCGTGTCTTGTCCACGGTTCGGATCTGGTCGAGGACGATCTGGCCGCGCTTGCCTTGGAAGGTGCAGGGCACGCGGGTCGGGTATGGCCTCCCCTTCGTGGTCATCGGCGCGACAATCACAGTGCTGATGTGGTCATTCATCTCGTCGGGCGAAATGATGAGGCAGGGCCGCGTCTTGCGGATCTCACTACCGCGCGTTGGATTGAGTGAGATGAGAAACACGTCAAAGCGTCTCGTCACCACTCCCACTCCTCTTCGTCCCACTCGCTCGGAGTTTCGGCGACCCGGTCGAGCAGCTCGTCGTCCCCGTACCTCGCCCATCTGAGCGAACGCGGCGCTCCACCCTTCGCGCGTGCGGTTCGACGATCGAATGACGAGCTCGTTGTTCTGCACCTCCAACTCCACCTCGTCACCGAAACCGCATTGCTCGATGACGGGTTTCGGGATCCGAATCCCGCGGCTGTTGCCGATTCTCACGAGGTTCGTTTTCATAATTACAATGTAATCACA
>CAVWAW010000020.1:0-180290 GCA_963753035.1 uncultured Acidobacteriota bacterium | reverse complement strand
TGTCGAAGACCGCCCACCCGATGGCCTTGTCATACAGGCTCTTGGCGTTGGCGTTCTTGGCGAAGAGCTCCTGCAGGGTCTCTTCGGCGACCTCGTCGATCTTGACGCGTTTTGACTCTTCCTTGAGCTCTTGCGAGGTCGGATCATCTTCGGCGAGGGCGGGTGAGGCGGTGAACAGAATGACGGCGGAGCAGATCATCAGAACGGTCATCAGTTTTCTCACGGTGGTCTCCTTGATTGATGTTATGCCGATATTGGTTCCGGTCATTCTATCTGATCAACCGAACCGTTCGACGATCGAGTTTATTTCGTCGACCAGCACGATCCTCGGCCGGAAGCTCTCGGCCTCGACCTGGTCGAGCTGGGCGTAAGCGCAGATGATCACTCGATCGCCACTGTGAACCAATCGAGCGGCGGCGCCGTTGACGCAGACCTCGCCCGGTGAACCGAGGATGACATAGGTCGTGAGGCGGGCGCCGTTGTCGATGTCCAACACGTCGACCTTCTCGAACTCACGGAGACCGACGGCCTCGCAGAGCGCCGGGTCGATGGATACCGAGCCGGTGTAGTCGAGTTCGGCGCCGGTGACGGTGGCGCGGTGGATTTTGGATTTCAGCATTTCGATCATCATGGATTGACCTCCGGGAACTTATTGGCGAGCAGATCGGCGAAAGGTCCTGGCTCGTGCGGGGTGGTGAGGAGAGCCCAGAGCGCCTCGGCGAGTTCCTCTTTCGTCGCGGTTTGAACCAGCGGCCCCCGCCGGCCCCAAATCTCCGCCTGGTGATGGTCGGCCGCCATCTCTCCCAGATCGTTGAGGACCGCGAAATCGATGGCGCTGCGATCCAACAACGCGCGGACTCGAGTTGCGCGGATCTCCGGATCCGGATCATTGGTGAGCTTGAAGCCGATGACCCGGATCATTCGGTTCCGCGACCAGGACTTGAGGTTGTCAATGAGTTTTGGATTGGGTGTCAGACGGATGACAACCTCGTGGCCGCTACTGATCTTGCCCTGGTTTCCGTGCGGCACCGAGCGGCCGTCAACCTTGATTGAGGCGATGGAATAGTCCGACACCGCGGCGAGGTGTACGACGGCGTCCCAGTCACCTGCGCCGAGATGCCGACGGAGTGCGTTTTCTAAATCTGTAAAGGTGACGAAAGTGTCCCGCTCGACCGCGACGGAGTCGAGCGGCGCCCGTGCTGCGTGGAGAAGCAGCACCTCGGCGCCGTGTTCGGCAAAGGTCCGGGCGAGCACGCCGCCGGTAGCTCCGGTGGAGGTGTTGGTCAAGCGACGGACGCCGTCCACCGGTTCCTCGGTCCCTCCGGCGGTGACGAGAATCCTCATCCGAGCTCCTCGAAAATCAGATCCGCCGCTTTCTCGGGCTCGAGGAGACGGCCGTAACCGACTTCGCCGCAGGCCAGGCGCCCTTCGCCGGTGGGCAGGATCCGACAGCCCCAGCCTTCCAGGACCCTCAGAGCGTCCGTCACCGCCGGGTGGGCGAGCATGTTGCTGTTCATGGCGGGCGCGATCCAGTAGGGCTTGCGGAAATTGTTTGCCAGGAAGAGACAGCCCAGGAGATCATCGGCGAGACCGGCGCGAAGACGGTTGATGTGATTGGCCGATGCCGGGTAGAGCAGGAGCAGATCCGCCCAATCCGCGAGATTGATGTGGTCGTGGGCGCGCCCGCGCTCGAAGACGTTGCTGAGCACCGTCCGGCCGGTGAGGCCTTCGAAAGTTGACTCACCGATGAAGTAGCGGGCGCCTTCGCTCACGATGACCTGCACCTCTGATCCCGCCTCGACGAGGAGCGATGCCAACGTGGCCGCCTTGAACGCGGCGATGGAACCGGTGACCTGCAACGCGATCCGCGATTTAGCTTCTGACATTGTCGATGAGCCTCACTTTCCCGATCCGTACGGCGCCGAGAATCCGATCACCGCGCTTTGCGACATAGTCGACTCCGAAACCGGCATCGACGAGTTGCCGGTGCATGTCTTCGGTTGGAGCACCGGTTCGGAGAATCCGGTGAAATTCGGGCGCAAGCTCCCGCTCTTCCGCGCTCAGATGGATGTTGCGTGAGCTCATGGCAAGACCGTCCGGTTCACGGATGATGGGACAGGCGACGATCTCGGTTGGGTGGAAGTAGGCCGCCGCCATATCGCGGACGAGCTCGAGCTGCTGCCAGTCCTTCTCACCGAAGTAGGCGCGGTCGGCCTGAACGATATTGAGCAGTTTGAGCACCACGGTGAGGACGCCGTCGAAGTGTCCTTCGCGGTGGGCGCCCTCGAGTTCGCGGGAAAAACCGGTTTCGGTGACCCGAAATCGATAGTCATCGTGATAGATGTCCTCGGCCTTGGGGTTGAAGATGAGATCCGCCCCTGCCGATTCCGCACGTTGAGTGTCAGCGGCGAGGGTGCGCGGATAGCATTCGAGATCTTCAGGGTCGTCGTACTGGGTCGGGTTGACGAAGATCGAGACGACGACACGGTCGTTCTCCGAGCGCGCCATCTCGATGAGGCTGAGGTGGCCGGCGTGGAGAGCGCCCATGGTGGGTACGAATCCGATGCTGAAGCCATGGCGGCGAAACTCGGCCAGCCGCAGGCGGGTCTCGTCGATTGCATCGATGACGTTGATCATTCGTAGCTCTCCTCGCCGTTTGGAAAACTCCCGTCGGTGACATCCCGGTGATAGGCCTGAAGCGCATCGCGGATCAGGGTCGATCCGTCGAGCCAGGTGCGGACGAATTTGGGGCGGAAGGCGGTTGTCACGCCCAGGAGATCCTGCAGAACGAGGACCTGGCCGTCGACGTGGCGGCCCGCGCCGATGCCGATGGTGGGGATTTCGAGGGTCGAGGTGACCTTGGCGGCGACGGCCCCCGGCACCGCCTCGAGGACGAGGGCGAAACAACCGACCCGCTCGAGTTCGACGGCCTGCTCGACGAGGGCGGCCGCCGCCTCCTCGCCCCGCGCCTGGACCTTGAAGCCGCCGAGCTGGTGAACCGACTGGGGGGTGAGGCCGAGGTGACCCATGACCGGCACCCCGGACTCGACCAGGTGGCGGATGAGTTCGGTGTTGCCCGCGGCGCCCTCGAGCTTGATGGCCTGGGCTCCCGCCCGCATGAGTTTGGCGACGTTGTCCATGGCGGAGTCCAAGCCCCGGCGGTACGAGAGGAACGGCATGTCGCCGATGACGAAGGTGTCCGGGGCGCCGCGCCGGACCGCGGCGGTGTGGGCCGCCATGGTGTCGATCTCCACCGGCAGGGTTGTGTCGTGGCCATAGACGACCATGGCCAGGCTGTCTCCGACGAGGATGCAGTCGATGTCGGTTTCGGCGATGAGGCCCGCGCTCCAGGCGTCATAACACGTGACCATGGAGATGGGCACGCCGGCCCGCTTTTTGCTGGCGAAATCCTGGATCTTCACGACTCCGCCCTTGCTGCGGCGAATGCGGTGGCGATGGCGAGATAGACCTCTCTGAACGGATCGCCGGCGAGGCCCTCGAGGTCTCGGGCGATGGTGCCGCGGTCGTTTCGGGCCAGTGACCCGGTCAGTGCATTCCGGCCCTGATCGAGGCTGTTGGCTGCCGTCCGCAGGAGGAACGGCCGGAGGATGTTCCGGGGAAGCCCGAGTCTGGACTCGAAGTCCTCCATGGCCTTGGTCCAGAGGATGGTCGTGGAGTTTCCGGCGAGGACGCAGAGGGCGTGGTAGAGGGATTTGTCCTTGCCGGCAATGGGCCACGACGGATTGTGAAGACCCGGGAAGATCTCATCGAATCCGGCTCGGTCGCGCTCGGTGACAAAGGGAATCGCGCGGTAGAACTCGTGGTCGTAGAGCCCGGGACCAAAGGTCATGAGCGGGTGGAGGCCGGGAACCTTGTCAATCACCAGGGAACCCGAAAAATGAACGACCGGCCGAGTACGGAACTCCGGGTGTCCATCCAGAAACGGCTCGATGGCGTCGTCGCTGATGGCCAGTAGGATCACATCGGCATCGTGGAGCGCTCTTGCCGGATCGGTGTCAAGCGCGCGGTGCCACTGCACAACGCTGCGTTTCTCGAGGCCGAGATAGTGGGCCATGTGCAGGGCCACGCGGCCGCGGCCGATGAGCCCGTAGGTGGGTTTCTTCATTTCGGTACCTGTCCTTTGGATCAAGTCCGTGTGTTCGTCTTCGTGGGCCTTCTGCGTCACCGTCGCGATGATCGGTGCGCACCCATGGCGAGCTTAGGGCAGCTTGCCCTCTCTGGCAATAACCAGAACGAGGGGATGCGGATTCCGCGAGCGGTGGGGAATCGGCCCATGGACGATCGTGTTGAGCAATCGCGGCCGATCAGTTTCGATCCGGGAACCCGTGCTAGCCTTGCTCGACTTTTTTCGTGGAGAAGAACAATGAGGAAACTGTCCCGTCGGTTCGTCATACTATCCGTTATCCTGGTCTCCGGCCTCATGTTGTTGCCCGGTCTCCACGCTCAGGAAGATCCCGCGGCGGCGGTTGAATCGAGTTCGGAACTCGAGGCCGGCGCGACTGATCTCAAGTTGGCCATCGCCGACAAGGAATCAGAGCTGGGCCGCCTCCGCGATCAGATCGACGCGGCAACGGGAGACGACCAAAAAGCGCTCAGGGAACGTGGTTACGAGGTCGTCGACGAGTACATGGCCGATCTCGAAGCGCTCGTGGCGAACGTGGTCGAACGTGAGGCGGCCGGCCTGGATGTGTCCGATGATCGGACCGGGCTGAGCGCGACCCTGCAACGGACATCCCAGGTGCTCCGGCGGTCGATCACCGACACCCAGGCTGAGCTCGAGACGTTGCGTTCGCCTCCCGAAGATGCGTCGGCTGAGGAGTTCGAGACGACCCAGCGGGCGGTGATTGTCGCCAACGATTGGCTTGACCGAACCCTCGATCTGCTTCTGAAGCATACCTGGACGATGGAAGAGTTCAGCATCGACATCGAGACCGAGCGCGAGTTCCTGGTGCAGCATCTGACTGACCGCGCTGAACTCGTCGCCGGTCGAATCATGTTGACCCAGGAACGGATCACCGAGGTCAAAAGAAGGCTCAAGGTGGATCCATCGAACGCCGAGTTCACCACCGAATCCGATCATCTCACTGCAGATCTGGACCGGTTCGTCGCCCGGTTGACCACCACAACTCACATGATGGACGCACTTGGGCTCGACACCGCCGACTATCAACAACTGCTCTTCCAGGTCACGGGCGAGATCACTACGGGACTTTTCAGCCGGGAGGTCATCGGTGGCCTCGTGAGGGGTTGGGGCCAATCAACCATGGAGTGGATCACCGCGAACGGGCCGAGCATGATCCTCAAGGTTGTCCTCTTTCTCGTCATCATCTTTGTCTTCAGGATTCTCTCGAGAGTCGCGCGCAAGGTTGTCCGCAAGGCGATCAACCGGTCGAACCTCCAGGTGTCGGTGCTTCTCGAGCGGACCGCGTTGTCGGTCACCGGCAGTGTCGTAATGATTTTCGGTGTACTGGTGGCGCTGTCCCAACTCGGTTTTCAGGTGGCGCCGCTGCTCGCCGGCCTCGGTGTGGCGGGATTCATTATTGGTTTCGCCCTCCAGGACACCCTGTCGAACTTCGCGTCGGGCATGATGATTCTGCTGTACCGGCCTTATGACGTGGGCGATCTCATCGAGACCGCGGGTGCCATGGGAAAAGTCGAGAACATGACCCTGGTTTCGACGACGATTCTCACCGTGGACCACCAGACCCTGGTGATCCCCAACTCGATGATTTGGGGCAATGTCATCAAGAATGTGACCGCCCAGACCGAGCGCCGCATCGATATGGTTTTCGGCATCGGTTACGCCGACGACATCCCACACGCCGAGCGGGTGCTGGCCGAGATCGTCGAGGCCCACGATCAGGTCCTCGACGACCCCGAGCCCGTGGTCAGGCTGCATAACCTCGGCGAGTCGTCGGTGGATTTCGTCGTCCGGCCATGGGTCAAGACCGATGACTACTGGGATGTCTACTGGGACATCACCCGCGAGGTCAAGATCCGTTTCGACGCCGAGAAGATCTCGATCCCGTTCCCACAGCGCGATGTGCATTTGTATCGGGAGGGTGGGGGCGAGAGCGCGTAGCGCGATTCTCGGGGCTGCGCCCATCGCACGGAGAAACCGCGGATAACGCAGATGGACACAGATCCGTCGCAGCCATCGCTCGATTGAACCGCCAAGACGCCAAGGACGCAAAGACATCGCCGGGTCGGATTTGTAGCGCCGACGTCTCGTCGGCGATGGGGACAGCGACCGGGGCCAAAGCCGACCAGGACCCGCGGAAAACCACGCCCCATCGGGGTGCCGGGCATGGCTTTGTGCCGGAGGAACGCCACGGCGGCGTGTCGCGCCCCGCACAAGGTCCATGCCGGGCTCCCCCGGGAGGCGCGATGCGGTCTGCTCTCCCGGCTACGAGGCAGGCCGCCGGCGCTCCATCGGCGTGGTCGCAGCCCTTCCAATCAACCCACGTGCGACCACGCCGACGGTGCGACGCTGGGACGCTGGGACGCCAAAGCGTCACAGCGTCCCAGAAGGCCGGCGATGAGGGCAGCGCCCGGGTCCGCGTCAAGGACAGCCTCACGCTGCCGTTGAGATCCTATCCAGCATCCAGGATCGCGCTGCGAGCTCAGCCCGCAACCATCTCCCACACCGCGAGCCACACCGGCATGCTGAAGACGGCCAGGATGTAACTCAGCAGCATGACGGCGCCGACCTTCTGCTCGTCGCCACCGTAGGCTCGCACCTGGAGGATGAGACCGACGGCGGGGGCCGAAGCTGCCTGTAGCACCAGGAACCGGGCGAGCAGGGGATTCGTTACGCCGATATCGGTGGCGGAGAGCACCGCAACCGTCAGCGCAGGAAGCAGACCGTACTTCACCGTCATGGCGCGGGCGGCGTCCCAGAGATGGGGCCGGAGGTTGAGGCTCATCCCGCCGAGCATTGCCCCGAGGACCACCGTCGCCACGGGGACCGCTCCCTGACCCACCAGCTCGACGGTCTCCAGCACCGGCGCCGGGATCAACCGACTCACCCCGGTCAGAACCAACGCAATCGAGGAGAGGCAGGCGACGAGGGGCGGATTCAGCAACCCCCGCCAATCCGCCGGCCGCGGTGAGCCGTTGGTGGCGAGGAACTTCCCGATGCTCCACAAGATCGGGTTGAACCCGACGATGAAGAGTGAGACGTAAAGAGCGAAATCGTCGAATTGATCCGGGTAGAGCGCGGCGCCGATCGGGAGAATGAGATATCCCGCATTCTGCATGCTCGCGACGGCGAGCATGCTGCGCTTCTCGGGCAGCTCGCGGAAGAAGACCCCTGCGGCCAAAGCGAGACCCGCCAGGGCCATGACGATGCTCACCAACGGCAGGGTCCACCACAGTGGGAAATCGGCCGGCGAAAGGTTGGTCAGAATCTTGTCGAGGATCAGACACGGGAGGAAGAGGACGATGGTCGCCTTGGTCAGTGCCGTCACCATGTCGTTCGTCAGAATCTTCCGCCGAACGAGAAAACCCGCCAGAAAGACCACCAAGAAGATCTTGAGGATCGCCAGCAAGGTGGCCACGGCGGTGGTGGTGAAGGAGTCCATGATGAACGGGGGCCATTGTAGCCCGGTCGATTCTCCAAGATCCCTGAATTCCGGCCCTGACAGGAGGTTGGCGACAGGGCTCTTGGGCTGTGGTAAACTCTAATGAAATCAGAAACTTATCGAACTTTTAGTACTGCTGTTCTGAGAAGGAGGAGTATGCACCGCTATCGCTGCGTGAGAAACGGAACACACCGCCGGAGCTGGCTACCGACGTTTGTCGTCGCGGCTGCACTGGCATGCCCGCTCGTCGTCAATTCGGCGGAAGTCATCTATCTCGCCGAAGATCCTGTTGGGGTCAGCCAGTTGTACATCGTTGACACGGACAGTCCCGGCGACGCAACCAAGCTGAATGAAGAAGCCGGCTTTGCCAATGGCGTCTGGCCGTTTGAAATCAGCCCTGACGGCACGCGGGCTGTTTACTCGGGTGATCAGGACACCCCCGGTGAGAGCGATCTGTATCTCGTCGAGATTGACCGCCCCGGCGTCTCGCTGCGACTAGGGCAACTGACCAACATGCGTGAATCTCGCGGGGTATTCAGTCCGGACGGGACAAAGATGGCGTATGTGGCGTATGGCCAGGACTATTCGGGTCCGGATTTGTTTTTCGTTGATCTGGCCGATCCGGATCAGACATCACAACTGAATCGCACATTGCCGGGAGGTGGCTATGTAGACCGAGCCCGGGTTGGTTTTACACCCGATAATCTGTCGGTCGTTTATCTTGCCGAGCAGGACGTTCGATTCAGGATGGAATTGTATGTCGTGGATCTTGACAATCCCGGCCATCCCACCAAGCTCAACGGAGCTTTGGCAAACGGCGGTAACGTGGACTACGTGCAGCCATTCCTGATCACGTCGGACGGAACCGGAGTCGTCTATCGGGCCGATCAGGACACACCCGGTTTGCCGGAGTTGTATCTGGCTGATCTGACTCATCCCGGCAATACCACGAAAATCAATCTGCCTTTGGTGAGCAACGGCCAAACGTGGAGATTCGCTCTGATCAAGGCCGGCACAGCGTTGGTATATGGCGCGACAACCGGCGCGCTGGGTCGCGAGCTGTATCTGACGGAATTCGCTACGCCGGGCACTGCCGTGAAACTGAGTGCGCCGTTGAGGAATGAGTACGAGGTTTGGCTCATTGGCCCATCGCCGGACGATGCGAGAGTCTTTTACGCGACACGCAATCGAAATGGGAAGGTTCTCGATTTGTATATGGTGGACCTTGCGAGTCCTGGCCAGGCCACACAATTGACTCGAGATTTTGGCGGCTCGATTACCGGCAGCTGGCAAGTCTTGAGCCCGGATGGCCGATACATCGCGTTTGCCGGGGACGAGGCCAGTCTGGGTGAGGGCGTCTATGTGATCGACACGACGTCCCAGAACGTCCCGGTCCGCCTTTCACCCCCGCATTCGAACAAGCTGCCGATCACGTTCCGTGATTGGCTGAGGTGGAGTCCCGACAGTTCAGAGGTGGTCTATCAGGCCTATGATGACGTGACCGGGGTGGTTGAGTTGTTTCTCTCAAGAGTCGTGAATCCCGGCGTGTCGGAGCGGCTCAATGCGCCGTTGCCTCCAGACGCGTGGGTGAATCAACCAACGGACCTGCAGAGTTTCGCCTTTGTTCCCGAGATCGGGTCGGGCCGCCAACCCCTCGTCAGATCAGGCGGTCACCGCCGCCACAGACCGTGACCGGCGCTGACCTTCGGAGCTGAGAGAGCCATCAGCGGAACCAGAAACGAGAAGAAGAAGGGGGGCAGATGGTTCACCCATTCCCGCCTCCCCACAAACGCCACATGCGCCAAAGGACTCATTGTCCGTTTCGCACCGGCCAGACATAGAAGCTGTCAGTCTTGAAGTCAGCGTAAAGACCGCTGTTGGTGAAATGCACGTTCCACGCCAACGCAGTGGTGCCGAGAAAGGTCGTTGACGACCAGTATCTCTCGGACTGGACCCCGGAGAATGCGTCGCCCTCCGTCCACTGACCGGAGCCCGCCGCGTTCGACAAGCCCGGGCCGTAGTACTCCAGATCCAGCAGGCTCTCCAACTCGAAGCGGCTCGGCAACCGCCACCGCCCCGCAACCGAC
Organism: uncultured Acidobacteriota bacterium; assembly: GCA_963753035.1. Classification (GTDB taxonomy): domain Bacteria; phylum Acidobacteriota; class Thermoanaerobaculia; order Thermoanaerobaculales; family Sulfomarinibacteraceae; genus JAHECW01. The sequence continues at coordinate 170,599 of CAVWAW010000020.1, read as the reverse complement.
CCGTCCGACAGTCCGCACGCCCCGCTGGCCAATGTGTTGGCGTCGGCCAAGGCGGCGGTCCAGTTCCTCGTGCCGAAGCAGTTCGCGTTCTTCAACCAAAACAGCCCCGTCAACATGTCCGTCACCGTACCGTCGCCGTTGTCCACGAAACGCGGATTCGGCCACCCGACACCAGGAAGGAGGTCGCCATCCTGCCCCGTGCCTGCACATGCGATCGGCGTCCCGAGGAAGTCGTCGTAGCACGTCACCTGACCCGTCGCTCCCACCCGCGCCGGCGCCCACCATCCCGCCGTGTCACCCGTCTCGAGATCGTCGTAGAAAACCACATCCTGCTGACCCCACACCGGAACTCCGCACAACAGCATGACCACGATTCCCAACCACAGAGCTTTCATGTCTCCCCCTTTCTGCCCGGCCATGGCCGGAGCCGTTTGCTTTGACACAACCTTCTACCAACGGCGCACGAACGCCGATCGGCAGGCGGCTTGATGGGCGCCCCAGACTTCGTCGCGAACAGAGTTCTGCTAGGTGGCAACGCCCGACATCAACGCGGGTGCGCCTATTCAGGCTGGTTGCGGTGTTCGCCCGCGGACAGCCTCTCCCTGAGCCGGTCGAAATGCCACTTGAAGTCATGGCGGCTGCCGTTGGACTTGGTGTTGACCTCGATCCGCTCGAGGAGTGGGGCAAGTTGTGAGGAAAACCGCCCGGCATCCTTCGACGCAGAGAGGGTAACGATGCGGTGCCCCTGGAAGACGGCATCCCCCGACTTGTTGTTGACCGTAGAGGTATAGGCGCTGATGTAGTCAGGGGTGAGCACGGCGATATACCCCTCGGTGAAGTCGTTGGATCTCATGGGTTTCTGGACGGTCGACTGGGCAGGAACGGCTAGTTCGTAAAACTTGCACACAGATGGGTTCTTGCACTCGACGACCTCGACAACGATCTCGTCGTCGGAGAAATTGAAGATCCCGAGGTTGGTCCGGTATCCCGCGCCGCCGGCAGTGCCGTAGTTCTTGATTCCGGTGAAGGCGGCAAGATCGCCGGGTTGCATGAAGCCGAAGGGGTTGTTGTCCCCGGCGGGCTCCACGGTCTGACCATATTCCCCGTTGAGGGAGGTGTTGTAGATTCTCGAGCTGGCAAAGAACTCCAATGCATCTTCAGAAAAGACGGCCAGAAAGTTGCTGTGGCCCACTGGGAGACCCATCGTTTCGACAATATCGCTGAAGCACTCAGTCTCGTCCCCACTCAGGGTTAATCGAAACGACACCGGTTGTTGGTCGCTGTTGACGGTCCCGACGACGATTTCAATTGCCAGCTCCCAAGGGTTGGTCAGGCAAAGCTCGGTTTTCCAGACGGTACCACCAGCACCATTTGCCGAGGCAGCCACAGGGAAGAGGTATGCAGACTCCCAAGGCGAGTTTGCCTCAGCGACGGGCGGAGGAATCCCGACAGAGACGAGAAGAACCAGGCAGGCGGAGAGGACAGATTCCCTGGACATGAATATCCACTTTCTTGCGCATTGCGCATTTCTCCGAACGTTGAATTGTGGGGTGAATTGCTACTGTTGCTCAATCTAACACGAGATCGGATCTCAAAACAAGAACTATTTCGAGTTTCTCTGGAAGTAGTGTCGGAACGGATGGTTCGTTCACTCGGCTATTCGTGACAGCATGCAGATGACGCAGCCGCCGGGCGGCGGTTGATTGTGTCGCTTTCACTTCTGGGGAGCCCCTGCTCGTCAAGCTGGCAGGGACTCCCCAGAAGTGAAAGCGAGAGAGCGATCTGCGGAACCGGAAACGAAAAATGCCGCCCGAAGGGCGGCGAAATCGAAGTTTCTGGTGGAGCCGATGGGGATCGAACCCACGACCTCAGCATTGCGAACGCTGCGCTCTCCCAACTGAGCTACGGCCCCACGCGCGGCGGATAATACCGTGATCGGCAACGGGTTGCAAGGATGTCGCCGCAAATCACGTGTTCTGTTTGTAAATTACTAGTCGACCTTGAACGCGACATTGAGCGTCGCCTGGTACTCGATGCCTCCGTCTGGGCGGATACCACCGCGAAACTCGGTGACGTGGAACCACGAGAGCCCACGGAGACTCTCGGACGACTTTTCGACCGCCGCCTCGATGGCCTTCTCATAGCTCTCCGACGAACATCCGGTCACGGTGATCTGCTTGAATACTTTTTCAGACATGTTTTCCTCCTGATTTGTTGCGCGCAACTGTGACAACACCCGAATCGAGGCAGCTCTTCCGGCCCGGGGGAGCTAAGTCGTAAGTTGTGTCCTTCTTTTCCGGGGCGATCAGCAACTTCGTGGTTCGGTTGGTGTGATTTCAGCGGACTGTTTGAAACGCAAAGACCGCAAAGATCGCCAAGTCCATCGCAGAGGATCCATTTTCTAAAGTCATCGCAACGAAAGTCGACATGAGGTTTTTGGATTGAACGACTTCCTAGCTGGGTGGCCGTCTTTGCAGCGCACCTTTGCGCTCATCGCGGTCTTTGCGTTTCAACAAGTGGCTGAGGTTCGGTAGGTCACTGCACGAAGTCTCGGGACACCCTGGCTCCTTCGTCACGACTCTGCGCCGCTCAGCCGTTCCCGTCTTCTCCCGACCAACGCTTCCACGCCGACTCGAGGGGCTCGCCGCCGTACCAGAGGGCGCGGGTGAAACTTTCGACCCATGAGTCAAAACCCGGGATGACCCGAAGGTTGTCCTCGAGGGCGAGGATGGCCGGGTCGTTGGGAAGCTGGTCCAGGGCAGCGGCCGCGCGCCGCAGCCGCCAACCCCACGATGACTCCTCGTGGCATTGGTCGAGCCGGCGCGCCCAGAGACGTAGGACGGCGGCGGTTCTCACCGCATTGGCCTGGTAGCCCTGGGGGATCATGCACGGGATGAAGGGGTCCATTCCCACATCGTGGAGAGTGACCCCAGCGCGGCGTTCAAGGGCGTGCAGACCGCGACCGACATCGGCGTGGAAGAGCGCATTCTCGAGCTCATCAGCGACCCCGGTCCCATCACAGCCATCGAGAATCCGGTGGCGGTCTTTCGGAGTCAGAAAGAGCGGCGCGGCGACGGCAAACCGGGCGCCGTCCTTTTTGAGCTGTTTGATCCGCCGTTCGACTTCGGCGTCGGCTCCGGGGAAGGGAAAGAGTCCGAGCACCGCGCCCCAGCGCCAGTCGGTCCAGGCAGCGGGGATCTTGAGGCCTTCGGAGAGCGGGAACGGGAGAACCGGCAGCAGCGCGCTCACCCGAAGATCCCCGGGGGTGGCGCCGAGACCGAGTTCCTCAGGGGTGATGTCCGGATCATCGAGAACGAGCAGAACCGAGCCCCCGCGATCGAGGACGCGGTGCAGCACATCGCTCCGTTCCCGGGCGACGCGGGCGTAGGACATGGCGCGCACGGCTTCCCGGGGAACCGATCCCTCCGCCGGGAGGATCCTCATCGGGGCGTCCTCCCAGACGATCCCGAGTTTAATGGGGTCGAGGCTGACCTTGGATCCGGGCAGGTAGCCCGGTCGTTGGACGTGGGTCACGGGAAAGAGATCCGGATACGCCGGTTCGACCCTACGCACCGCCGCCTCCGAACATCTCGTTGATGGCGGAAGGGGTCGATGGCGAATCTCCGGGACCATCGAGGCGGCGGGCGACGTATTTGGCGAGCACATCGGTCTCGAGATGGAGGCGTGCGCCTGCAGCGAGTTTTCCCAGGGTCGTCGAACCGAGGGTTTCGGGAATGAGCGCCACCTCGAACCAGTCCCGCCCGAGTGCCGACACCGTCAGTGAGACGCCGTGGAGCGCCACGCTGCCCTTGGACGCAACTTCGTGAGCGTGGGTGGCCGGCAGGGAGAGACGCCAGCGTTGGAAACCGCCCTCGGGGTGGATCGCCACGATCTGAACATGGGCATCGACGTGGCCTTGGACGAGATGGCCGCCGATCCGGTCGCCGAGTTTGAGAGCGCGCTCGAGATTGACCGGCTGTCCGGGTTGAATCTCATCAAGGAGGGTCCGGTCTAGAGTCTCCGGTGACAGATCGGCTGAAAAGGCGCCGGTCGATGGACTCAGCGCCGTGAGGCAGGCGCCGTTGACGGCGATGCTGTCGCCCTGTTCGGGGATCAGATTGTCGGGCCACTTTGCCTCGATCTCGAGGCGGGCGCCGCCTGAGGAACGCACGAGTCGTCGGGCGGTGCCGACGGTTTCAATCAGACCCGTGAACATCCGCATCCTCCGGTCGTACGCAGTGGAGTTCGACATCGGCGCCGTGTTGGCATACGTCTTCGTAGTGGAAGCGACGCGCCATATCGAGGTCAGCTGCCCCGCGGCCGCCCACGGCTGCCGGCGCGAGTCCGCCGATGATGAGGGGAGCGACAAAGAAGAAAACCTCGTCAACGAGATCGGCATCGAAGAATGAACCGTGGACGGTGGCTCCCCCTTCAACGAGTAGGGATGTGATCCCGTGGTTTCCCAGGTAGTCGAGCAGGGCGCCGGTGTCGATCCGGCCGTCGTCATCGCCGGGGAGTTCCACGAGCTCGACCCCGGCCGCTTCGAGACGCTCGCGGTCGGATGCTGTGGCTCCGGCAGTGTGGGCGATGATGGTCGCCTCGGGGTCGGTCTCGACCACTGTCGCGCTGTTGGGGGTCTGCAGGGTCGAGTCGAGGATCACCCGATGCCAGTCGTCTCCAGGGTTGAGACCGAGGCGGCGGGTCAACCGCGGGTTGTCGGCGAGAACCGTGCCGATGCCGACACAAATGGCGTCGTGCTCCTCACGCAACTCGAGTCCGCGATCCCGCGCCGCCCTGCCGGTGATCCACTTGGAGTGACCGGTGCTGGTGGCGATCCGGCCATCGAGGGAAACAGCTGCTTTGGCGCTGACCCACGGTCGTTGAGTGTGCGCCCACCGCAGCCACCGCCGGTTGAGGATGCGTCCGCTCTCGGAACCGACCCCTTCGGTGACCTCGATTCCCACCGTCCGCAGGATGTCGAGACCGCCCGACGCAACCGGGTTCGGATCGTTGACAGCGACCACCACGCGTTTGATTCCGGCAGCGATGATGGCGTCGACGCAGGGTGGAGTTCGACCGTGATGGGCGCAGGGTTCCAGGGTGACAAAGATGGTGCCACCTCGGGCCCGGGCCTCTGCCTGGGCGAGCGCGTTCACCTCTGCGTGGGGTCCGCCGCAGCGTTCGTGGTAGCCCTCGCCGATCAGACAACCGTTGGCGTCGATGAGAGTTGCGCCGACCATGGGATTCGGCGATGCACCGTATCGGCCCTTTCGGGCAAGCTCGAGTGCCAGCCGCATCCAATGGAGGTCGGTAGGATCGACGGGCGTTTCTCCACCGGCCGATGGGTTCAGTCCGGGAGTGGAGGACGTCGCCTCCGAGTCCCGAGGACTGTTTTCCCGATGTTCAAAATTTGATGAATTCAACCCAGCCGTTCCTGATCCGAGATGTTTCCAGTGTATCGGAATCAGGGTCAGGCCTCAACGTCGAGTATTCACGTTTTGAGATCGAGCAGCGAGTCGACGAAATCCTCGGGGTCGAAGGGAAGAAGATCGTCGATCCCCTCACCGACGCCGATCCAGCGGACGGGCAGCTTGAGATTCTCGGCGATGGCGAGAACCACGCCGCCCTTCGCGGTTCCGTCGAGTTTGGTCAGGACGACGCCGTCGACGCCGGCGGTTGCGCCGAACTGCTGCGCCTGCGCGATGCCGTTGGACCCGGTTGTGGCGTCGAGGACGAGGAGAACCTCGTGCGGTGCGCCGTCCACTTCACGGCCTGCGACTCCCTTGACCTTTTCCAGTTCTTTCATCAGGTTGGCGCGGGTGTGGAGCCGCCCGGCTGTATCGATCAGGACCTCATCGATATCGCGCGACTTTGCGGCGGCAATGGCGTCGTAGACAACGGCGGCGGGATCGGCGCCCTCCTGTTGGTGGACAACCGGCGCGCCGACTCTGTCGGCCCAGACCTTGAGCTGTTCCACCGCGGCGGCGCGAAAGGTGTCCGCCGCGGCGAGAACCACCGAGGAGCCCGCCTCGATTCGCCGTTGTGCCAGCTTGGCGACCGTGGTTGTCTTGCCGGTGCCGTTGACCCCGACCACGAGGGTGATCTTCGGACGGGCTCCCGTCGCCTGACGTCCGGTATCGGCATCGTTGAGCAGTTTTAGGAGTCGTTGGCGGACGGCGGGACGGAGGTCCTCCGCTGTGGTGATCCGATTCGCTCTGACCTCGGCTCGGATCTCATCGGCGAGTCGGACCGAAAGCGTGACACCCGCATCGGCGGCGATGAGAGCTTCCTCGAGCCGGTCGATGTGTTCGGGCTCCACCGGTCCTGTTCGCTGGAAGGTCTCGCCCACCTTCTCGATGAACTCGGTGTGCGTCATGAAGAGGCCGCGTTTGAGTTTTTTCAGGAATGTTCCCGCCATCGTGTCTCCCGTGTCCCGTCGACCGCCATTGGCGGCGGCTTGAGTTTTCTGTCGTTTCGATGCAATCGTGGATTCGGTTGGTGCCGGTTACTCGAGTTCGCGGGCGATCATCTTTGCGGTCTCTCGGAGATGATGCTGCGCCCGTGCTCGTGCGACGGGCTTGCGCGCAACGAGCACCACATAGTAGCCATCGGGAAGGACGTGCGTCAACGTGGCGAGTTCGGTTCCCTCGATCACGAAATACTCGAGATCGCCGATGCCGGCGTTTGAGACTGTCGAATCCAGTTGGCGGGTAAAGAGTCCCTGTACCGCTCCCTCGACCTTGAGATCGAATGGCTCACCGTGGCGGGTCACGAAATCGACGGTCTCTCCTTCGTCATCGAGGAAGATCGCGCCGACCGCCTCCGGGACGTCCACCATCAGGTTGGTGAGCAGGATATTGAAGGGCATCAGGGGTTGGCGAGGAGCGCCCGCGCCTCGACAGCGAGCTGCGATCCGGGATCGGACGCGACCACGTCCTGAAGATAAGGTCGCGCCTCTTCCATACGGCCCATGTGGGCCAGCAATCGGCCATAGGCGAGAATCCCGTCAAGCCGCTCGGGGAATTTGAAATGCGCTTCTTCGAGGAGGCCGAGGGCGGAGTCGTTGCGACCTTGCGAAACCGCAATTTCGGCGAGTCGGAGATAGGCCTCGAACACCGGAACCGTCGCGGTGATCGCCTTCGTGAAGTTCTCTTCTGCGGCCCCCACCTGGCCACGACCCAGGTAGGTCAGACCCAGGTTGTAGAAGACCTTCCACCGGTGCGGATAGGTGGAGTCCGAAAGCACGGCGATGAAATCGACTTCGGCAAGACGGTACTGCTCGAGGGCGAGGTAGGCGGTGCCGCGGTTGTTTCTCGCGTCGGTGAAACCGGGGATCATCCGCAGGGCGGTGTCGAAGTTCTCGAGAGCCTGGTCGATCCGATCGGTGCTCATATAGCAGAGCCCCATCATGTTGTAGATCGTTGCGTTGCCCGGGTTTGCCTCTTCGGCCTGACGGAAGCTCTCGAGAGCCTCTTCGTACCGTTGCTGTTGCATGAATGAATAGGCCTGGCGGATGAGCGATTGGGCAAGCAACGGGTCGGTCTTTGCCTGCTTTTTGTTCTTTTTAGGGTCGGGCGATGGCGACGCGAGACTGACAACCGTTCCGCCACTCATCAGTGCCAGGACGAGGAAGGAAACGATGACGATGATCCGGCGGTTCATGAGGCCTCCTGAGTTGACCCGAGAATTGTCCCCTCGGGTGAGGGTTCCGGGGGCATGATATCTCCCGCATCGACTGCGGCTGAGAATGCGTCCACGACCTCGGGATCGAATCGAGTGCCGGCCATGGCCTTCATCTTGTCCGTCACGTAACTGAGGGACATCGCCTTCTGGTACGGTCGATGCGTGGTCATGGCGTCAAAGGTGTCGGCGACTCCGATGATTCTGGCCACCATGGGAATCTGCTCCCCGGCGAGTTTGTCCGGATAGCCGTTGCCGTCCCAGGTTTCGTGGTGATTGCGGATTCCGGGAATGATGGTCTTGAGCTTGCTGATCGGGGTCATGATCTGGGCCCCGATAGCCGGGTGGCGGCGCATGATCTCGTACTCTTCGTCGGTCAGACCGCCCGGTTTGTTGAGGATCCCGTCCTTGATGCCGAGTTTGCCCACATCGTGCAGGATGGCGGCGATGCGGATGTGGAAAATGTCGTCGAAGCCGAGCCCGAGGTGCCGGGCGATGGCCATGGAATAGGCGCTGACGCGCTCCGAGTGACCCTTGGTGTAGGGATCCTTGGCGTCAATGGCGGCGGCCAGAGTGCGGATTGTCTCGAGGAACAACTCCTGGTTCTGGCGCAGAGCGTGCTTGAGTTTTCTGACCAGCGACTCGATGTTCTCCGCCATGTGGTTGAAGTTGCTCCCGAGCTGCGCGATCTCGTCGTCGCCGTGAACCTCGGAGCGAACGCTGAACTTACCTTCGGAGATCTCGCTCGAAATGTGGGCGAGGTCCTGGAGCGGGCGGACCAGGTGGCGACTGAGAACAAACCCGAGACCGAGAGCAACCAGCCCCGCGATGGCGCTCACCATCAGGGTCCGATGCTGCATTACTCGGACGGGGGCAAAGGCGAGGGATGTGGATCGTTCGAGGAGCACGCCCCAGCCCAACGACGAGACCGGAGCGGCGGAGCCGAGCACCTCACCGGCATCGGGGTTCATCGGGTTGGTATAGGTGGAGGTCAGGGCAAGCGGATGGGTCAGGAAGTCTCGGATGAGGGGGGACTCGGCGAGGGAGGCTCCGCGAAGCGATGGTGTCGAACACAGGACCACCTTCCCACCGCCGTCGATGACGCTGACGTAGAAACCGCTGAACGTGTTCTCTGAGAACCGGGCTTCGAAGTCGGCGAAGTCGAGAACGCCCGCAAGGCTTCCCCACGCGACGCCGTCACGCGCCTCGAGTGGAAAGACCAGGATCGCCCACGGCGATCTGGAGGCCGGCAACTCGAGGCTGTAGGCGGGAGCCGGTTCGCCGAGCAGCGATCCCTCCTGTGCGGACCGAACGAGGTCAGAAAGCAGGCTGACCTCCTGGGGTTTGAGCAGGGGGTCATAAACATAGCTTCCTTCGCCTTCACGATTGAGGATCTGAAGATACGCGAAGGACGGACCAGCCTCGTTCGCCATCTCCTCGAGAAAGGACTCGAACGAAGCGACATCATCGGGACTGGAAACCGCGAGTGCTCGGGCGGTGCTTTCGAGGTAGGTTCTCCGGCTCGAGAAGAAGTGATCCACCTCGTTGGCCAGGGAGACCGCTTGACGGTTGAGATAGAGTTTCTCGACGGTAGTCAGGTGTTCGCGGTTGTACGATGCAAACAGCCAACCGGATAGTGCAACCGGTAGGACCGTCACCAACACCAACGTCGCGGCGATGGGATAGGTCAGACTGGATTTGAAGCGTTTCAGAAGGCCCATCTGATCGAGAGAAATATATCATGACACGGCAGATGGAAACCCGTTCGGGGCCTTCGATCAGCTGTTTGGAGGAATCCGAAATGGATCGGAAATCAGCCGCGGGAACCCTCAGGGAGATTGGCCGCCTGCTCGAAATCGCGGGTGAAAACCCGTATCGTGTCCGGGCTTTCGCGGGTGCTTCACGGGCTGTGGAGGCGGTTTCCGGCGACCTCGGGGAGCTCGTGGTCTCCGGAAAGATCCTCGATATTCAGGGAATCGGGAAGGGGACCGCGGCCGTGCTGGAGGATCTCGCAGCCGGCCGGCGGCCGCAGGCCTTGATCGAAGCTGAAGAGCGGGTGCCTCCCGGCGTCAGGGAGATCATGGGCCTGCGCGGACTCGGCCCCAAGAAGGTACGAACGCTGTGGCGGGATCTCGGGGTGGAGAGCCTGGGCGAACTCGAGTATGCGTGCCGGGAAAATCGTCTGATTGATCTCAAGGGCTTCGGACCGGCCAGCCAGGCCGCGGTGCTCGAGGAGGTGGTGTTTCGTGCCCGGGCCGATGAACGGCGGCTTCTGCACGAGGCCTGGATGGCGGCGGAGGCGGCCCGTGACACGCTTCGAGGGCTTGACGGGGTGATCTCCGTCGAGACCGCAGGCGAACTTCGGCGGTGTTGCGAGACCATCGGAGAGCTTGCTTTTGTCGTCTCGATGGATGGGGCTGGCGAGGCCGGCCGGGTGGCCGGTTTTCTTGGGGGCGCCGAGAGGATCGAGGATGAAACTTGGCTCTGCCGGCCCGACGGCAGTCTCCCTCTGCGGCTGTGGTTCACCACACCGGGTGGCGCCGGGGAAACTCTGATTCGTGCCACCGGGAGCGATGGATTCGTGGAAGCCCTGTCAGCTCGTTGTGGAGGCGCTCTTGCTGGAGACCATGAGCAGGCCGTCTTCGCCGGACTCGATCTGAGTTGGGTTCCGCCTGAGTTGAGGGAAGACTCGCGGTGGTTGGATGCGGCGGTGCACGGCGCGGTCCCAGATCTTGTCGAAGTTGCCGATCTGCGGGGAGTCCTCCACAACCACACCACCGACTCCGATGGTCTGGCGTCGTTGGAGGAGATGGCGGCCGCAGCGGCGGACCGGGGATGGGTGTTCTTCGGGGTGGCCGATCACTCGCCGGCGGCGTTCTATGCCAACGGGGTCGATGCCCTGAGGCTGCGAAGTCAGTGGGCGAGGGCGGACGCCTGGAATGCCGCCAACCCTGGGATTCGCATCATCAAAGGTCTGGAAGCCGACATCCTGACCGACGGCCGGCTCGACATCCCGGAGGGCTGCGAGGCGGGTCTCGACTATGTGGTCGCTTCGGTTCACTCGTCGTTCCGATTGAGCGAAGAGGCCCAGACCGAGCGCATTCTGGCGGCGGTACGCCATCCGGCGTGCCGGGTTCTCGGCCACCCCACGGGCCGGCTTCTCCTGGCGCGACCCGGATATCCGGTGGATCTTGAACGGATTCTCGACGGCTGTGCCGAAAACGGAGTCGCGCTGGAGATCAACGCCAGCCCCTATCGCCTCGACCTTGACTGGCGGTGGGCGCGCCGGGCGTTGGACAGGGGTATCAAGCTCGTCATCAATCCGGATGCCCACTCCATCGAGGGTCTCGACAACGTCCGGTGGGGCATCGACGTCGCGCGAAAAGCCGGCGCGACCGCCGCCGAGATCGTAAACTGCAACGACATCGGAGCGTTTCTGGAACGCTGACGTGATACTTTTATAGGTGCTCGGAGGGCTGAGACATGGCGGACACGGTGCTCGTGGTGGAGGATGACCCTGCCAACGCCCTGTTGGTTGAGACGATCCTCACCCGCCTGGGCGGTTTTGACGTCATCAGAAGCGATGACGGGGACGAGATCCTCGAGATCGTGACGTCACGCCCCATCAGCGCCGCGCTCATGGATGTCTCATTGAAAAACACCCGGGTGAGGGGCGCCAAGGTCGACGGCGTCGAGTTGACCCGCAGGATTCGATCACTTCCTGGAGGCGTCGGACTGCCCGTGATCCTCCTCACGGCGCATGCGATGAAGGGCGATCGGGAACGCCTGTTGTTTTCTTCGGGCGCCAACGACTATGTTGCCAAGCCCATCGCCGACCAACATGAACTGGTCAGCCTTGTCCGGCAACACATCGAGACGGTTCAAGACTTCGAGGATGAGCAAGAGTTTTCCTGACGATGAGTCGTTTGGTGACGGCTGGATCGATATCAGCCGGCCGTTGACCATCCAGACTCCGGTGTGGCCGGGGGATCGGGGCTTCGAGCTCCGACAGAAAAAGATCGGCGATCTCCTCGTTTCGGCGGTGGCCACAACCTGTCACGTGGGCACCCACGTCGATGCTCCCCTTCACCTCGGCCCGACCGGAATCGCGGTTCATGAGATTCCCCTGGGTCGGCTCCTCGGGCCGGCGGAGGTCGTGCGATTGCCCGCCGGGTGCGGTGCGGCCGGTTGCAGGGATCTGCCCCTGGGTTGGGTCCCCCGGCACCCGAAGATCCTCCTGCGGACGGACAGCCACGACGTGGATTCGCCGATCGTCGATGGTTTTTCGGCAACCTCGGCCGAATTGGTGAACTGGTTGGCCGATCATGGCGTTTCCACCCTGGGTATCGACACCCCATCGGTGGATGTGTTCTCTTCGACCGAACTCGAGGCCCACCACACCCTGGCCCGACGCGGGATGACGTGGATCGAAGGGCTGAATCTCTATGGAGTCGAGGCCGGCTGCTATACGTTGGTGGCCCTCCCGATGCCGGTGCGCGGGATCGACGCCGCTCCGGTTCGGGCGCTGCTCAAGAAGGTCTCCGGCAAACCCTGTTGAGACGAGATCCGGTCAAGCAGCCGCACCATTTCAGAGGGTGTCGAAAATATGAGTCGACCCGCTGCCGCTGCTCGTCTGTGGATTCAGCGGTGGCGACGCCCGTGATCGGTCATTCCGTCCGGGTCGGCCTCCTGCAGATGCCGGGCGGCCTCCTCCGGGGCGGTTGGGTTGATGGTGTAGCCGGAACCCCATTCAAAACCGGCCCGCCGGCTGATTCGCGGGACCAGTTCGAGGTGCCAGTGAAAATCGTGTTCGATCGTTGACCAGTCGTCGGGATGGCCGGGTCTGGGGTGTGGGCTCGGTGCGGTGTGGAGCACGAGATTGTATGGCGGATCCTCGAGCAGCAATCGGATTCGCCGCAGGAGATCGCGGAGGATCACCGCCAACCCTCGGAGTTCGGTGTCATCGGCCGTCGCGAAATCATGACCGTGGCGCCTCGGCAGGATCCAGGTTTCGAACGGCAGCGCCGAGGCATAGGGATTCAGAGCGACAAAGGCGTCGGTCTCGATGGCCACCCGGGCGCCGAGTTCGAGCTCCTGATGGACAAGATCGCAGAAGAGGCAGCGTTCCTTGCGCCCGAAATGTCCTCGAGCTGAATTGAGTTCCTGGGCCACCACGGAGGGAATGATCGGTGTGGCGATGAGCTGGGAGTGGGAATGGGTCACCGAAGCACCGGCCTCGGATCCTTGGTTCTTGAAAATCAGGACATAACGCAGTCGGGTGTCCCGCCGAAGATCGATGATCCGGGCGCGCCATGCCTGGAGAACCCGGAGTAGTTCGCTGACGGAAAAATCCGCCATCTCGCGGGACGATTCAGGGCACTCGACGATCACTTCGTGAGCGCCGACACCGCTGACGCTGTCGTTGAGGCCAACGCCTTCACGGATGACTTCGCCTTCGACCCTCAGGGCGGGGAACTTGTTGGCGAAAACCCTGACCTGCCACCGGGCTGGATTGTCGTTGTCAATGGGCGGGAGTGAAAAAATCTCGGGCGTGGTCTGATCCTCGTTCCCGGGGGCGAAGGGGTCGGTATCGGGAGAAGGGGGCATCCCCCCTTGCTCGGGAACCATGAACTCAAGCGGTCTGAGCCGCCGTTCGGGAGCGATGATCGCCCAGCGGTTCTTGATCGGGCAGTAGCGGAGTTCGGACATGACTCACCCCTCGTCTTTCATACGTGCTCTTCATCCACGGTGATGGGCTCGAGGAGGAGAATGGCTCCATCCAAGACGCTGTGGTCGTTGCAGCGGACATCGAGACGAGCGGTAAACCGACTGTCCCATTGGAGCGAAAGTTCGGCGACCCGTCCGACGACACAGCCTGCGCCGGATCCGTGACAGCCGTCGCCGTCAATGACGATGGTCGTTTTGGGAAGGCCTTCTTGTTCGAACTGCAATCTCAGTCCGACATCGGCTGCGATCTCGTTCATGGCTCGGGTGCCCTCGATGAGCAGGTACAACCGGTCTTTGCCGCCCCACAGAGAGAGCCCCTCGATCGGGTGTCTGCCTTCGATCTCGATCCGGGTGGAGAGGCACCACTCGAAATACGACGTGATGCGGCCGTCGAGATGGGGCGGGTTCCACTTGATCGCAACCGGAACCTGAACCCGTCTGCTCACCGTCTTCAACGGTTGATCGATGGCTTGTGGTGGCTCGATGCCCGCCTGCCGGCATGCATCGGCGAGATGGCGGCGAAATATCTGGTCGTAGAGGGGTGCCAGTTCGGTCGGGTTGTCGTCGCCGAGCCACCAGAACCAGTCCGAGGCTTCGGCCACCAGCAGCGACGGCGGATGGGGAGTGCCGCTTTTCTCGAGGGCGCTGCGAACCTCGGCCAGGAGTCGCCAGGCCGCCGTTTTCTCCGGGTGCCCGATCCACGTGGCGAAGACCCCGTTGATCCATGAGCCCGGGTGGAGGTTGTCCAGAACTCCGGGTTTCGAGGATTCGGCCAGCGTCGTGAGAGTCTCGGGTTGGAGTTCGTCTCCGGTTTCCGAGAGGGCTCTCATGAGTTCGCGGAGGAAGCGGCCTCCCCCGTCGGGATAGTGGAGCCAGGCGTTCTCGCCATCGAGGGCGAGAACAATGGTGGCGTCTTCCGGGAGTGTTCGACCGAGGCCTGAGAGCTCGTCGACCAGCGATCGGGCGGCGCGAGCCTCGTCATCCCAGTTTCCGTAGCGAAAGCCGATGGCGTCGGACAGGGTGCGATCGCGGAAGAAAAGAACCGGACTCGACTTGGCAAGGGTCCAAGGTCGGTAGAGTTCCGCCCGGGTTGCGTGGTCGTTGCGAAGCGCGATCCCAAGGCTTTTCTCCAGAATGCCTTCATCGGCGACCAGCCACTCGACGCCGGCGTCGGCGTAGATGGCGAGCGCCTCGGTGGAGACCGAGCCCTCGGGCGGCCAGCATCCGTGAACAGGAAGACCGGCGGAGCGCATCAGCCCCAGCCCCTGCTCGAGTTGCCAGACGGCGTCCTCGGGATATTTGAAGGGAGGGACCTCCGGGGCCGGGTGGGGCGCCCAGCTGTCGACGACAATATCGGTGTCGGCAAGCAGCGGCATGATCGGGTGGGCGTATGGGCTGGTGGAGATCTCGACACCGGGGAGGAGGGCGAGCCGCTGCCAGAGGTCGATGAGTTCACCCGGTTGCGCCCGAAGCCAGGAAATCACGGTGGCGTGGTCCGCCGGCGAAAAACCACGTCCCCGCGACATCAGCCCCTTGAGTCTTTCGTCCCGCCACGCCTGCTCCCCCGCCTGGGCCATCACGAAAAGCACCTGCAAGTCGCGCAGGTCTCCCGGACCGAATGCCGCCGAGGGACGGGGTCTGTCTCCGGAGACCTCGCGGCGGCGGGCGAGTTCGGCCAATCGCGGATATCGTTTCAGCTGCCGGGACGTGACGTGAAAGCCCCAGGAGACCAGCAAATCGCGTTGCTCCTCGGTGAGGTCGCCGGCCGGTGTGGTCAACGCATCGATGACGGGATCCTCGACAGCGCCGTCCCGATAGGCCATGAGTTGTTCGAGGAGGGTCGGGACGATATTGACGACCTGCCCGCGACCGCCGGCCTCGATGATGGCGGTGGCGAGGGTGCGGTAGGCGCCCCCGGCGTGCAGTGCCGCCCACGGTGCGTGAGACACCCCGTCAGCAGTCCGATACGACGGCTGGTGCAGGTGCCAGAGAAAGCTCAGCTTCGCCATTTGAGGATGACCTAGTCGTCGGAGGCGTGCGGCTGGCTGCGATCGAAGCGGCTGTCCATGGCGAGGTCTTCGTACTCGTCCTCGGTGGCAAACTGGCTGACGTCGTCGTTGCCGCACATCTCGCAGACTGCTTCCTTGGTGATGCCGTCTTTCCACTCGAAGACGTAGACCGGGCTTTCGCATTCAAGGCAGAGGAGATAGTCGGGAGTCATGTCGATAACACCATTGATCGCACCCTACCACAACACGAGCCCCGAGATCGCTCCGGTTGATTTCGATGTGTCATTGGTTGATCTTGATCCCGAGGAGATTTGCGAGTTCATGTCTGTCAAAGGCGCGCAGAACGTCTTCGGTCGGGGTGACAACGGCTTCCATGAGTTCGAGTTTGGATCGAATGAGGTCGTCGATACGCTCCTCGACCGAGTCACGGGTCACCAGCTTGAAGACCTGGACAAACTTCTTCTGGCCGATGCGATGGACGCGGTCGGTTGCCTGATTTTCCTTGGCCGGATTCCACCACCGGTCGTAGTGGATGACCACCGACGCACCGGTGAGATCGATCCCAACCCCTCCTGCAAGCAGGCTCGCGAGCAGGACGCGCTCGTGTTGTTCCGAGTTGAAGCGGCGGACGATGCGTCCCCGGTCTCCGGTTGACCCCGTGAGCTTGAGGTGCGGGACCCGTCGTCGATCCAGATAGGCCGAGAGGTACTTGATCATGGTGACGTACTGCGAAAAGACGACCACGCTGCAGTCCCCGGCGAGGGCCTCGTCGAGGATCTGGTCAAAAACATCGATCTTTCCCGAGAAAGCACTCGAGGAGAGGCTCTCTTCGACGAGAGCCGGGTGGTCGCAGACCTGCTTGAGACGCGTGAGAAGCGCGAAGATGTGCATATATGGGACCGTGGATGTTGGGTCCGAGAGCCGGTTCGCGATCTCCTGCGATCCCAATTCGCGGATGGACTCATAGAGCTCACGCTGTTTATTGGCCATCCGACAGAACCGGATGTCCTCGACCTTGTCCGGTAGATCGGCAAGGACCTGGTCCTTGATCCGCCTCAAGGTGAGAACCGAGAGTCGACGGCGAAGAAGGTGGAGCTGATGGTGCGTCGGGTTGCGGTGTTTGGTCCGGAAGTCTCGTTCCGACCCGAGATAACCGGGGAGAATCAGATCGACCACCGACCAGAGTTCGGTGAGGCGGTTCTCAAGGGGGGTGCCCGAGAGCGCGATACGAAAGACTGCGGGGATCTTCCGGGCCGCCCTGGCGGCCTTGGTTCGGGAGTTCTTGATGCGCTGGGCTTCGTCGAAGACCACGACCTCCCAGATCCGATCCTGAAGCTCGTCAGCCGAACGGAAGAGAATGTCGTAGGTGGTGAGCACCACCACTCCGCCGTCGATTCCCTCCAGCGACCGGCCCGGCCCGTGGTAGAGATGGACATCGAGATCGGGGGCATACCGGTGGAGCAGGGTGTGCCAATGTTCGAGAACCCCTCGAGGGCAGACCACCAGGAGCCCCTCGGATCGGCGGATTTGATGGACCAGGCAGAGCAAACCCATGACCTGGTGGGTTTTCCCGAGTCCCATGTCGTCGGCGAGGAGTGCCCCGATTCCCGCGAGATAGCGATTCCAGAGCCACGCCACGCCTTCGCGCTGGTATGGGCGGAGGCGGGACCTGAGACCGGGCGGGTCGGGACATTCCGGCGCCGATCGGCCCTGGAGGAGATCTGCGAGCGAGGTGAGGCCGTCGTCGCCGCCGGTGATCGGGAGACCGGTCTCGGCGACCAGGCGGATCAAGGCGATCCTCGTACCCAGGAGCCCCTTGGTTTGTGCCCTCTTGGGAATCCTGAAACCTGCCTCCTCGAAGAGACTGAGATCGGGCGCCCTGACAATGGTTTCACCGATCCGGGTGAAGCCCTGGTCGAGGAGTTCGTAGCCTTGGGCCCAATCGAGGGAGGCGCCGGCGGCCTTGAACGCCGGGCGGATGCGGACCCTGCCGTTGGGTGTCAGCTCGGCCTCGAGCGAGACCGGTTTGGGCGCGATGGGTTGTCTGAATGTGGCGAGTTGTCCCTGGGGGAGATACCACGGGTGCTGCAGCAGCTGGGGGTGGTCGAGGTTGAGAAAACTGAGGGCATCGTTTCCATTGAGAACCTGTTTGCCGCGACGGTGGAAGGGAACGAGCGGTGTGGCCGGATCGAGGACGCGGCAGAGGTGATTTGCGATCCGCGCCCAGCGGCCGAAGATGTGGCCTTCCAGAGCCGAGCCGCGCAGGACCTTTCCGGTGCCGAGACGATAACCGGGTTCGAGGGTGATGCCGGATTCGTTCCACGACGAGATGAGAACCGGGTGAAGTCGAGCTTCGGAGAGCTCGAGACTGGTGAGATCACCGGAGAGCTTGATCCCCGGCAGCGACCGGAGCAGTGGTAGGGCGGATGGCAGCAGGGTGGCGCTGAAGACCACCACGCGGCGGCCGCCGGAAGGCAGGATGATGTGGATCTCGACCTCGTGGCCCGAGACGCGGGCGGTGGCGGCGCCGGTCTTTTGCAGGGAGAGTTGGAGTTCGAGGGCGGAGCGAAGATCGTGACCGGTGAGATGGCTCAGATCAAGGCGTTCCGCGGTCGCCCGTCCGGGGGCGATGAATGGGTGGCGGGAATTGGCCCGCCAGGCGGAGCCAGGGCCAAGCCGTTGCATGGTGGGCCGGACATCGAGCCACTGGAGAAGGGTGGCGACGGCGTGTGCGCACGGACCGTCCTGGTCCTCGCATACGGTGCAACGGCAGCCTGTGAATGGGCCTCCGGTGTCGGTGATGCGGACGTTGCAGACCGGTTGCGAGATCTCGGATTCGAGGCCGTCGCCGGTCCAGACGATCCGAATGACCCGTCTCTCCTGGTAGAGGTGGTAGCCCCGCTCGGCGGTCCCGCGGGGAAGATCGCCCAGGATCTGACCGCTCTTGATGTGGAAGAGCCCTGCCGGTCTCGAAGAAGAACCGGCGTGATGAGGGTCGCGAGTCATAGCCACTCATCATATCAAGGACGGATTCGAGAATCGAATCCGTCCTTTTTGAATGATGAATGATGAATGATGAATTACATCGCAACGTCGCACCTGCACACAGACGCAAGCGCTATCGGGGCTTATGCGATGATAATTAAGAATTGAGAATTCAAAATTGAGAATTGACTAGTCGATGGTCATCCGGGTATCGGCGCAGACAAAGAGCACATCCTGCAGTTCGGAGTGACGCTGGAGCAGTTCGGCGCCTTTGGAGCTCAACCGCGGCATCGTGAATCCAAGGATCACGAGATCGGCCGTCGTCGAGTGCTCAGCCACCAGTTGACTGAAGTCGATGTCGGCGTCGGTCGGAAATACGCGGACATTGCGCGGGCTGACCGGAATCCGTCCGGTGGCCAGCGTTTCTTCGATCTTGGCTTCCTCGCCGGCGGCGCGCTCCTCGGGCGCGGCGACCAGAATCTCGATTTCGGCATGACTCCAATCCGGATGGCCGAGAAGGATGTACGCGAGGAGAATCATCAGGCTCGCGTTCTTGTAATCGTGCCAGGTGAGCCAGATGTGGATCCGGTCGCGGTTGCCGAAGAAGACGTCGGAGTGGCGCAACACCAGAATGTCCATCTCGGTCGCGGCGGCGAAGAGACTGCCGTCGTGGACCTCTTGGAGGACCTCGGGAGGGTCGTGTTTGGAGAATTCGAAGAGAACGACGTTGTTCTCCATGCCCGAGATCCCGGGCACCTGGAGGCTCTGGGCGAGGGCCGAGGTCATCGAAGGACTGATGATCGTGTCGACAAACACCCCGCCGGCCCGATCGTGCGCCAGTTTGACGAGCTTCTTCATGGTCTTTTTTGACTCGCTGAACGTCTCCGGATTGAGGAGCCCGGATATGTAGTGGAGATAGGTCCCGACGGCGTGGCGGTGGCACAACCAGGCCATCAGTTGGAGCGGCGAAGCGCGATCGAAGGTTCGGCCGTCAACCATGATGATGCTTGGCCGCCACTGATCCGCCGTCGAGTCTGCTTCGACGCTCTGGAGGCCGATCTGCAACTGCCGGGTGGCCTGGACCATCACCGCCCGGAAGATCGCCCCGAGATCGTCGCCGCCGGCGGTCCTCGAGGCTCGAATGAAACGGTACAGCAGGGCGATGGCGAGGATCGCCAGCAGAGCGAAGACCGGATCCATCTGGAACATGAGCAGCAGACAACCGACGGCGCCGAGAAGGCTCAGGTACCAACGCGAGTGGAAGGTCGGACGATAGCTCGGCCGGGCCGCGAAGTGCTCGAGGAAGGAGATGGCGCAGAGGGATCCGTAGGTGACCATGAAGAACATGGAGATGATCCGGGCGACGAAGTCGACATTGCCCGCAGCGACGAAGGAGATGGCGATGACACCGGTAATGATGGTGGCGTTGCGCGGTTCGTTGGCGCTGCCGGTTCCGCGGCCGAGGAATTCGGTGATGGATCGCCAGCGAACCACCCGGTCGTTGGCGATGGCCTGGAGCGTCCGTGGAGCCACCAGCACTGATCCGACGGCGGACGAGATCGTGGCGCAGGCGAGGCCGATTGGGATGATCGGGCCCCAAAGGGCGATCCGGCCCATGATGAGTTGGTCCGCGGCCATCGCATCGGGAGAAGCAGAGGCCGTGAGCTTGATGACGACGAGGATATAGACGGCCATGCCTACAAGGGTCGCCGAGAGGGTCCCGAGTGGGATTGATTTTCGCGGATTGGCGAGGTCGCCGGAGAGCCCGACGCCGGCGGTCATGCCGGTGAAGGCCGGAAAAACGATGGCGAAGACCACGAAGAAGCCATCAGCATCGGCAGTTTTCGTCAGCAGCGAGATTCCGTGTGGCGCGTCCTCCATAGGGGGGCCGAGAAAGAAGAGCAGCAGTGAGGCGGCGAGCACTGCTGCGATGAGGTAGAGCCCGAAGACTCCGGCGTCGGCGCCGCGGATGACCATCAACGCCAGCAGAAGCACGACAAATGGCAACGAGATCATTCGCGGGTCGAAGATCAGCCCGGTCAGGTTTTCGAGCCATGGCGCCAACGGGCGAAAGGCCTCGGCGAAGGCGATGGAGTAGAAGGCGACGGAGATCGACTGGGAGAGATAGAGCGCGACGCCGATGGTTGCGCCGATTGTGGTTCCAAACGAGCGCGAGATGATGAAGTACTCACCACCGCCCTCGACGCGCCGGTTGGTGGCGATCTCGGAAATGGCCAACGCGGTGGGAACGGTGACCGCATGGCCGATGAGGATGATCAAGAAAGCACCGAGGAGGCCGACGTTGGCGACGGCGTAGCCAAACCGGAGAAAGAGGACTGCGCCGAGGATGGTGCTGATTGCGGCGAGAAAGACCGGCGCGGTGCCGAAGCCGTGTCCGGGGGAATGGGTTGCGCTGGTCGTCACTGGGCAATCATACTCCGCGTCCGCGTCGCGCGTCCCGAGGGAGTGCCGATGCGGGTTGGTTCCGTCGTCCGCGAAACGCGGGCGTTACAAAGGGCGCTGCGATGTTTGTAGCGCCGGCGTCTCGCCGGCGATGGTGGTGTACCGACGCGGGTGAGTTCTATCGCCCACGGATACGGATTACGGCCACTGTCCCGGTCGCTGCCGTTGTTCCGGACCATGCTCTCGGCACCGGCCTTCTGGGCCGCTGTGACGCATTGGCGTCCCAGCGGCCCAGCGTCGCGCCATCGGCGTGGTCGCACGTGGGTTGATTGGAGGGGCTGCGACCACGCCGATGGCACGCCGGCGGCCTACTTCTGCGCCGGGAGAGCAGACTTCATCGTGCCTCCCGGGGGAGCCCGGTATGACATTGTGCGGGGCGTGACGCGTTGCCGGTTGGTCGATCCGGCACAATGTCAAACCCGGCACCCCGTCGGGACGCGGTTTTCCGCGTGGCGTGTGATGGCCGCGGGACCCCGATACACCGCGGGTCGGAGTCTTCGACGGCATGCGGACCGGCGCGCTCATTGGCGCGTGCCTGGCTCTCATTTTCGTCCGACGAAAATGGTGCCTGGCACCGCTCGGAAACTTCGTCGACAGAATCAAGCTCGGTAGAGCGCTGTAAAGCACTGAAATTAATTACTGTTGAGTCAAATCTTATAATGACGCACTAAAAAATCTGAATTTGGTACTTGACAAGATACGACTAAGGTATTACATTACGCTTGCGTGAGAAATTGATAAGGAGGCACTAAATATGAGAAACATGATTCGTTGGCAGCCCATCAACCGTCCCGTCAACTGGAACACCGGCGTCAACCGACTTTTTAGCGAGTTCATGGGTCAGACCATCCGCCAGGCTGAGGAAGAGACCGCGGCATGCGCGTGGACGCCCGCAGTCAACATCCTCGAGCGTGAAGACGGCATCGTGATTGCCGCCGATCTTCCCGGGCTCAAGGCCGAGGATGTCGAAGTCACCATCGACAACGGTGTGCTCACCCTCAAAGGCGAACGCACCCTCGATGAGATCGTCGAAGGCGAAACCTACCACCGGGTCGAGCGTTCCTACGGCAAGTTCGAGCGCAGTTTTTCGGTCCCGAACTCGGTAGATCCCAAAAAGATCGAGGCGCGTTTCGTCAACGGCGAGATGACCCTCACTCTTCCCAAGCGTGACGAGTCGAAGCCGCGGGCGGTCAAGATCAAGGTCGCGACTGCGTAAGTCCCCCTCTTCAGACTTTCTCCAATTTACGACTCGGCACGGCAAGACCCCGGAATCCCCCGGGGTCTTTTCTTGACCTCGCTCTTATCCGCAACTAGCGTTGGCCCATGACGGATCATGCGATGACGCTGGCGTTGGGTGGTGGTGCAGCCAAGGGACTGGCGCACATCGGTGTTCTCAAAGGGCTGGAGGAGGATGGTCGCGAGGTGGCCGCCATCGCCGGAACATCCATGGGATCCATCATCGGCGCGATATCCGCTCAAGGGGTCAGCGCCGTCGAGATGGAGGGCCTCTTCCGGGCCATCGACTGGGTTCGACTCGGGCGGATCATGGTGACATCGGTCAGCGGCGCCGCCTTCCACGACATGTTGCGTGAGAGCTTTGGCGGCATTCTCATCGAAGACCTGCCGATCGCTTACGCCGCGGTTTGCGCGGATCTCGACACCGGAGAAATGGTCGTCCTGGATCGCGGCGATCTCGCGGAGGCGGTCTGCGCCTCGTCGGCCGTTCCCGGTGTGCTGCCGTCACGCCACCTCGATGGGCGTCGGCTGGTGGACGGGGCGGTCGTCGAACCGGTTCCGGTGACCGCTGCCGTCGCCATGGCCGTGGGCAACGTGCTCGCCGTCAACGTGGTTCGTCCGCCCACCCGAGAGGAACAGGGTGGCGCCATCATGACCACCATACCGGTCATGGGAGATTGGCCATCGGCGTTTGGTCGCGTCGAAGGTTGGATTCGGCGTCAACGCCCCGACCGGGTCGAAGGCGAGATCAGCGCGCGGGTTTCACGATGGGAGTCGGTCTTCCGCTCCTTCCACATCATGCAGCACCGCCTCGCCACCTGCAGCCGGATCGACGTGCCCATGATCGAGCCCCAGGTCGGCCGCTTCGGGTGGTTCGATTTTCATCGTGCCGACGAGATCATCGCGGCCGGATACGACGCCTATCGTCGGTGGGCGGACAAGAATGAATGATGAATTTCATCGCATCTTCGCATCATCGCAGGAGGTGCTCCGCGATGGAAATTCAAAACTCAAAACTGAGAACTGAAAACTCTCATTGAGTGCCGTCTGGGCCAAGAATCCGCCGAAAACCGGTGAGAGGTGCTGGCTAGAGATTGCTCTCCACGAACTCCCAATTCACATACCCCCAGAAGTCCTTGAGGTACTTGGGACGGGCGTTTCTGAAGTCGATGTAATAGGCGTGCTCCCAGACATCGCAGGTGAGCAGCGGCGTAGCGCCGTCCCGCATGGGGTTTTCGGCGTTCGGGGTCGTGGTGATTGCGAGGGAACCATCCGCATTCTGAACCAGCCACGCCCAACCAGATCCGAATCGGGCGACGGCGGCCTGGTTGA
The DNA here is from genome assembly GCA_963753035.1 of uncultured Acidobacteriota bacterium. Taxonomy (GTDB): domain Bacteria; phylum Acidobacteriota; class Thermoanaerobaculia; order Thermoanaerobaculales; family Sulfomarinibacteraceae; genus JAHECW01. The sequence continues at coordinate 147,167 of CAVWAW010000020.1, read as the reverse complement.
ACTGCTCGCAGAATGCCTCGAAACTGCCAAATGCCTCGGTCAATCTGGCCGCGAACGCTGCACCAGGGGTGCTTCCGCCCCCGCCCTTAAGACAGTTCCAATAGAAGGTGTGGTTCCAGACCTGCGCGGCATTGTTGAAAACGCCTCCGTCGGCCGTCTTGATGAGGTCCTCCAGGGAGGAACCCTCCTGGGGAGTCCCGGCCGTCAGCTTGTTGAGGTTGTCGACATAGGCCTTGTGGTGTTTGCCGTGGTGGTATTCAAGGGTCTCGGCGGACAAGAAGGGTTCAAGATCGTTGGGGCCAAAGGGGAGTTGCGGGAGTTCGTATGCCATGGGTTCCTCCAAGCTTTGCGAAGTGACGCACATTGTACGCCAATCGATCGCGAAGACCACAGTGACAGCTGTCTCTTAATTAAGACTGTGTCTCGAACAGAGGTGGGTTGCGATCCGCGATCTCGCGCGCCTTTTTGAGCCCACCGGAGAGCGCATCAGGTACAGCGGCGGCCGGACAGATGGCGTTGAATCCGCACCATGCACAGAGGATGCCCGGTCGTGGTTCAAACTCGGTTGCCGATTTGACCTCCGCGGCAAGCTGGTGAAAACGGTCCAGGAGTTCGCTCGCTCGCGCACCATCGACGGACTGCCAACTGGTGCTCTCGTGGCGGAGGTAGTGATAGCCGGCAAGGGCTTCTGTTTCGTCGTTTTTTCTCATGGCGCATGCCGCGTAGAGGGGCGCTTGGAGACCTTCGGAAAACTCGGAACCGTCGCCTTCCTTCTTGGATGTCTTGTAGTCGACGACAAAAAGCCTGCCGTTCTCGGTCCGACCGATCCGGTCGGCGAAACCGGTGAAGATGATGTCGTCGGCGAGTTTGTAGTTCAATCTTTCCTCGAGGGCGAGGGTGGTCGAACGATCCTTGATGAAGGTGCCGCGGTAGAACTTCTCGAGGAGTTCACGGCCCGTGACGAGATAGGAATCGGTCTGATCGTTGCAGCGGATGACCGTGATTTCATCGTTGAGTCCGTCGGTCCAGCGATCGGCAAACAATTTGAGGGCGGCGTCTAGGGAGGGATTCTCCCGTTTCTCGCGCTCTTCATAGATCCATTCCAAGACATCGTGAACGACATTGCCGAGATACGACTCGATGGACCGGAAGGCTTCCTTGAGACCCTTGAGATACCGATAGCGGTAGCGAAGCGGACATTGGTGGAAACTCTTGATTCGGGAGAACGAATACTGATTTCGTGGAGTCGGCCCACGGCCGGTTTCTGGCATAGCAGGAGTGTAGCGTATGCGGTGGCAGGTCGCGGGGACATCGCATCAGCGCACGGAGGAACCGCAGATTCATCGCAGCATCGCAATTCAACGCAGAGACGCAAAGGCGCAGAGGCGCGAAGACATCCCAAGGCCATCGCAATAGAGATTGGCCTACGTGGGGCGTGAAGGGTGTCAGACTTCGTGGTGGCGAGCTTCTGGTTGGGATGACTTCTTTCGTCACCGGCCTTCTGGGCCGCTGTGACGCTTTGGCGTCACAGCGGCCCAGAAGGCCGGGGATCCGGGCACGGGTACGGACGCTGCCCCTGATGCTGTCGCGCGTTCCCTAATCTTTGATAGAAACCGGACGGAATCAGAGGATCTCGAGGATCTTCTCGGTCGGCCGCCCGAGGACGGTTCCCTTCTCGGAAACAACGATCGGGCGTTCGATGAGCTTCGGGTGCGTAGCCATGGCGGCTATGAGGTCCTCGCGGCTCAGCTTGGCATCAGCGAGACCGAGCTCCTTGTAGTCCTTTTCCTTTTTCCGCATGAGGTCGCGGGGTTCCATCCCGAGCTGAGAGAGCAGCTCGTCGATGGTGGCCGCATCCGGCGGCGACTCGAGGTATTTGATGATCTCGGGTTCGATGCCTTTATCGCGCAGCAACTGCAGCGCCTGACGGGATTTCGATCAACCGGGGTTGTGATAGATGACAACGTTCATGGTGAACACCTCCGAGGTGGTGAAGGATAGCAACACCTTTCGAGGCGGTTGCTCTATCGCCCGATCCCGAGCTCTTCGATTTCGACCCAACCGGCGGTGATCTCGGAACGGGCCCGCTCGAGGGTTTCGCGAAGATCGGTGTCGCGGCCCGGTGAGGCAAAACTGGGATTGAGCTTCACATCGAGGACTCCGGATCCGAGGTCGAAGGCATAGACCTTGCCGCTGAAGCTGAAGTCGTGCACCTCCCGCGCGATCCGCAGCATTGCTTCGGCGACATCGATTTCGACGGCGGCGATGACGAAGTCCGGTTCGCGATCGAGCAGGGAGGGATCGGCGCCGACCAGAAAGAGGCCTGCATCGTGGGCAGCCGCCAGGATCTGGGGATCGACCGCGTCGGTGGCGTAGAGCGCGACCTCGACCCCGGCGGCGGTCAGCTGCCAGGGGCCTTCCAATCCTCCGGCCGTGACGACCTCGGCGGCCGGGTGAACCGACCTGAAACCGGCGGTGAAACCGGCCTCGAGAGGCTCCAGCCAGGGCCGCCCCGCACCGCGGAGCACACCGATGTTGGTCCCATCGGTCACGGCGGCCGCGACCGCTCCGGCGAGATATCCCGCCTCTTCGGGGGTGAAGGTCACGCTGCCGACGTTGTTGCTGTGGATCTCGCCGGGAATGATCACGAAATCGGTGTCGGGAAAGGCGGCGGCTTCGGTGTAGACAAGAGACTCGACATCCGGGCCGACACAGAAGACGAGATCGACCCTGTCCTGGGCCAGGGCCCGGAGACGAGAACGCTGGTCGGTGGTGCCCATGGCGCGGGATCGGGCGATATCGGCGTCGAGTTCTGCCGCGATGAGCCCGAGCCCTCGCTCGGCCGCTCTCTCCCAGCGTCCGCTCAAGGCGACCGACGTGAGAAGACGGACTCGGAACTCCTTCTCCTGCTGTGGCCCTTCCGGCGCGCAGGAGATCACCGAAAGGCACACGGTGGCGAGGACGCCGATGGTCGTCAGAGTGGATACGATTCGCACAGCCTTTCCACCATACACCGTCTGCTTTTGCGGTACTATTTGGTCATGGATCTCCACCAACTCGTCGCGGATGTTGATGAGCTCCTTGATGCCGATGCCGTGCGGGACTATTGTCCCAACGGGCTGCAGGTCGAGGGCTCGAGCGATGTGCAACGAATCGTGACCGCCGTGTCCGCCTCGAGGGCGTTGTTCACTCGGGCCATCGACCACGGGGCCGACGCCGTCATCGTCCACCATGGTCTTTTGTGGAACGGGAGTGAACCCCCGCGGTTGATCGGGTCCTTTCGCGAGAGGATCCGGCTTCTGCTGGACAACGATGTTTCGCTCATTGCGTATCACCTCCCCCTCGACCGCCATATGGAACTGGGGAATGCCGCCCAACTCGCCCGACGCCTAGGGCTCGCCGAACTCGAACCGTTCGCCGAACACCAGGGGGCGTCGGCCGGGGTTTGCGGTGTCTTCCCCGAACCCGTGGATGCCATCGAGTTCTTCTCGGCCGTGGCCGAGGTCACCGATCGGGAACCGCAGGTCTTCGAGGGCAACCGGCGGCTGATTTCCTCGGTGGGGATCGTCACGGGTGCCGCCGAACGCGAGTACAACCAAGCGGTGGCGGCGGGCCTCGACGCCTATATCACCGGTGAGGCGACCGAGTGGGTCCTCCACCAGGCAGCCGAGGATGGGGTCCACTACATCGCCGCAGGGCACTATGCCACCGAGCGTTTCGGCGTGCAGGCCCTGGGCCGGTGGCTCGCTGAACGGCGCGGGCTCGAGGTCGAGTACATCGAGATGCCGAATCCCGTCTGAAGGCGGAGCTGGGCTGGTCTCACCGCAAGGACGCAAGGGACGCAACGCATCACAGCGCCAAGCCAATAGCACTCAGCCATCAGCTCTCACCACCATCGCAGCCCGATCCATTGGAATGAGCGTTGCAATGGGATTCGAAGCCGAAAAGCTGACGGCCGAAAGCTAAGAGCTCAGCCTCTTGCAAGATTCTGCATGACGACGAGGTACCAGCCTCACCGCAGCGGTCCATCGCAGGCGGGGACACATGCGCTACAAGGTTGTTCGCGGATTTGTAGCGCCCGCGTCCCCGCGGGCGATGGTTCCACTTGCGTCGACTCCTGCTGCAATCCCGAATTTTGCATGAGGCTCAGCTGACAGCTTGGCTCTTTGCGTCCCTAGCGTCCTGGAGGTTCAACTCGACCCGCCCTGTCCGTCAGGTTCTTCCAAACGCGCTCGGTGCGATCGAAGACGGCGGCCCAGGTGAAAGCGGCGAGGGCGTCGGACATGGTCGCCGCCGGATCGCCCAGAGGCCCGGCGTCCAGAGCGTGTCGGAGACTGGTTTCGAGGCGGTGGACAAAGGTGGGGAGTTCGGCCTCGATGGGGGTGTCGATTCCCGCCATCACGGGAAGCTCGACCAGCTCCAGGGCGTCACCGAGACGGGGCGCGAGTTCATCGACGATGCCGGGCAAATCGGTGGCGACCAACCGACACCCGCATGCGAAGGCCTCGACCAGCACCAACGGAAGCCCCTCGTAGAACGAAGGCAGCACGAACACCGATGACCGACGCATGAGTTCGGCGAGTTCACTCTGAGCGAGCTGGCCGTGGAGCCTGACCCCCGGCGCCATGGAGATCATTCGATTTCTCAGGGATTCGGCCTCGGCGCCTGAACCGCTGCCGGCGATGTGCAGCACGAGATTCGGGTGCGTCGTCTTCAGATTATCAAAGGCATCGAGGAGCCACGGCAGCCCCTTGGCCTTGCTGAATTTTCCGGTGTAGAGGAGAGCCGGTGGTCGGTGCTCATCGCGACCGTGGGGGTGGAAGAGCTCCTCGCGGTAGCCCGCCCCGACGATGTGGATTCTGTCGTCGCCGATCCCGAGCCGCCGTCCGAGTTCGTCGGCGTGGCCTTGGTGGAGCACGACAAAGGCGTCGTTGCGGGCGCAACCGGAGCGAACCCTCTCGGCGAGCCTGGGGACCAGCTCCATTTGCCTCAGCCCGGTGGCGTGGCAGTGGGTGACGACCGGGGAGGTCGGGGCGAGATCTTTGATCATGGACGACACCAGCCAGATGTGGTGCGTGTGGATGATCTGGGGGTTGAATTCGCGGATGACCCCGGTGAGATGGCCCCGCCAGGTACCGACATAGGTGGAGATCTGCCCATCGGTCATGGCGCTGAAGACGGTGCTCGGGTAGGGCATGACATCGCTCATCCCGGGCACGGGGAATGGCGGTCCGGCGTCGCCGAAAACCAGTGGTTGGATTTTGTCGGTGGGGAGCCCGCCCACATCCGGCAGTGGCTCACCCGCCGGCACACCCACCACCACCCGCTGTTCCCATCCGGCGGCCGACGCGTGGCGGACGATGGCATCGAGGGTGATTCCACTTCCGGTCAAGGATGGTCGTTGGGACAGAATGTGCAGGACTCGCATGGTTGATTATCGTAACGTGGAATCTCCAACACCAATGCCCGGGTTGTGAGTGTGAGAGGAACGGCTCATGGAAAAGATCCGCGACAAACTGCTCGATTTCTGGTTTGGCGACGCTACCGACGATGTCGAGGCGGGACAGAGTCAGGCCGCCCTGTGGTGGGGGGCGAGCGCCGAGACCGACGATCTCATTGAGGGTCGCTTCGGCCAGGCGGCCTCGGCCGCCGCCGCCGGCACCCTCGATCACTGGACCGGATCGCCGCGAGGTCGGTTGGCGCTGATCCTTCTGCTCGACCAGATGCCACGGGTTATCCACCGGGGCGCTCCCGGGGCTTTCGCCCAGGACGACAAGGCACGTCGCGTCGCCGCCAAAGGGCTCGAATCCGGCGCTGACCGGCTTCTGCGGCCCATTGAGAGAGTCTTTTTCTATCTTCCGTTCGAGCACTCCGAAGACCGGGCGGACCAGGAGCGGAGTGTCGAGCTCTTCCGGGCTCTGGCCGCGGGTGTTCCCGAGAACTGGAAGAAGTCCTTCGATTTCTATTACGAGTTCGCCGTTCGCCACAAGACCATCATCGACCGGTTCGGCCGCTTCCCGCACCGCAACGCCATCCTCGGCCGCGAGTCGACTCCGGAAGAGATCGAGTTTCTCAAGGAGCCGGGGTCGGGGTTTTAGCTGCCGGAGCCGCTCGAGGTTACAGGGTTCTTTCGTCGCCGGCCTTCTGGGCCGCCGTGACGCAGTGGCGTCCCGGCGACCTGCCTCTGAGCCGGGAGAGCAGACCGCATCGCGCCTCCCGGGGGAGCGCCGATGCGGGTTGGTTCCATCGTCCACGAGACGTGGGCGCTACAAGGGGCGCTGCGATGCTTGTAGCGCCGGCGTCCCGCCGGCGATGTTGGTGTACCGATGCGGGTTGGTTCCATCGCCCACGGATACGGATGGATCGGATGCGGATACGGCCCCTGTCTCGGTCGCTGCCGTTGTTCCGGACCATTCCCTCATCACCGGCCTTCTGGGCCGCCGGGACGCATTGGCGTCCCGGCGGCCCAGCGTCGCACCATCGGCGTGGTCGCGTGTGGGTTGATTGAGGAGGGCTGCGACCCCGCCGATGGCGCGCCGGCGGCCTTCCTCGTGGCCGGAGCAGCAGACCGCATCGCGCTCCCCGAGGGAGCCCGGTAGCGCCATTGTGCGGGGCGCGGGGCGGAGCCGGGTGGTGGTTCCAGCACAATGGCGTACCCGGCACCCCGAGGGGGCGCGGTTTTCCGCCTGCTCAGTGGCTGTCGCGGATACGGTCGCTATCGTCGACAGGCTGGAAGCCTATCGCTACACCGCGGGCGTTTGGGATGGTGTAGCGACAGCCATCCTGGCTGTCGACGGTGGCGTGGCGGTTTCGGGTGCGGGTACGGGTAAGGGCGCTGCTGTGGTTCCGGACCATGTCCTCAGCACCGGCCTTCTGGGCCGTCGTGACGCTTTGGCGTCCCGGCGGCCCAGCGTCGCACCATCGGCGTGGTCGCGCGTGGGTTGATTGAGAGGGCTGCGACCACGCCGATGGCGCGCCGGCGGCCTTCCTCGTCGCCGGGACAGCAGACCGCATCGCGCTCCCCGAGGGAGCCCGGTAGCGCCATTGTGCGGGGCGCGGGGCGGAGCCGGGTGGTGGTACCAGCACAATGGCGTACCCGGCACCCCGATGGGGCGGGGTTTTCCGCGTGCCTGGAACGGTTGGGAGGCCCGTTTTTTGCCGCGGACTTTAGCTAGGTATTGATTGGGTAATCGCGAGTCCTGAGGGTCGTGGCCCAGGATTTCGGGGGCTTTGATCTTGGTGAGATCCCGATTACACAGGTGTTGGTTGGAGAAACCCGGGACCATATCGCGTGGCAAACGAGAGCGGCGTTGGACTGGCGAGCGGCGCGACGCGGATCGACGAGGGCTCTGATGGGCCGGCGGGACGCCGGCCCTACAATCATCGCAGTTGTCATCTCGGGTGGAGGAGCCGCCAGGTGATGGCTCGGACGTCGTCGAAGAGATGGAGGGCGGTGGCGGCTCGTGCTTTGTCGATTGCGCCTGCTCCGACGAGGAGACGCAGGTGGGTATCGACTTCCTTGGCTGAGCCGTAGGCGATGCGGTAGTGGTGGAGTCGATCTCGGCCTGAACGACCGGCGCCTTCGGCAAGATTTGCGGGCACTGAGGAAGCGGATCGGATCACTTGATCAGCGAGGCTTTTCAGTGGTGCGGGAACTCGCAACACCAGTGAGATCGCGATACCGGCCGCGGTGGTCGCTTTGTCGAGGGCGTTGAATCCGGTTGATTGTTGAGCGTCGTGCATGGTCACCTCCGGGTTGTTCATGCACTCCCCCAAGCCGTTGAGCTGGCCCATGTCAAGGGTCGCCTCCGAGGCGATTCGTCTTGCCCTTGACATGGGCCGGCTCAACGGCTACGAGTTGATTCAAGAACAACCCGGAGTGACCATGCCGACGCCACGGTCACGGTCACGGTCACGGTCACGGTCACGGTCACGGTCACGGTCACGGTCACGGTCACGGTCACGGTCACGGTCACGGTCACGGTCACGGTCACGGTCACGGTCACGGTCACGGTCACGGTCACGGTCACGGTCACGGTCACGGTCACGGTCACGGTCACGGTCACGGTCACGGTCACGGTCACGGTCACGGTCACGGTCACGGTCACGGTCACGGTCACGGTCACGGTCACGGTCACGGTCACGGTCACGGTCACGGACGCGGGAACGACCGGGCTATACTTCCACCATGACCGAGACAACTACCGACGACGTCGCTTGTACGCTCTGTGACGGGACCGGATGGATCCTGGTCGAGGAGGACGGCGTGGAGATGGCGCGACACTGCGAATGCGCCGAAGTGCGTCTCCGCGAACGGGCCCTGACCCGCGCCGGGATCCCGGACCGTTATCGGCATTGCACCCTCGATGACTTTGAAATGTGGAACCCCGAGGACCCGACCCTGGGGAAGGCCCTTCGCGTGGTTCAGGAGTTCGTCGACCTCTACCCGAACCTCGACAAGGGACTGGTGCTCATGGGGCCGGTGGGGACCGGAAAGACCCACCTCGCGGTCGCCGCGCTGCAGCAGATCTTGCGTGAGAAGCGTCCACCGGCACACGGCCGGTTTGCTGATTTCACCTCGCTGGTGCTCGAAATCCAGATGACGTTTGATGGCTCCGGCAGCAGCCGTGAAATCCTCCGTCCTCTGGTCGAGTGCGATGTCCTGGTTCTCGACGAACTTGGCGCCGGCAAGACGACACCGTGGGTGATGGATCTTCTCTACTACCTTGTCAACACCCGCTATCTCGAGAATCGACTGACCATCTTCACCACGAACTACTCGGACTTCCCCAAGAAGACCGGGGAGGAGAGTCTGACCGACCGGGTATCACAGCGGATCCGGTCACGGCTGTGGGAAATGTGCAGCCGGATCGAGCTTCGTGGGCGAGACTATCGCGCCGAACGTCTCGCCGGTCGCGAAGGGGGATTGAACCATTGATCAGAATTGCGTGGATTCTCCTGCTCGCCGTCTCGGCGGGCTGTGCGTCAACCGTACCGTCTCCGCCGTCCGCTGCAACGAAGGCGCCCACAGTGACACCGGGCCCCACCGGAACGGTCGTGACGCCGACCCCGACCCCGACCCCGGTTCCCGCCGGGCCCGTTCCGCTCATGAGCGGTACCGGGCTGGGCGGCGCACCGATCCGCGTGCTGATCAAGAAGACAACCGGCTCGTTGACCCTGCCCCAACCGGGCCGAGCCTACCGGGCTGAGGTCGGTGACAGGGCGGCCTGGCTCTGGGGTCCGTTGGAGATCGAGGCGTCGACCGAATCCGCGTGGCAGGTGGGTGCATGGTCGAGTCCCGAGGCAGCCGCTGGGGTAGCCCGGGCGCTGGAGAACCGACTCGGTGGAGGCGCCGAGGTTCGGCGGGAACCTGCTTCCGGGGGCCTGACGAGAGTGCGTGTTCGCTGGCCGGTGGATGAGCCGGCCGACGCCAAGGACCGGCTCGCGGCGGCGGGCTATGGGGATGCTTTCCGCGCCACCAGCGTGGGGGCCGTGCTGATCACGGGCTCCGAAGGTTTCTTCGAGAGCTCAGCGGAGGTTGTCCTCACTCCGGCTGGTGACTGGGCGACTGCGGTCGGCGATCGCCGGTATCGAGGGCGCTTCCGGCTCAGAGCCGGTCAAGGAGGGCTTCTGCTCATCAACGAGCTCCAGATGGAGGAGTATCTCCGTGGGGTGGTGCCGGTCGAAATGGGCCCCTACCAGTTTCCCGAGCTCGAAGCACTCAAGGCCCAATCGGTGGCGGCCCGGACCTATGCCGTGGCTCATCTGGGCGACCATGACGACGAGGGTTGGGACATCTGCGCGACTCCCGCGTGTCAGGCCTACCACGGCGCCGACGCAGAACATTCGCTGTCGGATCGCGCGGTCCGGGAGACCGCGGGGATCATCATCAGCTTCGAAGGCCGCCCCATCGACGCCATGTACACCTCGACGTGCGGCGGCCACACCGAGGACGCATCCGAGTTGTTCTCGGGGCGCGGTTTTTCCTATCTTTCGGGTGTTGCGTGTGAGTGGGACAGACCCATCCTTCTCGCCGGTGATGGTTCCGTTGAACCGATCGGCGACCTCGGTGCATTTCGCCGCCTTTTGGCCCGTCGTGCTCTCGGCCTCGGCACCGGCGAGGGTTCTCCGGCCGATGTTCTTCCCCGGGTGGCGAATCTCTGCGGTGGAGAGATCCTGCTTCTGCCGAAAGAACCCGATCTGGCCGAGTGGATCGAGGCTCTGATGGCCGCAGGCGGCCTCGACGAGACGAGTCCGTTGGTCGGTGGTGAAGGGGCCGGACGTTTGACTCGACTCGCGGATCTCTTCGAGATTCCGCTGGTGCCGACAACCCCCGAGGGCTGGCGCGGCGGTTGGTTTCTCGAGGCAGTCGCGGCGGTACTCGAACTCCAGGGGCTCATCAAGAGCGATAGCGGTGAGGTTGTGCCTCATCGCGACGGCGCCGCCATCTACCCACGAAAGGCCGATGCATCCGAGCCTCTGGTGCAGCCTCTTCCCCTCATCTGGCGTTGGGGTGGCGACTACGGCGGCACTTCGGCGCTCCGTGTGCTGCCAGGCGCCACCCTCGAGCGCTATCGTCTCGGCGAGCGTGTGCTGGCTTTGGTGGTGGTGCAGTCGAACGGAGGCGGAGAAGCCGATCGCCGGTCGGCGTGGCGAGGCTGGCGACGAGAGCGAAGCTGGCAGGAACTCGAGTCGAGCCTTGGGGAACCGAATCTCGAACGGCTGGAAATCGTTCGCCGAGCCGGCTCGGGCAGGGTGGTGACCCTGGCGGTCATCGACCGCAACGGCAATCGTCAACTCATCGAGGGATTTGATGTCCGACGCGCCCTCGATCTCCCGGAAACCCTCTTCGAGATGCACGAGAGAACGCTCCCCAATGGTGATCGGGTCGTTCGGTTCCTCGGTCGTGGATGGGGACACGGGGTCGGCCTGTGCCAGAACGGAGCCTACGGGTTGGCGCGGTCGGGGATGACCTATGACGCGATTCTGCGGCACTACTACACCGGAGTCGATCTTGCGACCTGGAGCCAACGGTAGACCAGGGGATCAGGCGCGCGGCTGACGTAGAATGGGCGCGATCGTCGAGGGCCAGGAACCGGAGGTGGGTGTGGATTTCGAACTGACTCAAGACCAACTCTCGATCCGTGACATGGTACGCGATTTCGCGCGCCGGGAGATCGCCCCCAATGCCGTGATCTGGGATCGCGAACAGCGATTCCCCCGCGAACTCTTTGCCCAGCTCGGCGAACTCGGCCTGCTCGGCGTATTGATGCCGGAGGAGTACGGCGGTTCGGGTCTCGGTTATGTCGAGTATGTTTCGATTCTCGAGGAGATCGGGGCTGCGGACGGAGGGGTCGGTCTCGGTGTGGCGGCGCACAACTCGCTGTGCACCAACCACCTCTTTCTCTTCGGTTCGAATGAACTCAAATCGCGATATCTACCCAAGCTCGCCTCGGGTGAGTGGATCGGCGCCTGGGGTCTGACCGAGGCCGAGGCCGGATCGGACGCCGGGGGAACCCGGACGACAGCGGTTCGTGATGGCGACGAGTGGATCCTCAACGGTTCCAAGAACTTCATCACCCACGCCACGGTCGGGTCGGCTGCGGTGGTGGTGGCGCGCACCTCCAAGGCGGCCGGACACCACGGGATCTCGGCCTTTTTTGTTCCCTTCGATCGTCCGGGCGTCGGCCCCGGCAAGAAGGAGGACAAGCTTGGGATGCGCTGTTCGGACACCTCGTCGCTCATCTTCGAGGACTGCCGGGTGCCGGCCGACCATCTCCTCGGTAACGAGGGAGAAGGATTCATCCAGGCCATGAAGGTCCTCGATGGGGGCCGGATCTCCATCGCCGCGCTTTCCCTCGGGATCGCTCGCGGCGCCCTCGATGCGAGTGTCGAATACTCCCAGGTGAGACAGCAGTTCGGCAAGCCCATTTCCTCGTTCCAATTGACTCGCGCAAAATTGGCCGATATGGCAACCGAGATCGATGCCGCACGTTTGCTGACCATGCGCGCCGCGACCCTCAAGGATCGCGGTCAGACCGTGACTCTGGAGTCGTCCATGGCCAAGGTCTGTGCGTCCGAGACCGCGGTAAGGGTCGGCGAGGAGGCGGTACAGATCCATGGCGGCTACGGCTATACCACCGACTACCCGGTGGAGCGTGCGTGGCGGGATGCCAAGCTCTGCACTATCGGTGAGGGCACCTCGGAGATTCAACGGATGGTCATCGCTCGTGAGATCTTGAACCGCGGTTGAGATACGCCTGCCTTGCGTGGCCCCGGTCACCCGCCTAAGGTGGGAACACCCGGACGGATCGTCGGGGTTGAGAGTTATTGTGCGGCAACCGGCGGTGAGTACGAACAGGGAGAGCGAGACATGGCCAAACCAACACTGGATCACATCGGCATCGCCGTTGAGTCCCTCGCCGATGGAGTGAAATTCTACGAGGCTCTGGGGCTCGAGCTGGAGGGTGTCGAAGAGGTCGCCAAACAGGGAGTGAAGGTGGGCTTCCTCCCGGTGGGAAACCCCCGCATCGAGCTGCTCGAGCCGACCGGTCCGTCGTCACCCATCGCCAAACATCTCGAGAATCGAGGCCCCGGGTTGCACCACATCTGTGTCCGGGTCGCGGATATTCGAGCGTCCATGGCCTCATTGGCCGAAAAGGGTTACCGCCTGCTCTCCGATGAGCCGCAGGAGGGCGCCCATGGTTGCCTCGTGTGTTTTGTCCACCCGAAGTCGACCGGCGGCGTGCTCCTGGAGTTGTCCGAGCCCCCCGAGGAGAGTCATGACGATCGATGATTTCGATATTCCGACCATCGAGGTTGGGGCGCTGGTGGTGGTCCACTGTACCAATCCGAGAGAGAAGCACTGGGGGCTTCTGATCAGGATGGATGAGCTCGGGGTGGTTCTTCGCGGACTCGATCTCGAATCGGTCGAGGACTGGCTCGCCCAGGAGCGGAGCGGCGGCGACCCTCTGATCGCTCCGTCGACGTTCTTCGTGCCCACCCATCGTGTGATCCGGCTCGATCTCGATGAGAGCGGCCCGGTGGTCGCCGGTTATGGCGATCGCTTTGCGCGAGAGTGTGATCGAGACGTCCGCAGAGCGCTCATTGACAGTCGCCACGAGAAGGCGAACTGAGATGCTGCGTCGGGTGGCTATTGCGGCCGTGGCCACTGCATGCGTCCTCGGGACCCTGAGTTGGACGACCCATCGCGCATCGGCTCAGTACGGAAGCCAGGTCGATGTCGATGCGGTGGTCGTACCGGTCACGGTTCGCGATGCCAAGGGGAGGGTGGTCAAGGGCGTTGACCGGAAGAAATTTCAGCTCTTTGTCGATGGCTACGCGGTGCCGATCCGCGATCTCCACCTCGAGAATGATCTCCCCATCAGTCTCGGTTTTATTCTCGATACATCGGGTTCCATGGCCGGCCGCAAGCTCGACGGTAGCCGCAACCTGATCATGGCCTTTCTCGCTGAACGTCGCCAGGAGGATCAGCTCGCGTTGTGGACCTTCGGCAACGACCAGGTGGTCGAGCGTTTTCCCTTCGGCATGGGCTGGTATCTTCTGCCGAGAATGCTCGAGACCATCAAACCGTGGAGCACCACCGCGCTTTACGACATGGTGCATCGGGTGCCCGAGGCCATGGAAAAGGCCGATCACCACCGGCGCGCCGCCATTCTTCTCACCGATGGCGTCGACAACGCTTCGTTGATCACCGCCGGCGAAGCCACCGCGATCGCCCGGGGTCTCGAGACCCCGATCTATGTGCTCGGCGTCGAACCGCCCCCGGAAGCTGACGCAGTCGGACCTTCATACGAGGAGATTCTGACCCTCATCGCGGATGGCTCCGGTGGGCTTTATCGCAGAATTCCTCGCGCCGAGGACATGCCGGAGGTTGCACGAACGCTGCTCGATGAGCTTTCCTCCCGGTACATCCTCACCTTCACCACATCAGGAATCGGCCAGCGGAAGTGGCGGCCCATCGAGGTCAGGATCGAGGGACACCAGGTGGTGACTAGGACCGGCTATGTCGGAACACTGCCGTAAAAGATAAAAAGTGAAGAGTGAGGAGTGAGGCGCGCTCCGCCTAACTCCTAACCCTTTACCTCTCAAGATCACATTCCCTGCTTTCCAAGCTGTATTACAATGTACTGGTTGGACTTGAAAACGTATTCTGAAAATCACCAAAAAGGGGCTCGTGTGGAGGTCAAGATGCGCAGAGTGTTCCTGATGATGGCAGCTTGCTGTGTTCTGGCAAGTCCCGCCCTTGCGGGTGGGGGCGTCGATTTGTACCTCGGTTATGGCGATGTCGTGGACGGCAATTGGGAGTTGGGCGTCGGGGCGCGTTTCAGCCTCGGTGGGACCCACTGGATGTTTGACGCCGCCGCCACCGGTTACCAGACCGTGGAGGGTGTCTCGATCTATGATGAGAACACGAACGACAACATTGACGTCAAGTATCGGGCCTTCGACCTCGGGCTGCGCTATCTCTTCTATGACGGTCACAAGGTGCGCCCCTATGTCGGCGCCGGTCTGAGCTACGCCCAGGTCAGCGCTGTCAACATGCGTATTGACAGTGGACTCGGGCTCTACGGACTGGCCGGTCTGCGGGTCGGCAAGCCGACTGGGATCAATTTCATGGCCGAACTGATTTATCGGTGGGCCGAAGTTCAGGGCAGTTATGGCCTGGCTGACGAGAGAGATATCACGGTCGGTGGGCTTGGGCTCCAGGTCGGACTCTCGTTCGTCTTTCGCTGAGCTGCACGAACCGATAACCTGAAGCGCTCTCGGAGCTGATCCGCCGCGCATTCGGTGAGTCTCTGCGTTTTCGCCGGCCACCGCTACAGAATATCCAGCACCGCGGTCGCCTTTGCGCCGACCCATTTCACCGACAGGCTTTGCATCGAGCAAGGCCTGTTTGTGAAAAGGGGTAGAATCTCCCGGCTGATGAAGGAGTTCCGATGCCCCTGAACGATATCCGAACCCGGGCGGCTGCTGCCCTTGCCGACGCGCTCGAAGCCGAATTCGACTATCGACCCGATGAGGTGATCCTCGAGGTCGCACCAAAGAGGGACATGGGCGACCTGGCCTGGCCCGGCGCTCTCGTATTGGCCAAGGTGCTCAAACGGGCCCCGAGGCAGATCGCCGAAGCCGTTGCCGCGCGCGCCGAGTGGCCGATCGAAATCGCCAAGGTCGAGATTGCCGGGCCCGGTTTTCTCAACCTCTGGCTCGACCGGCGCGAGGTTCTGGCCAGAGCGCTTCGGGACGATTCGGGCCACGCTGCGAATCAGGCGGGCAAGATCGTGGTGGAGCACACCAACATCAACCCAAACAAGGCGGCCCACATCGGCCATCTGCGAAATGCGGTCCTTGGCGATGTCCTGGTCCGGAGCCTCCGTCATCTCGATAACGATGTAGAGACGCAAAACTATATCGACGACACCGGTGTTCAAGTCGCGGACATTGTCGTTGGGATGCTCTTCCTGCCCGAGGCCGAACTCGCTCAGGCCCTCGGTGTCGAACCGGTTCGTCGCGATGAGTTGGTGGCCATGGCCCTCGAGCGGGATCCCGGTGGCGTGCCCGAGGCATCGACCGATGATTTTGACGATTTCTGTTGGGCGCTCTACCCGCGGGTGACGGCGCGATACGCCGAGGACGAGTCCTTCAAAGCGTATCGCGGCGAAGTTCTGCAGGCGGTCGAGGCGGGTCATGGGGACCTCGATCTCGACCAGGCGACGCAGTTGTTTAGCGGTTCGATCATCGCCGGAGAGCACTGTCCGCCAAAGGTCGTGGCTCGACTCGCGGAGGCGGTGGCCGATGCCAACGTACGCTGTCACCTCGCAACGATGGCCCGGCTCGGGGTCGGCTACGATGTCCTCCCGCACGAATCCGACATCCTCCAGCTTGGATTCTGGAATCGCGCCTTCGAACTTCTCAAGGCATCGGGTGCGATCCGGCTCGAAGACCAGGGCAAGAACGAGGGTTGCTGGGTCATGTCCCTTGCCGAGAGTCCAGAGTTTGCCGACATGGATGACCCGGACAAGATCCTCGTGCGCTCAAACGGGACCGTGACCTATACCGGGAAGGACATCGCCTATCAGCTCTGGAAACTCGGTCTGCTCGTCGATTCCGACGGGTCACGGCATGACTTCGGCTACCGCCGATATGCCGACTGGGGTCAACCGGCGCCGGCGGCTCCGGTGAGTTACAGAGCGGGCGACACCCTGCTCGCGACCACCACCTCCGATTCCGATGAGCGGCTCGAGGGCCGCAGCTATGGAGCAGCTTCAAAGGTTTTCAACGTGATCGATGTCCGGCAGTCGTATCCCCAGAAGGTGGTGAAAGAGGCGGTTCGGGTGCTCGGCCACCCGGAGGCTGCCGACGCATCGGTGCATTTCGCCTACGAAATGGTGGCGCTGACTCCGGCTGCGGTGAAGGTCATCGAGGAGCGCAGCGGTATCTCGTTCGGTCTCAGCGATGAGGAGATGTCCAAGTCCTATATCGAGATGTCGGGTCGTCGGGGGATCGGCGTGCGCGCCGATGAATTCCTCGATGTGCTTGTCGCCGCAGCCGAAGATGCCGTCGTCGGTCGTTTTGCGGGGGACGACGCCCCGGCAGATGCCGCGGACCGGGCGCGCGCCATTGCGGTCGGAGCTCTGCGGTATCTCATGGCGCGGCAGTCGAGAAACCGGGTCCTCGCTTTTGACTTCGACGAGGCCCTGGCATTCGAGGGCGACACCGGGCCGTATCTCCAGTACTCGGCGGTCCGGGCGGACAAGATCTTCGCCAAGCTGACGGAGCGGCGCGGAGAGGGCCGGTTCACTGTCGATGAACTCGATCGACTCGGAGGGGTCGAGATCCCCGATGATCTCTGGGGCCTGGTATTGGAGTGCGCGCGCCGCCGCGACGTCGTGGAGCAGGCCGTCGCCAACCTCGAGTTCTCGCTCCTCGCACAACACGTCCACAATCTCGCCCAGCTCTTCCACCGCCTCTACCACTCGAACCCGGTGGTCCCGGAAGAGGACGAGACGTTGCGGGCGCTTCGCAGGGCGGTATTCACCCTCTTTGTCGACGAGATGCACGTGTTACTCGAGGAGCTTCTCGGGATCCCGATCCCCGACGAGATGTAGGGCCCCTGCCCCGCAAAGCGCATGTTCCCTGTATGATGGCGTCTGGATGGAGTTATGAACGACGACGCACTCAGAGACCTCTTCAACCGACTCACCAAGCAGATCCTAGGCCTCATCGCCAAGACCGGCGACCCTGTGGCGCACAGGGCGACGGCGGTTGCACTGCTGCATCACAAAGTGCCCGGGGTTTCATGGACCGGGTTTTATTTCCTGCGTGGCGAAGATCTGGTGGTCGAGGCCTATCAGGGCCCGGTGGCGTGCCTCGTGCTCGAGCGTCACATGGGAGTCTGCTGGGCGGGGGTCGACCGCAACGAGACCCTCCTGGTGGAAGACGTCGAGAAGTTTCCCGGCCATATTGCTTGCGACTCACGAAGTCGATCAGAGGTCGTGGTGCCGGTTCGCGACTCCGACGGCAGAGCCATCGGAGTCCTCGACGTTGACTCGTACCATCCGGGCCACTTCAGCGAGATTCACCGAGAAGGCTACGAGTCCATCATCCGTCTCCTCGAGGGAAACTGGACGGGTGAGTCGATGAAGAACAGGCGCCGGGAGAGACGAAGCCGGACGTGATCGAAGGCATCGCGCGCATCACCAGATCCGCGGCCGCCGTCTTGGCCGTGGCGACGCTGGTGGTGATCGTCCTGATTGTCTGCAACGCGGCCGAGTTCGGCTCGGTCGAGCTTCAACGGCTACGTGAACCCACTCTCATTCTCTGGACCTGCGTGCTCACGGCGATCCTTCTCCGCCGTAAGCCGGGCGTTGCTTGGAGCCGAGTGACTTCCCGGCTCGATGTGTGGTTGGGTTCATCGGGCGGCTTCAGGGTGGTCGTACTCGTCGGCGGGGTTCTCATCGTCGTCAGTTCGCTGACCCACCACCTCGCCTTCAACACCTACTCTCTCGATCTCGGTCTGTACCAGGAGGCGCTGGCGCGTGCGTGGGAGGACCCGCCACTCGCCTCGACCATCCTGGGGTCGAGTCTTCTCGGCGAGCACTTCTCGCCTGTTCTCTTCCCCATCGCCATCGTCTATCAGGTGATGCCGTCACCGCTGACCCTGGTCGTCCTCAACGGTCTTCTTCTCTGGGTCGCGGTCTTCCCCCTCGAAGCCGTGGGACGTGAACTCGCCCTGCCGGCAGCGGTGAAGAACCTGGTGTGTCTGGTCTATCTTTTTTCCCCCGCCGTCGCGAGGTCGGCCGGCTACCCCTTCCACCACGAGGCGCTCTATCCCGTCGTCTTGATCGGGCTCTATCTCGCCTTTCTCCGCGACCACAGAATCGTGGGCGCCCTGCTCGTTCTGACCGCGGTGGCCGTCAAGGAAGACGCCGGACTCTATCTGCTCGGGATGGGAGTTTTCTTCGGGCTCCAGTACCGGCGCTGGCGCTGGGGAGCCGCTGTTGCCATCGCCGGCTGTCTGTCAACGGTGATCGCGGTCGTTTGGGTCATTCCTCATTTTGCTCCCGGTGCGGCGGTCTTCGGTCCCCGCGGAAACTGGGGGCCGTGGTTCGATACCGTCGATTCCACACCTGCGGTCCGGACGATGCTCTTCGCGTTCTTCACCGAGAATGTCCTGACCGTGATCATCGCCACCCTGCTGCTGCCGCTGCGGGGTCGATTCACCTGGACCTTGGTTGCCATCCCTTTCCTGCTCAATCTGACCAGTTCGGACCCCATCCAGGCCCACTTCGCGCGCTTTTACGGTCTGCCCCTCACGGCAATGGCGGCCATTGCCACGTTGGCCGCCCTCACCGAGCAGCCGTACGGCCGGAGCCGTGGCCTCAAGCTCGCCGCTGCCGCCGTGATCATCAACGTTGCCGCGTTCACCTACCCCTCGATCCCAAAGTGTCGCGGTGATGTCGTCGCAGAGCTCGCCCAAATTGATCCGGCGGCGAACGTGATCATGAGCGCGTCGTTCGACCCCTTGCTCCAACATGTCGAGCATCGCGAACTCGTTGTGGCCGGGCAAAGACCGAATGCCGATGTCGTTGTCGTGCGTACCGGCCGCAATACCTGGCCGCTCGACGAAAGCCAGGCCGCCGAACTGGTGACGTGGCTCGACAGCCGCCCCGCCTTCGAGGCGCGATTGCGGTGCGACGACTTTGTCATCTTCGAGAAGCGGCCGGCAGGGCGGGAGGATTTTGACCGGACCCCCGGTCCTTCAACCCCCTGAATGATCTCCCGGCGAGGTTTGCTCCGCTCGAGACGGTCGGAAGACCACCACGGACCGACTCCAGCCCCAGTCGACAATCTCGGCGGTTTCGAAGCCGTGGTTGTGCAACCAGGTTTCCAGCTCCGGCACTTGTTCCAATCGATCACGGTAGAGCGCGACTCGCTGGCAACCCGGCACCAAACGCTTCAGGTCGGCGATACCCGGATACGCCCCGAGTTCGCGCACCCGCGTCCCCTCCGGAAGGTACAGCCTGGAACCGTAGGCCCATGCCTGGGAAAGGGAGACGATCGATACATCGGGATCGGCAGCCATGGACTCGGCCGCCTCGACCGCGGCCATGGATTTTTCGAAGACAAATGTGGGAATGGCGATTCCGAAAAAGAGCGACAGAACCATCAGCGTGACCACGGCGCGCCGGCGACCCAAAACCCACCATCCACAGGCAGCCCCGGCCACGGCGATGGCGACAAACGGAATGATCCCCTGGAGGTAGCGCATGTCCTTGTGATGAATCAGGGACAGCGCGAGCAAGGGGAGCGCCGAGTAGAGGAGCGGAGCGCGAAGCCAACGGTGGGTGCTCTGGCCGAAGAACATCGGCAGCACCGTCAGGGGCAGCCATTTCGGAAGGCGCCAGAGATACCAATACCAGGGTTGGAGTCGTACCAGCGACGAGCTCTCCTTGTCGATAAGGATGTACTCCGCGAACTCGACAAGACTCGAAAACGGCCGTCCCCAGGTCAGCCAGTCCCAGAAGCCGACGGTCACCAGCGTGATGGCCGAAAACCCGAGACCCAGCGCGATCCCGAGGCGAAGCTTTTCTGTGAGTTTGGATTGCCCGACAAGGAGAATTGCAGCCATGGGAAGCAAGAAGATCGCCTCGCTGTATCTGCAGGTGAATGCAACTCCCATCGCGGCGCCGGCGGCCAAGTATCCGAGGATCGGTCGCCTGGCCCGGCAGATCAGAACGACGGCGACAAGAATACATGTCGTCGACGCCGTCCGCGGATAGACCGTGCTGCCATATCCCAGCGGGATCCAGTGAAAGGCGTAGAGCGAAGCGGCCAGGGTTGCGGCCCGCGTGTCATTCAGCCACCGGAGGCCCAGAAAATAAACCAGAATGACGTTGACCGAAGCGAGGGCGATGAAGGGGAAGGTCGCGACCCAGCAGAGGTGGCGGACCGACTCGATTCCCAAGAATGACGCCAGGTAGAGTACCGGACTGATCAGCACGTCGGAAACGAAGAGGTTTCGAAGATCCCAGGGTATATAGCCGTGGCCGAGGGCCCGCATGAAGCCGGCCTGGACGATCTCGAGGTCATCACCCGAATGAAAACCAAAAAACTGAAAGCTCAACCACATCCGCATGAAGGTGGCGAGCACCACCGTCCATGCGAGGATCGCTCGTTCCCGGAGACACTGAGAAAACCGCTCGAACACTGTGAAGCTCACCGTTTATGAAATTCCGACTCTCCAACTCTAGGTCGTCGTCGGCCAAGGGTATTGCTGACTGCAACAGAAAACAAACCCACGGACCGAATGGCTTGGCAAAGCACGTTGTGAGGGGTACGATGCCGGCGCTGTGCGGGGATTCACAATCGCCCGTCTGGAGGCTTTCATGGCAGGCAATCTACGTGGTCGTCACTTCCTCAAATTGATCGATTTCAGCTCGGCTGAAATCCGTGATCTACTCGAGCTCTCGGCGACTCTCAAAGCGAACAAGCGGGCAGGCGCCCGCGGTCGAACTCTCGAAGGCAAGAGCATCGCGCTCATCTTCGAAAAACCGTCAACACGGACACGGTGCGCCTTCACCGTCGCCTGCATCGACGAGGGCGCTCACCCGGAGTATCTCGGCAAGGGCGATATCCAACTCGGCAAAAAGGAGACCGTTGCGGACACAGCGAGGGTGCTCGGGCGGATGTTCGACGGGATCGAGTTTCGAGGCTTTTCACACGCTACGGTGGAGACCCTGGCAGAATTTGCCGGCGTGCCGGTGTGGAACGGGCTCACCGATACCTGGCACCCGACCCAGATTCTCGCCGATCTTCTGACGGTGAAAGAGGAGTTCGGTCGCCTCGAGGGCCTGGCGCTGGCCTATGTCGGCGATGGTCGGAACAACATGGCCAATTCCCTCATGGTGGGTTGCGCCAAGGTCGGGATGGATGTCCGGATCGTAGCTCCCGAGTCGCTCCACCCGGAGCAGGAGCTGGTCGCCCGCGTTCGGGAGATTTGCGCCGGAACCGGCGGTAAGGTCACGGTGACCGCTGATGTGGTCGCGGGTGTTGAAGGAGCCCACGCGGTCTACACCGATGTCTGGGCGTCCATGGGCGAGGAAGCCCTGCTCGCCGAAAGGGCGGCGCTGCTGAAACCTTACAAAGTGACCCCGGAGATGATGGAGGCCACCGGAAGAAGGGAAGCGGTTTTCCTCCATTGCCTACCGGCGTTCCACAACCTCGAAACCGAGGTCGCCAGACAGTTCCCCGACATTCGTGAGGTCTCGGACGAGGTCTTCGAGGGACCGCAGTCAAGGGTCTTCGACGAGGCGGAGAATCGTCTTCACACCATCAAGGCAGTCATGGTCGCGACGCTCGGTCGCTGATCCCCATGGGCCGCACGACGGTGCGGAAAATCCTGATCCGTGGGCCCCACCTCTCCCACGGGGCCAGCAGATTCCCGATCGAGGGAGAGAGGGATTCGAAATGAACAAGGTCCTCGTTCTCGGCGCCGGTATGGTTGTACGCGCCCATGTTCGCTATCTGCTCGAGCACGGAATCAACGTCACGGTTGCGAGTCTCATCGGATCTCAGGCCGAAGAGATGATCGACGGTCATGCAAATGGGTCCGCTGTGGCCATCGACATCCGCGCCGAATCGCAGCGACTCGCCTCGCTGATTGCCCAACATGACGCCGTAGTGAGCCTGGTCCCATGGCAGTTTCACCCGCAGCTGGCGAGAGCCTGCCTCGATGCGGGGAAACACATGGTCACCGCATCCTATGTCAAGCACGAGATGATGGCCCTCGACGCCGAGGCGAAGGCGAAGGGGATCATTCTCTTCAACGAGTTGGGTGTCGATCCCGGGATCGACCACATGACCGCAATGAAGGTCATCCATCGGGTGCAGGCCGAAGGCGGGACGATCACGACCTTCCAGTCCTACTGCGGTGGGCTGCCCGCCCCGGAGGCCAACGACAACCCCTTTGGCTACAAATTTTCCTGGAGCCCGCGCGGCGTCCTTCTTGCGAGCGGCAACAGCGCGCGTTTCAAGCGGTACGGCGATCTCGTCGAGGTGCCCGCCGGGGACATCTTCGATCACGTCTGGAAAGTCGATGTGGAGATCGACGGCGCTCCCGTCGAGTTCGAGGGGTACCCCAACCGAGACTCCATGCCGTATGCCGAGATCTACGGCATCGATCCACGGGATGTCATGTTCCGCGGCACCCTGCGCAACTCGGGTTGGTGCGGGGCGATGAAACAGATCTCGCGACTTGGCTGGATCGGCACCGACGAGCTGGAGGGGCTCGAGAATCGGACCTACGCGGATCTCAGCGCTCGTCTGGCGGATATCGATGACCCAGCCCATCTCAGGACCGCGGTGGCGGCATACCTGGGGATCGACGTCGATGGACCCGAGATGGCCAAGATCGAGTGGCTCGGTCTGCTCGGCTCCGATCCGGTGCCGGCTTCCGGGGCGCCCGTCGACATCCTCGCGGAGAGGATGCTCGAGAAGATGTCATACCGAGAGGGTGAAAGGGACATGGTGGTCCTCCAGCACACCTTCATGGCCGAGTTCCCGGATCGGCGAGAGTACATCACCTCGACCATGGTCGATCTCGGGATTCCGGGCGGTGACTCGGCGATGAACCGTACCGTCGGGCTCCCGGCTGCGGTGGGTGTGCGGTATATCCTCGAAGGCCGAATCAGCCACACAGGTGTGATCATCCCTGTCATGCCGGAGTTCTATGAGCCGGCGCTCGAGGAGTTACAAAGGCACGGCATTCGGGTCGTTGAAGAGGTCAAGGTCGCCAAATCGTAGTCGATCCGTTATGTTTTACGACTTTTCACAATGGTCCTATCGGCTCTATTTTCTAGAGTTTAGCGGTGAATTTTCGGAGTCGGAGCAGCGTGGCTGTTTTCCTCCTGTTTCTTTCAGGAACTGTTGTCGTTACAGTTGGGCCGTGATCGAAAACCAAGGAGGCATACCATGTGTGCTCAAGAGAGAAAAACGCAGCTCGGAATGACAATTGCAATTCTGGTACTCGCCCTCACCACGCTGGCGGGTGTCGAGGCGGTGGCACAGGACGACGTCGAGGTGAACTACAAAGCTCGGGCGATCAGCGTGCTGAGCATCGAGCGTGCGGCGTCTGACATCTTTGATGTCCGCGTCGAGCGCTGGTCGACCGACGCCGAACGGGATGCGCTCGTCAAGATTCTGGAGACCGAAGGCAACCACGCTCTCGCGGCTGCCCTGGCCGACCAGACCGAGACCGGATTCGCCAGATTCGATCCCAGAGGTGGCAGAGGGCCGGGAAGAGACCCCCGTAAATCGACCCTGCGCTACGCCAAAGAGATCGAGCGAGGCGACACCAAAGAGGTCATTCTGATCACCAACACCTACATCGGGTTTGGTTCCAACGCGCAGGGGGCCGACGGCGCCAAGTTGGCCGAGTACCCGCTTTCCTTTGTGTTGTTCAAGTTCCACAAAGACGAGGACGGTGGCTGGCAGAAGGGTGTCGGTAGACTGTTTGTCGGGGCGAAGGTCAGGTTCGACCACGTCGGCAACAAGTTCACCATTGATGAGTTCCCGACTGATCCGGTTTATCTCAAAGACGTCACAGTGAAGTAGGCCGTTTCGACGGCCTCAGTTCGGAGACAAACCGACGCGTGCCGGAGATGGCACGCGTCGGTTTTTTGCCGCCGAGGTGATTACCGGCCGAGTTATCATGGGCTCTCGATGAACCCTGAGCAAATCAATGACCTCTGTCCGAACTGTCTGACCCCACTGGGGGGGCCCTTTTGCTCTGAATGCGGCCAGCACCAGCGCGACCTCGATCGGCCTTTCCGCGAAGTCGTCGCGGAGGGGTTCTCTACTTTTGTCGCCTTTGACACCCGGATCGGAAAGACCCTGGGTCCGTTGATTCGCCGCCCGGGCAGGCTCACAAACGAGTATCTCGATGGTCGCCGTGCTCGGTACGTCCACCCGTTCAAGCTCTATTTCGCCTTCAGTCTGGTTTTCTTCCTCGTCTTCTCCTTCTCCGACTACTCCATCATCCACACCAACGGCCCGGGAATCGTGAGCATCTCGACCCTTGGGGACGGCTCACCGGGTGCTGCGGATTCTCAGACCGTCGACGGGTCGATCGATACTTCGATTTCGACGGAGGGTGAAAGCTCGGAGTGGATCAACGAGTTCTTCGCGCCGCTCGAAGAACTCGCCGAGAACGACCCCGAGCGATTCGACGGGTTGTTTTTCGACCGCTTGAGCAAATCACTCATCATCCTGGTGCCCGTTGTCGCGTTGCTGTTGCAGCTCTTGTACTGGAAACCGAGATACGTGGCTCACCTGGTTTTTTCGCTCCACCTTCACAGCTTCGCATTCCTGGTTCTCGTGGTCGGAGCGTTGGCCGATCTCTCCATCGGAGCAATGGGCTTTGACGGGGGAGGCATGGGCAACAACGTGGCAACCCTTGCCGTCCTGATCTATACCTTTCTCGCCCTGCGTCGTGTCTACGCTCAGGGACGGCTGATCACGACGCTGAAGCTCGTGGCTCTCATCCTCGGCTACATACTGGCGTTGGTGTTGACGATGCTCGGGACGCTGATTGTCACGGTGGCTTTCCTTTGAGCTGAGCCGGAGAATAGCGAGCCGCGAGACCTGCGATGGAACCGCACCTCTGCGTCTCTGCGTTGACCTGCGACGCCTGCTATCCTCCACTGCCGTGAATGATGTTCTCCGCCACCGCGAACTGATGATCTCGGGCTCTATCGACCGGGCGATCCTCCATCTCGGAGCTCCTGCGGCGTTGGCGGCTCTGCTTCAGGCTGGATTTCTCGTGGTGGACACGTTCTGGCTCGGCAGAGTCGGGGCCGTGGCCATCGCCGCCGCTTCGACCGCCGGTTTTGTCATGTGGTTGGCTCAGACCCTCGGCGAGGGAGCGGCCAGTGGTTCCGGCGCGGTACTTGCCAACGCGGTGGGCGCCGATGACGAACCCGGCGCCAAGCGATCCGCGGCGGCGGGACAGGCGTTGGCGGTCTGGGGGTCGGCGGTTGTCTCCAGCCTCGGTCTGGCGAGCGCAAGCGCGGTCTTCGTCTTCATGGGCACCGCCGGCGACGTCAGCACGGCGGGCGCCCGGTATCTCTGGGTGATTCTCCTCGGGATGCCTGCCTACTTCATCTTCGCCTGGCTGTCGGCCGCTTTCCGCGCCACCGGCGATGCTCAGACCCCGCTCAAACTCCTGTCCATCGCCGCGGTGGTCAATCTGGTCGTGGACCCGGTGCTCATCTTCGGCCTCGGGCCGATCCCCACCCTCGGCGTCACCGGTGCCGCGCTGGCGACGGTCTCGGCGTGGCTCATTTCCGCCGCCTGGGGCTGGGTGCTCCTCGGCAGAATGGGTCTTCGCCCGGCAGTGAGAGACCTCCTACGACCCCCGAGGAGGGAAGTGTGGAAGGCACTCACCGTCGGTGTCCCCCTCGGCTTCGAGGGTGCGTTCTTCTCGGTGATCTATATCTTCCTCACCAAGGTCACCACGGACTTCGGAACTCCTGCGGTCGCCGCCCTCGGGGTCGGCCACAAGCTGGAGCTGCTCAACTATTTTGTCTGCGCGGGTATGGGCGCCGCGGCAACCACTCTGGTTGGACAGAATCTGGGTGCCGGCAACCCGTCGAGGGCGGCCCGAGCGACCTGGAGGACGCTCTTTTTGACGTGTCTCCCGGTTGGCGCGGTCACTCTCGTGCTGGTGACGTATCCCGGACAGGCGATCGCTGTCTTCAATGCCGATCCCGAGGTCGTCAGCTCGGGGACGACTTATGTTCTCATCGTCTGCCTGAGCCAGCTCTTCATGGCCATTGAAGTGGTCTGCCTCTCAGCCTTCGCGGGCGCCCAGTGGACCGCCGTTCCCGCCGCGGTCGAGATGGGTTTGACCGCCGCACGGATACCCATCGCCATTGTTTTGGTCGGCTTGGGATTTGGCGTTGAAGGGGTGTGGATTGCGATCTCGGGAACCACAGTCCTGAAGGGTTCGCTGCTCGGAATGATGTTCCTCGCACGGCATGGACGGGGATGAAGAGCCGCCTTCTCCCCGAGGAAGCGAGGACTCAGGGTTGGAGTCGGCGGCCGCCACCGCCTCCTCGGAGCCGAGGAGGATTCATCCGTCGTTCGAACTGTGAGTCGTAGAGCGACTGGGGCACCAGATCGGCGCCCGTTCCGCGACCCTCGACGTGATCATGGGGGACGGCGTGGTTGTGTCCGGGGGTCTCGACGAGGTTGTCGGCGCCGCTGGTTCCGATGACATAGCCCCAGCCGAACTGAGCGGTTCTGATGAGTTTCTTGATGCCGAGATCGACCTGCCAGCCCTCGGTGTCACCGCGGGTGTTCCACAGGACCGATTGGGTCGTGCCGAAGCCGTGATCGGCGTGGAACCGATCAGTGGCCTCGATGGAATCCTCATCGAGGACCATCGAATCGATGAGGTTTCCGGGGCTGAGGTGCATGTGGAAATCCACCGGAAAGCGCCCATTGATTGCCGTGGATCTGAGAATGACATTCCCGGTGGCGACGATCAGGGCGGTTGTGTAGTTGTGGCGGGCATCCCTCGAATAGCAACTCTTCAGGAGATTGTCGCTGCCCTGGATCGAGAAGTGGTATCCGTTGCCGCCTGCCCCATGGTATTGGGATCCGCGGAGATCGACACCCTCGACGGTGATCGAGCGGGCGAATCGGATCCGGATGCCGGTGGAAAGAAAATGGTGCGACTGGTTCTCCCAATGACGAAAGCTGTTGACGTTGCGGACCCAACCATCGACCACATGGTTGATTTCAATCAGTGAGGATGCATGAGCCTCATAGGCGCCGGTTCCGGGGACATCCCAGTCATCGTCGCCCATGGATCCGTAGGTGATCGACTTCATTCCGATGGACAGGTCTTCGACGGCGACCTCGTCGATATGGGGAACGGTCCGAGTGATCCGGGCGTTGTCGCGGAGCAGAAGTGGATACCTCGTCGGGATATCGATCACCACCCTGCCGTCGCCCACCGCGGTGATCTGTCGGTAGAAGGTCACACCCCCCAGACCGTTGGAGGTCCAGACTCCCGTCATGTTGTGGTCTTCGATAAACTCGGGAGTTGCATCGGCGCGGACGACCACCCATTCTCCGACGGCGAACTCGCTACTGTCGACAGAGAGGATCGTCTCCATCTCCGCAACATCGGCGGTCAGCGGAAACGACGGCTCGCCGGCGGGCTGCCACCATGTGTAGTCCCGATTCCGAACACTGTTTGGAGCCAGACGGATGACGTTTCTCCCCCTCATGGAGGTTTCGGTGTTGAAGACAAAGGTGCTGTCGGGACCCTCTCCTCGCAGGATCACCCCCGGGCTGTGGATGAACAGCGCGGCCTTGTCGCCCGGGTTTTGTGGGCGAACGCGATAGGTTCCCGAAGGGAGGAAGACCACTCCTCCGCCGCGCTTACCGGCATAGTCGATGGCCTCTTGGATTGCTTTGGTGCTGTCGGATGTGCCGCTGGCATCCGCCGAATACGGTGGTTCGGTGACATCGATGACCCGCGTCGATGTGCTGCGATTGAGATGGCAGCGGCCGCTCGCCCCGGTGATATCCCGCGTAGGAGAAATCGTGAAGAAAACGACCCTGGGCGTCGCGTTCCCCCGGCGCCCAATTCTCGGGATAGAGAACGGAGCGCCACGGAGGGCCGGCCCAGGCCGTCGACGCCAAGGCAACGAGGACCGCAGCCGGGTAAGAATACGTGTTCTCATCTCGCTTCGGAGCGTACACCAAAACGGAGAGACAAACGCGCGGCCCGGTTGATTTTACCCAACTGTCACATACGAGTGCGACGCATCAAGCATCCAGCATCAGATCGCGTACAATGCACCGGCATCAACGGAGGTACAAACGATGATTGACAAGATTCAAGAGCTCCTCGGTGACCAGGCGTCACTCCTCGACTATCAGTGCACCGGTGTCGCCAAGGACCAGATCCACCTTCCAGGCTCTGATTTCATCGACCGGGTCATGGCTCAGACCGATCGCAACCCGCAAGTCCTGCGTTCGCTCCAGTCGCTCTACGACCACGGGCGAGCCGCCGGCACCGGTTATGTTTCGATCCTTCCCGTCGACCAGGGCATCGAGCATTCCGGCGCGGCCTCCTTTGCGCCCAACCCCATCTACTTTGATCCCGAGAACATCGTCAAGCTCGCCATCGAGGGTGGCTGCAACGCCGTTGCCTCGACGCTCGGCGTTCTCGGCACCATGTCGCGGAAGTACGCCCACAAGATCCCGTTCATGGTCAAGATCAACCACAACGAGATCCTGACCTACCCCAACTTCTATGATCAGACGCTCTTCGCGTCGGTGGAGCAGGCGTGGAATCTCGGCGCCGCCGGGATCGGGGCGACCATCTATTTCGGGTCGGAGAACTGCCGACGACAGATCATGGAGATCTCCGACGCCTTCCAGCAGGCGCACGAACTCGGGATGTTCACGGTGCTGTGGTGCTATCTGCGCAACCCCGCGTTCAAGCACGAGGGAACCGACTACCACGCCTCCGCGGATCTGACCGGCCAGGCCAACCATCTCGGCGTCACCATCGAGGCCGATATCGTCAAACAGAAGCAGCCGACCAACAATGGCGGCTACAACGCGTTGAATTTCGGCAAGACCCACCCGTTGGTCTACGAGAAGCTGGTTCCGGACAATCCTATCGAACTGACTCGGTGGCAGGTGGCCAACTGCTACATGGGCCGAATCGGCCTCATCAACTCGGGCGGTTCTTCGGGCGCCAACGACCTCGCTCAGGCGGTGACCACGGCGGTCATCAACAAGCGCGCCGGCGGGATGGGGCTCATCTCCGGCCGCAAGGCCTTCCAAAAGCCCATGGCCGAGGGAGTCAAGCTCCTCAACGCGATCCAGGATGTCTTTACCTGCGACGATGTGACCATCGCCTGACAATTCGTCGGACGAATTGTGGTGGCGCTCGGCGGCACTCGCGCCAACCGGACCGGGAGGGCGCGACAGACAATCATGCGACGCGGGGCCCGGAAGGGCCCCGTTGTGCGCGTTCTTTTCGTGTCCTTGAGGCGTTTGCGGGGCCGGGTTCGACAAGCGCCGGTAGACAGCTGGAGAGCAGGGAGCGACGGATCGCTGCCCCTGCCCCTGGGCAAGAAAACCCCCGCCGAGAGGCGGGGGTTGTGGTTGCGATGAATTGGCGCGAGTGCAGCCGAGCGCCACCGCAATTCGTCCGACGAATTGCTTACATGATGGCGAAGAACGGCGCCCGTTCTCCGGATCTGATCGCCGCTCCTTTGGCCGCCACGGTGGGAAGCGCACGGTAGCAGAAGTGGATCGCGGTCTGGACCTTGTTGTGATAGAAGGCGGCCTCGTCGTGACCCTGGAGGAAGGTCTTGTAGGCCTTCTTGTCATCGGTGCCGATTCCCTGTTCCTCGAGGATGGCCGCCAGCTTGCCTTTCGCCAGCATTGCCTGGTCGAGGAGGAGGTGGGCGCCGATCGCGGTGCCGACCATGTCGAGCAGCATGGGTGCATTGAGCAGCACCATCTGAATCGCGTCCGGGCGTTTGGTGAGTTCCTTGGAGATGGTCTCGATCTGTTTGAGCGCGGCTGCGAGCATCCAGGCCGGCTCCATCAACTCTGGGTCGGACTTCGCGGTTGAGAAGGTCTGTTCGGCGGCGCCGAGGATCTCGCGGATGGGTTTGCCGCCCTTCATGGGGAGCTTGCGGGCGACAAAGTCCAACGCCTGGATACCGTTGGTGCCCTCATAGATGCAGGCGATGACCGAGTCGCGCATGTACTGCTCGGCCGGGTACTCGCAGGTGTAGCCGTATCCGCCATAGACCTGGAGACACATGTGGGTGACCTGGACCGCCCACTCGGAACACCACGCCTTGCAGATGGGAGTCAGGAGCTCGACGTAGGACTGGTACTTTTCGGCCTCTTCGCCCTCCGTGAGGTGCGCCATATCGAGGTAATAGGAGGTTTGCAGGAGGATCGCCCGCATGGCCTCGACGTAGGCCTTGGACGTGAGGAGCATGCGGCGCACGTCGGGGTGCTCGATAATGGGCACCTGCGGCGCCTCGGGGTTGCGCATTTCCTTCCAACTACGTGACTGGAGCCTCTCATGGGCGTAGGCCGTCGCCTGCTGCTGGGTCGCCCCGGCGGCGGCGGCGCCTTGGAGACCGACCTCGATCCGGGCGGCATTCATCATGTGGAACATGAGCTTCATGCCGTGGCCCTCCTCGCCCAGGAGGTAGCCGGTGCAGTTGTCGTTCTGGCCGAAAACCAGGGTGCAGGTGGGCGAACCGTGGATGCCCATCTTTTCCTCGATGTTGTTGCAGTAAACATCGTTGGAATCGCCGAGGGATCCGTCGCCATTGACCTTGACCTTGGGGACGATGAAGAGTGAGAGTCCCTTGGTGCCGACGGGCGCCTCCGGGGTGCGGGCCAGGACCAGGTGGATGATGTTGCCGGTGAGATCGTGTTCGCCAGCGGTGATGAAGATCTTCTCGCCGCTGATTTCGTAGCTGCCGTCGTCGTTCTTGACAGCTTTGGTCGTGGATGCACCGACATCGGACCCGGCCTGGGCCTCGGTAAGGCACATGGTGCCCGCCCACTCACCCGAGAGGATCTTCTCGACGTAGAGCTTTTTCTGCTCTTCGGTGCCAAAGCCCGCGATCATGTGCCCGACCCCTCGGGTCAGCATCAGGGTTAGCGAAAAGGCCACATTGGCGCCGGAGAAGAACTCGTTGACGGAGGTGCCGAGGACCTCGGGCAGACCCATGCCGCCGTATTCGGGGTCGGCCAGCAGACCGATCCACCCGCCTTCGGTGACCGTCTGATAGGCGCTGTGAAAACTCTCGGGGAGGGTCACCTTGCCGTCCGCCCATTGGGCTCCGATTTCATCGCCCTCCTTGTTGCAGGGCGCGAGTTGCTCGGTTGCGATCTTGAGAGCCTCGTCGAGGACCATCTCGACGTTCTCCAGATCCCAATCGGCAAACTTCTCGGCCTCGAGGAGTTTGGCGGTCGGCAGCCACTCAAAGAGTTGGAACTTGATGTCACGAAGATCGACTTTGTAGTCCACGGTAGACCTCCTAGGGCAATGTGGGGGCATCCACAACGGGGCTGTGGAAAGGGTCACCAATCAAATGAATGAACACTCATTCATTCTCTCCGAAGCGCGGCACAAAATCAAGAAATTTTTGCCGAGATGCGGCAATTTGTGGTCCCGCTTGACGAAGAGGCAGTCTGGTGAGCGGAAAATGGTGACCCGTCCCTCGGCTCTGGCCACGCTGATCACGCGAGCGACGGCGGTGTTGGTATACCGATGCGGGTTGGTTTCATCGCCCCCGAGACGTGGGCGCTACAAAGGGCGCTGCGATGTTTGTAGCGCCGGCGTCCCGCCGGCGATGGTGGTGTACCGATGCGGGTTGGTACCATCGCCCACGAGACGTGGGCGCTACAAAGGGTGCTGCGATGTTTGTAGCGCCGGCGTCCCGCCGGCGATGGTGGTGTACCGATGCGGGTTGGTACCATCGCCCACGAGACGTGGGCGCTACAAAGGGTGCTGCGATGTTTGTAGCGCCGGCGTCCCGCCGGCGATGGTGGTGTACCGATGCGGGTTGGTTCTATCACCCACGAGACGTGGGCGCTGCAAAGGGCGCTGCGATGTTTGTAGCGCCGGCGTCCCGCCGGCGATGGTGGTGTACCGATGCGGGTTGGTGCTATCACCCACGAGACGTGGGCGGAACAAAGGGTGCTGCTGTGGTCCCGGACCATGCCCTCGACACCGGCCTTCTGGGCCGCCGTGACGCATTGGCGTCCCGGCGACCCAGCGTCGCACCATCGGCGTGGTCGCGCGTGGGTTGATTGGGAGGGCTGCGACCACGCCGATGGCGCGCCGGCGGCCTTCCTCGTCGCCGGAAGAACAGGACCGCACGCGCTCCCCGGGGGAGCCCGGCATGGACCTTGTGCGGAGCGGGACGCGTCGCCGCGAAGTTCCTTCTGGCACAAAGCCATGCCCGGCACCCCGAGGGGGCGTGGTTTTCCGCGTGTCCTGAAGTGGGTGGGAGGCCCGTTGTTGACCGGGGACTTCGGCTAGGTGGGGATTGGGTGATCGCGAGTCGTGAGGGTGGTGGCCCAGGATTTCGGGGGCTTTGATCTTGGTGAGATCCCGATTACACAGGTGTTGGTTGGAGAAACCCGGGACCATATTGCGTTGCAAACGAGAGCGGCGTTGGACTGGCGGGTGGCGCGACGCGGATCGACGAGGGCTCTGATGGGCCGGCGGGACGCCGGCCCTACAATCATCGCAATCGTGATCTCGGGTGGAGGAGACGCCAGATCATGGCTCGGACGTCGTCGAAGAGATGGAGGGCGTTGGCGGCTTGCGCTTTGTCGATTGCGCCTGCTCCGACGAGGAGACGCAGGTGGGTGTCGACTTCCTTGGCTGAGCCGTAGGCGATGCGGTAGTGGTGGAGCCGGTCTCGCCCTGAACGGCCGGCGCCTTCGGCAAGATTTGCCGGCACCGACGAAGCGGATCGAATGACTTGATCAGCGAGGCTTTTCAGTGGTGCGGGAACTCGCATCACCAGTGAGATCGCGATGCCGGCCGCAGTGGTCGCTTTGTCGAGGGCGTTGAATCCGGTTGACTGTTGAGCGTCGTGCATGGTCACCTCCGGGTTGTTCATGCACTCCCCCAAGCCGTTGAGATGGCCCATGTCAAGGGTCGCCTCCGAGGCGATTCGTCATGCCCTTGACCTGGGCCATCTCAACGGCTACGAGTCAATTCAAGAACAACCCGGAGTGACCATGCCGACGCCACGGTCACGGTCACGGTCACGGTCACGGTCACGGTCACGGTCACGGTCACGGTCACGGTCACGGTCACGGTCACGGTCACGGCCGGTCCGGTCACGGTCACGGTCACGGCCGGTCCGGTCACGGTCACGGTCACGGTCACGGTCACGGTCCGGTCACGGTCACGGTCACGGTCACGGTCACGGTCACGGTCACGGTCACGGTCACGGCCGGTCACGGTCACGTCACGGTCACGGTCCGGTCACGGTCACGGTCACGGTCACGGAGTGCCCTCGACACCGGCCTTCTGGGCCGCCGTGACGCATTGGCGTCCCGGCGACCCAGCGTCGCACCATCGGCGTGGTCGCGCGTGGGTTGATTGGGAGGGCTGCGACCACGCCGATGGCGCGCCGGCGGCCTTCCTCGTAGCCGGGAGAACCAGGATGTGGCGCGCTCCCCGAGGGAGCCCGGTAGCGCCATTGTGCGCAGCGTGTTGCGGTGCCGGAAGGTGGTTCCAGCACAATGGCGTACCCGGCACCCCGATGGGGCGGGGTTTCCCGCGGATCCTGGTCGGCTTTGGTTTCAGGTCCACACCAGGTTTGGCGGACATTGCTGGGGGCGGGCTTCCAGCCTGCCCGTCAGTACTGTTGAAGTTGGTTGGGCGTATCCGAGAGAGTGCGGGACGGTCAGGCTTGGTGGGATTCCCGGCCGCGGTCACGGCTACGGGGTGTCTATTGACACCGGCCTTCTGGGCCGCCGTGACGCATTGGCGTCCCGGCGACCCAGCGTCGCACCATCGGCGTGGTCGCGCGTGGGTTGATTGGGAGGGCTGCGACCACGCCGATGGCACGCCGGCGGCCTGCCTCGTGGCCGGGAGAAGCAGACCGCATCGCGCTCCCCGGGGGAGCCCGGCATGGACCTTGTGCGGGGCGGGACGCGTCGCCGCGAGGTTCTTCTGGCACAAAGCCATGCCCGGCACCCCGAGGGGCGGGGTTTCCCGCGTGATCCTGGTCGGCTTCGGTTTCGGGTCTACACCAGGTTTGGCGGACATTGTGGGGGCGGGCTTCCAGCCTGTCCGTCAGAGACGTTGAAGTCGGTTGGGCGTATCCGAGAGAGTGCGGGACGGTCGGGCTTGGTGGGATTCCCGGCCACGGCTACGGTTTCGGTTCCGGACAAAAAAACCGCCGGCGTGAAGCCGGCGGTTCGGGTTGCTGTGAGTGTGTCGGACTACCGGCGTCGGCGATCATCCCGGCGCGGGCCTCGGCTATCGCGCCCTCCGCCGCCACTGGGGCGTCCGCCGCGGAGTGGGTCACGCTCAGGGACTTCCTCGCCTCTGGCGCGGGCTTCGTCCTCGAGGATGACACGGTGCGATAGCTTGATACGGTCGTTGCCGTCGATGTCGATGATCCGCACCTTGATGGTGTCGCCCTCGTTGAGGACGTCACGGATGTCGGGGATGCGGGTCATGGAGGTCTCTGAGATGTGCAGCAGTCCGTCCTGGCCGGGAAGGATCTCGACAAAGGCTCCGTAGGGCTCGATCCGCTTGGCCACGCCTTCGAACTCCTCGCCGATCTCCGGAACCTTGGTCAGGCCCTTGATCATGTCGATGGCTTTCTGTGCCGCCGCCTCGTCGCTCGATGCGATCTGGACGGTGCCGTCGTCCTCGACATTGATCTGTGCCCCGGTCTGTTCGACGATCGAGCGGATCATCTTGCCGCCGGGGCCGATGACATTGCGGATCTGTTCCACATCGATCTTGATCGAGTAGATCCTCGGTGCGTAGGGCGAGACCTCTTCACGGCCGGTGGTGATGGCCTCGGCCATCTTCTCGAGCAGGAAGAGCCGGCCGCGTCGGGCCTGCTCCATGGCCTGCTCCATGATCTCTCGGCTCAGACCGGTGACCTTGATGTCCATCTGCAGGGCGGTGATGCCCTCGGTGGTGCCGGTGACCTTGAAGTCCATGTCGCCATAGTGATCTTCCTGACCCGCGATATCGGTGAGCACCGCGAAGCGCTCGCCATCAGAGACGAGACCCATGGCAACACCGGCGACAGCGTTCTTGAGTGGGACGCCCGCATCCATCATGGACATGGAGCCGCCGCAGACCGACGCCATCGACGACGAGCCGTTGGACTCGAGGATGTCGGAGACCACACGGATGGTGTATGGGAATGCCTCCTTGTCCGGGATCATCCCGACCAACGCGCGCCGGGCGAGGGCGCCGTGGCCGATCTCCCGCCGGCCGGGCCCGCGCAGGAAACGCGCTTCACCCACCGAGAAGGGGGGGAAGTTGTAGTGCAGCATGAAGGAATTTCGCGAGTCACCCTCGAAGGCTTCGACGATCTGTGAATCCCTTTCAGTGCCCAGGGTGCAGACCACGATGGCCTGGGTCTCGCCGCGGGTGAAGAGCGCAGAACCGTGAGTACGGGGCAGGACACCGACCTCGCAGCTGACCGGTCTGATCTCGTCAAAGGCGCGGCCGTCGAGGCGTTTGCCCTCATCGAGGATGGTGGCTCGCGTGATGTCCTTCACCATGGCGCCGAAGACATTCTTGGTCCAGCCGTACTCCTCGCTGTCCGAATCGGCGATCTCGTCGAGCGCTTTCTGGCGGACGGCCTTGATGGCGTCCTTCTGCTCGAACTTACCGAGGGTCTTCATGGCCTCTCGGAGCTCGTCACTCCACTTGGAGCGGAGGGCGTTCTCGAAGTCGTCGGTCCATGCTTTTGCCGGAGCCTCGAAGGGCTCCTTGACAACGCCGCGCTCGGCGACGATTTCGCGTTGGAGAGCGATGAGCCTCTTGATCTGCTCATGGGCGAGATCGAGGGCATCGAGGATGACCGCTTCGGGCAGCACCGTGGCGCCGCACTCGACCATTGCGATGGCATCTTCGGTACCCGCGACCACGAGATCCAGCTCACTCTCTTCGAGCTCCGCAAAGGTCGGGAAGAGGACGAACTCGCCATCGACCCGGCCTACGCGAACGCCCGCCAAGGGCGTCTCGAACGGGATGTTCTTCGCCGCCATCAAAGCCATGGAAGCGCCGGTGATACCGAGAACATCTGATGAGTGCTGGGGATCGGCCGACATCACCCAGGAGATGACCTGGGTCTCTCTACGCCAGCCATCGGGGAAGAGCGGGCGGAGACCGCGGTCGATGACTCTACAGGTCAGAATCTCGCGCTCGGTCGGGCGCCCTTCGCGTTTGAAGAAGCCGCCGGGGATCCGGCCGCCGGCGTAGGCGTTCTCGCGGTAGTCAACCGTCAAGGGCATGAAGTCAAAGCCCTTTCGAGGCTCGTCTTCGGCACACGCGGTCACCAGGACCATCGTGTCGCCGAGGCTGACCACGACGGATCCATCGGCCTGCTTCGCAATCTTGCCGAGCTCGAATACGAGCTCCTTTCCGCCGATATCGACGGATTTTCTAGTCACGTTCATTGGGGTTTCCTATCTCAGCCGCGCAGGCCCAGGCGCTCCACGAGCTGTCTGTATCGGATGATGTCCTTGCCCTTCAGGTACTCGAGAAGCCGACGGCGACGTCCGACGAGTTTGAGCAACCCTCTCCTGGAGTGGAAGTCCTTTTTGAAAGACTTGAAGTGCTCAGTGAGGAACTGGATCCGGCGGGTCAACAGTGCAATCTGCACTTCCGGCGATCCGGTGTCGTTTGGATGGGTCCGAAACTCATCGATGATGGTTGGTTTCTGGGCGTCGAAGTGACTCATTGCATATCTCCACTATCCTCCGGTGGCAAGGAGGCTCAGGTACGTTAGCAGGAAGTTCTTTCTCTGGCAATTATTGTGTGTCTCATTTCAGCGGTAACAGGCGTGTTTCAGCGTCGGCGACCGAGCGAGGTGTCATCGGCGAACACCATCGCCGGTTGAATGTTCAGGGTTCTTCCCCGGGCCAGGACCGCCTTGACCGATCCGATTCCGATCAGCGCCTCGGTGGGCGAGCGGATGGCGACATGATCATCGATCTCAACCATGTCGGAACCGGATCGGAAGACCACGATCTCCTGGCCGTGGGTAAATCGATCCGCTGCCGCAGCGTTCACCGTCAGATCGGTGAACGGCAGCAGCGCCTTGTCCAGAGGAATCCAGGATGGGGATGCGATGATCTCCGCGGGGTCTTTGGCGATTTCCAGCGCCCTCTGGGGCAGGGCGTTCTCGAGGTTGTAGGGGCCGATCGCAAGCCGGCAGAGATGGTGGAGATAGCCGCCACACTCGAGCAGTCCCCCGATGTCGTGGGCGAGGGACCGGACATAAAAGCCGGTAGAAGTCTCAACCGTTAAATCGATCTCGGATTTGTCTTCAGATCTGAGGGTGAGTCCATGGACCGTCACCGGTTTCGGCTCGATCTCCACCGTCTGGCCGCTCCGTGCGAGCTCGTAGAGTTTCTTTCCGTCGACCTTTTTCGCCGAATACGGAGGCGGAACCTGGTCGAAGCTGCCGGTGAACCGTTGTTCCAGACCCGAAAGGACTTCGTCGTCGATGTTGGGAACGGCTCCGCGGGGTTCCATTTCCTCGCCTTCGCGGTCATAAGTGGTGGTGGCGTAGCCGAGGCGGACGACGCCGTGGTAGGTTTTTGGCCAGCCGAGAAGGTACTGCTGAAGTCGGGTGGCGTGACCGATGCAGAGCAGCAGCACGCCTTCTGCCATGGGATCGAGGGTCCCTGTGTGGCCGATACGGCGCTCCTTGAGCGCTCGACGCGCCTTGTCGACCACATCGTGTGAGGTTGGACCGCATTCCTTGATCACCGGTAGCAGGCCTGAAACGCTGGGCGGACGCCGTCGGCCCATCACTGACCTCCGAGGATCGCGGTGAGGTTGGCTTCGAGCTTCGCCCTGGCCGTCTCGAGATCGGTTTCAAACGTGCAGCCCGCGGCGTTGGTGTGGCCCCCACCGCCGAATTCAGCGGCCACGCTTTGGACATCGACTCTTCCGCGCGAACGGAGGCTCACCTTGACCACCCCTGGTTCCCACTGTTTACAGAAGATCACCGCCTCGACACCGGCGACGGCGCGTGGGATGTTGATGATCTCGTCGGTGTCTGTGCTGTCGGCGTCGGCGCGCGCGAATGCCGCTTCATCGACCGCGAGGCTGGCGAGCCGGCCGTTGCAGAGAAAACGCAGCGTCTTGAGCGCTTCGCCGAGGAGCCGAACCGACGCCTCGGATCGACCGTCGTGGACCCACTCGGAGATCGTCGGCGGATCGGCGCCGAACTCGACCATCTCGGCCGCGGCTCGGAATGCCCGCGGTCGTGCGTTGGAGTATCTGAAATCACCGGTGTCAGTCGTCAAAGCGACATACGTGTTGACCGCGGCGTCAACCGATGGCTTCACCCCGGCGATCTTGAACATGGACCAGACCATCTCGCCGACGGCGGGGGCCTCTTCGTCGAGGTAGTTGACCTCGCCGTAGGCCGGGTTGGCCATGTGATGATCGATATTGAGGATCGGGACCCGGTCGAGTCCGTCAAAACCGGCCCGCTCGAGTTCGGGACACTCCACCGTCACGACGAGATCAAAGCCTTCCGGAAAATCCACGGGCAGCATGTCGGCGACCACCACCGCCTCGACACCCGGCAACTCGGTCAGACTGACCGGCGCCGGATCGCGGTTGACGATGACGGTTTCAATACCGAATGCCGAGGCGAGCTCGGCGAGAGCGAGTTCGGAGCCGATGGCATCGCCGTCGGGGTTGCGGTGGCATGTCAAGAGCACGCGGCGGGCGCTGCGAAGTCGGTCGACGGCAAGCGCTGGATTGTTGCCGGTGGGGGTCACTGGGGATCTCCCTCGCTGGCTTCCTCGGGTGCGTCCGAAGGCATCACACCTTGATCGTGGAGTTTCTGGAAGACTCGCTCCATGTGGTCGCCATACTCGTAGCTGGTGTCGCGGAGGAACTCCAACGACGGAACCGCACGAAGCCGCATCCGGCGACCGAGTTCTCGCCGGAGGAACGGGCTGGCTGCTGCGAAACCGTCAGCTGCCTGACGTTCCCGCTCGTCGTCGCCGATCACCGAAAAATAGACCCGGCTGTGCGAGCGGTCGGCCGAAAGACGGACGACGGAGACCGTCACGGCGGCAAGTCGCGGGTCCTTGACTTCGTGTTGGAGCAGCTCCGTCAGAACGACGCGAATCTCGCCCTCGAGACGGGCGTTCCGGCTAAAACTCTGCTGATTCAACTCTTCCTCGTCCTTCCGTCCGGTCGGTGCCGCAGCCTCAGACCTGGTGCACCTCGACATCCCAGTCGAGGATGTAGCCGGTCCAGTTTCGCTCGATGGTGTCCGAGACCCGTTGCAATCGCGCCTCGACATCCACCACATCGGTCGAAACCGCGCAGATGGCGAAGTCGGCCCGCTGATGGAGGTTCTGGTGATCGGTCTCCAGAACCATGACCTGGTGGCGGCTGCGGATTCGCTCCACCAGCGAGCGTGTTTGGCTTCGTTTGGCCTTGAGGCTTCGAGCCTCCGGGATATGGAGGCCGAGCCGCGCGACACCGACGTAGATGTTCCTCATGCTCATGATTGTTCTTCGCGGGCTGAAAGGGCCGCACCCGCCCACCGCGTTCGTTTTCTATGGCAGCTGATCGGCCCCGCGTTCGCGGCGTGTCACAGCTCGGGAGTCGACCTCCACCATCTTGAATGCCTCGATGACGTCGCCCTCCTTGATGTCCTTGATAACGGGCGAGACCGATACCGCACTCAAATCCCTGCCGGACTTCGCTTGCGTCATCTTTGAATCGCCGCAAGCGAAGCCAGTTCGCCCTCGTAGACCACCACGTTGTCGCGCAGGAGTCGAGCCTTGGCGGTGCGGGTGATGAGTCCCGTCGGTGACCATGCAACCGGCGATGGCACCGATCTTGGGCACCTTGAAGATTTCGCGAACCTCGGCCTGACCGAGTTCCTCTTCTTTGAAGATGGGATCGAGAAGACCGACCATCGCCTTTCTGACGTCGTCGACGAGATCGTAGATGACGGTGTAGAGACGGAGATCGACCTTCTCGGCCTCTGCGAGATCGCGGGCGGTCCGTTCGGGTCGAACGGCAAAACCGATGATGATGGCGTTGGATGCGGAAGCGAGCATGACGTCGTTGGTCGTGATCGCTCCGACCGAGCCGTGCAACACATTGATCGCCACCTTTTCGGTGGTGAGGGTGTTGAGGGTTTCGCGGAGGACCTCCACCGAACCCTGAACATCGGCCTTGATGACGACGTTGAGCTCTTTGACCTCCGATTCCGCGATGGAGTCGAAGAGATTCTCCAGCGAAACCTTGCGGTTGGCCATGAGCCCTTCTTCCTTTTCGCGCTGGCTGCGGTAGCTCGAGACCTCGAGGGCCTTGGCCTCGTCGCTGGTTCCCTGGAGGACATCTCCTGCAGCGGGCACATCGTCAAAGCCCATGATCTCGACCGGCATGGAGGGTCCGGCAGTCTTGATTCGTTTTCCGGTGTCGTCGGCGAGGGCGCGGACCCGGCCCCAGGTCGAGCCGCAGAAGAAGTAATCACCGACGTCCAGAGTGCCCTGCTGGATGAGCACGGTGGCGACGATGCCTCGGCCCTTCTCCTTCTGGGCTTCGAGGACCACGCCGCGGGCGGGCCCCTCGGTCGGCTGCGGTGAGTTCTTTCATCTCGGAGACGAGCAGGATCATGTCGAGGACATCGGAGATGCCCTGCCCGGTCTTGGCCGAAACCATGACCTGCGGAACGTCTCCGCCCCACGACTCCACCAGAACCTCCTGTTCGGCGAGCTGCTGGAGAACGCGGTCGGGGTTGGCGTTGGCCTTGTCGATCTTGTTGACCGCCACGATGAGCGGCACGTTGCCGGCCCGGGCGTGGTTGATCGCTTCCTTGGTCTGCGGCATGACGCCGTCGTCGGCCGCGACGACCAGAACCACGATGTCGGTCACGTGAGCGCCGCGGGCGCGCATCTGGGTGAAGGCCTCGTGGCCGGGGGTGTCGATGAAGACGACGGTTTTACCGTCGGCCGACTCGATCCTCGAGGCGCCGATGTGCTGGGTGATCCCGCCCGCTTCGCCCTCGGCGACGCGAGTCTTCCGGATGGCGTCGAGCAGCGAGGTCTTACCGTGATCGACGTGACCCATGACCGTGACAACCGGCGGACGCGCCATCTGCGGTCCGGAGGATTCGTCGGATTCCTCACGTTCGTAGTCGATGAGTTCCTCGGCGGTCGCCACCATGGCGTCGATCTCGAGATCGGCGCAGATCTCCTCGGCCAGTTCGTGGGGGAGAGCCTGGTTGGTCGTGACCATCACGCCCTTTCGGATCAACAGACCGAGAAGGTCCTTGGCGGTGATGTTGAGCTTCTCGGCAAGCTCGCGCGCGGTGACCATCTCCGACAGGAGAATGGGCCCCTCGGGTTTTTGACCGTCCTTGAACTGGAGGCTGCGGGTCGGTGACGGCGGCGCCGGACGACGCTCGGTGTCGCGTGGCTGACGCCGGCGGCCTTTCTTGTCTCGATCTTCCCCCTGCTTGACGAGGAGCCGGTCGGGTCGAAGGGGTTCCACCGCCCTCCTGTTGGCCCTTGAGCTTCTGCTCTTCGAACTTGGTCAGGAGTTCGCGGATTTCCTGCGCGTCGGCTGCGGACTTGGCCTTGCGGCCACCCCGTTTCTCGGCCTTGCGCGCGATTTCGGCCGCCTTTTGCGCCTGGAGGCGCTGGCGGATTTCGTCGGGAGACAGCTCACGCAGGGTTTTTTCGAGAGGAGTTTTTGCGCGTCCCGGACGGACCCGCTTTGGCGCCTCTTCATCGCTCTCGGCTCGACCGGCGATGA
Source organism: uncultured Acidobacteriota bacterium (assembly GCA_963753035.1). Taxonomy (GTDB): domain Bacteria; phylum Acidobacteriota; class Thermoanaerobaculia; order Thermoanaerobaculales; family Sulfomarinibacteraceae; genus JAHECW01. The sequence continues at coordinate 105,055 of CAVWAW010000020.1, read as the reverse complement.
GTTCCTCTTCGGTGATTTTGACATCGGAGGTCGGCTTTTCGTCGATCTCCTCGGTCTCCTCGGTCTCCTCGGTTTCCTTGGTTTCCTCGACCTCGGCTGCGGCAGAGTCCGGCGCCTCTTCGTCTGTGTCCGTGGTTGACTCCACGGCCGTGTCTGCGGTTTCGACCGGTACTGCAACGGCGGCTTCGGTCTCGTCGACAGCGGCCGCCTCGATCTTTTCGGCCTCGGTGGTTTCTTCGGCGTCGTCGGTCTCGCTCAGCTCCTGAGCCGCGACATCTTCGCCCACAGCGACCTCGATTTCGTCCTCATCGACGGTCTCGATCAAGGTCTCATCGCCGTCAGCGATGGCGGTCACGATCGCGTCGTCATCTGCCTCGTCAAGGGATTCCTCGGAGTCCTTCGAGGTGCGGACTTCGAGAATCTCCTTGTCGGTCTTGACGACCTGGCGCCGGCGCCGTTTGACCATGCGATCGCGCGCCGAGGTGGCGGCGATTTCCTCTTCAGTGGCTTCTGCCCGAACAATAACCTCACGGGGCCGGCGCTGCAGAGTTTCACCGGTGATGATCGAGCGCACGGTCGAGAGATCGAGGGTGTCCTCCTCGCCCGCAACGCTGACGCCGATGGATCGGAGCTTGAAGATCAGCTCCTTCGCCGTGATGCCCATGGTATGGGCCAGGTCTACGACTCGAAGTTGGTCCATCGTTACTCCTCCGCGCCGAGTGATTCGGCGATCTCGGCGAGGGCCTCATCCAAGGTGACCTGTGCCATTTCCAGCATCCTCTGGGCAGTCACCGGGCCGATGCCGGGGATCGACGAAAGCTCGTCTGGAGTCTTTGTCAGGATGTCCTGGACTGTGTGAATGCTGTGGCCTTCCAGACGTTCTCGGAGACGATCCGTGAGGCCTTCCAGCTCTTCGATCGGGATGAGCTCGTCGTAGGCGATCTTTTGCGGACCTGCCTCGACGTCCGGAAGCGGGCTGTCGTCGGTCACTCCCTCCATCTCGCGGAGCATGGAGGCGAGAGCCGAAGCGAGTTCGTCTTTGACCGCCTCTTCGGATTTGATTTCAATCCGACAGTCGAGCAGCCGTGAGGCAAGACGGACGTTCTGGCCGCGCTTGCCGATGGCAAGCGATAGCTGTTCGGTGCCGACGATGACATCGAGGACGGTTTCGCGGGCTTCCTCGGTCACGGACTCTCCGGCCTCGTCGAGGACGAGATCGCCGTTTTCGTCGCGGACCTTGATCACCACAGGTTCTTCGCGGACCGCGACGCGGTTGATCTTCGCCGGCGCGAGGGCGTTCTGGGCGAAGCTCACAACATCCGAGTTCCAGGGGATGATGTCGATCTTCTCGCCCTTGAGTTCGCGGGTGATGGCCTGGACACGGGCGCCCTTGAGTCCGACACAAGCGCCGACAGGATCGACATCGCGATCCTTGGAAAAAACCGCCACCTTGGCCCGTTCTCCCGGCTCTCGGACGCAGAGTTTGATGACGACGGTGCCGTCATAGATTTCCGGAACCTCCATCTCGAGGAGCTTCTCCAAAAGCATGGAGTCGGTCCGCGACATGACAACCTGGGGTCGGCTGGCGTCCATGGTGACTTCGACCACGACGGCCCGGATGCGATCACCCTGGGTGTAGCGCTCGTGCCGAACCTGGTGATTTCGCGGGATGACCCCCTCGGTGTCGCCGAGTTCGATGATGATGGCTCCGCGGTCGATCCGTTTGACGATGCCGTTGATCATCTCGCCGACCCGTTCGGAGTAGTTGCGGAAGACGACCGCGCGTTCAGCCTCGCGGACGCGTTGGAAGAGAACCTGTCGTGCTGACTGAGCAGCGATGCGACCGAGGGACGAGTTGTCGAGGGCCTCGAGCTTGATGATGCCGCCGATCTCGATGTTGGGATCGAGTTCCCGGCCTTCCTCGAGGGTCAGCTCGACCTCGGGGTCCTCGACCTCTTCGACCACCATGCGGATCCGCCACGACTCGACCTCGCCGCTCTCGGGATCGATCTCGGTGTGGACGCCACGGTCTTTGTATTGCTTACGCGCTGCCGACGAGATCGCCTCTGCGATGGCATCGATGAGCTTCGCGGGATCGATGTCCCGTTCCGCTGCGAGTTGTCCTACGAGGGTATTGATGTCCAGCTTCATTGCCGGTTTTTCCCTTCCTTCATGATCGCGTCCCAGTCGACCTCGATTCGAGTTTCGAAAACCTGGTCGAATGGGAGAGCCAACGATCCTCGATCGTCGTCTTTGATCTGAACGATCCCGTCGTCGATTCCGAGCAGCTTTCCGGTGACGAGTCTGTGGTCGCGATAGCTCGGCTGCATCTTGACCGTGACCCGCTGGCCGGTAAACCGTGTGTAGTCGTCAGAGGTGTAGAGCTTCCGATCGAGTCCGGGCGAGCTCACCTCGAGGGTGTAGGCGTGGGCGATGGGATCGTCAACATCGAGCAGCGCCGAGGTCTGTCGCGAGATCGCAGAACACTGATCCAAAGCGACGCCGTCGGGGCCATCGACAATCAGACGAAGCACCGCCTTCGGCCCGTGCCCAACCACTTCAGTGGCAAGCAATTCGAGCCCCTCATCCACCGCGATGGCGGCGATCTGATCGACGGTTTGCTGGTCCAATTTCAACGACAAAACCTCTCTTTGCTGCATTAAAAAAGTGGGCCCATGGCCCACTTTCCAATCGAAAGCAGCGGCGTAGTTCTACCATAGAAACTCGTAGAAGGCAAGGTTCATTCCCGTGCTCACAAGGCACCTGCTCCGAGGTACAATTGCTGGAAATGTGGATCTTACGGGAGATCGCGGAGTGCGGAGGAGAGGTCGGTTTCCGGCGATTCATGGAGCTCGCCCTGTACCACCCGGAGCACGGTTACTACGCCTCGGGAAGAATGCCGTGGGGCCGCGACGGCGATTATTTGACCGCACCCACCTCCTCGGGCTGGTACGGCGCCACCGTGGCGGGGTTGCTGCGCGAGATTTCGATTCGTGCCGGGGACAAGTTCCGCCTGGTGGACACCGCAGCCGGCGACGGCAGTTTCCTCGCCTCGGTACTCACCGCAATGGGCGGTGACGCGAGCGAGGTGCTCTCGGGAGTGACCGCCGTGGAACGAGCCGCGGTTCTGCGAAACCGGATCGCGGTTCGGCTCGAGGGTGCGCCCGTGAAGGGGGGGGTCTCCGACCGGCTCCGAGACCATGGCGCCGAACCCGTGGTGATCCATGCATCCGAACTCTACGACGCCATGCCTGTGCATCTGGTCGAGCAGACTGCAGCGGGTTTGTTCGAGTTGACGGTGGTTGGGACCGGGACCGGGTTGCAGTGGGGGCGAAGGAAGGCGGGTGCCGATCTCGAAGCGTATTTCCTTCACCACAACGTAGAACTCGCCGACGGCCAGCTGGCCGAGATCAACCCGGCGGCCGAACCGGCCCACCGCGAGTTGCTCGAAACCTGCCGGAACGGAGTCGCGTTGATCCTCGACTACGGCTACGAGGCAGGGCGTCTTTATGATCCCCGCGGCCGCAGACATGGCTCGCTGGTGAGCTACCGGGATCACGAAGTGGGTCGAGACCTGTTGGATTCGCCGGGCGAGCGGGATCTGACGGCCCACGTGAACTGGGATGACCTTCGGCAGGCTGCGACGGGCTGCGGCTGGGCCGAGATCGGATTGATGCCTCTGGCGGAATTCCTCTTTCGCGCCGGGATAGCGGAGCGGGTCGATGAGGCAGGGTTTGGTATCGAGGCCGATCTCGATGCGAAGACCGTGACCGCCCGGCAGGAGATCAAACGGCTTCTCGATCCCGACGGCATGGGCTCTGACCTCAAGATGTTGATACAGGGAAAGGGCCGCCTTGGAGAGATCGCAGCGGAGATTCTGACTCGGCCGGTGTGACCCCATCCCTCGTTTCCGCGTTGAAGGCCTTCCTCGACCGCGACCGACGCCGGAAGCCACAATGGAACCGCAAAGTCGCAAAGGCCGCAAAGGTGCCGCTGAGCTTCTGATGGCCCATCGCAGGGTCCGTCTCGCGGTCAAGGGCGGGGGGATACCGGGTCAAGAATTGCGATGCTTTGCGGGATCATGGCGCGCTTGGCGTCTTCGCGGTTTCATTGAGCGCTCATCTCACGATCGTAGCCGAGGAAACAGGAGATCGCTCGGGAACGGATCCGGGCGCAGAAACTCGCTCTACTCGTCGACGTAGCCGAGGGCTTTGAGCTGTTCGAGCACGGTCTCGCTCTCTGCTGAGATATTGCCGTCGGTCTCCACCGTCTTGAGGGCTTCGGCGATCCGCTTGGACTCCTCTCCTTCGGCTTCCAGCCGATCCAGTTGGGTCAGACAGAGGGCCGCCGTCTCCGGGTGTTCTCCGGTCACGTCGAGGATCCCTCGGGGATCCGTCGGTCGGTGGTAGAGCGTCAGCCGGTCACTGGCGAGATCGAGCATGCAGTGCCACTCGGATGAGGTGAGGCTCCGGAGTTCGGCGATCCAGGCGAAGGAAATCTGCGGCGGTGGAGCCGGCGATTCGGCCGCGTTGATCGCAGGGATCAGGCTGACTCCCTGGAACTCCCCGGCCGCTTCGAGGGCCGCCATCTCAACGATGGTCGGCGCGAGATCGAGATTCCTCACCAAAGCTCCAACGCGGGTCCCGGCGTGTGCTTTGGCCGGGCCACCGGCCATGATGAGCGGAATTCGCAGCAGCTCGAGTTCCACGGTCTTGCCGTGGCCGAGCCCGCCGTGATCGAGAAACTCATCGCCGTGGTCGGCGGTGATGATGATGAGCGTGTCGTCCAGGCCGTCTCGATCTTCGAGTTCGGCGACGAGGTTTCGCAGGGTGTCGTCGAGAAAACGGATCTCGGCGTCGTAAAGAGCGGTCATGGTCCCGAGGTCGTCGTCGGTGAACTCGGGCGAGGGGCGGCCGTTGGCGTAGAGATGGCGGCCCGTTCCGGGGGGGAAGAGCTCTTGATACTCGGCCGGCGGCCGATACGGGTTGTGCGGTTCCATGAGGTGGAGATAGGCGAAGTAGGGTTGGGCCGGGTCGCGGGTGGAATGCCAGTCGAGAAAGGCGGTGGCCACGGTATCAACTCGAGCGTAGGCCTGGCCTGCATCGCGTTCGAGGAGCCGGGCGACGTCGAAACCCTGTGAAAAGCCGGAGGTTGGGTGCTGGTGCGGGTTGTTGAACAGGGCGACGGTCTGGTAGCCGGCGGCGCCGAGCACTTCCGCAATCGTCAGGTTGGCGGCGGCCAACCGTGGAGTTCTGGCCCACTGCTCCCTGCGCTCCTCCGCGACTCCGGGAATCGGGTCGTGTTCGACGCCCCACATCAGAAATGGGAAATTTCGCGAGGTGAAGAGGCTGGCTGTGGAGTTGAGGGTCTGCGGCGCCTGGGACAGGGCGTCATCAAAGACGATTCCGCCGGCACCGAGCTCGTTTATGAACGGCGTCGTCGGTTTCGGGTAGCCATAGGCCCCCACATGATCGCGCCGAAGGGCGTCGACCAGAATGAGGATGACGTTCGGCGGTTCGTGCTGCGCCACCGGCGCGGCGCAGCCCGGCGTCATCGCTGCTGCGATGATCGCGCCGCAGGTGGCGACGGCGGGGACGAATCGACCAATGGCGGCTATGACCCGATTTCTCCCTTGAGTTCGTCGAGCAGGGCCTTCACCGACGGGACGAGTTCGCCGATGGGGGTCGGTCTCCGCTCGCCGTCGCGGCGCAGGCTGAGCTCGACCTCGCCCGATTCGAGACCGCGCTTGCCGAAGACGACCCGCACGGGAAAGCCGATGAGGTCCATGTCGTTGAACTTGACTCCCGGGCGTTCCGGGCGGTCGTCGAAGAGGACGTCGATGCCCGCAGCGACGAGCTGCTCATATAGACCCGTGGCGGCCTCGACGACCTCCTCCTTGTCCGAGTTGAGCAGAACGAGAACCACTTCGAAGGGCGCCACGGGCAGCGGCCAGATGATGCCCTTGTCGTCGTGGTTCTGTTCGATGGCGGCGGCCATGGTTCGGCTCACCCCGAGGCCGTAGCATCCCATGGTCATGAACTGCTCTTCGCCATCGGCGTCGAGGAAGGTGCAGCGCATGGCTTTTGAGTACTTGGTGCCGAGCTTGAAGACGTGGCCGACCTCGATACCGCGCATCTCGATGAGAGTTCCATCGCAGCGAGGGCAGGGATCGCCGGCCTGGGCGAGACGGAGTTCCACGACCTCGTCGGGTGTGAAGTCTCGGTTCGGGACCACCCCGACGATGTGGGTGTGGTCTTTGTTGGCGCCGGTGGCGGCGACTTCGAGCGCCATCACCGAAGGATCGGCGAGAAGACGAATGCCTTCCAGACCGACCGGCCCTGAGAACCCTTGAGGTCCGCCGGTAATCTCGAGGATCTTGGTTTCGTCGGCGAGTTGGAGGTGGAGGCAGTCAAGGGCGTTCTTGAGCTTGATCTCGTTGACTTCGAGGTCACCACGGATGAGCACCGCGACCAGACCCTTATCGGTCTCGAAGATGAGTGTCTTGACGAGGTGTGACGGTGCGATCCCGAGGAACTCGGAGACCTCTTCGATGGTTTTCTGGTCCGGTGTGGCAACCTCACGGGGCGTGTCGGGAGTGTCGAGGGGCCAGGCGGGCGCCGCCACGAGGGCTCCGGCTTCGGCCTTCTCCACGTTGGCCCCGTAGTGGCACTCGGGGCACGAGAGGATGGCGTCCTCCCCGGTTTCGGCGAGCACCATGAACTCGTGGGACTCCGAGCCGCCGATGTTGCCGGTGTCGGCCTCGACCTGGGTGTAGCGCAGACCGCAGCGCGAGAAGACGCGGCGGTAAGCCCGCTCCATGGCCCGGTAGGCGAGGTCGAGGTCGGCGTCGTCGGCGTGGAAGGTATAGGCGTCCTTCATCAGGAATTCGCGGCCCCGCATGAGACCGAACCGGGGCCGGATCTCGTCGCGGAACTTGGTTTGAATCTGGAACATGTTGACCGGCAGCTGCTTGTACGAGGTCACGGTTCCCCGGACGATGTCGGTGATGATCTCTTCGTGGGTCGGGCCGAAGCAGAAGTCGCGATCGTGGCGGTCTTTGATCCGCAGGAGTTCGGGGCCGTATTCGGCCCAGCGCCCGGAATCCTGCCACAGTTCAGCCGGCTGCACCGCTGGCATGACGAGTTCCGCCGAACCCGCGCCGGCCATCTCCTCGCGCACGATGGCCGAGAGCTTGGCGAGCGAGCGGGTCGCCAGCGGGAGGTAGTTGTAGATCCCGGCCGCAACTTTGGCGATGAATCCCGCCCGCACCAACAGGCGGTGGGAAATGACCTCGGCGTCAGAAGGGTCCTGACGGAGGGTGTGAATAAAGGTCTGGCTCCAGCGCATGCTTGGCTCCTCGTCGTTCTTGTCTGGTCAGCGGCGCGCGAGATCGCGCGCGAGGATTGACAGACGGCGGACATGGGTCAACAGTTCATGGTCGATACCGGTTTCGCGGTCGTCTCCGGCGGCGGTCGATTTTTCGCAGCCGAGGTCGAGACCGGTGTTCGGGGCTTTCTCGTTCGAGCGAAAATCGATGATCTCTCGGAGCTCGGTGGCCCTCTCGAGATAGCTGTGGGCCTCGCTCAGGCGGCCGCGTCTCAGGGCGATGGCCGCGAGAGCGGCCAGGGGGTAGCTGCGGAGTTCCCGAGGCGTGCTCTCCAGCGCTTCGCGCGCAAACGCGCGTGCCCGACGGAGATCGCCGTCGAGCTCGGACTCGACCAACGCGAGTTCGTATGCCGCGATGCCGCGGCTGAAATCATCTTTGCCTTCACGGTAGATGGCGTCGGCGACACGCCGGGTTGTTCGATGCCTCCCGGCCGCCCGCAACGACTCGAGCAGCGCCGTGGTGGCGGCGGCCGCAAATGGGGAGCCTGCAGGGTGGTCGTCAAGCACCCGGCGAGCGAGGGCCACCGCCCGCCGGGTACGGCCCAGGGTCGAAGCCAGGAGCGCGGCGGTGGCGTGGATGGCGTGTTCCCCCGGCGCCTCGCGGCCGGCGGCTTCGTAGAGATCAAGTGCGATCTCGTTCTGCCCACCGGCCAGGGCCTGGTCGGCGCGTTCGATGAGCTGAACCGTCCCGCGGGAGAGATTCTTCGGCGGTTGGGCCGCAAGCAGTCGAACGGTTTCCCGGTAGCGCAAACGCTGTGGATCCAAGCGTTCGAGTCTTCGAAAGGTCTCGAGAGCGAGCTTTGTCCATCCCCGGCGTAGGTAGGCGACACCGAGGTGATCGATGGCCTTCTCAAAGGCGGGGTCGAGTTCGACCGCCCGCTTGAGCGCGGCGATGGCTCGGCCACTCTCACCGAGCTGGAGACGGGAGCTGCCGAGAAGATAGAGGGTCTGGGGCAGTTCCTCCCGATCGACGCTGGCCTCGAGGTGGTGGATGGCTTGTCTGTGGTTGCCCCGGCGTAGTTCGATCCCCCCGATGGCGAAATCGGGTAGGAATGACTCGGGCGCCATTGCCCGCGCCCGTTCCAGAGCGCCGAGGGCCTGATCCCAGTGGCCGAGATCCGCAGCGGAGTTGCCGAGGTAGACCAGGGTCTCGAAATGGGGGCCCCTGAGATCGAGGACCCGACAAAACGCCGCTTCGGCGGTTTCGGGCTCGCCAATGGAAAACGCCGCTTCGCCGATAAAGCTCCAGAGCTCGTCATTGCGCGGAGCGGCTGCGGACAGATCGGTGAGAAGTCGGTGGACCGCGGCGAAATCACGTTCGATGAGGGCTGTTTCGAGGACCCGAAGCATCCGCGAAATAACCTCGCCAGACTGACCGTCGTGGCGAGCTTGCGACAGAATCCGGCTCTTGCGCAAACCCAGCCGGCGCACCAGATCGCGGACGGTGAGTTCGCGGGTGGCGGTTCGCTCCCAGCCATCCGCGATTTCGGCGCGGGTCACCACACCTTCCTCGTCGAGGAGATTGGCGATATTCTCGACCCCTGCGTGCGCGACCGTCAGCGAGTGCTCCATCTGGCCCATTCGGTCACCAAAGGAAGACACCGCCGCCCCGATTTTGCGGACCGCCTCCTCGAGCGACGTGATCCTCTCGAGAAGGTGTTCATCGAGCTGCTCCTGGGCCTCGAAGAGGATCTCCTCGTCGGCCTCGATGGGGATCTGCGAAATTCCGGACACGACCATGAGTCTCTGGCCGCAGTTCCGGCAGTGTTCGGGACCATCAGGGTTGGCGGCTCCGCAGAGCTGACACAGCACCGGTTCAAGCCTCCGGGTAGGTGTAGAAACCGCGGCCGGATTTTCTGCCCAAGCGGCCGGCATCGACCATCCGGATGAGCAGGGGACTGGGGCGATACTTGGGGTCGCCGAGCTCAGCGTGGAGGGTGCGCATGACCGAGAGGCAGTTGTCGAGCCCGATGAGGTCGGCCAGGGCGAGCGGCCCCATGGGATGATTCATCCCGAGAGTCATGATCTCGTCGATGGCTTGAGGTGTGGCGACGTTCTCTGCCACCGCCACGATGGCCTCGTTGATCATGGGCATGAGCAGACGATTGGAGACAAAACCAGGTAGATCGGCGCATTCGACGGGCGTTTTGTTCATGATGCGGGCGACGTCGTTGACGATTTCGATGGTCTCGGGCGAGGTGTCGAGTCCACGAACCACTTCGACGAGACGCATCATGGGCACCGGGTTCATGAAATGCATCCCGGCGACACGATCCGGCCTGCCGGTGGCCGTGCCGAGTTTGGTGATGGATATCGACGAGGTATTGGACGCCAGGACGGTCGAGGAAGGACAGATGATGTCGAGTTGGCGAAAGATCTCCGCTTTGATCGCGAGCCGCTCCTCCGCCGATTCAACGACGAGCTCGGATTTGGCATGGTCTTTGAGATACGTGCTGGTCTGGATGCGGCCGAGAATCTGATCGCGCTCGGCCCCGTCCACGATGCCGCGGCGGATCTGACGGTCGAGGTTGGCGGCAACCGAGGCCATGCCCTGATCGAGTATCTCGGCATCGATATCGGTGAGCACGACGTCGAACCCAACCACGGCCGCGACGTGGGCGATGCCACACCCCATCTGACCGGCCCCGACGATGCCGACGGTTCGGATCTTCATATCTCTCCCTCTTCCGATCTCACACCGCTGTTCGACCGGGTCGATGCGACCCCGTCTCACGCCGCAGGCGACAACCCACTGACCGAACGACTCGCTGAAATCGCGAATCCACCACGCCACAACCGGGATGGATCGGTGCGCTCGTTTCTCCAACCCGATGACGACTACACACTCCTAAAGAAGCGCGTCGAGTTTGGCCTTGATGTTGTTTTTGTCCGCGACGTTTCCGATGATCTTGTCCACGACTTCGCCACCCTTGACCAGGAAGAGGGTCGGAATGGCCTGGATCCCGTACTTCATCGCGGTGTCGCGGTTGCTGTCGACATCGATCTTGCCGACGACGGCCCGACCATCGTACTCCTCGGCGATCTCCTCGACGATGGGGGCCACAGCCCGGCACGGGCCGCACCACACCGCCCAGAAGTCAATGAGGACGGGTTTGTCGGAATTCAGTACCATGTCCTGAAAATTCGCGTCGGTGATCTCCACTGCTTTTCCTGCCATCGAGTTCTGCCTCCAAGGTGTCTGTTGGCGGACGACCGCCGAGACGGCCACATAGTACTACACGAAATCGGTCTCACTTTCGAGATCCTCGAGCATCATCCCTGCGGCCTTGTCGCCATAGGCGATGGCGTAGTTCTGGCCGCGGTCTTCGGGAAAGATCTGGGCCATGGTTGCGAGGTAGAGCCCCGGCACCGAGGTTCGCATCGGTGGGATCTGCTCGCGATAGCCGGTCGTGACAACGGGCTGCGCGTAGTCCGCCCGAAAGTGGTGGCTGCGAAGAATCCATGAGGCGTCGAAGGCGGGATTGATCCGCTGCAGATGGGGGAGGTACTCCTCCAAGACCCGAGATTTCTTCGCGTTGTAAAGCGGGTGATCCGTGAAGAGATAGTTGGAGATATAGAGCAGGATTCGACCGCCGTAACGTTCGGACGGAATGTAGTTGGTGTGTTCGATGAGACCGCCGAAGGGCATGGCGGGGTCGGCGATGTTGAGCCAGTAGAACGGCGTCAGTGATTGAGAGAGTTCGAGAATGCTGCAGATGGCGCCGGTGGCCCTGAGCCGACCGAGCGCATCGCGTTCTTCGTCGGCCAGGAGGTGGCCGGCCACCGCCAGGTGGTCTGGGACCGGTGCGGCGACCAGTACCCGGTCAGCGTGGTGCGACCCGTGACGAGTCTCGACCGAGAAACCGCCATCGACAACGTTGATGCGACGAACCTCTTCGGTGAGGTGGAACGACCCCCCTGCGGCCTCGATCTTTTCCACCAAAACCTCGACGAGCCGGATAAAGGAGCCTCGCATATAGCCGAGGCGTTCGCCCATCCCGGATTTGGAGCGTGAACCGCCCCTCAATGAGATCTTGCGCCACAACCACACCATGGAGACACGTTCGGCGTCGTCGGCGAACTTCTGGTAGAGCAGGGGGCCCCAGACCGACTGCCAGGTGCGTTCGCCCTGGTGGCGCCGGATCCAGTCCGCGGCGGTCACGGATTCAAATGGTCGAGGATCCGTCTGTCGCTGAAGCCACAAGGTGGAGAGACCGAACCGGAGCTTGTCGATCAAACCCATGGGGCCGAAGCGCAGCAATGACACCGGAGTCCCGAATTCCCAGAGCCGACCTTCGGCCCAGATCCCCATTTTGGAGGGCAACCACTCGATCTCGTCGGCCAAGCCGAGTTCCTCGGCAAAGGCGATGTAGTCGGTGTCGGTGGTGAAGATGTGGTGATAAAAGGCCTCGAGGGGCTCGCCTCCGACATCGAGGGCCCGGGCCAGTCCGCCCGGTCGCGGATAGCGTTCGAAGACCCGGACCCGATATCCTGCTTGGGTGAGCCTCAGCGCGGCTGTGAGCCCGGCGAGGCCGGCTCCGACGATTGCGATTTCATTCATGACTCCACGCTATCCGAGCACCACCGTTCCGTCAAAACAGGCCGGCGCCTTTTATGCCGGTTATTTCGCCGTGCTCGGAGTGGTGCTCCCGTTCCTCGGGCCGTTCTTGACCCAACGCGGCCTCGGCGCCGTTGCGGTTGGTCTCGTGACCGCAGCGTTTTCTCTCGCCAAGCTCGGCTACGCCCCCGTCCTGGGACGCTGGGTCGATGGTGGCGGTTGGTTTCCCGGCATGCTCAGCCTGCACATGTTGCTTTCGGTCGCTGCCGCGTTGGTGGTGATTCGCACCTCAGATCCATGGCTGTTGGGTTTTGCTTTTCTGGTCATCGGGCTCGGTTACGGGACCGTACTGCCGCTGGTCGAAGCGGCGGTCTTGGAGCGTCCTCCGGCCCGGGGATACGGCTTTGTTCGTTGGTGGGGTTCGGCGGGCTTCATCGTCTGCTCGACGCTGACCGCCATCGCTCTGGGCGGTGGCCGCCTCGATCGTTTCCCATTGGCGCTCATTGTCTCGTTGGTGGTCCTCGGTCTCATCGCCACGACTCTCGAGGGCGAAGCCAAACCACGGCACAGTGCCGGAAAGGGCGCGTGGCTCAAAGGCGTGGTGTGGATTCTGCTCGTGATTCTGACCCTGCACCAGGTGGCGCACGGACCCTACTACGCGTTTTTCTCGATTCACCTCAACGAACACGGGATCGGCACCGGGATGGTCGCGGGACTGTGGTCCATCGCGGTCCTCGCCGAAATGATCGCATTCGTCAAGGGAGCGAGTCTGCAGCGGAGGTTCGGTCTTCGCGCCCTGCTCGGCTTCGCCCTCGCGATGACCCCCCTCCGGTGGCTTCTTCTCGCCCTGCCCCCGACCATGCCTCTCCTCGTGGTCGCGCAGCTCGGTCATTCGGTGACCTTTGCCCTGGCGCACCTGGCCGGTGTTCAACTGGTCCAACAGCTGGTTCCCGCCGAGGCCAGGCGAAACGCCCAGGCGTTGTATTCGGGTCTGTGCTTCGGCCTGGGCATCGTGATCGGCACCGCCGCCGCCGGTCCGCTCTACGCGGCGGTGTCGGGCTCAGGTTCGTTCCTGGTGGCGGCAGCCTTCTCCACTGTCGTTGCCGTGGCGTGGTTTGTCGTGGCGAAGAGGTTGGGTCGCTGACGCCGCCGCCGACCCCGTCGCCGCCGCTGGCCCTGCCGCTGATCCGCGTTCTTTCAGCCCCGGCCTTCTGGCCGCCTTCGGCGACCAGCGTCGCCCAATCAGCGTGGTCGTTTGGTGGTAACGGGGAGGGTGTCGACCACGCTGATTGGGCGAGCGGCGGCCTCCTTCTGATCCGGGAGAGCTGACCTCGAGGCGCTACCCGAGGGAGCCAGGTACGGCATTGTGCGAGACGTAACGCGCACCGGAGGGGATTACCGGCACAATGCCGGACCCGGCACCCCGCCGTGGCGCCCTTTTCCCGCGTTCTTTCGGGTTGCTGTACGCCTCTAGAAGATGACGTTCCTGATATAAAAGTTCTGTACCGAGATGGTGCCGTTGAGCAGCGACTCGGCGTCCTCTGGGGTGATTCTGAAGGTGCCCGCGGCCTTGCGTGAGGTCTGGACCATCTGCAGCTCGACCGCTTCCGGGGCGATCGACGGGTCTGCGGCCCGAATCAGATAATACGCCTGACACACCGTTTCGAGCGCGTGAAAGACCTGCGTCTCGGAGTCGGTCACCGCCTGGACATAGAAGAACCCCTGTTTTGTCCCACCGCTGGTGTGGTAGAGGTAGAGCTTCTCGTCGGCGAAGACCTTCTCGAAGGCGCGGGTCACCCGCTCATCGTGATAGGGATAGGTTTGGAGCCGGATTCCCGGGGTTGGAGTCGGAGTCGGGGGCAAATTGGTTTTGAGTTCCGGGTTCCGCTCCATCGAGTCGAGGGTCACGAAGTTGCCGAGAGGTCCCCTCGGAGTCGGTGTCGGAAGGATCTCATGGACAACGGAGAGCTCTTCGATCTCAACCGCATCTCCGAGGCCCTGCTGGTTGTACCTCTCGGTTTCGATGATATCGATCTGCGTGAGAGGATAGCTGGCCATGGTGCCCGTGACGAGGGTGATGATGGCGTTCTCGCCCTGAACCTCCATCGGTTCCTTGCAGCGGATCTTGTGGCCGTTTTTGAGGATGACAACATAGCCGCCCGCGCTCGCGATCTGGGCGACGATGAGTACGACTATGACAGCCGAAAGGGCGAAGAAGCGCCTCATTGGATGACCTCCAGTGTCATTCCTTATCAATATCATTGTAGAACATCGTCTTAGCGAACTTGGTTCCCGGCGCCGGCCAGGGCGCTCAGAAGCTCGCTTCGCGACCGTGTCGAGGTCTTCTTGAATACATTCTTGAGGTGATCTCGAACCGTGTGGGGGCTGATCCCCAGCCGGTTCGCGAGACCGGTGGTGTTGTGGCCTTGGACCAGAAGTCGCAGCACATCCTGCTCACGGGGGCTGAGCTGATGGAGGGAAACAAACTCATCGACCCGTTGGCCCGATGGTCCTGCCACCTCGCGGAGAATCGCCAGCACCATTGGCCCGAGAGCTCCGTTTTCGCTGGCCAGTACGACCATCTCGATGGTCAGTTCGCTGCCATCCGATACCTCGACCCAGTCCTGCCACGGCTCGCTCGGCCTGAGATTCAGGATTTCGCCGACCCTGGCGCAAAGCAGGCGAAAGAGAGGTTGCGGGTTCTGCGTCTTCCAGTCGATCGTCAGCTCGTTCTCGGTCTGCTTCGAAATCAGCGCGTCGGCGCGACGGTTCGCGAAAATGATGTTCCCGGAGGCTCCGAAGATCAGAATCGCGGCATCGGCGGAGTTGGCCGCATTTTGAAGAAGCTCCGTCTCCGCCCGTAGACGGAGACGCTGGAGTTCTCGACCGAGACTGGAGGTGAAAAGACCGAGGACGCGCTCATTCGGAGGGTCGTTCCCGGCGAGAGTCACCACCGCTTCAATATCCTCGTCGAGGGTCATATTCACCGAAACAGAGGCGCCGGTCGGCCGGCCCAGAGTGATCACACGTTCCTCATCCCGCGATCGGATCGTGAGTTCGGCCCACCCGGTGTCGACGCATTCGGCGAAGATCTCGAGGATCTGGCGCAATCCGAGATCATCGCCCATCGCCGTTCCAAGCGGCAGGATAATGGTACGGGCATCCTCCATCGTGACTGACAATTGTACCTGATGTGCCTGTTTCGAGTCGATGGACGGAGATCGTGTCAATCCGCCACGGCCGGGAAGCCGAATTCTGCCCTCCGGTCTTTTTTTGAGCTGCGCCCTTGACCGTAGGCGACTCCTCACCTTAGACTTCCGGTCCCATGTTGGAGGCGCTGCAGGAACGTCTCGGTCGGGTCACCAAGACTCTACGCGGTGAGGGACACCTCACCGAGTACCACGTGGACACCGCGTTGCGCGAGATCAGACTCGCGCTACTCGAAGCGGATGTTGCGGTGGAGGTGGTCACGAAGTTCGTCGCCAGGGTGCGTGAACGCGCCCTGGACGGTGAGGTATTGACCTCGGTCACTCCGGCCCAGATGGTGACCAAGATCGTCCACGACGAACTCATCGAGTTGCTCGGCGGCACGACCACTGAGCTCGAGTTCAAAGGCCGACCGGCGGTGATCATGCTCGTCGGTCTGCAGGGTTCGGGTAAGACCACCACCGCGGCCAAGATGGCGAAGTGGATCAAGGAGAAGAAAAACCTCTTCCCCTTGCTGGTTCCCGCCGACACTTCGAGACCCGCCGCGCGGGAGCAACTCCTGGTGCTCGGCGAACAGGCCAAGATCCCGACCGTCGACACCCGGGAGATGGACGACCCTGAAGTCATCGCAAAGCATGCGCTGCGAGAGGCTTCCATCAAGGGCTACCAGGTTCTCATCTTCGACACGGCGGGTCGGCTTCATATCGACGACGAATTGATGGATCAGCTTGAACGCCTCAAGGAGATCCTCAACCCCAAGCAGATCCTCTTCGTGGCCGACGCCATGACCGGTCAGGACGCCGTCCGTTCCGCCCGGGCCTACCACGAACGGCTCGGAATCACCGGCGTGGTGTTGACCAAGCTCGATGGTGATGCCCGCGGTGGAGCTGCGTTGTCGGTGCGAGAGGTGGTTGGTCGTCCCATCGTCTTTGCCGGCGTCGGCGAGCGACTCGAGGGCATCGAGCAGTTTCACCCCGACCGTATGGCCGGCAGGATCCTCGGGATGGGAGATGTCGCCAGCCTGGTCGAAAAAGCCCAAGAGGTCGTCGACGAAAAGAAGGCGGCGAAGCTCGAAGAAAAACTCCGGAAGAACAAATTCGACCTCGAGGACCTGAGGGACCAGTTGAGGAGCCTCAAGAAAATGGGGCCCCTGCAGTCCGTGATGGACATGATGCCGGGCATGAACAATCTGATGCCCAAAGGTGGCGTTTCCGAGGGGCAGGAACGACAACTGAAGCGATTCGAATCGTGCATCGATTCGATGACGCCCAAAGAGCGGCGGCACCCGCAACTCCTCAACGGATCCCGGAAACGACGGATTGCCAAGGGATCCGGCACCAGCGTCGAAGAGATCAATCGCCTCTTGCGTCAATACGGCCAAATGCGTAAGCTGATGAAACGGCTGGGTAAAGCCGATCCCAAGGCGCTGAAACGACAGCTGGGTCTTTAGAATATTGAACCGAATAATGCAGAGTGATCGCGAGCAGGGAGGACCGTTCCAATGTTGATGATTCGTTTGCGCCGTGGAGGCGCCAAGAAAAACCCCATCTATCGGGTTGTTGTTTCGGATTCGAGAAAAACGCCGACGGCGGATTACCTCGACCAGGTTGGTTTCTACGACCCCAATCAAGAGCCGCCCGAGATCAATATCGATCTCGAAAAGGTCGATGCGTGGCAGAAAAAGGGCGCCGGTGTTTCCGATACCGTCAATTCCCTGATTCTCAAGGCAACAAAGCAGAAGCAAGAAGTGCCGGAGGCGTGACCACCTCCTGATGCCTCGCCGTGAAAGGAGTTCCCCGTGAGTGCGATGAAAGAGCTACTCGAGGAGATCGCGAAAGCGCTGGTGGACAACCCCGAAGACGTTCAGGTGACTGAGGTCGAAGGCGAGCAGACAACCGTTCTCGAGCTGCGGGTCCGCACCGAGGACCTGGGCAAGGTGATCGGTCGGCAAGGCCGGACCGCGCGGGCGATTCGCACCCTCCTTTCCGCCGGCGGTATGAAGATCCACAAACGGTTCGTCCTGGAAATCCTGGAGTAGTGAGCTCCAACGATACCCGCGACTGGCTCGTTGTGGGCCGGGTGATCAAGCCCCATGGAATCCACGGCGACCTCATCGTAGAGATCATCACCGATTTTCCCGAGCGGATGGCCGATGGAACGTCATTCGGTCTCGGTGGCGAAACGGCGCCGGAATCGTTTCACGAGATCTTTCGGATCCGGTACCACAAGGGCAGGTGGTTGCTCTCCGTTGTCGATTTTCGCGATCGTGATGCCGCCGATGCCTGGCGCGGGCGGTATCTCTTCCTTCCGGAGCAGGCCCTTGACGAACTGCCGGAGGGCTTCTACTACGAGCACCACATCGTCGGGCTTGCCTGCCGGTCACCGCAGGGCGAAGAGCTCGGTGATGTGACCGGGATCGATCAGGGGCCCGGCCAGCGGCGTCTCATCGTTCGCCGCGGCCGCCGCGAGTTCCTCGTGCCCTATGTCCCCGAAATCGTCAAAGACGTCGATCTGGACGAGGGCATTGTTACCATCGACGCCCCTCCGGGACTCCTGGACGACGCGTTCATTTCGGCCTGATTCAGTCCACTCGGCTCGCGAATCGCCGTGATTTCGGACGCTTTGGCGTCCGAAATCACGGCGATTCGCGAGAAAAACGAGCGCATTGATTTGGTCTCGTTCCTTCAATGTGTTTCAATACGCGGTTGGATAGGACAACAACGTGCATTTCGATGTTTTGACCATCTTCCCCGAGTTTTTTGAGACCTTCCGCACCACCGGTGTGTTGGGCAAGGCTGTCGATAAGTCGTTGATCGGAATCGATGTCCACGACATGCGCGACTGGGCGGAGAACAAGTGGCGGCAGCTCGACGACGACCCTTACGGCGGCGGGCCGGGGATGGTGATCCAGGCGCCGCCGGTGATCGCAGCGGTCCGCGAGCTCGAGGCTCGGAGCGGCACGGTGCGAACGGTTCTGCTCTCTCCCCGCGGTCGTGTGCTCGATCAAGAACTGGTCGAGGAGTTCTCCCGTGAGCCTCGGCTCCTCATCCTCTGCGGCCGGTACGAGGGTTTTGACGAGAGGGTGTCTGAGGTCCTCGAGCCCGATGAGATCTCGATCGGCGACTACATTTTAGGTGGCGGAGAGGTCGCTGCCATGGTCGTGATGGAAGCGGTGGCCCGTCTTGTCCCCGGTGTCGTCGGTGACCCGGATTCGGTTGCCGAAGATTCTTTTGCAGCGGGATTGCTCGACCATCCGTCCTACACCCGACCGCTCGAGGTCGAGGGGATTGAGGTTCCGGATGTCCTGCGATCGGGCAACCATGAAAAAGTTTTCCGGTGGCGCCTCGAGCGGGCCGTGGAGTTGACTGTAACCCGACGCCCGGAATTGATAAAAGAGAATTGGGATTGTTATCCCGCAGAGGTGCGGCGCTTGATCCGACGCTATGCACCCCAGTTGGACCCCGAGCGCTCGTGAGCGTCGCATCCCGATCGAAACGAGGAAGATGACCATGAAGAAATTGACCCTCCTGGCAGCGGCGCTGGTGTGGCTGGTGGCGCTCGGAGCCTCCGCCGATGGATTCAATGCCGATCCCGTATTCACCGTCGAACTCGTCCCCGACCGAAGTCCGGTTGTGGCAGGCGAGTTGCTGCAGCTCGCCGCAGTCGTCACGGTGGATGCGGGCTGGCACATCAACTCCGATGATCCTGGCGACGAATTTTCCATGCCCACCACGGTTGGGTGGAACATGCCGGATGGCTGGCCCGAACCGTTGACGGTCTTCCCCGAAGGCGAGCAGCTCGAGTTCGACTTCTCCGATGTCCCAATCGAGGTTTGGGAGGGCAAGGTCGTTTTCGTGGGTCGGCTGACCGTCCCCGATACAGCCGAGGGAGCGGTTCGACCGCGAGTTGAAGTCACCGCGCAGGCCTGCAACAACACCCAGTGTCTGCCGCCGGTCACGGTCAAGATGGGTGTCGATCTCGAGGTTGTTCCGCCCGGCGCTTCATCAGACCTGGTCAACCAGAAGCTCTTCGCGATCCCGGCCCCGGTCAAGTCCGCATCCGCCGCGCCCGAGGATGACGCGAGCCGATTGGCGGGGATGTCGCTGCCGCTGCTCCTGGTGACCGTGTTCCTCGGAGGGTTGGCCCTCAACCTGACGCCGTGTGTTTTTCCCCTGATTCCGATTACGATCGGCTTCTTCTCGCAGCAGACAAAAGGCGGCACCGGAAACTCATTCGGTCTCGCGTTCGCCTATTTCATCGGGATAACTCTGACCTACTCGGTCCTCGGTGTCCTTGCCGCGCTGGGTGGGGCGATCTTCGGCAGTGCGCTCCAGAACCCCATCGTCGTCGCAGTGATCGTCCTTGTGCTGCTCGCTCTTGCCGCGTCGATGTTCGGCGCCTGGGAGATCCGTCCTCCGGCCTGGGCCATGCAGGCTTCCGGTGGACGAAGCGGGATGCTGGGCGCTCTCATCATGGGTCTCCTCATGGGGATCATCGCCGCTCCCTGTATCGGTCCCTTCGTGATCGGACTGCTCACTTTTGTCGGCCAGAAGGGAGATCCGGTCTTCGGTTTCTTCGTGTTCTTCGCCCTCGCTGCCGGTCTCGGTTTGCCCTATCTCCTGCTCGGCACCTTCACCGGCCTGGTCAATCGCCTGCCGGCGTCGGGCATGTGGATGATCGGTGTCCGAAAGGTCTTCGGGGTCATCCTCATCGCCATGGCGGCCTACTTCGCGGGCCCGTTGCTCCCGGGCAATGGCGGCGATTGGCTCATGGGTCTGACCCTGGCCATGGGCGCGCTCTACATCCTGGTCATCGATCGAACGGGACACGATCAGCCCGCCATCGACCGGGTCATGCGGCTGGTCAGCGCCGGACTGCTCGTCGTTGGTCTGTCCATGCTCCCGCTGGGGCATGGCGGCGCCGCTGCCGTCTCCGACGGTGACCATCTGGCCTGGGCGGAATATGACGCGAAGGCTTTCCGAGACGCCGTCGATTCCGGGCAGCCGGTCATCGTCGACTTTTACGCCGATTGGTGTGCGCCATGCCGCGAGCTCGACGAGAAGACCTTCTCGGACCCACGGGTGAAAGGGATTCTCGACGGTTTTGTCCGTTTCAAGGTCGACCAGACCCGAGCCAGCAAAGAGGCCGTGGCGCTAGCCAGGGAATTCACGGTCCTCGGGGTGCCGACGGTGATGGTTTACCAGGACGGTGAAGAGGTCTTCCGGCTCACCGGGTTCGAATCGGCCGATCAGTTCCTCAAGCGCCTCGAATAACGGCTATTCGATCACATCGCCGGAGGAGAAGACCCGCTCGACACCGTCGATGATGAGGCGGAGGTGACCCTCGTCGGTGAGACCGGCGAAACGTCCCCGGGTCTCGGACCCATCGCCGCCACGCACGATCATTTCCTCACCCGAGCGATGAAGAAGGTGTTCCCGCCACCGGCCGATGTGCTCCACGGGACTGGTGACGCCGGCGGCCAGCTCTTCGGCGATGATTTCCACGATGGTCTCGGACCAGGTCTGGAAATCGCCGTTCGAGGCAAGCTCAGCGATCGCGACAGCTTCAGTGGTGCTCCCGTCCCGGATCGTCGGCGCCCGGTCGATGTTGATGCCGATTCCGACGGTCGCCCAATTCGTCGCGCCGTGGCGAGAGTGAACGAGAAGACCCGCCAACTTACGCCCGCCGACGAGGATGTCGTTGGGCCATTTGATCTCTGCGGTGTCGATCCCGATTGCGCCGATGGCGGTGTGAGCGGCGGCTGCGGCGATGATGGGCAGCAACGCAATGGTCGGTGCCTCCAAACCGGCGACGATCCAACTCAAGTACAACCCCCCCCGGGGGGATTCCCACAGCCGTCCTGCCCGACCGTGTCCGTGGTCTTGCTCGAATGCGATCACCATCGTTGTCGGGAGAACAATCTCCTCGGACTCGACCTGCTCGATGAGGCGCAGGGCCCACGCATGGGTGGAATCGAGACACTGATGAACGATCACGTTTGAAACCGCCGGCCGAGCGGCATGGGCAAGCCGCAATGCGTTGTCGCGGGAACTCAATCGAGACTCCAACTCAGTAACAAACGATGCGCTCCCGCGCCGTCTTCATCAATCATTGAATTGGGCACGGCGTCACTGAACAGCGTCGGGTGAGGCGGCCTCTGATTCTGCTTCAAGCTCGCGGATCCGTTGGCGAACAACAACCTCGGCCATATCCGGGACAATCTCCCAGGCGATCTGCTCGAGGCGATCCGATGCAAGCTCGATGACCCGCCGGGCGATCCTATCGATATCGTCTTCGGTGAGTTTGAAGGCGCCGTCGCCCGGAGTCTCATCGGTCGACTCGTCGTCCTCAGATGGCGCTTCCACCGGCGATGTGTCGGCCATCGAAGGCTCGTCTTCGAACCCGCCCTCGACGACTTCGTCGGTGGTCGCATCGGGGGGGGGCTCGAACGGCTCGTCATCAGCAGCTTGAAAAGGCTCCGGGGCGGCATCCTCGATCGCCTCGCTTGCGAATTGCGAGGGATCGACGGCGACCGTGGCCGGCACTTCGTCGTCTGCGGGTGTCTCGAATGACGGCTGATCATCCTCGGGTTTGGTCTCATCTTCGAAGGAAGAGACGTCGATCCTGACCGTCTGCGCCGAGGGATCGAGGGCCGGCGTTGAGGACAACCCGTCGTGATTGTGGTCTTCGGGGGCGCCGAATTCGTATTCGATGCCGTCGTCTGCAACCACTTCTTTTGCGGCGTCCTCGGGTGGACGGGCGGCCGCTTCCATTTCGGCGAAGCCGCTGGTGGTGAAATCGATGCCGTCTTCCTCGGCCTTGGGAGCCGACAGTTGGGTTCCGAAATCTTCGGGCTCGGCACCCGTGGGGAAATCGGTCGGAGTCGCCTCCTCGGGCCAGACCTCACCTTCGTCAGCTGCCGCGGGCCCGGTGTGGGGAGGCGGTGGAGGCTGGATGCTGGGGCCGCCGATGAGTCGTTCGACGGTGTCGACGAGCTTGCGTGCCTCGAATGGCTTGGTGATGATCTCGGAGCACCCGGCCGCGATGGCCCGGTCTCGATCGAAGGGCTCGAAGGTGCCCGTCAGAAGAATCACCGGCAGATGGAGCCAGGCGGAACTCGACTTGATCTGCTGGCAGACTTCGTAGCCGTCTTTCCCCGGCATGATCACGTCGCAGATGATCAGATCAGGCCGGCTGTCGGTAAGTCGATCGAGGAGTTCGTCCCCGCTCGATACCGTGACAACACGATAGTTGGTTTCGGCAAATGTGAGCTCAACGACCTTTTGGATGGTCAGGCTGTCGTCTGCGAGAAGGATCGTACCGCTCATGTGCTCTCCTGATCGCGCCTCCGGCTGTTGGGATCACCCCGCACAGCACCGTGAATTTTCGCTCGAATCGTGGTGTCACCAGGGTTGATCGTTTCCTGCCCAAATAACAGGCAAGTTGCCGAATATCATGACTTTTCTACCACGAAGGCGCGGAATCTGTCAACGAATGTCGAGCTCCGGAGGAGCCGCCACGAAGCAAGTCGAGAGGGATGGAGGAGGCTCAGGCGACGGGCGGTGGCGCGTGCTTGGGCTCGTGGATCGGTTGCGATCGAATGGACCGCCCCGAGTTCCTTCATGGCGGCCGCGTCGAGCTCGGAACCCTCGAGCAGGGCGCGGCGCAGAACCGGTGACCCGAGAACGCCGTCGAGACCAGAGGATCCTCCCCAGCCGGTGACCAGACCTCGACGCACCCCGGGGTGGCTGAAGGTGGCTCCGGGCGAAGCGATGACCGCGTCGCACGCCATTGTGAGATCGAACCCACCTCCCGAACAGCTCCCGTGGACCGCGGCGACGACCGCTGCGGGGTGGGAGGCGAGACGATCCGCGATCGAGCGACCGAGTTCCGCATAGGCGATGCAGCTGCGTTGGTCGAGGCCTGCGATCTCCCCGAGGTGCGCGCCCGCGAGGAAGATCGTCGGGTGTGCCGATGTCAGAACGAGGGGACTTGGACAGGGTTCGAGTTTGAGTTCGTCCAGGGCAGCGGCAATCTCGCCTAAGACCCGGCGCGACAGGATCGGTGATTCGAGGACCACTGTGGTGGTTTCTTCGCTGCGGATCAGGGAGAGAGATGGCGACACGGGCCGGTCAACCTCCATGTTGACGGAAGAAATCGAGAGCGCGCAGCGGTCGTTCGGCGTGACGACGAACCATGGCATCGAGGCGGCGGACGGCGGAGGAGGGCACCTCGAGATCGAGCTCGGCGAGGGGCACCCGGCGGCAGGCGATGATAAACGCGAACTCATCGGCGGCCGGTTCTCCATCGAGGGTTTCAGGGGGTGGCATCAGCCCGCCGAGTTGGAGGACCCAGTACTGGACATAGGCGATGACCCGGTCGGGATCGATGGCCTCGAGCAGTGCCATGAGCGCCGAGACGCCAAGGCGGTATCGGCGAGGCGCCGGTTCGTCCTCCGGGCAGAAAGTCAGAAGAAGCTCGGCGACCACCGCGCTCGCGGTCGAACGACGAAAGTCCTTGGCCAGCGGATACGAAGATGTCTTGAGATCCACTCGTTGGAACGTGGCAAGGTCGGCCTGGGCCTTGCGAAAAAAAGACAACCTCACCTCGGAGAGGATCTGGATCGATCCCGCAAGAGGGGACTTGCCCCCGCGGGCCGACCTCAGCACACCGCGGACGACGCCATGCGAGCGCGTCAGGGCCGCAACGATCAAATGCCGGTCCTTGAAGGGGTGGTGATCGAGGATCAGCGCGTCATCGTCGTGGGTGGGCACCGACCAATGGTAGCCGAGCCTCCATCGACCTCCGTACCTCGTGCTAATCTCTCGTGATGTCGTCTAGGCTCATAATGCTGCTGGTCATCGTCGGGGTGGGTGTTCTGTTGATCTCGATGCCGTCCGGCGAGACCGCGAACGGGAGCTGGTGGTCGTTGTTGCCACCCCTGGTCGCCATTTCCCTCGCACTGGCGTACCGCGATGTGGTGCTGTCACTCTTCATCGGCGTCTGGCTCGGTGCGACCCTGATTGCCGACGGAAATGCCGCGGCAGGTTTCTTGCGGGTCATCGACACCTACGCCCGCGATGCCCTGACCGATTCCGACAAGATGAGCATCATCCTGTTTTCGATTCTGCTCGGCGGGATGGTCGGGGTGATGAGCCGGAGCGGCGGCACCCATGGGGTGGTCAAGGCCCTCGAACCCTATGCGACCACGCCGCGTCGCGCTCAGGTGGTGACCTGGTTGATGGGTGTGGCGATTTTCTTCGACGACTACTCAAACACCCTCATCGTCGGCAATACCATGCGGCCGGTGACCGATCGCCATCACATCAGCCGCGAGAAGCTCGCCTATCTGGTGGATTCCACCGCCGCACCGGTGGCCTGCGTCGCCCTGGTCTCGACTTGGATCGGTTACCAGGTCTCGCTGGTGGGAGACGCCCTCGAGAAAGCTGGTTCCGACCTCAACCCATTCGGGGTCTTTCTGGCGTCGATCCCGTACGCCTTCTACCCGATCTTCGGTCTGACGGTCACCTTTACGGTGGCGGTTTCGGGCCGCGACTGGGGCCCCATGCTCGCCGCGGAGCGTCGGGCTCGGGCCGGTGAGCTGGTCGCCGCGACCTCGCAGCCTCTGGCCGACTACGAAAGCACCGGACTGGCGCCGGACGACGACACGCCGAGACGGTGGTGGAACGCCGTTGTGCCGGTGATCCTGGTGATTGCAACCACCTTCGCGGGCCTCTACGTGACCGGTCGCGAGAGTCTGATTGCGGACGGCGCGACGAGTTTCTCCCTGAGTAGCGTCATCGGCGCCTCCGACCCGTTTACGGTCCTGCTCTGGGCAAGCCTGGTCGGTCTGGGAGCGGCCATCGTCCTCGCCGTAGGCCAACAGGCGTTGACGGTGAGACAGTCCCTCGAAGCCATGGTCAATGGTTTCAAGAGCATGCTCATGGCCTTTGTCGTGCTGACTCTGGCCTGGTCCCTCGGCCAGGTCTGCACCGATCTGGCGACTGCGGGTTACATCAAGGGCGCGGTGGGCCCCCACGTCCCGCCGGGGATGCTTCCGATGGCCATCTTCCTGGTTGCCGCGGCGGTGTCTTTTTCCACCGGGACCTCCTGGGGCACCATGGCGATTCTAACCCCTCTCGCGGTGCCTCTGGTTCTTGCCGCGGCACCGAGCGATTCCATGATCTTGGAGGCGACGGTGGCGGCCATCCTCGGCGGGTCGGTCTTTGGCGACCACTGCTCGCCGATCTCGGACACCACGATCCTCTCCTCGATGGCGTCGAGCTGCGATCACGTCGATCATGTGCGGACCCAGCTGCCGTATGCGCTCCTCGGGGCGGGGTTGGCGATTGTCGTAGGTTATCTGCCCGACGCCTTCGGCGCTGTCTCGCCCTGGATTCTCCTGGGAATCGGGTTCATCCTCATCGTCCTCTGGTCGAGGTTCTCGCCAAACCGGTGGAGTAGGTTCGCGCCTATAGAGGCGCGATGGGAGCGGTGCCCGCAGTCGCTCCTGCTCCCGCACCCGCTCCCGCGCCCGAAATGCGATTGGCAGCGGCCATCGGGCACGGTCACGGCGACGGTTGCGGTCTCAGAATCGGATGCGGTTACGGATCCGGCACCCTCGTCACCGGCCTTCTGGGCCGCTGGAACGCTTTGGCGTTCCAGCGGCCCAGCGTCGCCCGAGCAGCGCGGTCGCTCGATTGGATGATTGGAGGGCTGCGACCGCGCTGCTCGGACGCCGGCGGCCTGCTTCCGGGCCGGGAGAGATGCTGTCGTCGTGCCTCCCGGGGGAGCCCGGTATGACAATGTGCGCGACGGATAGCGGTGCCGGAAGGCCGTTGGGGCACATTGTCAAACCCCGCACCCCGAGGGACGCCCCATTCCCTGCGACCCGAGGCGGTTTCGGTTCCGGTTGCCGGGTGCTTCCGCTTCCGCTGTCTACCGTCCCTGCGTCTCCATGGCGAACTGGCGGGCGTAGAAAACTACTTCGGGATCATCGCCGGCGATCTGCATCGCCTGGGCGAGCCACCTGCGGGCGGTGGGGAGGTCACCATCGGCGCGGGCGAGCAGCGAGAATAGGAGCAGGCGTTTGCCCGCCACCAGGCGTTGGAGCTGGGGTTCCATACCGGGGGGCAGGTTTCTGATGCGATCGATGGGCGACGTGTAGGCCTCGACCAGGACCTGCGCGTTGGCCGGCCACAGCCCCGGTTGATAGGCGCCGGGCGCGAGGAATTCGAGACGGGGCTGTAAATCGGTGGAGGGTTCACCGGTGCCGACTGCTCGGCAACCGGCGGGATCGAGCTGGAAAAGGGCGGTGATCTGGGCCGGGGTCGAAAGGGCCGAGGCCTCGAGATCGTCTCGCAGATTGTGGCGTTGGAGTTGGTAGCGCCATCTCTGCCAGTCGAGGTCGAGGGGTTGGTCGGAGCCGAGCAGCATGGCGTGACCGAGGCCGAAGAGGACCCAGCTCTCGGGGAAAGCACTCTGGAAGGTGGCGATGGCGCGCCGGAAGGCGTCGTCGGGCATCCGGTGGAGAGGTAGGTACTGGCAGACGAGTCCCCCCGGAGCGAGCCGTTGTCGGCACAGCTTGAAGAAGTCGAGGGAGTAGAGCGGCGCCGACCCATAGAGAGGGTGGACGGGGTCGCAGGTGATGAGATCCCATGGGCCGGGGTGGAGCAGGAGGTGATTGCGGCCGTCGTTGGCGTGGAGTCGGACCCTGGGGTCGCGGGCGACACCGTGGTTGAGGTCCTCGAAGTGATGGGCGGCGTTGATGACCCCCGGAACGATCTCCACCACGTCCACCGCCTCGACTCCCGGGGCGCCGGCGACGATCGCCGTTGTGACACCGGCGCCGAAGCCGATGACCAGGGCGCGCCGCGGCGACGGATGCAGGACCGTAGGGATGAGTCCAAGCATCCGCGCCACCTTGAGGGCGTCGTAGCTCGCGCCGATGACGGCGTTGTTGTCGACATACATGGAGCGGGCGGCGGTTGCCGGGTGTTCGGTGACCACCACGGTCCCCGATGACGTCTCCTCGTAGCTGAGAACCTCGACTTCCCCAGGATTCAACGCCATCGAGGGAAGTGGAACCCGGCCGAAGGAGGGAGAAACCACCGAGATGACCAACAGCGCGACGCAGGTGACTCCGGCGAATGACCTCATCCGCCTGGTCGGTCTGGACCGGGTGCCCTTCTCAGCCGAGAGACCCAGGACCACGAGACCCGAGCCGAGGGCCGCCATGGCGAGCATGGAGTGGCCGAAACCCGCGCTGGGGAGAATCGCCAGCCCGACCACCGCCGCTCCGACGGCGGCGCCCACCGAGTTGACGACGCTCATGCGGCCGATGTTCCGGCCGCCGTCATCGATTCGCGGGGTGGCGGCCTTGAGCAGCAACGGCCAGGCGGCGCCGAAGAGCAGGGTTACGGGAAGCACCAGAATGCCTCCGACGACCAGCGGGGGGACCAGAACCCGGGCCCAACCGGTGTCCGGCCGGATGAGGCGAACGACGGTGGCGATTTCCGGCATGAACGCAGCCTGAACGACGAGCAGCGCCACGGCGCCGAATTGGAGCCTGGACCAGTTGGCGAGGACCCTGGCGCGCCGAAGCAGCGGCGAACCTGCCACTGCACCCAGACCGAGTCCGGTGAGCGTGAGGGCGAGAAGCAGGGTGAAGGTGGCGGTCGAGTTGGCCAGCACCATCTTGAGCGCCCGGTGCCACAAGGTCTCCGCGCCGAGGACCAGGGCGCCGGAGCCGCCGGCTGCGGCCAGGAGGGCCCATGACGGACGGACCGATCCGTGGGTGGGTTGCTGCCGTTTTCGATCGCCGGATGGCTGGGGGTCGGTGGTGCGGCTGGACGCAATCAGAGCGGCGCAGGCGGCAACTGCATTGGCCCCCGCCGCCAGGGCGATGGATCCCGGGATCCCGAGGATCGGCAGCACCGCGAAACCGGCGAGAAGAACGCCGACAACGCCACCGAGGGTGTTGGCGGCATAGAGTCGGCCGATGCCGCTGTGGAGGTGATTGAGGTCGACGGCGTTCGCCCGCACCAAAATCGGGTAGGTCGCGCCCATGAGCGTGGTGGGAACAATGAGCAACCCGAGCGCGAGCACGAGCCGTGAGGCGACAAAGAGCGGGTGGTTGGCGGAGGCGATTCCGGGAAGCCAGTGGGAGGCGAGGGCCGGGAGTTGTGTCAGGACCAACGCGAGCAGCGGGCCTAGGACGACAAGGGCGAGCTCGATCCTCGCGATCGCCAGCGCCGGCCGTTGGAGTCGATCGGCCCTCCGTCCCCCGAGCCAACTGCCCAGCCCGAGTCCGAGCATGAATGCGGTGAGCACGGCGGCAACGGCGTTGTGCGAGCCGCCGAAGGTGAGGGCGAGCTGTCGTCCCCATTGGAGTTCGAGGACCAGCGCCGCGATCCCCGACGCAAAGGCCGATGTCGTTAAGAGGGTGGCGGTGGAGAAATGGGCGCGTTGCGGCACCGGGGGAGTATATCCGCGCCCGGGACAGAGACAGAGGCAGGACTCAGCGACAGCGACAGCGACACGGGACAGGGACAGAAGCCGACCAGGACCCGCGGAAATTCACGCCCCAACGGGGTGCCGGGTTTGACATTGTGCCGGATCGACAAACCGGTTTCGCGGCACTCCCCGCACAATGTCATACCGGGCTCCCCCGGGAGAGCGCGATGCGTCTGCTCTCCGGCAACGAGGCAGGCCGTCGGCGCGCCATCGGCGTGGTCGCAGCCCTCTCAATCAACCAACACACGACCACGCCGATGGTGCGACGCTGGGCCGCCGGGACGCCAAAGCGTCCCGGCGGCCCAGAAGGCCGGTGATGAGGGTTACATCCACAGCGTTCAATTGTTATCAGGAATCGTTCTAAGTATCAGAATTGACAAGAGTTGCAACACTGTCATCATGATCTGATCAAAGCGCCCGGCTGAATTCGGGCGGAGGGGTTTGCATGCGAATCAGAATCGCCATTGGAATGCTTGTTTTGGTCATCGGCGGCTTTGCGGCTGCGGACGAACAGTGGATTGAATTCACCAACGACCGACCGTTCTCGGAAGCTCGGGTTGAGGTCGCGCGGACGGGAGTGAACACCGTCGAGTTCGATCTCGTGATCCCCGGTGTGTCCGTTGAGAACGTCGCTACCGAGGCTGCTGGTGCTTTTGCCAAGCTGAGCGTGCCCGGATTGGGCCAGATCGGTCGGCCCGGTGAGCCCCTGCTGCCCGCCCTGCGGCGTTTTGTCGAGGTTCCCCGTGGCGCGACCGCATCGGTGACCACAACTGTCCTCGAACGGACGCTCGTGAACCTCGCCACCGAAGGTCTTCCGACCACGGTCTATCCCGCCCAGCTCCCCATGCCCAAGTGCGACTGCCCCGAAGCGGACGCATGGCGGTTCAGCTTCGATTCCAAGGCCTATGCCGGGAACGTCGATCGCTCTCGGCCGACCATGACCGGACCCTTCGGGTTCCGCGACCATCAGATGATGCTCCTGACTACCTCGCCGGTGACCTACGATGTCGCCGCCGGGACCGTCGAGTTCGCCACACGGACGCGGGTCACGATCGAGATTTCGGGCGGCGATATCGCGGCGACGGCAGCCGTCAAAGAGCGGTTGTCGAGCCGCCACTACGATGCGTTCCTGAATGCGGCCGCCCTCAACCTCAACTTCGCCGATGCCGGCGGGTGGGCCTATCCCGACGCCGCGCCGGTGGAGTTTCTCATCATCACCCCGCCGCAGTTCGTCGCGGATCTCGCACCGTTTGTCGAGTGGAAAACCAGCACCGGTTACAACGTTTCGGTGGTGACCACCGACGTCGCTGGAACCACGACGACGGCGATCAAGAGCTACATCACCGGGCTCTACAACGGCCCGACGCCGCCGGTTTACATCCTCATGATCGGCGACTCGCCGTCGCCGCTGCCGACCTACACGCCGTCCGGCGGCGGAACCGGCGGCACGGATCTGCCCTATGTCCAGATGGACGGCGATCTCTACCCGGATCTCATGATCGCCCGTTGGCCTATCGACGACAGCACCGAGTTGGCCAACATGCGCGACAAGATCCTGCATTACGAGCAACCCACCGCCGCCAATTCGGCGTGGCTGAACCGGGCGCTCTTTCTCGCCGGCGATGACTACATTCCAAACGGCGTGACGACCCACGAAGACGTGGTCGCCGAACTCATGGAACCGGCGCCCAACAACGCCGAGTGCGAAGTCTGGTTTGGCGATACGCAGAACCCGACCACGGCCCAGCTCATTGCCGATCTCAACACCGGCCGCGCCTGGGCGGTGTATTCGGCGCACTGCGGTCAGAGTGGAATGGCGGGCGATCCGCCATTTTACAGCAGCGATGTGCCCAACCTCGCCAACGCCGACCAGTACCCCCTCGGCCACGGCCACTGTTGTCTTTCCAATCAGTGGGCGACCAATGCCGACGTCTTCGGCGAGGTCACCGTGACCCTTGCGGACAAAGGCTTCGTTTCCTATTGGGGCGGCTCCAACTCGACCTACTGGGATGAGGACGACTGGCTCGAGAAGGGCTTCTTCGATGCCCTCTTCGACGACGACATGGTCGGGAACATCGGCGATTGGGACGGTCTCTACTCGAACATCGCGGCCTGCTATGCAGGCCTCTCCGAGGTGACCCTTCGCGGCGGCAACGAAACCTACTACTGGCCCATGTACAACCTCAACGGCGACCCGACGCTGGATCCCTTCACGAGAGCGCCCATTGCCATGACCGTCGGAGCACCTCCGGTGGTGCCGCCGGTGGCGGACACCTTCAGCGTGACCGTGAGTGATGGAGCGGTGGGGCCGGTCCCCCTGGCCATGGTCGGCGTGACCCAGAACGGCGTTCTTCTCGGGGCGGGGCTGACCGACCCGGCAGGGGTCGCGAACTTCCCCATCGACGCTCCATCGCCGGGCTCGGATCTTCTGGTTCGGGTCACGGCTCACAACCATCTGCCCACCGACGCCACGACTATGGTTGCGGCGGGCTCCGATGGGGTGGTGGTGCTCGATGGCACGATCTATCGCTGTGACTCGGCTGTCGCCATCGATGTCTTTGACGAAGATCTGGATGG
Organism: uncultured Acidobacteriota bacterium; assembly: GCA_963753035.1. GTDB lineage: Bacteria > Acidobacteriota > Thermoanaerobaculia > Thermoanaerobaculales > Sulfomarinibacteraceae > JAHECW01. Next base: position 73,812 of record CAVWAW010000020.1, on the reverse strand, counting down.
CGATCCGCCGTTCAACGTCTTTCTCTCGTCGCCCTCGGGCGGGTCGGTCCCGGTCGAGTTGTCGAGCATCGGAGTCGGGGTCGTCCAGTTCCATGGAACGGCCGCTCTGGGTACGGATCTCACGGTTGCGCACGGCGAGATCCTGACCGTGACCTACAACGACGCTGACACGGGATCGGGTTCGCCGGCCGCCAAGACCGACACCGCGGTCCTCGACTGCGCCGGGCCAGCCATCAGCAACATCGGTGTCTTCGAGGTCGGCGCCACCTCGGCGGTGGTGCGTTGGACCACGGATGAGGCGGGAGATTCCTGGGCGCAGGTCAATCCCGGTGGCCTGATCGTCACCGACGTCGCCTTTGGCGTTGATCACGAACTCCTCCTCGACGGGCTGCAACCATGCACCGATTACACGGTCACGGTTGCTTCGGCCGACGCGCTGGGCAATTCGAGCATGAGCGCGCCCACCGCGCCGTTCACCACCTTCACCCAGGCCGTCGCCCTCAACGATGATGTGGAAGCGGGGCAGGGTGGGTGGACCGTGGACACGGTCGTCGACCCGGGACCGGGGCCGAATTGGGCCATTGTCACGGATGCCGGAACGAGTTCCCCCACCCATTCCTGGTTCACTTCCGATGAAGACAACGTCAAGGATGATCGCCTGGAGGCGGGACCGTTCTCCCTCGGCGGCGGTTCGCCGATGCTCTCGTTCTGGCACCACTTCACGACGGAGAACAACTATGACGGCGGCGTCCTCGAGGTGTCGACCGATGGGTCGAACTGGGTTGATGTGGAAGCCGCGGGCGGCGTTTTCCTCTCCGGCGGATACAACGGGGCGGTCGGGTCCTACAGCTCGAACCCCTTGGCCGGCCGGGACTTCTGGGCGGGCTCCGGGCCGCTGCAGCAGGTCGAGGTCGATCTCTCCGCTCTCGCGGGCGGCGATCTCTGGATTCGCTTCCGTTTCGGCTGCGACAGTAGTGTATCGAGCACCGGTTGGTGGGTGGACGATATCAAGATCGAGACCACTGCGCCCTGCGACATGCTCTTCGGAGATGATTTCGAAGTCGGTGGCTGCGGCAACTGGACCATGGCGATCGGCGAACTCTAGCGACCCTCAATGGGCTGCCGGGACGGGAATCCGTCCCGGCATTGTGTTTGATTGACTTCTCGTTTGATATACTGCGATTTCAGCCTGGCCGAAGGTTCGGCCGGGTGCGGAGACAACCGAGAGACAAAGGAGGCAAATCATCCGCAAGTTCGCGTTCCGAGACGATCCTGAAGCACCCCAGGTGCGAATCAATGAACGAATCCGGCTCACGCCGGTCCGCCTCATCGGCGCCGATGGCGAACAGGTTGGCGTGGTCCCCGTCGACGAGGCCCTGAGAATGGCTCGTGATGTGGGGCTCGATCTCGTAGAGGTCGCCGCCAACTCTCGTCCCATCGTCTGCAAGATCATGGACTATGGGCGCTTTCGCTTCGAGCAGGAGAAGAAGGCGCGTGAGGCCAAGAAGCAGCAGCACCAGGTCGACCTCAAAGAGGTCAAGTACCGACCCAACATCAACATCCACGATTTCAACACCAAAACGAATCGGGCCCGCAAGTTTCTCGATCAGGGAAAGCACGTCAAGGTGACCATCATGTTTCGCATGCGCGAGATGCGTCGTCCGGAGAACGGCTTCGAACTGCTCCGGCGGGTTGCCGCAGACCTCGAGGACGTGGCCAAGCTCGAAAAGATGCCCGATCGTCTCGAGGGTCGCGATCTCACCATGGTGTTGAGACCCCTCAAAAAGTAGATTCAAACGAAGAACACACATCCGACCCGCGCTCAGCGCGGGTTTTTTGGCGTCGGTCCGCGGGAGACGGGGGCATCGCAGTTTCAACGCAGAGGCGCAGAGACGCAGAGACGCAGAGGCATCACATCATCGCAAATGGGACACGGATTTCGCGGATCGACACGGATGAGGTTCTCAGGCGGCGGAGGCGACGACGGTCTCCGACCGCCGACACCGTGGGATCGGCTGGCCGTGCCGAACTCCAGCGTTCGTCCCGCCCACCCGATCCCACGGCCCACTGCGCCCCGGCGCAGCGGCTCCGCCTGGAATTGGTGCGAGTTCCCTGTGATGAGAGGCTGCGATGGTGCGATGAGTCAATCATGCGATGTCTTTGCGCCTTTGCGACTTGGCGCCTTTGCGTTGACCAACGTCGCCCGTGAGTGGAACGCTGAATCTACTCGTCTGCGATGTCTCTGCGCCTCTGCGTCTCTGCGCCTCTGCGTTGATTCCTTTTCTTACCATCTAGATTGGCCCTGGCTACCGCCAAGCTTCGCTTGAAGCTGTTTGAACGGGATCCGGCCGAGGGCGCTGCCCTGCCGCCAGAGCTTCCATCCATCCTCATCGAGCGCTTCGAGTTCGGAGAGAGGGGGCGGAAGCGGTGCGGCGCCGGGGCGAACTCGGGGTGGAGATCCGCCGGCGCCCTTCTGGTCCACGGGCAGACCTCGTTGCAGCGATCGCAACCGGCCACCATGTCGCCCATGGCGGGGGCGAACTCGGCCGGAATCTCCCCGCGGTGCTCCACCGTGAGGTATCCGATACAACGTCGAGCGTCCAGGACATAGGGCTCCAAGAAGGCATCGGTCGGGCAGGCGTCGAGACACGCCGTGCACTTGCCGCAGTGGTCGGTGACTGGTTCATCGGGCGCGAATTCGATATCGGTGAGGAGTGCACCGAGAAAAAGCTCCGAGCCCAGTCGGCGGTTGAGGAGCATGGTGTTCTTGCCGATCCAACCGAGACCCGCGCGGGCCGCCCACTCGCGTTCGAGCAGGGGCGCAGTATCGACCACGGCCCGCCACGAGCAGCCGGGGTGGTGGTCTTCGAGACGGCGTCCCAGCCGAACCAGGCGCTTCTTCATCAGTCGGTGATAGTCGCGCCCCCATGCGTACCTCGAGATCCACACTCGTTCATCCGTGGGGAGGGCGTCGGAATCCGATTGCGAGCCGTGGTAGCTCATGGCCACCACGATCACCGACTGACAGTTTTCCAGAAGCTGCTCGGGGTGCGACCGTTGGACCGCGGTTGAGGCCATATAGCCCATCTGAGCGTGCATCTCGCGGCCGAGCCAAGTCTGGAGGTGTGGTGCGGTCCGGGCCGGCGCTGCTGCGGCGATCCCGATCAGATCGAATCCCTCCTCCAGGGCCCAATCCCTCATCAGTCCGGCTTTTTTTCCCGCACCGGCTCGCCGAGACCGCTCAATTCTCCTTCGTCCCTGACCTTGGGGACAAAGCTCCCGAATTCCGTTGGGGTCTCGCCGTCGGTCCAGTTGGCGATCATGGGTCCTTCGCGTGTGGGGTCGCACCAGCGGAGATCGCGCGGCGTTCCGGGGAGCGTCCCGCTGCCGATGATCTCCCTGCCCCCGACATCGACGATGGCGACCGAACCGCCCTCGAGGGCGACGGCGACATAGGTTCCGCCCGGCGAGGCGGCAAGCCGGACCGGACTCGCGTCGAGGGGGATCGAGAACTCTTTATCGATTTTCATGCCCTTTTTCCCGGTCTTGAAGACTGCGAGATCGAGGATGCCGACGCCGTCGACGGTGGCGATGGCGGTCGCCATGACTTTCCCCTCATGGGCAAAGGCGACGTCGATGGGCGTGCCCGCGGTGGCCCGGACGGCAATGGGTGTCAGGGTTGCGGGCTCGACGAGGTGAACCTGATTGGTATCGGCGTCGGCCAGAGCCAGGACACCGAGTTGAGGCGACAGCGCGAAGTGGCGGATGTCGCCGGTCAAGGGCCGTCGGTAGACCACCTGGCTCGTAATGAGGTTGACGGTGGTCATGTGCACCCCGGTGCTCCCGTCCGGCAGCCGTTCGAGGATCATCATGGCCGCCCCGTCAGGTGCCATGATGACCTGCCACGGGTGGGCGATCTTTGCCCTGATGGTTTTGATGACGGCGCGGTCGGGGTAGCTCAGCATGACGACTTCGTCCGTGATGGCGGTGTAGCGGTCGGGGTTGGCGCTGAAGTACGGCATGGTGAGGCCGTCGAGGCGGTCGACGACCGCGAGTGCGAGCAAACTGATCACCGAGGTTCGTGCGTTGATGACATCCGGGGCAAAGAGAATCCCCCCGGGGGCGGGGAAGAGCCACCCGATGGGACCGGTTTCAAGCGTAACCGCCCGCCCGCTGGTGGGTTCGACCAGGACTACCGAGTCTCCCACCGACGCCGCGAGGACACCGGTCGGCGGGCTCGTCTTGGCCGAGCAGAGGCCGGCGGTGAGTATGGCGAGGGCGACAACGACGGATGTTCTGGGTAGCTGCATCAAGACCACTTTAGCCGAGTTTTTTGGCGTCGTTCCGTTTTGGATCGCACAATGAAACCGCCAAGACGCAACGTGCGCAAAGATCCCGCAAAGCCATCCCTTTGACTCATCGCACGCTGCAATGAAAGCGGTTGCGTTGGTGGTCGGAAGGAGCCCAGGTCAGATGAGTTGCTTTGCGGGGCCTTGGCGTCCTTCGCGACTTGGCGGTTTCATTGTCTCGGGAGAGCACGTGAATCAACGTTGGGCGCGGGTTGCCCTTGTGTGGCGGTCGACCAACAGACGCAGGATGTCGACTACGATTCGCCCTGCGACCCGCTGCCTTCGGCGGGTTTCTTCCGCCGCCTGGGACGCCTGCGCTTCTTTTTCGGTTGGTCGTCACTCGAATCCGGGCGATTTTCTTGCTGCGGGCTTGCCTGCCGGCCAGCGGGCCTTCTTGCCGGCGGTCGTCGGGTTTCGCGTTGGGGCCTCGGCTTCGGTTTATGCCGGAACGGGATGACCTCCGCGAAGAGTTCCTCGGGTGCGAAGCACACGGGGATTTCGTAACCGACGTATTTGTGGACCGCATCGAGGGAGTAGACATAGTCGTCGCAGGCGAGCGTGAAGGCCTTGCCCTCGGCGCCAACCCGGGCGGTTCGGCCGATCCGGTGGACGTAGTCCTCGGCGTCCTGCGGCAGATCGAAGTTGATGACGTGGGTGACGCCGTCGATGTGCAACCCACGGCTCGCGACATCGGTGGCGACGAGAATCGGCAGATTGCCGTCCCGGAAGTCGTCCAACACCTTGAGCCGTTTGGTCTGCATGACGTCTCCGGTGAGACCGCGGGCGATGTAGCCGTGCCGGCGTAGGTCCTCGACCAAGCGCCGAGCGGCGTGCTTGGTGTTGAGGAAAATCATGATCCGTTCCCCGCCCTCTCGTTTGAGCAGACCGAGGAGGAGGGAGAGCTTCTCATGGGACGCGACGTGATACAGCTCCTGGTGCACCGTCTCGGGGGTGAGCTGCTCGCGATTGATGACGATCTCTGCGGGGTTCGACATCTCACGCCAGCCGAGCTGCATGACCCGCCGCGAAAGGGTGGCAGTGAACATGAGGGACTGGCGTTTGTCGGTGTAGGGGAGGCGATGGAGCAGCCACCTGAGGTCTTCGGCGAAGCCCATGTCGAAGAGCCGGTCACACTCGTCGACAACGACCATTTCGGTGTCGCGCAGCGAGTAGGCCCCCTTGCGGTGGTAGTCGATGAGGCGTCCAGGCGTCCCGATGAGCAGATCGACCCCGTTGGCGAACCGGTTCTGTTGCTTCTTGTAGTCGATGCCCCCAAAGACCACATGAACGCTGAAGGGTATGTGGGTCGAGAGCTTTTCGGCGTCCGAGGCGATCTGGACTGCAAGTTCGCGGGTCGGGGCGATGATCAATCCGCGGGGATTCTGGATTTCCGATTTTCGCTCCTGCCGCATCATCCTGCTGAAGAGTGTCAGGAGATAGGCCGCGGTCTTTCCCGATCCGGTCTGAGCCTGAGCGACGATGTCGCGCCCTTCGAGGGAGAGTGGAAGTACCTCAGCCTGCACTCGGGTGAGTCGCTCGAAACCGAGATCGTTGACCGCCTCGATGAGTTCCTCGGGAAGGTCGACGTCGGAAAAAGTCAGATCGGAAAAAAGCGGGTCGGAAGCCGTAGCGTCAGTCATAGCGCGTAAGTGTAGCACCCAAATTCGGGCGAGCCGGCGCCATGGTGGTCCCGGCCCGCCGCAATCTGAGACTTGTTCGGTCGGGCATCCCAGGTAAACTCGTCTGCGTTTGCGGGAAGAACCGGCGGCAAAGAACGCTTCTATAGAGCGGATGGAGCAAAAGAACCTCGTATGACTCGACGTTTTGCAATGGCAACCACAATCGCGTTCATGGTCCTGGTGGTCCTGGCGGGACCGCTGCGGGCCCAACAAGGAGTGGGTGACCCGCAGGATAATGCACTGCCAGACGGGTTGGTCGCATTTCTCGAAGCCCGGCTGCTCGAGAGCGAAGAGCGCTTTCGGGAGGCCCTCGAGGCCTATGATCGTGCCCTTCGTGACGATCCTTCGGTGGTCGAGGTGCGGATCGGTTTTGCCAATCTGCTCTTCCGGCTCGGAATGGCGGATCGTGCGGTGGCCCTCCTCGAGGGTGTCGACGACCTCGACTGGCACGGTCGCAGAGTCTACGCGTCGGCCCTCTCCCAGTACTCGGTCCAGAAACCGGACCGGATGGAAGATGCGAGGGTGGCCCTCGAAGACGTGCTCGACGAACGTGACGACGATCCGAACCTGCTGCTGGCCCTTGGTCAACTTCTTCATCGGATGAATCGCATCGAGGAAGCCGAGGCGGCCATTGCGGCATTGCGCAAGAACCGTCCTGGATCACCGCAGCTCATTTCGTACCATGCAACCCTGCTGCTCCAACTCGACCGTCGGGAGGAGGCTGCGGAGCTCTTTGCCGTGTGTGCGACCAGTCCGATGACGGTAGATCAGTGCCGTGACAGCGCCGTGGATCTCTTGATCGAACTCGACCGACCCGGTGACGCCGCCGATCTATTGTTGCCGTCACTCGACGATGACGATCTCGATCAGCTGATGCGGGTCGCGTATCTCCTGTGGGACGACAACCGGCCTTCAGAAGCCCTCGAGGTCGTCAATCGGGTTCTCCGACAGGTGTCCGATTCCCAACGAGGGCGCGCCCTCAGGGCCCATCTTCTTTCTGCCACCGGTCGATACCCGGAAGCCGTACGCGAGTTCAAATCCCTGCTCAAGAAGAACCCGACCGAGATCGACTACAAGTTGTCCTTGGCATGGGCCTTGTCGAGAATGGATGACCTCGACGAGGCCCGTCGTTGGCTCGATCGCGCATGGGAGCCGGTCGCCGCTGTCGCTGCGTCCGCCGATGCTGTCCGGTGTGCCGTCACCGGCGCCAGGATTGAACTCGTGGCGGGAAACTCTCTCGTCGCGCGGGAGTGGTTGGCGCGGATTGCCGACCCGGAGGAAGTTGGGGAGGAGTACGTGCGGCTGCTTGGCGAGTCTTTCCGGCAGGAGGAAGACTGGAGCGGCGGGATCGGCGCCTTGATGCGCCTCCAGCCACGGCTCAAGGACCTCCCTCTTTTGGCCGCGCAGGCCGTCGAAGCGGAGTTCAGGATCCGTTCCGCCGATCCGCGCGCCTGGCAACGGCTGCGTCCGCTTCTCGACAGTGACGACCCCACTTCGGTCCTGATCGGATTGCAGGTGCTCCAGACGGCGGAGAGATGGTCGGACGCCCAACGTGAAGCCCTCGCGGCGCGCGAGCGGTTCCCCGACAATCGCGACGTTCTCTTTGTCCAGGCTGCGTCGCTCGAGCGCCTTCAGCGCTTCGACGAGGCGGAAGTGGTCTTTCTCGCGATCCTCGAGGCCGATCCGGGCGACGCCAATGCAGCCAATTACCTCGGGTATCTCTGGGCGGACCGCGAGGTTCGTCTTCCCGAGGCCCTCGAACTGATCAATCGGGCCGTGGAGCTCGATCCCGAGAACCCCGCGTATCTCGACTCCCTGGGCTGGGTCCACTACCGGCTCGGGTCGACGGAAGAGGCCGAGTTCTGGCTCCGTCGGGCCATCGAGTTCAACGACGGCGACGGCACGCTGCTCGCCCATCTCGGCGAGGTGTTGTTGGCGAACGGAGACATCGAGGAGGGGAGCCGGTACCTCCAGCTCGCGCTGAGTCTGGGCTGCGAAAGCCCCGAGCACGTGAAATCGCTGCTCGATGGTCTCGACGATGCGCCGCTGCCGTAGCTGCCGCCGGCGTGCGTTCGGGGCTGTCGCCCCGCTGATTTTGATCCTGGGCGCGGTCGGTTGTTCAAGCACGGGCGCGAGTTCGAGCGGCGCCGATTCTCCACAGTTGATCGAGGCGATCGAGCGCCTCGATCGGCCCACGGTGGGTGATATGGCGGCGCTTTATGATCTCAGGGTCGCGCGCTCGGGCGGGCTGCGGTTGTCCATGGTCACCGCCGGGCGGGCCGGCCGGCTCACGATCTCTGAACCGTTCGGCTCGGCGGTTTCGTTGACGGCATGGGAAGCGGACTCACCAACGGTTTTCTTTGACATGGAGAAGGGCTGCCGACGTGAGGTCGACGACCTCGAGGACATTCTCGGTGTCGGAGCCCTGCCGTTGGAACCCGCAGCTCGGCTTCTCGGGGGCCGGCTCCCGACGACCGGCGGCGGCGAGGTGCGGCCCGACGGGGACGGCGCGGTCGAGGTCGTCGAGGACGAGTTCGTGGCCACGGTCCGTCTGGTTTCGGATCCGTGGCGGGTCGTGGACGTCTGGGTGAATCAGGATGACCGGGGGAATGGCTGGCACCTCGAACTCGGATCACATGCGAGTTCCGTCCCCGGTACGATCAGAATCGAGAATCCCGATGGGCGGTGGGCCGAACTCGTGCTGAAGAGGTTGGAGTGGCCCACCGGTGCGACGCTGCCCGATCTGCCGGACAACTTCCCGCCCTGTGGCCGATGATGAGAGCAAACCGGCTCTCGATCTCGGTTCCGGCAAAGATCAATCTCCATCTCGAGATACTGGGACAACGTCGTGACGGTTTCCACGAGCTCCGAACCCTTTTTCAAAGTATCGACCTGTTCGACCGCCTCATTGCGGAGGAGGCTCCGCCCGGCGAGATGGCCCTCGAGGTGGATCCGAAGGGCGCCGTTGCATCCGGTGAAACCAACCTCGTGCTCCGGGCGGCGCGACTGCTTGCCGAGGAGACGAGCGTTTCGACCGGAACCAGATTGGTTCTGAGCAAGAACATCCCGGTTGGCGGCGGGCTCGGCGGCGGGTCGGCCAATGCTGCGGCAGCGCTCGTGCTGCTTGATCGGCTGTGGGGCTGCAACCTCGATGGCCAGGGTCTTCACCGGCTCGCCGCAACACTCGGCAGCGATGTTCCGTTCTTCCTCCACGGTGGTCTGGCCCTCGGTATCGGTCGCGGAGACGAGGTCTTCCCGCTTCCCGATCTGGCCGAACTGGCAACGGTTGTGGTGGCCCCAAAGGTGTCTATTTCGACGGTGGAGGCCTACCGTTCCTATGATGAGCAGTTGACCTCGCACCGACAGAAAGGTAACTTGTACGCCTTCGCGGCTGGCCTGCGGGGGAAACTGGATTGGTGGGCCATGACCAACGAACTCGAAGAGGTCGTGGTCAGGTCTTGGCCGGAGGTCGGCGAGGGCTTGCAGGTGCTGCGTTCGAGCAGTCCGCTGCACGCTTCTCTGTCGGGTTCCGGGGCGGCGAGTTACGCGGTTTTCGACGATCCGGTGGCCGCACGTCGGGCCGCCGACAAGCTGCCTGCGGACTGGTTCGTGCACGTGGGTTCGACCCTGCCGCGCCGGTCGGCAGGACTTGTCGTTGAAGATGATGTGATGGAGGTAGGCGATGGAAGTGACCGAAGTGCGAGTCAGCCCGGCCAAGGGTGGCAAGATTCGAGCGTTCGCGAGCATCGTGGTCGATGACTGTTTCATCGTCAACGATCTGCGCGTGATCGAAGGTCGCGAAAATCAGTTTTTCGTGACCATGCCCGCCCGCAAGGCGCGCAATGGACAGATGCGGGACATCGCCCACCCCCTCAACAAGGAAACACGGGAAGCCATCGAGGAACGGGTGATCGCGGAGTACGTGAACGCCGTTCGCGATCTCGCGGTGCCGAATCACGAGAAAGACAAAAAAGAACGCGGTTCCCGCAAGCCGAGTGTCTTGGACCGACTCTCGGCAAAACTCTTCAGCGAGGACTTCTGGACCGTGGATATCGACAGGAGGAATATCGACGCTGAGTAATCGAGCCGGTGTCGGCGCCGGGCGTTGTGCCCGGTTGCCCCGGTGAAGGTGCGCTCGGCTATAATTCGCGACGCTTGGGGCGTCGGCAAGTGGTAAGCCACCGGTCTTTGGATCCGGCATTCGAAGGTTCGAATCCTTCCGCCCCAGCCAAGAGGCAGGCACGAAGATGCTCAAAGAACATCCTTTACAGGTTTTTTCCGGTCGCGCTAACCCGGCGCTTTCGGAGGCGATCTGCGGCTATCTGCAGATCGAGATGGGACACCTGCGTCTCGGAAGCTTCTCCGATGGAGAGATCTTCTGTCAGATTCAGGACAACGTTCGGGGCGCCGATGTCTTTATCGTCCAGCCCACCGGGCAACCGGCGAACGAGTCCCTCATGGAGCTGCTGATCATCCTCGATGCCTTTCGCAGGGCCTCGCCTTCGCGGGTCTGCGTCGTCATGCCCTACATGGGGTATGCGCGCCAGGACCGCAAGGACGCCCCGCGTGTTCCCATCACCGCAAAGCTCGTGGCCAATCTCATCACTTCGGCCGGGGCCGGCCGGATGCTGACCATCGATCTCCATGCCGCACAGATCCAGGGGTTCTTCGACATCCCCGTGGATCACCTGTATGCCGCGCCGATCCTGATCGAAGCCATCCGCCGTAAAAACCTCGAGAGACTCGTGTTGGTCTCGCCTGACGCCGGCGGCGTCGAACGCGCGCGGGCTTTCGCAAAGCGACTCAAGAGCGACCTGGCGATCATGGATAAGCGTCGACCTGAGGCCAACAAGGCCGAGATCATGAACGTGATCGGTGATGTGGAAGGTCGAGACTGCGTCATCATCGATGACATCATCGACACCGCCGGAACCCTGGTGGGTTCGGCAAAGGCCCTCACCGAACGCGGTGCCCGCTCGGTCTACGCTGCCGGGGTCCACCCGGTCCTGTCCGGTCCGGCGGTTGAACGCATCAACTCCAGCACCATCGAGAAGGTTTTGGTGACCGATACATTGAGCCTGAGTGAGGAGGCGGCCCAGAGCCCGAAGATCGAGCAGCTTTCGGTGGCCGTGCTGCTCGGCGAGGCGATCCGCCGGATCCACGAGGGAGCGTCCGTTTCGAGCCTGTTTGTTTAACCCTATTTCTTGACCCATCGTCAGGGATGGGGCTGTGTGTAAGGAGACATCGAGAATGGCAACGACAATTCAAACCGCTGATATCACTCTGATCGTCGAAAAGCGCGAAGACAGGGGGACCGGTCCCTCGGGTCGTCTGCGCGCGGAAGGACGGGTCCCGGCCGTGCTTTACGGCGGCGACCTGCCGTCCGTGGCGATTTCTGTCGACGACCTCGAGGTCAGGGAAATCCTCAAGCAGGATACAGGTGAGAACACCATCTTCCTCCTCAGGCTCAAAGGCTCGGCGGACGAGCGGCAGGCGATGATCAAAGAACTCCAGGTCGATCCGCTCTCGGGCAAATTCGTCCACATCGACTTCATCCGCGTCACGGCCGGCCACAAGCTCAACGTGACCATCCGCATCGAACTCATCGGCGACAGCGTGGGTGTCCGTGAAGGCGGCCGCATCGACTTCCAGTCGCGCGAGCTCGCGGTTGAGGTTCTGCCGCGTTACATGTTCGACCATATCGACATCGATATTGACGACATGGAGATCGGCGATGTCGTCACCGTGGCTGATCTCGAGGAGAAGCTCCCCGAGAGCTGTAGTTTCCTCGAGGACCCGAACCGGGTCGTCGTACTCGTTGAGCAGCCCAAACTCGTTGAGGAAGAGGAAGAGGACGAACTCGCCGAGGACCTCGTCATCGAAGAGGGCGCCGAGCCCGAGCTCATCGGCAAGGACAAGGACGACGAGGCAGCGGGCGAATAGCCGTCCTTTCCCCCAGAAAGGATGTCCATCGAACTGGTGCTCGGCCTCGGGAATCCGGGGCCGCGCTATGCCGAAACCCGACACAATGTCGGGTTTCGGGTCGTGGACGAACTCGGCTGTCGGAGAGGCATCGGCTCCTGGGAACCATATATCCTGAGTGATCTCAGGTCCCTCGACCTCGGGCGTGGAGTGATCGCCGCCAAACCCATGACCTATATGAACCGTTCCGGCGCCGCGCTCTCGTGGTTGCTCGAGAGGTTTGCCCTGGAACCCGAACAGATTCTGGTGGTGGTCGACGACATCGATTTGCCCATCGGCCGGCTTCGACTCCGCAAGCGCGGTGGACCCGGGACCCACAACGGCCTGAGGGATCTATGTGAGGTGGCGGGAAAGGTCTATCCGAGACTTCGCGTCGGTGTCCGAGGCGATGAGGTCTTGGATGACTTGGCGACGTACGTCACCGATCCTTTCGGTGCGAATGAGCTCGACGATGTGGGCGCGGCGATTGTCCGCGCCGCGGATGCGGTCGAGGCCGTCATCACCGACGGACTCGATGCGGCGATGAATCGGTTCAATCGGGTTGAGGATGAGCCGTGAGAATCACGACTCTCAGCTCACTGTGAGCAGCGGCACCGGACACCGCCTCAGCACCCCCTCGGCGACCGAGCCGAGCATGAGTTGTTCCAGTCCGGTGAGTCCGCGCGTTCCCATGACCACGAGGTCGAAGCTCTCGGGCCGCGCCTCGGTGACGATGGTCTTGATCGCTCGGCCGACGCTGACCCGGGTGGTGACCCGCAGGTCAGGGAGAGTCTCCATTGCGGCGTCGTCGAGAGCCTCGGACGCGCGGTCTTGGAGCCGTGTCATGACATCGTCTGAGAGGGCGTTGATGGCGTAGAACTCGGGATAGACAACCGGTTCCACCACGTGGAGCAGTGTGACGTCCGCATCGAAGGCGCGGGCCCAATCGCCGGCAACCCGAATGGCTCCCTCCGAGCGATCCGAGAAATCGTGGGCGACGAGGATCCTCTTGGGCCCGTGGGCGGGAAACGCGGTTTCGGGACGAACCGTGAGCACCGGCAAATCGACGCTTCGAATGACGTTCTCGGCAACGGAGCCGAGCAGCATGTGTTTGATGCCGCGTCGGCCATGGGTTCCCATGACGATGAGATCACAGTCGAGATCCGAAGCGGTTGCGGTGATCGCCTCCGCCGCCGAAACGCTGCGGATCAGGTGAGTTCTGACGGTGATGCCGCGGTCTCCGGTCCGATCCCTGGCAAAGGCCTGCCGGGTTGCCTCGTCCGTCGACGACATCATGCGCTCGATTTCCATCTGTTGCTCCTCCGCCATGAGCGGATCTTCCAGAATCACCCTGACGTGGACCAGATCGAGCTCGGCCTCCAGAAGAGACGCGAGTTGATAGGCGATTTTTTCCGCCGTGTCGGCTGTGGTCGAGAAATCCGTCGCGACGAGGATCTTTTTCGGGATGGAACTCATGCTGTCCTCCTGGTTGGTGCCCTCAATCTTACTCGTGTTCGGGGTCTGGACCACGGTGAACGGATCGGCTATTCTCATCGAGTACCGAAAACAACTGACCGGACGTCGCGACCTGAGGTTGTGCTGGAGGGGACGCCCGGCCGGAACCGGTAAGGGGGGAGAGCCTGATGGACGAACGCCGTCACTCTCGTCGCGCCGCTCCGGCGCACGATGTCGAAATTCAATCTCTGGGGCAATCGGCCGGCCCGGGTGATCGATGTGTCTCCCGAAGGCGCGCATCTCGTCTTGGCTTCGGCCCTCAATCCGAGAGGTGAGTGCAGGATTTCGCTGCCGTTGCCCAACGGTCTTCTGCGGATCAGGGCAAAGGTCGTTCACTGCAAGCTCACCGGTTTCTCCAACTCCGGGTCAGACGGCCACTTGGTCTATCACGCCGGGGTTCAGTTTCTCGATGTCGACCCAAAGTTGGCAGCAATGATTCGTTCCGCCTACCCGGTGGAGGAGGAAAACCCGGTACGTAGCGGACCCATCAAGATCAAGGTGAATATCGACGCCCTCGAGCGTGCCTTCGAGTTGGGGAAGCATGGGGCGAATTAGGGCTCATGCCCTACTTTTTGAGCAGCTGCGCGAAATCCCACGCCTGTGACTCGATTCGTTCCCGATCCATGGTGTTGAGGTTCCGATTACCGACCACGAGCTTGCCTTGGACGAGCACGTGCCGGACATCGGAGGAACGCGCGGCGTAGACGAGATGTGACCAGGGATCGAAGACCGGGGTGGCGTGCGGCCCATCGACCGAAAAGCACACCATATCAGCCTGTTTACCCTCGGTCAGGGTGCCGATTTCGGCGTCGAGCCCGAGAACACTGGCCCCACCGATGGTCGCCATCTCGATCATGGCGCGGGCGGGAAGAACCGTCGGATCTCCGAACACACCCTTGTGCAGTAGCGAAGCCAGCTGCATATCGCGGAGAAGGTCCAGGGTGTTGTTTGACGCCGCTCCGTCGGTGCCGATGCCGAGCTTGACCCCTGCCTCGACCATGGTGGGAACGGGGGCCACGCCGGAAGCGAGCTTGAGGTTGGAGACGGGATTGTGGGCGACGCCGACTTCGAACTCGACGAGGGTTTCGATGTCTTCCGGTGAGACGTGGACACAGTGTGCGGCGACGGTTCGCTCGGAGAGCACGCCGAGATCGGCGAGGTAGGCGACCGGAGACCGTCCCTTTTCTTCCATGAGCTTTTCCACTTCCCATCGCGTTTCCGAGAGGTGGATCTGGAAGGTGACCCCGAGCTCTTCGGCGAGTTCGGCCTCCTTTACGAGATTGCTCGCGCTCACCGAATAGGGCGCATGTGCGGCGATGGACGGCGTAATCAGCGGGTGTTTCCGATACTGCTGGGCGAGCTCCCGCTGTTTCTCCATCATTTCCTCGGGGGTCTTGCAGCGAGGGGTGGCGAAATCGATGAGCGACTCGGCAATCACCCCGCGCATTCCGGCTTCGGCGAGCACCGCGGCGACCTCGTTGGCGAAGAAATACATATCGGTGGTGGTCGTGACTCCGGCGAGGAGCTGCTCGGCAACCGCGAGCTCGGTGCCGAGTCGAACGGCCTCGCGGTCCATATGGGTCTTCTCCGCCGGCCAGATATGGTTCTCCAACCAATCCATGAGAGGAAGATCATCGGCGAGGCCGCGGAGCAGACTCATGGCGAGGTGGGAGTGGGTGTTGACCAGACCGGGCAGGATGAGGCATCCCCCGGCGTTGACCACCTGGCCGGTGGGTGCGTGCTCGAGCAGATCCTCGGCGAGGCCGACAGCGGCGATCCTGCCGTCGGCGATGGCGATGGCGCCGTCCGGGATCGGTTCGCTCCCGGGCTCCATGGTTAGGATGGTGCCGCCGACGACAAGAGTGTCCCAATTTGATGTATCCATACGATCCTCCGGAGTCGCGCGTTGGGCGCGACTCCGGAGGATTGTAGCTAATCGGGTCTCGCTGAACGAATCCTCAGAGATCTTCGCCCTCTTTCAGCCGGCGCAGTTGCCTGCGTTCCTGTTTCTTGGGCGCACCCATGCCGCGGTCGCGGCGAGGCGGCGAGGAGAGACGTTGCATCTTCCTGAGTTCGATTTCTTCCGGGGTCGGGGGCGGAGTGTGGTCGATGTAAAGTTCGCGCGCGCGGGCTTTGGAGACGTTGGTGGATTCGATTTCCACGACCTCGATGGTTCGCTTCCGACCGCCGGGGAGCGAGATCTTGATCTCGTCCCCCGGTCGGACCGCGCGGTGGGCCTTGCCATTGTCACCATTGACTTCCACGCGTCCGTTCTTGCAGGCCGCCTGGGCCTGTGATCTGGTCTTGTAGATGCAGGCTACATCGAGCCAGATGTCGAGACGGAGGGAAGCACCGCTAGCCATGGTGCGAGTGTACCGCGTGAGGGCTCGTGTCGGGAGACCGGGTATCCACGACCGTGAGGTTTGATGCTCATGAAGTGTTTGATTGAGCAACCTTGCAATTTGGTGATCCTCATCACACAGTCATCATCGATTGGATGTGGGAGGCTCTACCGTGATGGGGAGTCCGACCGCGAACCTGGGATGTGGCTTGATCCTCCGAAAAGTTGAACGAGATCGAGGATCGACAACAAGAAGCTGCGGCTCCGGGTTTTCGGATCTGGAAGTAAGATCTACAATGGGCGCTAACAACCGCGACGAGAACCAATAGACGTCAACACGCTATTGGTGGGACCGCGACCGATGGCGGCTGCTGGAGAATAGATGGAATCACAACACCGACCCGCCTTCAGCATGGTTTTCTGCCTGGCGATTGTGCTGATCTCCGGCATAGTCGCGGAAACCGGCGTGGCCGCGGACCACCCGACGCTCGTGGATCCTGAAAAGGCGACCTGTGAAACCTGCCACGACGAGGTCGTCGCGGTACGGGTTCCCCACCCCCCCGCGGTCGACGACTGTCTGAGCTGCCACGTCTTTGAAGCCGGCGAAAGTGAAATGAGTGTGGCGTTGGTGGAGTCCGGATCTGCGCTGTGTCTGGTCTGTCACGATGGTCTGACGGCGGCCGCGAACGGTGAAATTGCCGTGCCGCACGCTCCGGTGGTCGATGACTGTGGAAACTGTCATGGTCCGCACGGCACCGATTTTGACGCCATGCTCAGCGTAGAGGCGGGCCGGATCTGCGCCGAGTGTCACGACGCGGATGACACCGACGCCGCGCACCCGATTCCCGTGCGGCGCGCCGATTGCCGAACCTGCCACGAGGCGCACGGATCGAAGAATGCCCACATGCTGCGTGGATCGACGCGACACGTGCCCTTTGAGGAGGGTTCGTGCGATGCGTGCCATCGAACACCGCGTGGGACACGGGTGCGTTTACTGCAGGAGGGTGGCGCCCTCTGTGAGGCGTGCCACGGCGATTTCGCGGACACGAGCGGTCGAGTGGTGCACACCGCGCTCAAACAGGGCCGGTGCGTCGAATGCCACGATCCCCATCTTGCGGATCAACCCCACCTGCTCAAAGCCGACGGCGGCGAGCTCTGTTTCTCGTGCCACCCGGACATCGCCGAGCGAGCGAAGGGCCCCGGCGCCCACGCAGCGCTGGAAGATGGCTGCGACGGATGTCACGACGCGCATTCTTCCGACCGGCCCGCGATGTTGCTCGATGACGGGGACGAACTCTGTCGCACCTGCCACGATTCGGCGGACCCCGATCTTCAACGGCTGCACTTCGGGGCGGATATGGCGACCACCGACTGCCTCGATTGCCACGATCCCCACGGTTCGTCGAGCAAGCCGCTCATCGCCAACGGATCGATCCACCCGCCGTTCCGCGAGGGCTGCACCAATTGCCATGGAGGCACGGCGCAGGAACTCGAGGGCGGTGGCGGTAATGCGTTGTGCGAAATGTGCCACGACGACGTGGCGGAGACCATTGCGACGGCCGCCGTGCCCCACCCCGCCATGGAGGCGATGGAGTGCGTGGACTGCCATTCTCCCCATGCATCCCGTCAGCCGAAACTCCTGCGGGCCGCGGGTGGCGGCGTTTGCCTCGACTGCCATGAGGACCAGGCGGGTGCCGAGGGCGAAAGCGTGCACCGGGCGATCTCTTGGATCGGATGCCACAGTTGTCACCAGCCCCACGGTGGCCCGAATGAGAATCTCCTACGGGCGTCGGGGAACGACCTGTGCAACGGGTGTCACCTGAAGAACAGGGTCAACGTGGACTCCAACGGCAACATCAGGCTTGACGGTGGATTCGTGTTGCGAGGCGAGCGCGCGCGGGATCTCGAAATGATCGGCCTCGATCCCTTTCTTCGAAAGGACCACCCGATCCCCGAACATCCGGTTTCGGGGCTCATCGATGGCGAGGGTCGGACCGAGGTGGCGAAATCGCTGGTCGGGCAGGAAATGACCTGTAGGCTGTGCCACGAACCCCATGCTGCGCCGAACCCGAAGTTGTTTACATGGAAAGCGACCAACCAGGCGGAGCTGTGCATCGCATGCCACCCCAAATGAACGAGAGCGAGAACTGACTGATGGGCCATCGAGCAAAATACATTCTTTTTCCAGTGGTCGCAGCGCTCCTCTGGTCCTGCAGTTCCGGTGGTGCGCCTTCGGACAAGCGAGTCGCATCGGAGCCGACATCGGTTGTCTATCCTCCGGCTCCGGCCGAACCGGTGATCGAATGGATCGGTGCGATCGGCACCCGAGGCGATGTCGACAAACGGAAACGCACCTGGAAAAAGGTCCTGGTCGGCGACGAGGAGGTCGAGGCGTCGCTGATGGCGCCGACCGCAGTTGCCATCGGCCCGGACCAGACCTTCTATGTTGTCGATCAACATCTCCGGGGAGTCGTGATCATCAACCAGGATGAACAGCGGTTCGAGCTCTTCCGGGGATCGGCTCCGGGCTCGCTCTTCCAACCCGTTGGCGTCGCGGTGGCCGATGACGGTACTTTATATGTCAGCGACGCGAGCTCGCAGGCGGTCTACGCGTACGATGCGGCCCTCCAGTTCAAGATGGTCTATGGCGGTGCATCGGTTTTCGACCGGCCGACCTCGATTGCGGTGACGGCCGGTGGCGATCGGATCGCGGTGTGCGACACCGAACGCCACGCGGTCGATGTGATCGACACCGCGACCGGCGAAACCGTCATGACCTGGGGTGGCAATGAGCACAGCGCCCGAGAGGGCGAATTCAACTTTCCCGTGGCGGCGACCTTTGACGCCGATGGCTATCTTTATGTCTCGGACTACCTGAATTTCCGGATTCAGGTCTTCGATCCCGCCGGTGATCTCGATTTGATATTCGGCAGTGCGGGTGACAATCCCGGAGACCTGAACCGACCTCGTGGTTTGGTGGCCGACGCCGCCAATGGCGTGTTGTATGAGGTGGATGGAGCGTTTCAGCTCGTTCAGATGTTCAACCTCGACGGCGAATTGCTCATGTGGTTCGGAGAGCCCGGACAGGGGCCGGGCCAATTCTCTCTGCCTTCGGGGATTGCCATGCGTGACGACCTCCTCGTCGTCGCCGATACGCTCAACCACCGCGTACAGCTCTTTCGGTTCCTTGGTTCACCGCAGTGATCAGCCGGCGAGATCACGATGCGCGAGGTCGGAATATCGATTCGGCGCCCAACGGCGATTTGATCGGAATCATCGGGCGAGATTGGAGTGCATGCTATTGAGACGGTGTCTTTACTTCATGGGTCCATTACATGTACATGACAAAAACCCGGTCAGTTATGTGTGCTTCGTCACGTGTTCATGCGTGCAAGCATTGATTTAGGAATAGATCCAAAATATGCTCCAGTCAGTTGATGAGATTCGACCGAACCTGCGGGCCGTTCGCAATCTGACGCGAAGGGCCCACGCCGGCAGCAAGGTTCGAATCGAGTTTCTTTGGATTCGAGAACGGAGGGCAAAAATCATGAAGAGAGCGCTTGTAGTGAGCTTCTGCATTGTCCTGAGCGCAGGTTTCGCCAGCGCCCAGATTACCGGCAGCGCACACGATTTCAGTAGCGAAACGTGGTCGAACGGCACCATCTGCCTGCCGTGCCACACGACCCACGATGGTGAGACCGCCTTTGTTGCGCCGCTGTGGAACCACGAGGTGACCACGGCGACGTTCCAGATGTACACCAGTGACACCCTCGATGGAGTGGTCGATCCGCAACCGGCCGATGTCTCCAAGGCGTGTCTTTCCTGTCACGACGGCACCGTTGCGCTCGAGAACTTCGGCGGCAACACCAGCGGCAATACCTACATCACCGGTGGAGCCTTGGTTGGAACCGATCTGTCGAACGACCACCCGATCAGCGTGACCTACAGCGCAGGAACGGGCGCGGGTCAGGATCCCGAACTCAACCCCACGTCGTCGGTCTACGCCGATGGGAACATTGCGGACTATCTCTTCGCCAACAAGGTGGAGTGCGCTACCTGCCACGACGTGCACAACGGCGGGGCCGTCGGGAGCAACCCGTCCCTTCTGGTGGAAGATCCGGCCGGGAGCCTGATGTGCATCCGTTGCCACGCGAAGTAGTCCGCTCCTGGTGATGACGCAAGCTCGCGACACGGGGGGCGATCGTTTCGCCCCCCGTGCCTTTTTCGGGGTGGTTTCTGCCGCTCATGGGAAAGCCGCATCGGGCAGGCTGTTGCTCAACGCGGTCGTGATTTTAGCGGCCGCCATGCATTTTGTCGCTTCGGTTGGCGAGTCAGCCGCGGTGGTCGATTCGGTGGCGACCGTCAATGGCCGACAGCTCGAGGCGTGGGAACTCGATCGCGAACTGGCCGTGCGGATTTCGGTTGGAAGCTACCATCGGCAGATCTCAACTGAGCGAAAATCCGAACTCAGGTGCGAGTCTATCGAGGCCCTGGTGCTGAAAGAACTCAAGCGGCAGTGGGCGCAAGAAAACCCCGTCGATGTCGATGAAGCGGCCGAAGCGGCGGCGTGGCAGGAAGTGCGGGCGCGATTTACCAGCGAAGCGCAGTACCGCGCCGCCCTCGAGACCAAGGGAATCGCCGAAGATGAATTCCGGCTGGCCCTCCACCGGGATGCCGTAGCCGACGCGGTTGACGAGACCATCGTTTCCAGCGTTACACCTCCAACCGAGATCGAGGTTGAGGTCTTCTTCATCCTCAACAGCGATGACTATGTGACCCCGGAAGCCCGTCACGTGGTTCACATCCTGGTCAACGTTCCACCGTCTGCGACCCAGGAGGAGTGGCGGGAGTCCGAGCAACACGCGCGCCTACTTGCCGAAGACGCCCGTCGGGGTGACACCTCGTTGCTCGAAGTGGGTGAGTCGGATCTCGAGAGCCTCTCCCCTCGATTTCAGGATGAGGTCGGAGACATCGGCTTTGTCCACCGCGGATCGCTGTTGCCTGCGGCCGATGAGGCGGTCTTTTCAGCGGAGGTCGGAGAGGTGATCGAGCCGGTGAAATCGATTCACGGCTACCATGTCCTGCAAGTGATCAGCACCCGACCATCACAACCGATCGAGCTCGCCACCGTGCGGGATGCGGTGGAGGAACGGATCACCAGCGAAAAGAGACAGCGCCGACTCGACGAATTCGAACTGGAGTTGGTCGACCAGGCGGCGATTGAGGTTCGAGAGTGCGCCGAAAGATTCTGAACCCCGTCGCTCGCCGGATCTGCGCAGTGATCTGTCTTTGGTGCTGCGCCGGGTCCGCATGGGCCTCGAGCGGGGCGACCTTCACGCTTGGCCTCTCGGCGGAATACCTGAGCGATTCACAGGAATACGGAGGCATTTCCGCCGAGAGATCGAATCTCCAGACCGTTCTCTGGGCGGCCGTCGCCGGGCACCTCGTCGATCCGAGATTCATGACCTTTGATGCCAGTGTTGCAAAAACCCTGTCGAATCAGACGATTTCCGGCGCCCAGGACAACGACGTCGACGACACCTATTACGACGGGTCGCTCCGGTTCTTCAACAACCGCGCGATCTCGCTCGAAGTCGGTGCGGGTCGCCAGGGTACCGATGTCACGGGTCTCCAGCAGGGAGCGATCGTCGATGGCGTGCGAGACTATCAGCGGTATGGCCTGAGAGCTCTCGGCGGCCAGTGGTTCCGTCTCAATCTTCGGCATTGGGAGCAGAGCTTCAACGCGGACCAGCCGGACACCCTGCGTGATGAAGACACCGCCTGGAGCGAGCTGTCCACCCAGGCGGCCGTCGGCAAAGTCGATGCCATGCTGCAGCTTCTTTGGAAGGAGAACGACCTCTTTGGAGGTGGTCTTCAGCAGGAGATCGGTTCGGGACGGTTCGACCTCGACGTCAACCGGACCGGAAAGGTCTACTGGCACACCGACCTGATCGGAAATGTCTACCGCTCCGCCCAGAATCACGGTGATTTCTCGCCGTGGACGACAAACTACCTGTTCAGAAACCAGTTGCGCCACCGATACAGTCAACTCGGTTTCTGGGACCTGAGGGCGGATATGCGCGTGGTCCGCGTCGAGACCGACCCGGTTGAAGAGATCATTACCGGTAACCTCTCGGCCAACCTCGTCGCTCCGCTGAGTCCCTCGACCTTTCTCGAGGCCGAACTCGGCTACCTCAGCAACGAATACGGTGACGGTTTACGGCTGACCCAGCCGCGGGCGGGCCTCGGACTGAGATGGGGCAAGCAGTACGGCCGTTGGTGGGTGTCGCTCTACCCCCGGGTGACCTATCTCAGGGCCGATCCGGAGGAGCTCGAACAGGAATCGGCCTTCGGCTCCCTGATCTTCGGGTCGGTTCGCTACCAGCTTCCTCGCTCGAGCGTGACTCTCGACGTCGAGTACTTTGACAACCAACTCTCGATACCGGACTACAGCATCGGCGAACCTCCCATCGGGAGCGCGTTTCTCGCCGGTTTAGACCGGCGGCGCTACCGCGGACGGGTGATATTCGAGTATCGACCCAGCCAACGAACCGCGTTGTCGCTCGACTTGGACTATCGCAACCGGGTACGGGTGGACCGGGGATTCGAGATCGAGGAGGATGTCGCCCGTGCCCAGCTCAACATCGCGCTCGGACGGGTGACCATCGGAGCCTCCGCCGACCGGTTTGAGATGGTCGGAAGCGAAGTCCCGACTCTGACCGATGTGTGGCAGGCGAACATCAGCTGGGGGCCGACGTATTGGTTGCTCTTCGACGGTTTTGTACGCTCCGAGGAACGCAGGATCTTCGATCATATCGGAACCTATGAATTCGCCGAGCTCGGACTTCGATTCAACTATGCCAAGCTCTCGTTCTATGCTCGGGTCCGAGAGCAGCGGACCGAGGAGGCGGGACTCGAACAGCGCCGGTTCCGAAGGATCTGGGTCGGTGTGAGGCGATTGTTCCAATTCAGAGCCGGAGATCATCGAAGATGAGGGTGCGACGAATCGCACTCGTGGTGTTTCTCGGAGCGGGTTGCCTGCCGTCACCGGGGATGTGTGCTGAAGGCCCGGTCTGGCCGCCGCCTTCGGCAGAGGCTCCGGCCGAGGTTGCCTGGCAGGCCACCGTCGATGAGTTCCGCCCCAAGGGGCTGGGACGGATCTTCCGTGCAGTGGCCGGCGCCGAGCGGCGTCAGCAGACGTTGCCTCTGCCGCGGCCCGTTGCCGTGGCCCTCGCCAAAGACCGGGTCTTCGTGGTGGACACGGCCATGAACTGGGTGATCGGCGGCAAGACCGATGGAAGCGCCGCGATCAGGTTGAAGCTGCCTGAAGGCATGCAACCGGTCGCAATCGCCGCGACCCCGGATGGGGATCAGATCCTGGTTGCCGATCGGGAACTCGGAGCGGTCATCGCTTTCGACCACAAAGGCGTGCTGCTCGGCGAGGTCGTGAGTCAAGGCTTTGTGCAGCGTTGTGGTGGGCTCGCCGTGTGTGCGAATGGCGACGTTTTGATCACCGACGCCGAGACCGGTCAGGTGGTTCGTGTCAGCACGGGAGGACTCGAAGTGGCCAGGTCAGGTAGGCGTGGAACCGGCGATGGCGAGTTCAACACTCCGACCGCCGTCGCCGAAGCGCCGGACGGGACTGTCTGGGTCCTCGACCCCTTCAATTTCCGAATCCAGCAACTCGACGCCAAACTTCATTATCTCTCTCAGTTCGGCCAGCACGGGGATGGGTCTGGTCATTTTGCCCTGGCCAAGGGGCTGGCGATCGATCCCGACGGCCACCTCTATGTGTCCGACGCACGCTTTGATGCGGTTCAGGTCTTTGACCAGGATGGACAGCTTCTCCTGATCATCGGAGGTCGTGGTTTCGGGGCCGGGGAATTCTGGACCCCCGGAGGCCTCGCCATCGATCGCCGCGGTCATATGGCCGTTGCGGATACCGGGAATCGACGAGTCCAACTCATGCGTTACCAGCGAAGGGAAAACCTGAAATGAGACGCGCAGCGATCACCCTGACGATGGTGTTGGGTCTGGCTGTTCTGGCCTCGTCCCAGGAAAGCGTGCGCGACACCTCCCACAATCTTTCAGTGACCGGTCCCGGTACCGTCAGAGCGGTGTCCGAGACCAGGGTGTGTGTCTTCTGCCACACCACCCACAACGCCGTCTTCCAGGCGCCGTTGTGGAATCGGGAGAATCCGGGGGGCAGCTACCAGATGTACTGGAGCGAGACCATGGATGCCTACAGTTCCTCGGGGGAAGCGCCGCAGCCCAATGGTTCCTCGAAACTCTGCCTATCCTGCCACGACGGAACCATCGCGCTCGGATCGACGGTGTCGTCGGGTCGGATCGAGATGCGTGGTGGTATCACCACCATGCCATCGACGTCGGAATCGAATCTCGGCCGTGACCTGAGCGGTGATCACCCGGTCTCCTTCATGGTGACGGACCACCTGGTCACAACCAATAACTCCAAGGGCGATGTCCCCTTGAGATCGTTGTCGGAGATGCGGAATCACCCCCTCGCGAAGCTCGATAAAGAGAATCGCATCCAGTGCACAACCTGCCACGATCCCCACCGCGATCCGTACGGAGATTTCCTTCTCACCGCAAAACCGGGGGAGCTATGCATCGCCTGTCATTCCTGAGAACTGCCGCGGTGGCGATTGTCCTGATCGCCCCGGTGGCTTCGGCCGTTGATCTCGGCAAGCACTTCGAGCCGGGGATGCTCGCCGAAGACTGTACGCCTTGCCATCAGGGTCACGGGGCCTCCCGAACCCCCATGTTGAAGACCGACAGAGACACCATGTGCATCGAATGCCACCAGACGGGTGCGGCCGAGCCCGGCCGGCGGGAAGCACTCGGAATGGACTCCGGCGCCGATCCTGCGGACATCCGTGTGGAAATGGTCAAACCGGTGATCCACCGCGGGGCGAGTTGTGTCGACTGCCACAGCGTTCATGGTATCGGCCGGCTCCAGGGCTTGGACGGAACCGGCCTCGATCTCGGGCGGCAGAAACCTTCGCCGAAACGGGGTTTCACGAGCGAGGCGAACCTCTGCCTTTCGTGTCATGGGACCCGGTCCGCCATGGTCTCGGATCCTCATGACATCGGTCTGCTCTTCGATTCGAGGAATCCGTCGTTCCATCCGGTGCTCGCCATCGGTGTCGGGGAGGTCCCGAGCCTTTTGCCTCCTTTGACGTCGGATTCCCTGATCAACTGTTCGGACTGCCACACCAACGATGATGTTCGAGGTGCGCGCGGACCGCACGGGAGTCGAGTGCCGGGTTTGCTCGGCGCGGACTACTCATTGCAGGATGGGCAGCCGGAATCGGAGAGCTCCTACGCTCTGTGCTATCAGTGCCACGATCGAAAGATCGTCCTCGATTCCGACCCCTTTCCGTATCACCGCCTGCACGTCGTGGACCAACGAACCGCGTGCGTTCTGTGCCACGATTCGCACGGAGCGACCGCTGGGCGGGCCCTCATCCGCTTCAATGAGCCCACCGCGATCACCGGTGTGCTGGCCTCGAGTTCGGGGCGGCTCGAATACACTTCCGAGGCCGCGGGGATGGGGGGTTGCTATCTCACCTGCCACGGAGTCGATCACGACCCCCTCGGCTATGGACCCATGTTCACCAGCAAGGGTCACCCGAGGTTTGCCGATCCCGCGCGCGATAGCGGCCTTGGCAGGCATCCTACGGGCTTCCAGGCGGCGCCGCGACCGGAAGACAGACCGGACAGCAGGCGCCAGTGAGGCTTGGCGATTCCACTCATGTGGATGCGGTGACCCTCGCGGGTCCGAGTGGGTCGGTGATCTACGGCACTGAAAGAGGATGGCCGTTTTCGCGACAATCATTATTCGGAACGATTCTTGGTTATTTGCACGATGCCATTGCGAGAAAGGAAGCCGGAGTGAGACGTCCATCAGTGGTGGATGACGACCCGAGGGGTGCGAGCGCAGGTCGGTCCGGCGCCGCGCGGTCCTACAGGATCGCGCGTGTGACGGTGGTCTTTGTTGCCGGCATGGTCTTTCTCGGCCTGCCGGGAACGACATCCGCACAGCTGTGCACCTGGGATGGAACACCGGTGCTGCCGCCTCCCGAGGTCGAGGTCCTGGGCTCTCAGCTGGAGAGTCTGCGGGCGCCGGCGCGGTTGGCCGTCGACTCCGGTGACAATGTCTACGTCACCGATCCGACTCGGGGATCGATCGTGATCATGGATGTTCACGGCCGGGTCATCGAAGTTCGCAGCGCAATGGGTGTACCCCTCGCCCTCGCTGTCGACGATTTTGGAAACACCTACGTGAGTGACGATGCAACCGGCCGGGTGGACATCTATGACGAGCAGTGGAACCACAGCGGCACGCTCGGCGCCGGCGCCGGTGAGTTCCAGGGTGCGACCGACATTGCCATCGATCCGGACCCCGGTTTCGGCGAGGTCTTTGTCGCCGACGGCAAGGCGGACCTGATCAAGGTCTACGACCCGGATGGTCTGCCGCTTCGATCATTCGGCGGGAGCGGAAGCGGCCCGGGAGAGTTCGATTTTCCATCCGCCGTCTGGGTGAGTCCCTACGGCGAAGTTTTTGTCGGTGACCAGAACAATGATCGGGTTCAGGTCTTTGACCGGCAGGGCGCCTTCCTCCGTTGTTTCGGGGCTCAGGGTGGCGGGGACCGAAACTTCGGCCGGATCCAAGGGCTGAGGGGAGACGGGATCGGCAGAATCTATGTCGCCGACGCCTTCCAGAGCCACGTCAAGGTCTTTGATGGAGCCGGCGCGGAGTTGGCTGTGATCGGCAGCATCGGAGACCACCCGGGGCAGTTCCGGACGCCGTTCGGGCTGGTCATCGACGGTCACAACCGGTTGTTCGTGTCCTCGGTGAACAGCGGTCGTCTCGAGGTCTTCGGTTTAGACGATTTCACAGTCCCGCCCCCGACGGGATCGATTTTTGATGACGGTTTCGAGTCTGGAGATGTGAATGCCTGGTCTGAAACGTTCCCGTAGTCTGCGGCGACGGCTCCAGGGTGGGCGGCCGGTTCTCCTGATGATCCTGCTTCTGGTCGCTCCTGCCGCCCGGGCGTTGGACCCGGCGCATGATGCTTCGGTGAACATCGATTGTTCGAGTTGCCACACGACGCACAACTCGGCCGGTGGAAGCCTCACCACTGTGGGCGGCAACGGCAATCTGTGTCTGAGCTGCCACGTCGCCGGCGGCTTTGCGGGCGGTTTTCCATTTATCGACGCCGACCAGGCACTGCCCGGCCCAGGATTACCGTCGGGGACGACCCCGTCGGGCAACTCGCACCGGTGGGATGCGGGAGCGGCGGGCCACATCAAATCGGACGCCGGCAACACCTCGGTGGGTGAGGTCGTTCCCGGTGGAGCGTTCAACGGCAAGTTCCCCAAGACCTACACCCTGACGGTGACCTCAACCGGAGATGTCGGAACCGCGGCTTTTTCCTGGAACGACACCCTCGGTGGAGGCGGGACCGGGCTCACCACGGGTGCCGATGTTCCCCTCGACGAAGGTGTGACCGTGAGTTTCTTCGACGCCGATGCGCCGCCGTCCTTCGTGGCCGGCGACGTCTGGAGGATCTATGTCAGGACGGAGATCCTCCCACCGGCCGCCCCGGAGATGTCGGGCAGGCTCGAGGACGGCCGGGCCATGTGCTCGACCTGCCACAACGAGCACAAGCAGGTCAAGGAACCCTTCGATGCGTCGGCGCCCCCTTACGGTGGGCCGGGAACTGGCGAAGGCCGCCACTTCATGCGCATCGACAACGACGAGGGCGCCATGTGCAACGACTGCCACGGCCTCCGTGTCGTCCAGTTCGCTCGCGACGGGTCGCACCCGGTTGACGTCACCGTGCCCGCATCCGGGGGCACCCAGCCGCCCACGACCCTGCCCCTCGATCCGAACGATCGAATCGCTTGCATGACCTGCCATCAGCTCCATGATTCGCCGGTGGACGATGGTTCGTTGCTGCGGAGCGCCGATCGAGTGGGGCTGTGCATCGAGTGCCACACCCTGGCCGACACCGCGACTCCGGCGGCACATTTCGACTCCGGTTCAACAGGGGCGCTGTGGCCCGGTGGGCAATACGGATCGACCTTTCCGGCCATCACCGATTCGACCCAGACCGCGACCTGCGCGGGCTGCCACCAGGCGCACGGCTGGCCCGATAACGCCGACACCGATCGCGACTATCCTCGGCTCCAGGTGGATCTGGAAGAAAACCTCTGCTTCACCTGCCACGACGGCAGTCCGGCGACGGCAAATGTGCGGGCCGATTTTCAGAAATCATCGGCCCACCCATTGTCGTTGGCGTCGGAGGTCCACCAACCGGGCGAGTCCGCCGTCGTGACGACACGCCATGTCGAGTGCGAAGACTGCCACGGCCCACACGAAGCGGTGGGTCGGATCAACCTTCCCGGCGCGGCGACAGCGCCGAGACCCGCATCAGGTCCGCTCGAGGGCGTTCAGGGCGTCAACTTGGCGGGCAATGCGGTGAATCCCGCATCCTATGAGTACGAGCTCTGCTTCCGTTGTCACGCCGACAGCCCCAATCTGCCCTCAGCGCCGACACCGCGGCAGTTCCCGGAAACAAATGTTCGGGTGGAATTCGACGGTTCCATGGCGTCCTACCACCCGGTTGCGGTGCAGGGAACGAACGCGTCCGTGCCGTCACTCATCATTAACAACGGCTGGGACGAGAACAGCCTCATGAGCTGCACCACCTGTCACAACAACGACGACGGTCCGGTGGCGGGAGGCTCGGGCGCCAACGGCCCGCATGGCTCGGATTGGCCCCATCTGCTGGAACGACGCTATGTCACCGTGGACGGCACGAATTTCAACACGGCGAATTTCGCTCTGTGTTTCAAATGTCACTCGTGGACCAGCATCAGCAACGGGACGAGTTTCGATGATCATGACAAACACATTCGAGAGGAAGATACCCCCTGCAATGTCTGCCATGATCCACACGCCTCGGCCAATCCGAAGCTGATCAACTTTGACACCTCGGTGGTTTTTCCCTTCAACGGGACGCTGGAGTACTTGTCCACCGGAACCCACAACGGCAAATGCACTCTGCGCTGCCACGGCAAGAACCACCCCGGGTGGACCTACTGACGCGTCGCTGAGGTCGCGCGCGAGCGGTGTTCAGATTGGGTCAGCCTTCGGAAGATCCTCCTTTGATGTTGGCGGTCACCGGTTCGTCTTTGCTCGAGGAGGGCTTACCGAACTTCCGTGAGATGAGTCCGACAACCAGCGCTGACGCCGCGGCGCCGCCGGCGCCGACACATGCGAAGCACGAGGTGCAGGCCCCCCCCGGACAGATGACGGTCGGCAGATAGGGCGCGAGCCCCGCCGAAACGCCCATGACGCCGGCAACGAGACTAAGCCGCCGGCTTGCCATAATAAATCGCTCCGTGTTGGCAGACATCCTGGCACTGCCGGCACGGCATGCAGGAAAGCTGGTTGATGGTGGTGAGATCGGTGACATCGATGGCCCAGGTCGGGCAGACCACCGAGCAGTCGCCGCAGTTGGTGCACGCATCATGGTCGATGCGGATTCGGCGCCCGAATCGTGCCCCGATCTTGTTCGAGAGCGCATCCAGCGCTCCCACCGGACAGAGCAGGTTGCAGTATGCGCGGCCGCCCTTGGCGAAGATCCCGAGGAAGAGCAGGAGACCGAAGTTGACGACCCCCTGGAATCTCAGGAAGTAGATGAGATCACCCTCGGAGAACGGTGCGGCGAAGAGCCTTGGCACCGCAGCGAAATTGCAGTAGTTGCAACACAGAGAACCGATCCCGATGGCCGGGGCGATGAGATAGATGAGCAGATAACCGTACCGAAACGACGGCGCCGGGGTTGCTGAAAAATTGAGCTTGAATTTGTTCGGAATCAGCCGGCTCCCGAGTTCGAGGGGTGAGGCCACCGGGCACAGATGGCTGCACCAGTAGCGGCCGAAAGCCAGCGTGGTGACGAGGATTGCCGCCACCAGGGCGACACCCATGTAGGCGCGGACAAAGCCCATGAGAAATGCGCTCATGGACTGGCCCTCCCGCCACGCGAAGAACATCCGTGGACACCATCGGCCGCAGAAGTTCGTATCTCCGGTCAGCTGGACGATGGCCGCCAGCGGTGGCAGGAAGAGCACGATGCCGGAGATGAGGATCAGGGTTCGGTGTTTGGACCAGAACGAAACGGCCGTCGCGCCGTAGGTTTCAGTGGTCATGGTGTTGACCCTCCCCGCCTCCTCCGAAGATCACGGGGATCCTGAGCACCGGTTTGTTCGTGGCTGTGTCGGTGAACGTGACATCGCGTTTGCCGGCGGGCATGGGCTCGTCCGGGTCCATGACCACCCAGATGGTGAATCGGTCTCGCGGTTGAAGCCCGGTCAGGGTCCCGTCCTCGAAGTACGGGCGGTGGCGCAGGGCGAGATCGATGATGGGGTCTGAACCGCGGACGATGAACGGGATCGGTTCGCCACCATCGACCGTCACTTTTGTATCGCCTCGGTATGGTGGGATGACGGTGCCGGTGATCACCAGGGTGTAGCGCTCCTTTCCGATAGGCAGGTGGACGGGATGAAGGGCTCGTCCTCCCTTGATGGAGACCATCCCCATGGCGTGGGCGGAGTCCCCGTGCCGGTACCACGCGGCTCCGACCGAGAGGGTGGCGGCGAAAATGAAAACCAGTAACTTTTTCATCGGTTCACTCCATTTTGATCAGAACTTGACCGCGAAACGTCCGAGGATGAATCTCGGGGCTGCCGGGGAGTAGCGGAGAGCTCCGTAAAGGTCCTTCTGCGCCTCCACCGCGTACCGTTGGTCGAAGAAGTTCTGAATGATCAAGGCGACTTCGAAGCGGTGGTTCTGCCAGCCGACCGTCAGGTCGGTCACGAATTCATATCCCTCGTATTTCTCGGTGTTGGCGTTGTCCATCCAGTATTCGCCCCAGGTGTTGGCGGTGGCCCGTAGATACACCCCGGTCGGGTCGACATAGGCCGCAAAGAGCGAGTAGTAGCTCTCTGGAATGTAGGGAAGGTGGTTTCCGCTGCGGTCGATGTTGGTGCCGAAGGCCGGTTCGGAGAACTCCTTGTAGGTGTAATCCGAGTAGGTGTAGCTGCCGCCGACCGAGAGGCCGGTTGCAGGCATCCAGGTGAGCGCGACCTCGACACCCTTCTTCTCGGTCTCGCCGGCATTGACGTACTCGGTCTCGCCGAAGGGTTGGATCACCTGGACGACCTCGTCAAACACCGGGCTGTAGTAGACCGATGTTTCAAACGCGAAGTTCCTCCAGCTCGATTTGATGCCGATCTCATAGTTCTGCACCGTTGTGAGCTTGAGATCCGGGTTGAGAGTGAGTTCGTCGGAGGTGGGTGTCTGCGCGCCGGCGGAGATGTTGCCGTAGAGGTGGACGGCGTCACTCGCGTTGAAGACGGCGCCGATTCTGGGACTGAAGGCGGTGTAGGTCTCGACCGTGTCGATGGGGCCTTCACCATCGACATAGCTGCCGCTGCTCCAATTGTAGTCGAGCCACTCGTAACCCTTGACGTCAAAGGTGATGCGGTCGATGCGGGCGCCCACATCCAGCAACCAGCGGGATCCGAAGTGCATGGACTCCTGGGCGTAGATGCCATAGAGGGATGTTCCTCGTTCGAGATCCTGCATGAGCTCGCCGGGTTCGTCCGACAAGGTCGAGAGAATTCGGCCGCTGGGGGTCTGAAGAACATCGGCGTAGGTGTAGGCCTGGGAATCCTGGTTGTCGATGCGGGCGGTGACGCCGCCGGTGAGCACCCCGAAGCCGTGGTCCCAGTCCGCCTGGAGATCGATGCCGCCGACCAGGGTGTCGGCATCGTTGATCCGCGCCGTCACTGGGTGGAAGTGGCTCCATTTGTTGAGGTAGAGAATCGGCATGAACTGAACATCGCCAAAGCGCTTGACGAGCTTCGAACCGAAGAAAAGGATCTCCGAGTTTCTCGAGCTGTGCTTCCACGGTTCGGCCGTGCGTTCCACATAGCCGGTTTCCATATACGGTGTCCACTGATCGACGTGGTACGTGTCATTGACGACGAGCCGGCCCGGAAGCTGGAGGTTGGCATCGGTGTAGCTGATGAAGTTCTCCCACACCCAACCTTTGCCGAGGATCCACGACGGCTGGACGGTGAACTGGGTGGTGTCGAACTCGTTCCACTCGCGCCAGTCGTTGGTGGACTGGCGTCGGCTGAAGTTGACGTTGAAGAACGTCTTGTCGCCGATGTCAGCGGTGTAGCCCAGCTGGGCGTTGCGGGCGCCGTAGGTGCCCAGGTCCAATCTGGCGCTGCCACCATGGCCGTCAAAGGGGCTCTTGGTGACCACGTTGATAGCTCCCCCAGTGGAGTTGATTCCCCACAGGGTGGAGTTCGGACCTCGAACCACCTCGATCCTGTCGACAAGGTGGGTGTCGACGAAATCGAGCCGGGTGAGGCTGTCGGGGTCGGTGATCGGGATCCCGTTGAGCAGGACCATGACCTCGCGGATGGCGTAACGCGCCTTGAGACCCGCGCCGCGGATGATGAGGCGGGCGTCATAGCCCTGGCTCTTGGATTCGATGAGGACTCCCGGGGTCCCGACGATGGCCTCCTTGATGTTGGTCATGGGTGTTTTTTCGATGACATCCCTGCCGATGACCGAGACCGCGGCGGGGACCTCGTTGATGGCTCTCGCGGTACGGGTGGCGGTGATGGTGATGGACTCCCTGAATTCGGCGGACAGGGTGATGTCGTGGGTGATTTCACCACCGGCCGGGAGATCGAGGGTTGTCGACTGGGCGTCGAAACCGGGGCTTTCGATTGAGAGAGTGTAGGATCCGGGATTCAGATCCGTGAATGAGAACCGGCCCTCGCCCTGACTGACGGTTCGCAGCGGCTGTTCTCCTCCTCCGTCCAGCTTGAGGTTGATCCCCGCGATGCCGTCGGTTGACCCTCCGTCGATACTGAGAACTCGGCCGGTGACGGATCCCGACGCCGTTGTTTCTTCCGCGGAGAGATTGATTGAAATGGGCGACAATGAACACACGATCGCAAGCACGGAGATCACGACAAGACGTCGTGCTCCGACTACGGATTCAACGCACTTCATTTGAACTCCTCCCGAAATGGCTGCCATCACCGCTAATCGGCTCGGCCTATCGTTCTTCGGTCGGTGAACGATGAGCCCTTGCGGGGTTCGAAACGGTGTCGGAACGCGGAGTTCGTTGGAAAGACGACGCGATTCGAGCTCTTTCAGCCTCGCGTCGGCCGTCGGCAACGACCGCGAGTCCGCAACACCGCGAAAACCGCAAATGCCAGCGGTTGGCGATGTCCGAAGCTAGATTGTCTGGGAGACCTGTTCGGAGAGGATTTTTGGCGGGTGATCGTGCTCGAAGGCCAACCGCCACGAAAGTGGGGTGCCGAACTCTGGAGTAAAGGACCACGTCAGATAGGGTCCGACCACGGGGGAGGTCGGAACGAGTGTGCTCTTTGATGAAGACGCCACGTTGATGTGGATCTGTTCTGAGCACCCGCACTGACAACGTGCCTTGACAGAAAGACCTTTGGAGCCGCAACCGCAACTTTTGACGGGGCCGCGGCAGCCGCATTCTTTTGTGCAGTCGCAATCGTTGCAGCCTGAGCTGGGCTGCATCTGAGCGGCCGCTACGTATTCAACTCCGTGGACGCTGACGATCAACATCAACGCGAGCGCGACCGGCAGTGTCCAAGAGTTGACGACATTCATGTTGAGAACACATCAATTAGTAGCACCCTGTCGGTCGAATCGCAAGATAATTCGGCTGATCGGCCGATGGCCGATCAGCGCCGTATCCTCGCACACATCCGTCTCCGACGGTCGAGGATTGCGCCCACTTCCAGAGGAAAAGCGGGCCAAATGCCGCCCGAAAGGCGCCGCCGATTTTATGCGGTGCAGGCTCCTAGTCGGTGACCAAGACGGCGTCCTTGAGCAGGACGGCGTAGGTGTAGCCTGCGCCGAAGTCCTGGTTGGTGACCAGGGTGCCGGTGGCGGTCACGACATCACCCACCGCTGCGGTGCCGAGGGTGGTGACGGTGAGATCGTGAGATCCTTCGGCAGCCGAACCGGTGCCGTCCTGGAGATGGATCCAGTTCGTGCCCAGAATGCCGCCGTTGTATTTGACCACGCGTCCACGCACGGCAATCTCGGACCCGTCGAGTTTTGCGGTGTCGGTCCAGACGCGGGCGACCGTGACTCCACCATCGGCCGGCTCGACAGGCTCCACAGGGCTGGATTCGTCATGGGACGAAGTCATTGCGCCGGTCACCTGGGGGTGGCCCGGAGGCATGGCGGGAGAGGCGCCTTCGCCCTCACGCATGATCTGCGAGGTGAAATAGACCACGGGGAAGGTGCGGTCCAGGCTCTCACTGTGAAAATCCTGCATCGGCATTTCAAGAGGAACCACCACGACCTCGCCCACGGCCACTTCGAATCGTGTGGCTGCGGCCCAGATCTCCTCGTCTCCCGTATCGACTCGAACATAGGTGTAGTTGGCGGCGTCGATGGTCTCCACGACCGTGCCGGTGGCAGTGTTGCCCGCGGCGGCTGCCTGGCTCTGGGTGGCCGCCTCGATCTGATTCTGGTTCTGGACGTTCTCGTCCTCGTGGTGGTCTGCGGTACATGCACCGACGATGCCGAGCGAGGCGGCCATCAACAGCGACATGGTGATTCGATAGGTCATGTTGGTCTCTCCTGTGTCTGGGTCAACGTGGACGGTTGGGTGTTTTCAATCGGAAGAAAAAGACGCGGTACTCAGATCCCGAGCTCGACGCGACTACACGGGCAGATCCACTTTCGCCCTGCCTACACCGTAGTAATCGAACCCGTTCTCCGCCATGCGTTCGGGGCTGCAGACGTTGCGCAGATCGACGATGACGTTGCCTTTCAAAGCTGATTTGATCCGCTCCATATCGAGGGAGCGGAACTGGTTCCACTCGGTGACGATGACCAGGGCATCGGCCCCGGAGGCGGCGTCGTAGGAGTCTTCGCAATACTCCACCGATGCCGGGAGAAAGGTCTTGGCGTTGTCCATGGCCACCGGGTCGAAGGCGCGTACCCTGGCGCCCTCGTTGACGAGCGTGTCGGCGATGGGGATCGACGCGGACTCCCGCATATCGTCGGTCTCGGGTTTGAACGAGAGGCCGAGCAAGGCGACGGTCTTGCCGGCGAGGCTGTTGCCGAGGGCGGTGCGGACCTTGTCCACCGCGCGGATCTTCATGCGCTCGTTGACGGCCACCACCGATTCGACGATGTCAAAGGGTCGGCCGGCCTCGCGGGCGATTTCGGTCAGGGCCTGGGTGTCCTTGGGGAAGCACGATCCGCCGTAACCCGGACCGGGGTGGAGGAACTTCGGGCCGATGCGGTTATCGAGCCCCATCCCCTTGGCGACGTGGTGGACATCGGCGCCGATGAGTTCGCAGAGCTCGGCAACCTCGTTGATAAAGGTGATCTTGGTGGCGAGAAAGGCGTTGGACGCGTACTTGATGAGCTCCGACGACTCGACATTTGTGATGACGAACGGGGTGTCGCGGAGAAAAAGCGGCGAGTAGATGTCCTTCATGATGGCGATGGCCTGGTCATCGCGGGCGCCGATCACCACCCGGTCGGGGCGCATGAAGTCCTCGATGGCCGAGCCCTCCCGAAGGAACTCGGGGTTGGAAACCACCGAAAACGGGTGTTTGCTCGTGGTGCGCTCGGAAATGGTCTTCTCGATGAGCTGGCCGGTCCCGGTGGGAACCGTGGACTTGGTGATGATGACCTTGTATCCGTCGAGATTGTCGGCGATGGATTCGGCAACCTGGATGACATACGACAGATCCGCCGAACCGTCCTCTTTGGGCGGGGTGCCGACGGCAATGAAGATCGCCAGTGCGCTTCGGATGGCCGGGTCGAGATCGGTGGTGAAGTGCAGACGTCCGGCCTTGGCGTTCTTCTCCACCAACGCGTCGAGGCCAGGTTCGTAGATCGGCATCTCACCGCGGAGCAGCATGTCGATCTTCCGCTCGTCCTTGTCAACGCAGGTCACGTTGATGCCGAAGTCGGCAAGGCACGCTCCCGTGACCAGTCCCACATAGCCCGTACCCACCACACAGATATGCATCAAAGCCTCCTCACGCGTAGGGTCGAGATTCTAACAGAGTGAGACGCAATCCGGCCGGTTTCGTGTACCCTGTCGGGGCCGCCTCGATGGTCGGCTCGTCATCACGAAGAAGACCCAAGGAGTCTCGCCATGCCCATTCCTCTGCTCGATCTCAAACGCCAGTACGAACCTCTGCGCGACGAAATGGAGAGGACCCTCAACGAGGTCGCTGCGAGTCAGTACTTCATCCTCGGCCCCGAGGTCGACCAATTCGAGCGCTCGGCGGCCAAGTGGCTCAAGGTCGAACACGCGGTTGGGGTGGCGTCCGGAACCGATGCCCTTCTCGTGGCGCTCATGGCTCTCGACATCGGCCCCGGCGACGAGGTCGTACTGCCTACTTTCAGCTTTTTCGCCACCGCCGGAGTGGTGGCTCGGCTCGGCGCGACACCGGTCTTTGTCGATATCGATCCCGTCGACTTCAATATCGATCCGGAAGCGATCCGGGCCCGGATGACGAAAAATACCAAGGCGATCATTCCGGTCCACCTCTTCGGCCAGTCGGCCGATCTCACCGCCATCTTCGAGGCGGCAGGCGAGGTGCCGATCCTCGAGGACTGCGCGCAAGCCTGGGGTGCGGATTTCGACGGTAGGTATGTCGGCGGGCACGGACTCATGGGAGCCTTCTCGTTCTTCCCCTCGAAGAATCTTGGCGGGTTTGGCGATGGCGGTCTGGTGACCACCAACGACGCCGAACTGGCGTCCAAGCTCCGCGAGCTTCGCGTCCACGGCCAGTCTGGGCCGTATCTCCACCCGTTGGTGGGGGGCAATTTCCGTCTGGATGCCATTCAGGCCGCCGTGCTTCGCGTTAAGCTGCCCCATGTGCAGGGCTGGATCCAGGGTCGGCGAGCCAATGCCATGCGGTATGTCGATCTCTTCACCCAAAAGGGCCTGGACAGGGTTTTGGGTTTACCCCTCGCCCTGTCGCGCCGCGGTCACACCTTCAACCAGTTTGTGATTCGAGCACCGAGGCGTGACGAACTTCGCCAGCATCTCGTCGATCGTGGGATCGGATGCGCCGTGTACTATCCCCTGCCCCTCCACCTCCAGCCGTGTTTCAGCGACCTTGGTTACAGCCAGGGCGACTGTCCGGTTGCCGAGCAGGCGAGCCACGAGGTCCTCGCCCTGCCGGTCTTCCCGGAACTCACGGAAGGGGAGATTGAAGAGGTCGTGGGCGCGATTGCGGAGTTCTACACGGTTTGACCGACTCATGAAACTGCTGCTGGTCTCGAGCCGATTCCCCTGGCCGCCCTGGCGGGGGAATCAGCTGCGGACGACCCAGTGGCTCGACGCGCTTTCGGATTACGAGCGGCTTCTCATCTGTCCGCCGACCGGTGACGTCACTGATCAAGCCATCGGGGATGTCGAACTCCGGTTCCTTCCCGAAATCGGGGTCGCAAGCGCCATCGGCGCCGGCGCCGCTGTCCTCGCAGGTCGGCCGGCACAGGAGGGACTCTACGCATCGGCTGCGGGGAAAAAACTCGTAGCTGACGCCGTGCGCCACTGGCAGCCCGATGTGGCGGTGGTCCAGATGGTCCGCTGCGGCTGGGCCGCCGATGCGATCAGGGGAGCCAACCCCGGCCTGCCGGTGATTTTCGACGCCATCGATTGCATGGCCCTCCATTATCAGAGGGCGGCTGCGTCGGCGGGCGGGCTGACCCGGCCGGCATACCGCTGGGAGGCCGAGCGCTGTCGCCGCCGGGAAACCGAGTTGGTCGCCGGCTCCGCCGTCAGTACCGCGGTCAGCGGGCGGGACCTGCGGGCTCTCGGAGCGGGTGCCCGTGGGGTGGTCGTTGCGGTTGCCGGAGGCGCGGATGTCACGCTGGCTGATCCATTGTCCGCTGAGCCGATGGTTCTCCTATCGGGGAATCTCGGGTATCGGCCGACCGTCCGCGCGGCCTTGTGGTTTGCCGACCGCGTTTGGCCGAGGCTTCACTACCGGGCACCTTCAGCGAAATTGGTTCTCGCGGGCGCCCGCCCCGTTGCAGCCGTCCAACGGCTCGCGTCGATGCCGGGGATCGAGGTTTTTGGCGATGTCGATGACCTCGGGACCTTCCTGGCTCGATCAAGGGTGGCCATCGCGCCCATGGCCAGCGGTTCGGGAGTCCCAATCAAGATTCTCGAAGCCCTGGCCGCGGGGATCCCGGTGGTGGCCGATCCCTGGTCGGCGGGCGGGCTCGAGGATCCGTCGGCGGTGATCGTGGCCGAAAGCGAGGATGAGTGGGTGGAGAAGCTGTCCCGGCTTCTCGATGATCCCCATTCGGCGCGACTCCAGGCCGCCCGGGGAACCGAAGTCTGGCGTGCACACTATGCGCCTGAGAGGGTCGCAGCTCAGATTCGCGGGGCCGTTGACGCCGCGGTTTCGCGCGCCCGGTAACCTCTTCCATGACATCTGCGTACTGCCTGCGATGATCGAGTTTCTCAGCCTCTTTGTCGGTCTGGTCGTCGGCGTGCAGAATGTCGAAGTGACCGTGTCCGGGCCGGTCGCCAGGGTCGAGTTCCGTCTTGACGGCGAAATCGTGGCTGAGATCGAGACGGCCCCCTGGGCGACACAGATCGATTTCGGCCGTAATCTCCTCCCGGCGGAGTTCGAAGCGGTGGCGTTGGACGCCGGCGGTCGAGAGCTGGGCAGGGACCGCAAGCTCCTCAATCTTCCCGGTCAATCGGCGGAAGCCGAGATCGTCGCCATTCGAGATGAGTCCGGGACCGTGACCGCGGCCCGGCTGACATGGACGAGCCCAGAGTTCAATAAGCCGAGGAGGATCCTCGTCGAACTCGACGGTCGGGACCTCAAGGTGCGGCCGCCGTATCGTATCGATCTCACCGGAGTTCCAGAACAAAGGGTCCATGTCCTGACGGCGGAGTTCGAGTTCTCCTCCGATGTCATCATCCGACGCGAACTCGTCTTCGGGCCCGAGTTCGAGGGCGAGCACGATTCGGGGCTCACCGCCGTCGCGGTGGTCCTCGAAGATCTCGATGAACTTCCATCCGTCGAGGCCATGGAAGGCTGGTTTGTCGGTGACGGAGGCGAAATTCGAGTGGCGGCCGTCGAAAAGCCGGGGGCGAGGGTGGTTGTCGTTCGCGATCCGACCGTCGTCCATCGACTGGCAGCCATGGATCCGGAGCTCGAACGCCGACGCAAGAAGGCGCGGAGGAATCCCTCGAAGAATCGCTCACTCGACACCTTCGAGGACGACGTGGATCTTCTGACCCTGTCGCCGGAGCCCGTCGTGTCCGGCGAGGGATCGTCATCGACGGTGCTCTTTCCCTTCTCCGCCAAGCCGATCCCGGGGTCGGACGGGGTCGTGGCCGGGACCATCGGGACATCTCCGGCGTCCCACCTCGCGGGTCCGTTGATGATGTCCGATGCCGTCGCCGTGGCCGGTATCCGCGCCGCCGAGGGTAATGGACGGCGAGCCGTGATTCTCCTGCTCGGCGAGGAGCGTGAGGACGGGAGCAGATTCTCCGCCGAGACGGCCCGAAGGTATCTCGGCGCCCTCAGAGTGCCGCTCATCGTCTGGGATCTTTCCGGTCCGGCGAAGCACGTGCCTCCGGGTTGGGGTGATTCGCGGCCGGTGGACAACATCGACGATCTCGTCCGCGCGGTGCGCCGGGTG
Source organism: uncultured Acidobacteriota bacterium (assembly GCA_963753035.1). Taxonomy (GTDB): domain Bacteria; phylum Acidobacteriota; class Thermoanaerobaculia; order Thermoanaerobaculales; family Sulfomarinibacteraceae; genus JAHECW01. The sequence continues at coordinate 34,155 of CAVWAW010000020.1, read as the reverse complement.
CGCTACCAACTCGAAGCGCAGCGGATCATCTGGGTCAACGGACACCATCTGCCGCAGGACATCGAACTCGGACCCAAGGCGAAAGGCATCAGCTTAGCGGAGTAGCGGGTGAGGAGTGAGCGCTCCCTCCGGTCGCTGGTGAGGGGTGAGGAGGGTTCCGCACGTCTAACTCCTAACCCCTGACTCCTCACCCCTCACCTGCTCGCTAACCGAACAGCTCCAACGCTGCGACGTCACCCTTGCCCTCTCTGACGAGGACGGGCCCGCTTCCCGAGAGATCAACCACCGTGGAGGGCTGAGCCACCAGTGGGCCGCCATCGACCACGACATCGACCCGGTCGTCGAGGGTCGACTCGACCTCCACCGGTTCGATGACCCACTGGTCGTCCGGGGTGCGGACCGATGTCGTCAGAAGCGGTTCGTCGAGTTCCTCGAGCAGGGCCAGGGTGATGGGATGATCCGGCATCCGAATCCCGATGGTGCGCCGCTTCCGGAGCATGATCTTGGGCACCTCTGAGGTTGCCTCGAAGATGAATGTGTAGGGTCCGGGCAAGACTCGTTTCAACAACCTGAAGTACGGAGTGGTGACGCCGCGCGCGTACTCACCCACGGTGGCCATGTCCTTGACCAGGATGGCCAGCGGTTTCTTCGGGTCCATATCCTTGAGGGCGTAGATCCGCTTGATGGCTTTGTCGTAGCTGATGCCGCAGGCGAGACCGTAGACGGTGTCGGTGGGGATGATGGCGACCCCACCCTTGCGCAGCACATCCGCAGCGCGGGCAATAAGCCAGGCCTCGGGATATGTGGGGTCGATTTCGATGATCACCATAGACTCCGGATCCCGTATATAGCCCGGGATTGCCGTCCCGTCAACTGGTGTAACACAACTCCCCGAGGGCCGCGTTACAATGACCGGCACTGCCGCAATGCGGCGAGTATTGCGGCTCAGAAAAAACGGGAGGCGCGGCATGAGTGAGAGCGGACTGAAGAAGATCGGTGTCATCGGTATCGGAACCATGGGCAACGGAATCGCCCAGGTAGCCGCGCAGAGCGGTTTTGAAACGGTCGTCATGGATGTGGATGCAGGGGTCCTCGAGAAGGGGCTCGACTCCATATCGAGAAGCCTGGATCGATTGGTCAAGGCCTTTGAAAAATCGGGTGGCGAAAAGGGCATCGATGGCGCCGCGAAGGATCAGGCGGTCGGCCGGTTGAGCACCACCACCCAGAGCGAAGACCTCCTCGATTGCGACCTCATCATCGAAGCGGTTCCGGAGCGGCCCGAGCTCAAAGAGAAGATCAATCGCAAGCTGGCCGAACTCGGCTACGACAACATCCTGGTCTCAAACACGTCCGGGATTTCCATCACCCGGCTCGGCGCCGCCTTCGGCAAACCAGAGAAGTTCATGGGCATGCACTTCATGAATCCGGTGCCGATGCAGAAGGGTGTCGAGATCATCCGCGGTCTGGCGACCTCGGACGAGACCTACAAGACCATCGTCGCGCTCTGCCACGACCTCGGCAAGATCGAAATCGCGGCCGAGGACAAGGCAGGCTTCGCCATCAACCGGATGTTCGTGCCCTTTGTCAACGAGGCCATCCGGGTCATTGAAGAGGGGATCGCCTCGGTCGACGATGTCGACAAGTGCACTTACTGCCTGGGCCACAAGATGGGTCCGCTGATGACCGCCGACTATGTCGGGCTCGACACCATGCTCTTTATCTGCGAGGTCCTCGAAGAGGAGCTCGGGTCCTTCTACAAGCCGAGCCCCCTGCTCAAACGCCTGGTGGAATCCGGTCAACTCGGCGCCAAGACCGGCAGCGGGTTCTACACCTGGGAGAAGTACAAGGCGACGGGGATCAATCCCGACATCGCGCGCTACCGCATCGGCTGAAACTGAACTGCAAGCTTTGTCGTCAGCGCCAGGTTGCGGTCTTTGACCACCGGTGCGCACAATCGAACCGGAAAGACGCGAAGCGCGCGAAGGTTCCGCAAAGCATCGCATGTTTGACTCGGACTCCCTGTGTTTCTTTAGGCGAGGCGCTGAGTGGAGCTTTACGATGGGTCAGAAAAACTTGGTGGCACCTTCGCGGCCCTGGCGTCTTCGCGGTTTCATTGTGCCCTCCGGCTCGGATGCCGGCCTGAAGGATCCATGGGACGCGGACCTTACCCCGCGAGGGCGGGGTGGGTGGCTATCCACGCCGGGAGTTCTTCGATGGCTGAGTACCAGCGTTGGACGTCGGGGAACTCGTCCATGGGCAGATCGGTGGCCTTGGCGTAGGTCAGCTGCGCCGCGACGGCGAGATCGGCGAGGGTGATGGAGTCGCCGACCAGCCACTCCCGTCCTTTCAGGTGATCATCGAGGGCCCGGGCGTGGCGGCGGAACTTGGCCATGCCTTCTTCGACCCGGGCCTCGTCGGGCTCCTGGCCGAGCAGCGGTTTGAGGATCTTCTGAAAGAAGACCGTGCCGGCGGCGTACATGAAATGCGATTGTTCCCAGAACATCCAGCGGAGGATCTCGAGGCGGTGTGCCTCGGGCCACAAATCGGAGCCGGTTTTCTCGGCGAGGTGGATGATGATGCAGTTCGACTCGAGAACGGTGGTGTCGCCATCGACCAGCGCCGGCACCATCCCGTTGGGGTTGACGGCGAGAAATTCGGCTTGCGCCTGTTTGCCCTTGGGCAGATCGACGAACTCGTATTTTGCATCCACACCGAGCATCTCGATGACGGCGCTCACCTTGCGGCAGTTGGATGATCCGGGGTGGTAGTAGTAGCGCATTCAATCTCCCTCAGAGGATTACACGGCGTAGGATATCAGCATCGCCTCACCGGCCGGGAGGGCCTCCATTCCCGGAAGCCGAACCGGGAGCTCTCAGGAATTCCCGTTGAAGTTCGCTGCGCTCGTTCCCCGTGAATTTCTGAGGCTGGGTTGAGTTGATGTTCCCTGGCGGTCGGGTGTTTCACGAGGTCATGAGGACCTGGGGACTTGAGGGTTGGAGGTTTTCGTTGCCCCTGTCGCAGTCGCTGCCACGGACGCTGCCACGGCCGCGGACGCTGTCGCTGTCCCGGACGCCGCCACGGCTTCGGACGCCGCCGCTGATCTCGGACCACGACTCACGATCGTCGATGGCGATTTCGAGCATTTATCTGGAGTGGCCGCGATCGCTGAACATCCCATCGGGATCGGGATCGGGAGCGGGATCGGGAGCGACCGCGGGCCGCACGGCCCTACTGGCGCGAGCCCGGCGAGCGCCACCACAATTCGTCCTACGAATTGTCAGAGCACCCAGGCGTAACCCACCTTGGCAAAAATGGTGCGGTCGGTTTTGGTGAAGCCGTAGTCCTGGTTGGCGGCGGAGTTGTCCGAGTAGCCGACAAAGAGCACGGTGCGCGGGTTGAGTTTGTAGGAGAAGAGGAACTGGGTGAAGAGTCCGCGGTACTCCGGGTCGCGTCCGTCGCTGTAGAGGGCCGGATTGAACTCATTATCCGCGTATTGGATGATCGCCCGGATGAAGCACCTGGGGTTGAACTGCCACGAGGTCTGGAGTTGAGCGATGGCGGTGGTGTAGAGCCAACCCTCGTCAACCGTCATCCGTTCGCGGGTGTACTTGGGCTCGATATAGAAATGGCGGCCGAGGCGATACCAGAAGCCGCCATCGAAGTTGAAGAAGTCTCCGGGGCGTGTGTTGGCGTAGTCGACCTTGCCGCCGCCTTCGAGATTGAACCAAAGATGGCTGTGGCCGTTGGGTTTTCCGCAGGTGTGAAGACGGACGCGGTTGAAATCAAAGATCTGACCGTTGTAGCCCTCCCGGACCCGGCTGGGTCGGATCACCGAGTGCGATTGCAGAGGCCCCTCGACGGTGAACTGGACCACATCCTCGTGGAAAAGCAGGAATCCGGTCTGGTCGACCACGTGGGCGATCTTGCTCTTCAGGTTGAGCTTCGTGTACCAGCTGTCCTCGGTGGCGTTCCAGGTGTAGCCGAGCCCCGCTTCATAGATGACGCGGTTGACCCACGGCATGAAACCGAGATCGGCGCGGAAATCGGCGCCGATATTCGAATACACCCCCCACCACTCCCAGGTGCGGGTGTCGTGCATGTAGATCACCTCGGCGGCAAGGTCATCGAATTCCCCTTCGGGCTGATCGAAATCCTGGATAACTTCGTCGGGATAACGGGTCTTCGAATTGAGAATCTGGGCGAGGATCCGGTCGCGGGGCGTCAAGCGGATGTCGGCGTCGATGCCCGCGACCCGATTGAGGTAGTCGTTCCCATCGCGGTTGGTGAGGAGACCGCCGAGGGTGAAGTGGCGGCCGACGTCGTAGCGATAGCGCAGGACCGTCGCGAGGTTCCCCTGGTCGAGGGAGGTGAAATCCGAGCTCTCGCTTCCGGGGATGATGAGATTGGTGACATCGTCCTCGACGACATAGGCCCCGACGGTGTGAGGCCCCTCCTTCCCCGTGAGTTTGAGACCCCATGCGGGTTCACGCATCATCCTGGTGTAGACCGCGGCAAAGGTCGTCGAGAAGAAGTCGGCGCCCTCCATGAAGAACGGCCGGAGTTCTGGAAAGAAGATCGCGAATGGGCGATTGACGCTCAGTTGGAGGGCATCGGCCTCGATCTGCGAGAAGTCCGGGTTGATCGTGCCGCTCAGAGTCAGATTCGGGGTGAAGCCCCACCTGACGGTGGCGCCGAGCTCGATCTCGGGGTCGCCGCCCTCCATGGGGCCGTCGGGAAGATCTTCGCGGGTGTCGGTACGGGAGGCGGTGAGGGTGGGAACGATCTCCAGGTTGCGGCCCGGCGAAACCCCTGCGAACCCCTCGATCTTGTGCGCCTGGCATCGGTAGCAATTGTTGCTGCGATCGCGGGCGAAGGAGCCCATCTGGTGTGAGAGATTGCGGGGATACATGCGGATGGCGTCGAATCCCCATGTCTGGGGCCCGTCGCTACGTTGGAACCTCAATGTCGAAAAAGGAATCTCAAGCTCGGCCGTCCAGCCCCAGTCGGTGATGGTTGCCTCCGAGGTCCAGATGCCGTCCCAGGGTGTGTTGCCATCCATGGTCTCGATGGTGTCGAGCTGAACACCCAGGGGGTTGACCATGAAGAGATAGTTCCGGCGTTCGTCATTGAAGGTGTCGAGGACGATCCCGATGGCGTCATCGGGGCCGAAGTTGTCCCGGTCCGACAGATGGGCGCGGATCGCGGAAGGTTCCGGGTCCCATGATCGAAAGCCGACAAAGAGCCTCGATTCATCGTGATAGACCAGCACCTCGGTCTTGGCCAACGCGGGGGTGTTCTCGCCCGGACGGACCTCGTAGTCGAGGGTCATGGACCACGCCGAATCCCACACCGCCTCGTCGAGGACGCCGTCGACCGAGATTCGCTCATCGATTCGAGGGATCTGGAGATTCGGCTCCGCGGCGCCGATCGAGGAAACGAACAACAAAATAACCCCAAGAAAAATGATCCCTCGGGACGAATTCCGACCCTGTCGATAGTCGTGAGCGCTCACCGGCGCCTCCTTCCGGATCTTGTACGGAGGGCCGGCGCAAGTGTTTCGCTTTTATGAGATTTGCATGATTTTTACACCTTTTCGGGTGCGAGGGCATCTTATCGAGATGGCGAATCATCAAAAGGACTCAGACGTTTTTGGAACGGGAGGAAAGAGATGCGAGAGTCGCGCTTTCCAAGTTCCCATCGGAGCCATCGAACGGAGGAACCGCAGATAGCGCAGATCGACGCAGATGTCACGTGAGCCTCTTGCGGGATTCGGGATTGCGGCGGGAATCGACGCCAAGGGACCATCGCCCGCGGGGACGCGGGCGCTACAAAATCGCGAACATCCTTGTAGCGCAGGCGTCCCCGCCTGCGATCGAATCTGTGTTCATCCGTGTGATCTGTGGGCTGCCGCTGCGTGCGATGATCCCATCCAGCATCCAGCATCAAAGAAAGGCGGCCCCGGAAAGGGGCCGCCTGTCACGAGGGAAGAATGTCTACTTCTGACCGACTCGTTTGCCGCCGCCGTGACGCGGGCCGCCGCGACCATCGCGGAGGAGCTCGAGGATCTCGAGGAGTTGCTCCTGTTGGTCGGGGGTGAGAATGTTCCAGGCCTCGGCGGTGGCGCGCGCACCATCGAGGTGGAGCTCGACCTGGATCTCGGCCTGAGCTTCGAAGAAGGCGCGGTATTCGACCTCGTCAAAATCCCCGAAGTCGTGATTGTCGCGGAACTCGGCGCGGGCTGCGGCAGATTGATCGCGCAGGCCCTGGGTCGCGGTGCGGTGGGCTTCGATGATGGCCTCGATCTGCGTGCGTTGGTCCGCGGTGAGTTCGAGCCGGTCCGCGACTCGATTGAAGATCCGAAGCAGACCTTGTCCGCCGGGTCCGCCGCCGTCGTGGGGGCCGCCCATGCCGCCGCCGTGCGGTCCGGTGCCGTCGCAGCTTCCGCCGCCCGGACCACCCGGTCCCTGCTGGGCGACGAGAACTGCGGGTGCGGCGATCAGGGCCGCGGCCGCGATAGTGAGAATGATGGTTCTTGCTTTCATGTCGTGCCTCCGTGTGTTTGGCCGCCGTTGCGGCGTTTCTTCTGTCTGAGAATGTACGCCGCCGGCACCTTTATTGTTGACCGGTTTTGTCTTAGGAAGCGTGGGGAAAGCTTAAGAAACGTCAACGAGATACATCTTCGTCATCGTTGTGGGTTAGGATCGCTGCATGAGTGACGTTCTGCTGATCGATGACGATGTCGAGCTCTCGGAACTCGTGTCCGAGTATCTCGTCGGTGAGGGATTCACCGTCGATGTCGTTCACAACGGTGACAGTGGGCTCCGGCGAGCGCTCGAGGGAACGCACGACCTGGTCATCCTGGACGTGATGCTCCCCGGCCTCACCGGGTTCGAAGTTCTGCGAAAACTCCGCGAGACCTCGGGCGTGCCGGTGCTCATGCTCACGGCTCGGGGCGAGGATGTGGATCGCATCGTCGGGCTCGAGATGGGCGCCGACGACTATCTGGCGAAGCCGTTCAACCCCCGCGAACTCGCGGCCCGGATGAGGGCGATTCTCCGCCGCGCTTCGCTCGAGCCCGAGGTCAGCGATCGAATCGGCGTCGACGATATCGTCGTCGATCTCGGGACGCGCGGCGTGACCGTCGGCGAAGAGGAGATCGCCCTGACCGGAGTCGAGTTCTCGATCCTCGAGGTCTTGATCCGGTCGGCGGGAAATGTCGTCAGCCGCGACGAGCTCTCGCAGGCGGCGCTTTTCCGTCGCACCAACGCCTTCGACCGTTCCCTCGATGTTCACATCTCCAATCTCCGCCGCAAACTCGGGCCGGCCCCGGGTGGAGGCGAGAGGATCAAGACCGTCCGCGGTGTGGGTTATCAGTATTTCCCGCCCGGGCGGGAGGCGATGATGCGGAGCCTGTTTCTCCGTATCTTCCTGTGGTTTTGGCTCGCCATGGCGGTGGTGGTAGTGGTGCTCGTCGTCACCTCGCCGCTCTTCACGCGCTCTCGGCCCGGGATCGACGACTGGCACCGGGACGCCGAGAGCTGGGCCCGGTCGTCGGTTGACAGGGCGGCCGGACACATCGAGGCGGTGGGTGTTGACGGCATGCCGCTCGGTCGGGGGCGCGGACATGGGCGTGGATCGGGGAGCGGGGCCGGACGGCGGTCGACGCCCGCCAAGGTCTTCATCCTCGACGAGACGGGGCGAGAGCTCCACGGAGACGAGGCGCCGCCGGAGGTCCTCGACATCTCCGATCGGGTGCTGTCAGCGGGTGAGGAGATCTCTGAGCGATCGGGGATGCTCTATCTCGTGGCTCGTCCCGTGGTGGACCCCACCGGCCGCAACCTGGCCGTGGTGGCGGCCCATCAGAGTCCTCCACGGCTGGTCCACCTGCTCGACCCAAAAGCGCTGTCCTGGCGCCTGGGAGTGCTCGTTATGGTGGTCGGCGGTCTGAGTTTCTGGCTCGCCCGATACCTCAGTTCGCCCGTTGCGCCACTCAGGCGCGCGACCCGCGCGCTGAGCGACGGTGATCTCACCGCGAGAGTCGAAGCAAAGGTCACCGGACGCCGGGACGAGATCGGCGAACTCGCGCGCGACTTCGACTCCATGGCCGAGCGTATCGAAGTCCTGGTGGAATCTCAGCAGCGATTGCTGCGCGACGTCTCACACGAGTTGCGGTCGCCTCTGGCGCGACTCGTGGTGGCCCTCGAGCTGGCGCGGTCCCGCGCCGGTGAAGCCGCCGCCGGAGCTCTGGACCGGATCGAACGCGAGGCCGGCAGACTCGATGACCTCATTGGTCAACTCTTGCTGTTGCAGCGGCTCGAAGCCGGCAACACCGGAGACGACTCGGTCGAGTTCGATCTCGAGGGGTTGCTCGCCGAGGTCGCCGGGGACGCCGGGTTCGAGGCCGCAGCCGAGGGGACCGAGGTGCGATTCGTGCCGGGCGACGGCTGCCGGATCTCCGGCCGACCGATGCTGCTTCGCAGCGCCTTCGACAACGTCATCCGCAACGCCGTGCACCAAACCGAGGACGGTTCGGTGGTCGAGGTGGACCTCGCCGTCGATGATGGTGGCGTGCGGGTGACGGTTCGCGACCACGGCCCCGGCGTCGGCGCCGATGAGCTCGAACGGATCTTCGAGCCATTCCACCGCGTCGAGGAGGCCCGCGACCGCTCCACGGGCGGGGCCGGCCTCGGACTCGCCATTGCCGCCGGAGCGGTGCGGGCGCACGGAGGCGAGATCAGCGCGACGAATCACCCCGAGGGAGGGCTTGTGGTTACGGTGAGGCTGCCCTCGAAGTAACGCACGGTGTTGCGGGGTTTCCGCGGGTCCTGGTCGGCTTCTGTAGCTGCTCCGGACGCTGTCTCTGCCGCTGAATCCTGCCGCTGTTCCTGACGCTGCCCCGGGACCTGCCCTCGTCGCCGGCCTTCTGAACCGCTGGGACGCTTTGGCGTCCCAGCGGTCCAGCGTCGCGCCATCGGCGTGGTCGCGCGGGGGAAGCGGGGAGGGCTGCGACCACGCCGATGGCACGCCGACGGCCTGCCTCGTTGCCGGGAGAACTGACCTCGAGGCGCTCTCCGAGGGAGCCAGGTACGGCATTGTGCGCAGCGTGATGAGGCCCCGGTGCGTTGTTCCGGCACAATGCCGGACCTGGCACCCCGATGGGGCGGGGTCTTGCGCTCGTAAGGAAGGCATCGCGCCTTAGGCTCACGGTCTTGGGTGGAGGAGGCGCCAGGTGATGGCTCGGACTTCGTCGAAGCGACGGAGAGCGTCGTCGGCATGTTCGCGATGAATGGCAGCAACCGCGGTGAGAAGCCGGAGATGCGTGTCGACCTCTTTCGCTGATGCGTATGCGATGCGCCAATGGTGCAATCGATCACGACCCGTTCTTCCGTGCCCCTCGGACAGGTTTGCCGGAACCGATGACGCCGATCGGACGACCTGATCCGCGATCGTCTTGAGTGGAGCGGGGACTCGCTTCACCAGCGAGATTGCCGCAGCCGCTGCAACGATCGCCTTCTCGGTGGCGATGAGGTTGTTCTTCGGGAGCGCGTTGTTCATGGTGACCTTGGGGTCGTTCATGCCCTTCCCCAAGTCGATGGGATCTCCGGGGTCAAGGGGTCGCCCGCCGCGGGCGATGCATTTCACCCCTTGACCCCGGAGATCCCATCGACTACACACCCCTCCAGAACGACCCGGAGGTCACCATGAACATCGGGTCCAGGAGAGCGCATCGGTCGCTGAGTACTGTTGACTGCCGCTGAATCCTGCCGCTGAATCCTGCCGCTGAATCCCGCCGCTGTTCCTGACACTGCCCCGGACGCTGTCCCGGATCAGGTTCTTTCGTCACCGGCCTTCTGGTCCGCCGTGACGCTGTGGCGTCCCGGCGGACCAGCGTCGCCCGAGCAGCGTGGTCGCGCGGGTCGAGAATTTAGAAGGCTGCGACCACGCTGCTCGGACGCCGGCGGCCTGCCTCGTAGCCGGGAGAGCAGACTTCATCGCGCTCCCCGAGGGAGCCCGGTATGACATTGTGCGGGGAGCGCCGCGAAGCCGGTTGGTCATTCCGACACAATGTCAAACCCGGCACCCCGATGGGGCGGGTTGTCTTCGGGGCCTCGAGTCGTTCTAGACGACGATGTTGACCAGCCGTCCCGGCACGACGATCACCTTCTTCGCGGGCTTGCCATCCATGTATTTCTTGGTGCGTTCGGAGGCCAGGGCCATGGCCTCGAGCTCGTCCTTCGGCGTGTCCTTGGGCACATGCAGCTCATCGCGTTCTTGCCGTTGATCTGGATGACCACGGTGATGGTGTCGTCGATGCAGAGGGCCTCGTCGTAGCTCGGCCACTCGGCGTGGGCGATGAGATCGGGCTCGCCGAGGCGTTGCCACAGCTCTTCACAGAGGTGCGGCGCATAGGGCGAGAGCAGCCGAAGGAAGGTCTTGATCGTGTCTTTCGGGAGAGTCTCGGCAGTGGTGGCCTCGTTGACGAAGATCATCATCTGCGCGATTCCGGTGTTCATCTGCAGGGTCTCGGTATCGCTCGCGACCTTCTTGATGGTTTTGTGAAGGGTGCGTTCGAGCTCGGGTTCCAAGCTCGATGGCGCGTCGGTCAGCCGCGGGTTCAGCCCGCCGGCTTTTTCGTCCACGACCAGGCGCCAGGTTCGTTGGAGAAAACGGAAGACCCCTTCGACGCCCTTCATCTGCCACGGCTTCTGGACTTCGAGCGGGCCCATGAAGAGCTCGTAGAGCCGCATGGAATCCGCACCGTACTCGACGATGACGTCATCGGGGTTGACGACGTTGAGCTTGGACTTGGACATCTTCTCGATCTGGCTCTCGAGGGCTTCGCCTGTGTCTTTCAGGACGGCGGTCCCGTCCTCCCGAACGTCGGCATCTGAGGGTAGATAGTATTTGCCGTTTGCGTCACGGTAGGAGTAGGCGAGGATCATCCCCTGGTTGAAGAGCTTCTGAAACGGCTCCTTGGTGGAGACCCAGCCGCAGTCGTAGAGCACTTTGTGCCAAAAACGGGCGTAGAGCAGGTGGAGGACCGCGTGTTCGACCCCGCCGACATAGAGATCGATGGGCATCCAGTAGTTCTCGAGCTCCTTCGACCATGGTTCGGATTCGTTGTGCGGATCGATAAAGCGCAGGTAGTACCAGCAGCTGCCGGCCCACTGGGGCATGGTGTTGGTCTCACGGGTGGCCGTTCGCCCGTCGGGGAGTTGGACTCTGAGCCAGTCTTCGCCGGCGCGGGCCAACGGCGGCCGCCCGTCCTCGGTGGGGCGGTACTCGTCGATGGCGGGGAGGCCGACGGGGAGCCAGCTTTCGTCGAGGGCAACCACCTCGCCCGAGTCGGTGTGGACGATGGGGAAGGGTTCGCCCCAATAGCGCTGGCGTGAGAAGAGCCAGTCCCGGAGGCGGTACTGGATCCGCCCGGTGCCGAGTCCGCGCTCTTCGAGCCATGCGGTGATCTTGGTGATGGCGTCGGGGACCGTGAGCCCGTCGAGGCTGAAGCCGTCCGGTCCGGTGGAGTTGACCATCACTCCTTCGGTGTTGTCGGTGAAGGCCTCGTCTTCGATGGGTTTGTCGCTGCCGGAGACGACTTCGATGATCGGGAGGCCGAATTCGCGAGCAAACTCGTGGTCTCGCTCGTCATGGCCGGGAACCGCCATGATGGCGCCGGTGCCGTAGCCCATGAGGACATAGTCGGCGACCCAGATGGGGTTTTTCTCGCCGTTGACGGGATTGACGGCGAAGGCGCCGGTGAAAACTCCGGTCTTCGATTTCGCGAGGTCGGTGCGGTCGAGATCGGACTTCTGCGCCGATTCCCTGATGTAGGCCTCGACCGCCGGGCGTTGTTCGTCGGTGGTGATCTCGGCGACCAGCGGGTGCTCGGGTGAGAAGACGCAGTAGGTGGCGCCGAAGAGGGTGTCGGGCCGGGTGGTGAAGACGGTGAAGTCCTTGTCACCGCCATCGATGGCGAAGACCACGTCGGCGCCGTGGCTCTTGCCGATCCAGTTGCGCTGCATCTCCTTGACCGACTCGGGCCAGTCGAGTCCCTCGAGGTCATCGAGGAGTCGTTCGGCGTACTCGGTGATCTTGAGCATCCACTGGCGCATGAGCCGGCGTTCGACGGGATCGCCGGTCTCGACATAGCGGCCGTCCTTGACCTCTTCATTGGCCAAGACGGTGCCGAGCGCCGGGCACCAGTTGACCGGAACATCGGCCATATAGGCGAGATTCTTCTTGTAGAGCTGGAGGAAGATCCACTGCGTCCAGCGGTAGTAGTCGGCGCTGGCGGTGCTGATTTCGCGGTCCCAGTCATAACTGAAGCCGAGCCGTTTGATCTGCCGGCGGAAGGTGTCGATATTGCGTTTGGTGATATCAGCGGGATGGAGACCCTCGCGGACCGCGGCGCGTTCAGCGGGGAGACCGAAGGCGTCCCAGCCCATGGGGTGGAGGACGTTGAATCCCTGCATCCGCTTCATCCGGGCGACGACATCGGTAGCCGTGTAACCCTCGGGGTGACCGACGTGGAGTCCGGCGCCGGAGGGGTAGGGGAACATGTCGAGGACATAGAACTTGGGTTTCGCGGCAAGCTCCGAGGGGTCGGATGGTGTTTTGAAAGCCTGGCGTTCGTCCCAGATCTCCTGCCACTTGGGCTCGATGGTGTGCGGATCGTAACTGTCGTGAGGCATCTTTTCTCCCGGGTCGGCAAGCGCCGACAGGGGCGCATTCTACGCTGAAGGCGCAGCAGGCGCCAATCGTGGGTAGAGAGTTAGACGTGAGTTAGGGGGTAGAAGTTAGAAGGTGAGAAGGTTAGACACGAGACCTGAGCCTCTTGCGAAATTCGAGGTTGTGGCAGGAATCGACGCACGCGGGACCACCGCCCGCGGGGACGCGGGCGCTACAAACCGTACGAATCACCTTGTAGCGCAGGCGTCCCCGCCTGCGATGGACCGTCGTGGTAAGGCGGCACCTCGACGTCTTGCAGAATATTGCATGAGGATGACGTGAGACGTGAGAGGGTGTTTCCCGCCCTCGTCCGAAGGGAGCGCTGACTCCTATTCAGCGAGCAAGGCGAGCGCTCACCCTCTAACTCCTCACAGTGACCGAAGGGAGCGCTCACCCCCTCAAACCTTCAAACCCTCAAACTCTCGGTTGTGGCATAATTCACAACGGCGGCGAGATCGGCCCGAGTACGCTTGATTTTTGAAGGAGAGAGCCACATGAGCATGCAACGTCCGGACGCGACCGGTCTGAGGCAATCAGGAAAAGCCCTCGAAGATTCGTTCTTCGCCAAAGAGAATGCCCGACTCCTCGAGAAACTCAAAAAAGCGGAAGCCGTCGAGGCCAAACGGCGGGCTTTCAAAGAAGCGAACATCAAGAGCGAGGCGCTCATCGATGCCCTCATCGAGCTCGAAATCGAAGTGAGCGCCATGTCCGCGCTGAGTCTCGTGCCCCTGGTCGCGGTCGCCTGGGCCGACGGCGAGATCCAGGACAAAGAGCGCAAGGCCATCATCAAGGCGGCGGAAGAGGGCGGCATCGAGCCGGGTTCGGCCAACCACGATCTGCTCGAGAACTGGCTCAATAAGAAACCGGGGCCGGATCTCCTGGCCACCTGGAAGGAATACGCCCACGCCATCGAAGAGCGTCTGGATTCGGTGGTCGGCAACGAGCTCAAGGAGCGGTTGATGACCAGGACCACGGCCATCGCCAAGGCTGCGGGCGGTTTCCTGGGGCTGGGAGCGATCTCCAAAGCCGAGCAGGCGATGCTCGACGAGCTCGAGCACGCCCTCGAGTAAGGGAAATCTCAAACTGATTTTTGCGCGCCCGGTCGTTGTCTTCGTCGCGCTGATCGTGGCGGCGCCCGCATTCGCGGTGGATGTGGAAGTCACGGCGCTCGTCGCCGAAATCCAGCTGCCGGTTGATCTGGTCGATAAGAAGGTCCAACTCGGTGGTCTCTCGGGTCTGACCTACGACCCGGGATGCGATCTCTTCTACGCGCTCACCGATGATCGAGGTTATCTCGCTCCACCCAGGGTCTATGCGCTCAAGCTCGAGCTCGACGGCCCGACCGTCCGACCGCTCGAAGTCATCACCCTACGCAACGAGCGGGGCGAGGTGTTTGCCGATGGAGACCTCGACCCCGAGGCGGTTACGTTGGCTGGAAACGGCATTCTGTGGGTCGCCAGCGAAGGCGAGGCGCACCGATCGGTCCCACCTCGGATCATCGCTTTCAGCCTCGACGGATCCATGCTCCATGAGCTCGAGATTCCGTCGGCCTATCTTCCCGCCGATGGCAGAGGAGTCCGGTCCAATCACGGATTTGAAGGCTTGAGTGTCAGCCCGGATGGCGCCCGGATCATCGCGGCGGTGGAGAGCGCCCTCGTGCAGGACGGCCCAAATGCCGACCTTGATCATGGGACCGTCGTCAGACTGGTGGTCTTCGACCCCGTTACGCGGCGCGCCGTCTCCGAGAGGGCGTACCAGGTCGAGGCGGTTCCGGACGAGCCGCGTCCACCAACGGCGTACCGCTCCATCGGTGTTTCCGAGATTCTCGCCCTCGACGAGCATCGTGTGCTGGTGGTCGAGCGGTCGTTCTCGGCGGGCGTCGGAAATACGGTGCGGATCTTTCTCGTCGATCTTGAAACCGGGGATGACATCACCGGTGTCGGGTCGATGCCGGCGGAGGTGAACCCCGTCCGCAAGAGTCTCGTGGTGGATCTCGCCGATTTGGGAATCGACCCCGACAATCTCGAGGGACTCTCGTTCGGGCCGCTCCTGGCCGATGGCCGCCCCACCCTCGTCATGGTGGCGGACAACAATTTCCAGCCCGATGTCCAGGAGAACCAGTTGCTCGTCCTGGCCTTGTCGGGCGTCGACGTCCCGCGACCCACCAGACCCGACGCGTCGATCAGCGAAATCCAGGCCGCGGCCCATGTTTCACCGCTGGTGGGCCGGTGCGTCGGCCGTGTCGAGGGCACCGTGACCGCCATCCTCGGCCAGCGCAAGGGCCAGGCGTTCTGGCTGCAGCAGACACCGGGTGACGACGATCCCGCGACGTCGGAAGGGCTGTTCGTGACCGCCCTCGACGGCGCTCCGGCGGTCTCCGTCGGTGATGTCCTTCGCCTGACTGGTCGAGTCGAGGAACCGATTTGGCGGATGGAGCTGCCGGTCACCCGATTGGTCGCCGATGGGCTCGAAATCATCAATCGCAACCAGGGACTGCCGCCGCCGGTTGTCATGGGAGTCGGGGGCCGGCAGATTCCCACTCCGAACATCGATGACGACGGGCTGACGCTCTTCGAGCCGGAATCCGACGCCATCGACTTTTTCGAGAGCCTCGAAGGCATGCGTGTCCAGATCAACGATGCGGTGGTCGTCGGTCCCACGTCGAATTACGGCGACATCGTCGTCCTCGGCGACGACGGAACCGGCACTCGACCGCGCAGCCGGCGGGGTGGCGTGGTGATCCAACCAGAGAACAACCACCCTGAACGCGTCATGATCAGCGATCGGTTGGTCGACGATCCCCCGGCCGTGATGGTCGGAGATCGCCTGTCGGGTGCAATCGAGGGTGTGCTTCATTATTCGTACGGCTCGTACAAGATGCTCAACACCGAGCCGCTGTCGGTTGAGACCCGGGCACCCGGCGATTCTGCTTCAAATACCCTCGCTGCAGACGAGGACCACGTGACCGTGGCGACCTTCAACGTTGAAAACCTTTTTGAGGGTTCCGACGAGGGCAAGTTCAGGGCACTCGCGGAGACCATCGTTCACCGGTTGGGGGCTCCCACCGTCATCGCCCTGCAGGAAATCCAGGATGACACGGGTCCCGAAGATGACGGCACGGTCCGTGCTGAGGGCACCCTCGGCAAGTTGGTGGACGCCGTGGTCGCTGTTGGTGGTCCGCGGTACGGCTGGCGTCAGATCGATCCGGCGGACAAGGCCGATGGTGGCCGGCCGGGGGCCAATATCCGGGTCGCCCTGCTCTTCGACCGGACTCGAGTCGCGGTGGAGGACCGGTCGTCGGATGAAGGAACCCTCGAGGTCATGGCGGGACCGATCATCGAGCCCAACCCGGCTCTCGTCAGCCCCATGGATTCCGCCTTCAGCCGCAGCCGGAAACCGTTGATCGTCCAACTCGGAATCGACGGTGAACCATTCTTTTTCATCGTCTGCCATCTCAGATCCAAGGGTGGGGACGACCCTCTCTTCGGTCGGCGCCAACCACCCGTGCGGTGGTCCGAGGATCAGCGAGGAGCGCAGACCTCCCTCATCCGGCGTCTGGTCGACGACCTCTTGGAAGCGGATCCCGGTGTGCGCATTGTTGTTCTGGGAGACCTCAACGATTTTGATTTCCGCGATCCCATCGAACAGCTTGCGATGGAACCCCTGGTGAACCTCATCAAACGGTTGCCAGAGACCGAGAAGTGGACCTATGTCTACCAGGGAAATTCGCAGACTCTCGACCACATCATCGTCAGCCCCACCCTCGCCGACGGCGCCGAGATCGAGGTCGTTCACGTGAACTCAAGGTTCCCCGCGTCCGGACGAGCATCCGACCACGACCCGGTCATCGCGAGATTCAAGCTGCGCTAGCTTTGTCGCGTCGTCGCCCTCGCCGTCCCAAAGCCCACAGACCGAGATTTTCCGACCCCGACGGAGGTTTCATCGGCGACGAGGCATTCCTGTGGCATTCCGGGTAGTTTGAACCCCGCGCCGCTGAGACCGCGTATAGTCAGAGGAAGAGATCTACTGAATCGAACGCCGACGGGAGATGACCATGAACTCGAACACCAAAACCTATGTCGCTGTTTTTGTCGCATTGGTCGTCATTGTGGCCCTGGTCTATTTCATGTGGATTCGGCCGGGACTGCAGGACGAGGTTGTGGAAGTCGTCGAGGTGGCAACCCCGGTGCCGGAGCCGACCCCGACCCCGACTCTGCCGGAACGGCTGTCCGAACGCCTCCAAGGGACCACTCTGAGGACCTCTGACGTGATCGTCCGCGAGCTGGTCAGCGAACTCTCGGCCAACCCGAAGCTGGCGGCGTGGCTCGCCAACGACGATCTGGTTCGACGGTTTTGTCGCCACGATAGACAACGTCGCCAACGGGATCAGCCCGACGACCCAGCTCGGTTTCATGCGGCCCAAAGGGAAGTTCGAGGTCGTGAAGAAGGGTGATGAGATCACCGTCGATCCGAAGTCATATGCCCGCTACGATCTGGCCACCCAGGTCTTTGTTTCTCTCGACACCGAGGGAACCGTCGCGCTGTACCGCGAGCTCGAACCGCTCATCGACGATGCCTACGCCGAGATCTCTCCTCCGGGAAGCCGGTTCTCGGATCGCCTCGACGCCGCCATCGAAGAGCTTCTCGAAGTCACACCGCCGAGCGGCAATCCAACTCTCAAGCCCAAGGTCCTGACCTATGTCTATGTCGATGAGTCCCTGGAGGACCTCAGCGGAACCCAGCGGCAGTTTCTCCGCATGGGACCGGACAACGTGATGCTGATCAAGGCCAAGCTCAGGGATCTGAAGGCGGCACTAGACACAAATTATGAATGATGAATTAGGAATGATGAATTTCATCACATCACTCCGAGGAAACGTCTGCGACGAATCATTCATAATTCATAACTCATAATTCCTAATTATCTGAGTTTTTTCAGCCGCTTCTTCACCGCTTTGGCGTCCTTCTTGAGGCCGGCTTGGGTGAGGAGATCGAGTTGGCGCTCGAGAGCCGGCCGGAGCCGTGAACTCGACTCGCCCCACGCCCGCTCCTGCATGGCGATGAGCCAGGCGTTGGCGGTCATCGCCTTGTCCGGCTGATTCGCGGTGGTGAAGAGCCCGATGAGATTTTCCTGAGAAGCCATGGCTTCGGCGGAGTCGGCCCCGGTGAGTTCGCCGTTGAAGATCGATGAACATCCGCTGCCAGTGGGCGGAGTCCTCGACCTCCCCGCGGAGGGCCGCAACCTGGGCGAGACGGGCCAGATTCTCGCGGATGATGGCGGGATCGGTCTGCGAGTCGACCGCACCGTGGACCTTCATCAACCGGTCGTAGGCGACGTCGAGCTCGGGTCCGGGCGAGGCGCCGAGATAGAGATCGCCCAGATTGTCCGTCCCGCGGCGAACCCGCATCCACGCGATATCGGCCAGGATCGTGTTGACGGGCAGCCAGATCGAGGCCTTCGGCGGTCGACGCCTCGAGGGCCTTCTCTGCCAACCGTTCGGCCACGTCGAACTCACCGGCGCCGAGGGCGGTGCCGGCAGCCGCGGTGAGCATGGCGGCGATGCCGCCGCCCTCCTCATCGGCCGCTCGCAGTTCGGCGGCGCGGACCAGCAGCGCCTCGGCCGCGTCGGCGCTCCCGTGGAGGAGTTCCATCTGGGCCAGGGACTCGAGCGCGGTGGCGCGTTCGATCTCGGTGGGGCCGTGGGCCTCGTCCAGGACCGCGATCGCCTCCCGCTGGATCTCGAGGGCCTCGTCGTCGCGCCCCTGAAGGGTGCAGGTTCGGGCCAGCATGGCGAGGGCGACCCAGTGCTGGCCGGGATCGGCGGCGTCGGTGCGATCGGCCACCGTGCGGAAGCGCTGAAGAGCGTCCTCGGCAGCAGGGATGTCCCCTGATTGCATGGCCACGCGGGAAAGCCCGAGGAGGGGCGCCAAAAGCTCCGCCGTGTCGCCACCGAGACGATACTCGGCAGCCCCGACCTGGAGCTGGTACATGGGCAGGGCCTCGGCGAACCGACCTTGGTTCTCATAGAGCCGCGCGAGATCACCGAGGGTTTTCTCGAGGCGCTGATCCGGCGGCGGGAGTTTCTGGGCGATGGTCAGGGCGGCCCGGAACTCGGTTTCGGCCCGATCGGTGTCGCCGACCGCAAAGGCGTACTCGCCGGTCCGCGTGTGGCTCTCCCAGGTGGACTGGGCGGATACCGGCAGGGCGAGCATGAGAAAGATGATCAGCAATCGAAGAAATCGCATGGTATTGGCTCCCGCTCAGACCGACAGCGCGATCAGGATCTGGGCCGCGTAGTACATCGGCAGACCCACGGCGCGGTTGAGGAAGTCGGATTGGACAAAACGGTCGCGGGCGACCGTGAGGTCGGAAAGATAGAAAAGCACGGCGCCGACGGCGATGGGCCAGCCCATGATGCGACTGGTGGTCACCGCCAGCGCGCCCCAGACCATGATGGTGATCACCACGACATACGCGCTCACCGAGGACCGGCGTCGGCCCAGGTGCGGCCACATCCACGCGAGGGCGCCGGCGCTGGCCAATGCGATGGGGATCAGCATCCAGCGAGTCCATTCGGAGATCGGCGACGCGGCATTGAATGCAGCCACGTAGGCGACATGGCCGAGCAGGAAGCTGATCAGACCAAAATCAAAGCTGCGGTCCCAGATCAGCAGCACATCCCCGGCGGCGCAGAGCACCAACCCGACCACCAACCAGGTGGCGATGGGATTGCCGCTCTGCCAGGCGATGGCGCCGAGAATGACGAACCCGAGCGACGCCGTGGTCTTCGACACCACCACAGCCTCACGGTCGTCCAACCGGGTGGCTCGCAGCAGGTAGGCGACGGCGCCGCAGATCACCGAAATCAGAATGACATTGACCACGGCCGAATGGTAGCAGGACGGAGGCGCAGGCAGTGCGGAGGGGATGTGGAAACTCAAGGGCAAAGGCGGACCGAATCGACGGTTGGAGTGAGTCGTGAGTAGTGTGTCATGGTCCGTGAGTCGGACCCGCGTTGCTCGATCGGCGTTTGACTTCGTCGGTCGGCGGTCGATGCCGGCGCTCACAATGGAACCGCAGAGACGCAAAAACCGCGAGGGTGCCGCAAAGCATCGCATTGTTGACTTGACGACCCGGTCCTCAGTCCTGAATCGGTCGTTTTCGGATGCGATGGACTTTGTGGGGGAATCCTCGGCGCACATTGCGTCTTGGCGGTTTCATTGTGCGCCCCCGTTTCGATCGCCGAGGAACGAAGTCAGACAGCGCCGAAGCAACTCGGGCGAGACCTACGACTCACGACTTACGGCCTCTTTTCGCGGCCAGGAGACCTCAACTGTCTGGGTCGGCAGGGCGAGAACGCGCAATGAGGCGGCTTTCAGGGCTTCGCGCATCGCCTCGTCGGGTGGCAGGGTGACGCGAATTCTGATGATGGCATCGGGATCGATGGACGTCAGCCTTGCCTTGAGCCGAGCTGCCGCCCCGATCCCGGCCGTCTGGGCCAACTCGAGATCGACCATGGGACGCGCCGGGAGTTTGTGGAACACCCAGTTGATCACGCGGCCCCCGGTCCGGCGATCGGGTTCGAAATCGATGATGAGAAATCCCTTGGTCTCGCCGCGTTCGGCGGCGCTGGTGCGCTCCACCGATCCCGGGATAGAAGACCGGAGCCGCCAATCCCCGGCGGCCGAGGTCGTGGGTGAGCACCTGATGACGGTGGATATGACCGGCCAGGACAGCGGCGAACCCGGTGGGCAGGCCCCTGCCCGGAATGATCTCCGGGCCGGATCTGAAGACGTAGTTCTGTGGCCCGACCACGGCGCCTTCGACGGTCTGGTGGAGGCAGAGCAGGCTGAGATCGGCCCCGCCGGTCCGCCAGCCGGTCCGCGGTGACGAGATCGGTGAACGTGCTGCGGATGGCCCTTCGTTCGACACGGGAAGCCGGCCAGAGCGATGCGGCAGTCCTCGATCTCGAGAGCGACGGTTCGGGGCTGATCGAAAACATGGAGGTGCGAGTGAGCGGCGAGCAGAGGGAATGGCAATGCTGACCGTTCGTGATTGCCGGGCACCAGCACCACCGGAACCCCGGCGATCGGCCACCTCGAGCAGCGGTTCGAGGGCGAGACGGACGAGTTCCGCCGGGACCTTGGATCGGTAGATGGAGATCGCCGCCGTGAACCACGAGATCGACCTCGCCGCGCAGGGCGGGAGCCAGGGCGGCGCGGGTGTTGGCGAAGAAATCGGGGCCGCGCCGCCGGCGTTCGACGCGGGGCCGCAGCGGGAAGTCGAAGCCGAGGTGGGTATCGGCCAGAAGAAGAACGCGGAGGGTCAACGGTCTCGGATGCCGGTCAGTCGGCGTTGGAGATCATGAAGGCGAGCAGAGCGCCCAGGAACGTCGCCTCGACTCCGGCTTGAACTCTCTCGTTGGCGTTCATCTCGGCCCACTTGCCGCGACCGAGGGCCATCCCCAGCGCGCTGTTGGGGTCGCCGTCGCCGATCCCCGCGGTTCCGAGACCGACCCCGGCCATCCGACCGCCGTTGACCAGGCCTTCACGACCGAGCATGGCGTGTTGGGCCGCCAGGGCGTAGTGGACCCGGGCCATGTCCGAGTTCCACAGAGCCTGGGTCCGTTCTTTGCCGGTGCGCGGCCTGAGCGCCGCCTGAGAAGGCGAGGATCTCCGCTCGTTCGGGTGGAACCTGATCGGTCACCATCGAGACCACGCCGTCGCTCTTCTGCTCGGGACTCTCCGCGGCAAAATCCATCTCGGTCAGACCAAGGGTGAAGCCGTCATCGGCTGATACCGGGAACGCCGCGAGGACGATGAAGATGACGATGGGAAAACGCATGGGCCTCCCCTCATAGTACGACGGAACGCTCGGATGGTTGTCATCGCGGCTGGTGAGAGAATCATGCTCAATAGCGCCCGTCTGAAATTGGTTGCCTTTTCGCGGGTGGCCGAGAGTGCCCCCTCAAACGATGTTTGGGCCCGAAATGGGACGCGTTCAATTGAGGGTGGGATCCCAAAATCGTTTGAGACGGCACGTCCGGTCGAGGCCAAGACCGCGCATCCTCGATAGCACGCGGGCCAGGTGCCTGGCTCCAACTTTTTACGCCGCGTACAAAGTTGCGTGCCTGGCTCCCCTCCCATCGCGCTTTGTGAAATGCCGCGTAAACGGTCAGAGGGAACTAATCCGCCGCTGCTGTGTCTAAACTGGTGCCATGCAAAAAATGCTATCCCTTCGTCGTTTGGCTCCGATCATCCTTGTTCCCATCTCCATCGCCGTTGCATTCGGCGTGGTCGGTCTCCAGGTTGCTGCGGGGCCGAGCGACAATGGTGAGGCCCCGTCGGGTCGGATGGTGGTCGAGGAGGACAAGCTGAACTGGGACGAAGTCCAACGTTTGCAGAACGAACAGAAGTTCGAGGCGGCCTTCGATGTCGTCGAGGCCATCCGCGTCCGCGCGGCGGCGAAGGGTGACTCCCCGGAGTGGACCCGCGCCATTGTCGAGCAGGTCAAGTTGCGCAGCGCCCTGCACGGCTATGAAACCGCGGTGCGTTTTCTGAAGGAGACGCCGTGGCCCGATGACGAGATCTCGCGAGCGGTGCTCGATCTCTACTACGCCCACGCGCTCGCCACCTATGTCCACGTCTACTCGTGGGAGATCCGCCAACGCGAGCGGGTGGAGACCTCCGGCGAACTCGACCTCAAGAAGTGGGATGTCGATCAGATCGTCGAGGAGTCCAACCGCGCCTTTGGTGAGCTTTGGGCGAGACGCGAGGCCTGGGGCGACGAGGGCATCGGCGTGCTGGCCCGGTACATCGAGCAGAACGACTACCCGCCGAGGATCCGCGGCACCCTTCGGGATGCCGTGAGCTATCTCTGGACCGAACTGCTCGCCGACACCTCGCTGTGGCGGCCGGACCAGAGCAACGATGTGTTCAGAATCGATTTCGCGGCCCTTCTCGTCGGAGATCCCGCCGAGTCCGCCGGACTCGATCTCGCCGATCCGGAAGTCCACCCGCTTGTCAAGATCGGCGCCGTCCTCGACGATCTCGAGGTGTGGCACGAGTCGTCGGGTCAGCCGGAAGCCGCCCTCGAAGTTCGGCTCGAGCGTCTGCGCCGCTGCAATACCGCGTTTAGTAACAAACACGATCGGCTGGCCATCAGGGAAAACCTCGAAGCAACCCAGACCGCCTTTGACCCGAGCTACGAGTGGTGGTCCATGGGCCAGTCGCTCCTTGCCGAGTTCATTCGTTCCGAGGACACCCCGGACGCGCTGATCCGGGCCCGCACCGCCGCCATCGCCGGTCGAGACCGTCACCCGAAGTCCATCGGAGGGCAGCGCTGCAATCACACGGTCGCGGGCATCGAGGCGCCGAACTACGCGATCCAGATCATGAAGGCCGATGGCGAGGGTCGGAGATCGATCCAGATCAACTCGGCCAACCTCGATGATCTGTACTTCCGCGCCTATCCCTACGATCTCATCGACGTCATCACGTCGGCCCAGGACAATCAGCTGCTGCCCGGCCACCGTGAGGTCCCCGAGATCATGGCCGGGTCCCAACCGGTCGCAGAGTGGGTACACACGCTGCCGCCGACCCCGGACTACCGCTCTCACCTCAGCTACGTGGTACCGCCGATCTCCGAGCCGGGCGCCTATCTCATCGTCGCTTCTCCGCGGCAGGATTTTGCCGAGACCCAGAATCTCATCCAAGCGGTCAACTTCCTCGTTACTGATCTTGTCCTGGTGACCGAGCAGGCCCACGGCGGCTACGAAGTCACCGCACGATCGGGTTCGAGTGGGAACGCGCTCGGCGGCGTTGGCGTCGAGCTCTTCCGGTTCGACTGGCGCAACGGCCACCGGGCGGTTGCGACCCGGACGACCGATCCCAACGGTCGGGTGCAGTTCAGCCAGGGCGGATGGAAGCACGAGCGCCACTTCCTGCTCGCCCGAAACGGCAAGAATCTGGCGTATGACCTCAGGGGACTCTGGCAGTACGCAGAGAACGAACGCACCTCGCGCACCGCCGCTCTTGTCTACACCGATCGCTCGGTCTACCGGCCGCAGCAGGAGCTCCACTTCAAGGTGGTGGCGTACCGCGGCGGCGGCGAAGACCTCGAGTACCGGACCCTGCCCGAGACCCCGGTCTCGGTGAGCCTCATCGACGCCAATCACGAGGTCGTGGCCGAGACCACACTCGAGACCAACACGTTCGGCTCGGCCTCAT
The DNA here is from genome assembly GCA_963753035.1 of uncultured Acidobacteriota bacterium. GTDB lineage: Bacteria > Acidobacteriota > Thermoanaerobaculia > Thermoanaerobaculales > Sulfomarinibacteraceae > JAHECW01. Next base: position 10,197 of record CAVWAW010000020.1, on the reverse strand, counting down.
CGAGCTTCGACATCCCCGCCGGACGGCTGCTCGGTCAGTGGCGGCTCCGAACCTCACTCGGCGGCGATACTCTGGTGCGGGTCGAGGAGTACAAACGGCCCACTTTCGAAGTCAGCATCGGCGAACCCCCGGAAGCGCTCCGCCTCAACCGGCCGGCAAAATTGGCCGGCAGTGTCCAGTACTACTTCGGTCTGCCCGTGGTCACCGGCGATGTCCGTTGGCGTGTGACCCGTGAACCGGTTTATCCCTGGTGGTGGGGTTGGTGGTACCCGTCGTTTCAAAGCGAAAGCCAGCTTGTCGCTTCGGGTGAGAGCGACCTCGGTGATGAAGGGGATTTCGAGATCGGATTCACCCCCGAGGCCGACGAACGCGAAGCCGCCGATGGGGTGACCTATCGCTACCGGTTGTCGGTGGATGTGACCGACGAGGGCGGCGAGACCCGCTCGGCCGAACGCAGCTTCCGCCTGGGTTTCGTCGCGGTGGAGGCCAGCATCGCCTCGGATCTCGGCTTTCTTTCCAAGGACGAACGCTCGACCTTCAATGTCGTCCGCACCGATCTCGACGGCAGCCCGCGTGCCGGTTCCGCCGCATGGCGGTTGGTGCAACTCGAACAACCCGAGGACACGCCGATGCCGGTGGAGCTGACCCGACCGGTTCGACCGGGTTATGAGGACTATGCCAGCAAGGGTGATGGGCTCCGCGCCCGGTGGGATACCTCCTACGACCACCGGGCGGTGATGGCCGCCTGGCCCGAGGGCCCTGAGGTTGCCGCTGGAACCCTCAGCCACGGTGAGGACGGCGCCGCCGAGATCGATCTGCCCGGGGTCGCCGCGGGCGCCTACCGGCTGCTCTACACCACCGAGGACGACTACGGCGCGATGTTCGAGACTGCGCAGCAACTGGTGGTGGTCGGCGAGCGCCGGACACCCCTCAGCCTGCCCATGGTGATCGGCTTCGAGGCATCGTCTGTGGAGGTGGGCGGCACCGCGCGGTTGCTCATCCACACCGGCCTCAAAGCGCAGCAGATGGTCCTCGAGATCTACCGCGACGGCAAGAGGCTCGAGCAACGCGATATCGGGCCCGGCCGCAGCGGAGTGTTCGAATTTCCCGTGACCATGGCCGATCGCGGCGGGTTCGGAGTCACTCTCAAGCTCGTTCACGACTTCCAGCTCATGCAGCAGAGCGCCACCGTGATGGTGCCGTGGACCGATCGTGAGCTCGATTTGGAGTTCGCCACCTTCCGCGACCGGTTGCGGCCGGGAACCGCGGAGACCTTCCGGGTCACCGTGCGCGGCCACGACGAGTCCATGGTGGATTCCGCCTCGGCCGAGCTGCTGGCCTATATGTACGATCGTTCCCTCGACATCTTCGCGCCGCACTCGCCGCCGAGTCCGCTCTCGCTCTATCCCACGCGGACGGCGGTCGCGACCGCCTGGTCGAGCCTCGGCTCGGCCTCGCCGGTGTGGCAGGGAGGTTGGGGTTTCTCGGGTCTTCCGGGATACCCGGGTCTGCGCGGTGATCGTCTGAAGACCATCGCGGGCTATGGCGTCGGTGGCCCGGGTCGGCGAGGACGATTCCATCTCGCCGGGAAGGGGATGGCCGATGGACGCGAGATGATGGTCCAGGCCATGCCTTCGGCGGCGATGGCCGAAGAACGGTCGGTCGAAGGAATGGCCTCCATCAGCGATCGCCTGGATGCGAATGAGGATTTCGACGGCGAATCGAAGGCAACCTCGGGCGGCGGATCGGACGAGGCCCCCATGGAGCTGCGTTCGAATTTCTCCGAGACCGCGTTCTGGGAACCCCATCTATTGTTCGACGACGACGGCGCGGCCGTCATCGAGTTCGAGGTGCCCGACTCGGTCACCGAGTGGAATGTCTGGCTGCACGCCGTCACCAACGATCTCAAGGGTGGATCGGCCCACCGAACGACCCAGAGCGTCAAGGAACTCATGGTCCGGCCCTACCTCCCGCGCTTCCTGCGCGAGGGCGATCGCGCCGAGATCAAGGTCGTCGTCAACAATGCCGGCGAGGAGGCGTTCTCGGGCGCTCTCGATTTCGAGATTCGCGATCCCTCAACCGACGAGGATCTCCGGCCCCTCTTCGGCCTGACCGTCGATGACACCACGGGCGTGCCCTTCACCGTCGATGCCGGCGCCGGCGCCGACCTGACCTTCCCCGTTCAAGTACCGGCCCGTGTCGGCACCGTGGCCTTCAAGGTAACGGCGCGCGCCGGAGCGTTCTCGGATGGCGAGTTGCGGCCGCTGCCGGTATTGCCCGGCCGGATGCACCTGGCCCAGTCGAAGTTTGTCACCCTGAGAGACCGAGACCGTCGTGAACTCGTGTTTGCCGATATGGCGGTCGATGACGATCCGAGCCTCATCCACGATCAGCTCGTGGTCAGCGTCGACGCCCAGCTCTTCTACTCGGTGCTCAACGCGCTGCCGTATCTGGTGGACTACCCCTACGAGTGCACCGAACAGACCCTCAACCGTTTCCTGTCGACGGGGATCGCGGCCGGGGTCTTCGACGAATATCCGTCGGTGGCGAAGATGGCGGCCAAACTCTCCGAGCGCGACGTCCGCTACGAGACCTGGGACGCCACCGATCCGAACCGCAAGATGACCCTCGAGGAGACGCCCTGGCTGCGGACCTCGCGGGGTGGCGCCGAAGAGACCGACGATCTGATCAAGGTCCTCGACCCGAGGGTCGCCCGGGCGGAACGCGACGCCGCCCTGGCCAAGCTGGTCAAGGCTCAGACCTCCCTCGGCGCCTTCCCGTGGTGGCCGGGTGGGCCGCCGTCGCCCTACATGACCCTCTACATCCTCTACGGCTTTTCCAAGGGCCTCGAGTTCGGCGTCGAGGCGCCCAAGGATGTGGTGATCCGTGCCTGGGCCTATATGCACCGCCACTATATCGACGAGCTCGTCGACATGATGGTGGGTCTCGACTGCTGCTGGGAGTTCGTCACCTATCTCAATTTCGTGCTCTCCAATTATCCGGATGAGAGCTGGACCGGGGGCGTCTTCAGCGCCGACGACCGCAAGACCATGCTCGATTTCAGCTTCCGCCACTGGCGCGACCACTCGCCGCTGCTCAAGGGCTATCTCGCTCTGACGCTGGAGCGGGCCGGCCGTCACGACGATGCGGTGCTGGTCTTCGACGCTGTCATGGACTCGGCCAGGACCGATCGCGATCTCGGCACCTACTGGGCGCCCGAGGACCGCGCCTGGCTCTGGTACAACGACACCATCGAGACCCACGCATTCTCACTGCGCGTTCTCTCGGAACTCGACCCTACCGACGACCGCCGGCACGGGATGGTCCAGTGGCTGCTGCTCAACAAGAAGCTCAACCACTGGAAATCGACCCGCGCCACCGCCGAGGTGATCTCCTCGCTGGTCCACTACCTCGAAGCCGAGGACGGCCTCGGTGTCCGTGAAGACGCCACCGTCATCATCGGTCCGCGAAGAACCGAAATGGTCTTCGAACCCGACGAGTACACCGGCGCGCGGAACCGGGTCATTGTGCCCGGCCCCGAGGTCGATCCAAAGACCATGTCGACGATCATCGTCGAGAAGCAGGCCAAGGGTTTCGCCTTCGCTTCGGCGACCTGGCACTTCTCCACCGAGAAGCTCCCCGAAGAGGCGAGGGGCGATCTCTTCGCCGTGACCCGGCAGTACTTCCGACGGTTCAACGACGGCAATCGCTGGGTGCTGCGCCCTCTCGCTGACGGCGAAGAGCTCGCCCCCGGCGATCAGGTCGAGGTCCACCTCTCCATCAGCGCCAAACACGCCGCTGAGTATGTCCACCTCCGCGATCCGCGCGGCGCGGGCTTCGAGCCGGAGACGCTGCACTCGCAGTACAAGTGGGATCTCGGGATCGGCTGGTACGAGGAGATCCGAGATTCCGGGACCAACTTCTTCTTCGAGTGGCTCCCGGCCGGCGAGTACTCCTTCAAGTACCGCCTCCGGGCCAATATGGCTGGCGCCTTCAAGGTCGGCCCCGCCACCCTCCAGAGTATGTACGCCCCCGAGTTCACCGCCTACTCGGCGGGGCACCGGCTGGAGGTTGCGGGCAACTAGGTCTAAGATATCAGCCCAGTTGCATGGTCGGTTGTCTCAAAAGCATGGCTGTATTTGACCAGCGTTGGTCGCCGAAACCTGATCGGCGGTATGATCGAAGAAAGGCCGGTGCTCGGATCAACGCGAGAAAGAGGTGGATATGAGTCTCAAAAAACTCGTCATGGTCGGTGTGGTGATCGGTCTGATCATCTATGGTGTGAAGTACTTCAAGGAAACCGACCAGCGGGCCTTCCACCAGTACTCGGTGGATCGGGTGGAGAAGGTCTTTGCGAATCTCGATAGTGGCGCGATCTCGGACGAGGAGGAGGCCATTGCCTACTTTTTCGTCGGCCACCCCGCTTCGGCGTCCCAGGACTCGGAAAAGGCGTTTCTGCAGTTTTTGAAGGATAAGGGCCTCAGCAAGAAGAACGGGTCCTACGAGTACATTTCCAGCGAGCTCGTTGACGGCGACGATGTGCTCAACCGCTATGTCAGTTTGAAGGCCAAGATCCAAGGGCACGACTTGACCATACGCATTTACAACAAATATCCCCTCCAGTGGGAATAGCTGCGGGGACTTTCACACGAAATACCGGGCGGCTCGCGGTGGTTGCAGAGGGCGACCACATTCTGGAGGTTGTCATGAAACGCTTTGCCATCTCGTCCATCGTCGTCCTCGCCCTGATCACCACCGCCGTGCCCGCCTCGGCCCACTGTCAGATCCCCTGCGGGATCTATGACGACGAACTTCGCGTCCAACTCATCGAAGAGCACATCGGGACCGTCGAAAAGTCCATGAACAAAATCATGGAGATTTCGAAGGCCTCGCCGGTGGACTACAACCAACTCGTGCGCTGGGTTGACAACAAAGAGGTCCACGCGACCGAGATCCAGGACATCGTCACCGCCTATTTCATGGCCCAGCGGATCAAACCCGCTGTCGACCACGAGGACGAGAAGGCGATGAACGAGTACATCCACAAGCTGGCCATTCTCCACGCCATCCAGATCCACGCCATGAAGGCCAAGCAGGGCACGAATCTCTCGGAAATCGAGAACCTGCGCAAGATGACCAAGATGTTCCGTGAGGCCTATTTCGGCGAGGAAGCCGGCCACAAGCACTGAGGCACCTCGGGGAAGCCGTCAGCCGAGCCAATTTAAAAGCTCAAGAATCGAGCTCGGAGAGAGCTCGACCCAACATCACCCTGAGCACCACCATGCCGCGAGGTGGCGCCTACTCAAGGAATGACTGAGCAACCAATCCCTGTCATTCTGAGCAACGCCACGCCGCGAGGCGGCGCCTACCCATGGAAAGAACCTGCGATCTTTACCGCGAGGCTCAATGGAACCGCAAAGACGCGAAGCACGCCAAGGTACCGCCAAGCGTCGCTGTCTGACCCGGGCTCCCTCCGATTCGGGAAACGGACTCAATTCCGGGGAGTGCGATGAGTCAATGAGATCACTTCGCGGCAGCTTAGCGATCCTGGCGTCTTTGCGGTTTCATTGTGCGACCCGGCGACTGGCGCGGGTGTCATTGGGAGACCTCAGTTTCACCGGTGTTGGGCGATGCGCTCCGCTGCCTTCCGGCAAGCGTCGGTAAGGAACGCCACATCGTCCTCGGTGTGGGCAGTCGAGGCGGCGCCGTGGGCGAGCAGCAGGTGGACATCCTCCACCAACAGCGCGAGGCCGAGCACCTTCTCCCGCAGCTCGATGTCGCATCGCTGGGGATCGAAGACCGCCTCCGGGTGTGTCGAGGACGACGGATTCGTCGTGGGGGAAATGCACCGTGACCATGGAGCTGCCGCAGCCCAACTTCGTCGACCGCGCCGGTGCACCGGGCGAGGATGCCGGCCTCGGCAAAGGCCGACTCGAAACCCCGCCGCATGGCCGCCCCGATCTCGCCGAGCCGGGGGTAGATCTCATCGGCGTGATCCTCGAGGTGCTCGAGGAAGACCTTGGCCGCGAGCATGGATGAGGGGTGGGCCGAGTAGGTGCCGCCGGAGAAGGCGACCCTCGGTCCGGTTGCGCGACCCGCCTCGGCCATGACCTCGGCGCGACCGGCCACGGCCGCGACGGGCATCCCGCCACCGAGGGCCTTGCCGTAGATGGCGAGATCCGGGGTCACGCCGTGGAGCGCCCCGAGCCCGCCCGGATGAAAGCGGAAGCCGGTGATCATCTCGTCGAGGATGAGCAGCGCCCCGTGTTTGGTGCACAGCTCGCGGGCGAGTCGGAGGTACTCGGTGGTGGCGGCGATGGTCCCGCCGGCGCCGAGCATGGGTTCGAGGATGAGACACGCGAGGTCGTCGCCGACCTCGGCGAAATCGTCGGCCAGGCGCTGCGGGTCGTTGTAGTTGGTGACCACGATCCGATCGGTGAGCGACGACGGGAGTCCCTTGGAATCGACGCCGTCGAACCCGACGCCGCCGTCGCGGTACGCGACGCCCTTGAGCAGCATGGGCTGCGCGCCGTGCCAGCCGCCGCCGGCCTTCATGACGATGCCGCGGCCGGTGAACGACCGCGCCATGAGCACCGCGTACATGGTCGAAAGGCTGCCGCTGGTGGTGAAACGCAGCTGCTCGGCGCCGGTGAGCCGGCAGACGAGTTCGGCAAGCTCTGCCTGGAGCGCGTCGACCATCCCGCTCTGGGTGCCGAATCCGTCCGCGAAGGCATCGGCTCAGGGCCGAGGTGACGACCTCGGGGTTGTGGCCGAGGACGTTGGCCATGTGGCCCTGCCAGAGATCGAGGATCCGGTGGCCGTCCTCGTCCATCATCCAGCCGCCCCGGCCTCGGTGATCCTCGGCGGAAACGGTTCGATGAGCCGGATCCCGTGGCTGCCGCCGTCGACGAGATGGCGGCACGCCTCGTTCGTGGATCTCGGCCGATCGCGGTGATCGGCGGCGGTGTTCGTCGGCGAGTTCGGTGAGCAGGGTGGTGTAGTCGTGGTCTGTCATGGGGGGTGATGGTATCGCATTCGATGCTGGATGCTGGATGCAGTACGCAGGATGCAGGGGTCGTGGGTCAGGGTGGGTCCATCGTACCATCGCAAGGTTGAATCGCAAAGACCGCCAAGAGCATCCGTCGCAAAGATGCGCAAAGCCATCGCAATTGAGAGTGGGCATGGCGTTGGTTGAGGGTTGTCTGACTCGTGGCGGCATTTTCTCGAACGGGGTGCCATTTGTTTAATTGTTCGGCGGCGAAACTCTCCGGCAAAGGCGAATCGTTGTTGCCGATCAATGCAACGGGTGGCTCCCTCGGCCAACAGTGAGAATCGGAGCCTCGTCGGTGTCGCGTGGAGGAAACCAGGGAGCTTCGCGAGGGATACGGTTTTGGCCCGTGATTCCGTCAACCCCGGCCTTCTGGGACGTCGGACGTCCCAGCGTCGCCCAATCAGCGTGGTCGTTCGGTGGTGACGGGAAGGGCGTCGACCACGCTGATTGGGCGAGCGGCGGCCTCCATCGTAGCCGGGAGAATTGACCTCGAGGCGCCTCCCGAGGGAGCCCGGTACGCCATTGTGCGTGGCGCGTGGCGGTGCCGGATGGTCGATCCTGCACAATGGCGTACCCGGCACCCCGCCGCACGGCATCTCTGGTTTCCCGGGGCGGTTGACATCCGAGGCGGGTGTGGCACTGTTCGCTGCCGCTGCCGCTGCCGCTGCCGCTGCCGCTGCCGCTGCCGCTGCCGCTGCGCTCAGAGCGGTCTTCGCGCGCTCTGCGAGCGCTCGCGCGATGACCAGCCGCTGGACCTCGGAGGTGCCCTCGTAGATGGTCACGACCCGGGCGTCGCGGAAGAAGCGTTCCACCGGGTACTCCGACGAGAAGCCGTAGCCGCCGTGGATCTGGATCGCCTGGCCGACCACGCGGTTGCACATCTCCGACGCGAAGAGCTTGGCCGCCGCCGACTCGCGGGAGTGGCGTCCGGGCTGACCGGCGGCCCAGGCCGCACGCATCATGAGCCCGCGCGCCGCATCGATCTCGGTGTCCATATCGGCGAGCTGGAAGGCGATGGCCTGGTGCTCCATGATCGGCTTGCCGAACTGCTTGCGGTCGCGGGCGTAGCGCAGCGACTCCTCGAGGGCGGCGGTGGCGATCCCCACCGACTGGGCGGCGATCCCGAGCCGGCTGTGGTCGAGGGTGGCCAACGCCATGGCGAAGCCCTTGCCCTCCGCGCCGAGCATGGCGGTCTTCGGGACCCGCGCGCCATCGAGGGTGACCATGCAGGTCTTGGATGAGCGCAGCCCCATCTTGGCCTCGGGCGGGTCGAAGACGACCCCGTCCTGGTCGGCGTCGAGGATGAAGGATGAGATCCCCTTGGGACCGAGGGCCGGGTCCCTGGTCGCGAGACAGATGAAGAACCGGCCGACCTCGCCGTTGGTGATCCACGCCTTGGCGCCGTCGAGCCGCCAGTGGTCGCCCTCGTCCCGATAGCGGGTGGTCAGGCTCGCCGCATCGGACCCGGCGTTGGGTTCGGTGAGCATGAAGCCGCCGACGGTCTCGCCCGAGGCGAGCTGCGGCAGGAACTCCGCCTTCTGCTCCTCGGTGCCGAAGGTCATGATGGGCCAGCAGCACACCGAGTTGGTCACGGTCATCCCGACCGCGACGGCGGCGTCGACCCGCGCCAATTCCTCGACCGCGATCAGATACGACAGCAGATCCATCGCCGCGCCGCCGTACTCCTCGGGCACCATCATCCCGAGCAGTCCGAGCTCGCCCATCTCGGCGAAGATCTCGTGCGGAAACTCGCCCGTACGGTCGCGTTCGGCCGCACCGGGCCGAACCCGCTCCTCGGCAAAGGAGCGCACCATCTCCTGAACCATCTGCTGCTGTTCGTCGAGGGCGAAGTCCATGGCCACCTCCGTGGGGATCTGCGGAGAGTATGACATCCCGCGTCAGCGTCAGCATACGCGTCCGCGTCCGAGCCCGACCGTGCCCGTGCCCGAGTTGAAGCCGGCACCCGCAACCCCGGCCTTCTGGGCCGCCCTTGGCGACCCAGCGTCGCCCGAGCAGCGTGGTCGCTCGGGTGGTGGATTGAAGGGCTGCGACCACGCCGATGGCGCGCCGGCGGCCTGTCTCTGAGCCAGAACAGCAGACCGTATCGCGCCTCCCGGGGAGCCCGGTATGACATTGTGCGTTGCGTGACGAGGCGCCGGGAGGTCGATCCGGCACAATGTCAAACCCGACACCCCGAGGTTGCGCGCTGTCCGCGAATGATCCTGCGCCCGATGGTGCAGCGGCAGCGTTGTGACTCATGACATGAATGGACCATCCCCCGTAAACGGAATGAGGTTCAAAATTGATGTTATGCGAGACGGTGTTGCTCACCGCGTCCATGATCGTCGCCGGTGGCTCCGGCGAGTGTTGCTCGGATCCAGCAGTCATCGCCACCGGTGATCATGGGTCGCGTGTCGCGGTCACGGGCGATTTCGCGTTGGTTGCCGACGGATACGCGGGGCTCGGTGTTTTTGACATTGGAGATCCCAGCAATCCCATCGAGGTGAGCCGGATCGATACTCACGGATTTGTCGGAGCGGTGGCAGTGGTGGGCGCCACTGCTTTGTGGCCGATGGGTACCACGGGTTGCGAGTGATCGATTTAGGCAACCCGGAGAGACCTACTGAGATCGGTGTGCTCGAGGTTCCAGGGTGGGTCGGCGGTGTCGCTGTTAGCGGATCGGTGGTGGTCGTCGCGGCCGGGTTGGTGGGGTGCGGATCGTCGACATGAGCGTGCCGGAATCACCGGTGGAGATCGGTGTGATCGATCTTCCCGGCAGCGCTCAGAAAGTGGTCGCCCGGGGAACCACCGCATGGGTGACGAACGACCGGGGTGGGATCTGCCCCATCGATCTTCGTGTTCCGGAAAAATCGGTGGCAAACGGCTGTGTCGATCTCCAATCAACAGCGGAATCTGACCTCCACGAGGCCGATCACGAAGACCCTGCGTTCTGGATCGACGCGATGGTCTTCAGTGCGTCCAGGATCGAGAGGTGAGATCCCGCGCGTCAGCCGAGGAGCGCGCCGGTCCATGAGAAACTCCATCGCAGCGAGAGATCCGGAGGTTGCTAATGGATACCGAGAGTTCACCCATTCACGAAGGCGTGTGCACCTGCGGGCACGTTCGTTTCCGCATGACGAGCGAGC
>CAVWAW010000019.1:0-164501 GCA_963753035.1 uncultured Acidobacteriota bacterium | reverse complement strand
ATAGAACCAACCCGCGTCGGTACACCACCATCGCCGGCGGGACGCCGGCGCTACAACCATCGCAGCGCCCTTTGTAGCGACCACGTCTCGTGGGCGATGGAACCAACCCGCGTCGGTACACCACCATCGCCGGCGGGACGCCGGGACGCCAATGCGTCCAGGCGGCCCAGAAGGCCGGCGCTGAGGGCAGGGTCCGGAACAACGGCAGCAACCGGGACAGGGGCCGTACCCGTGGCCGCGTCCGTGGCCGGAACAGCGGCAGCGGCAGCGGACGCGGGACCATGACCTACAATGAGGGCGTGCGGATCATCACGACTCATCTCTCGGCCGATTTCGACGCCTTCGCTGCGGCGGTGTGTGCGGTGCGGCTCTATCCCGACCACAAAGTGCTCTTCCCCGGCTCACACGAAGCCGCGGTCCGGCGATTCCTCTCGGACACCGGCCTGACCTTCCCGGAACTCAAGCTCCGCCGCGCCCGCCGCGAGACCATCGAGCACGCGGTGGTGGTCGACACCTCGACCCCGGCCCGCCTCGGTGAGGTCTGGGATCTCATTCAGCGGGACAACTGCCCCATCGATCTCATCGATCACCACCAGGAGGAACGCATTGACGCCATCGAGGCCGACTCCACCATTTTCAAACCGGTGGGCGCGACCTGCACCATCATGGCGGACCTCTTCGCAGAGAGGGGCATCGAACCCACCGAAGAGGAAGCCTCACTGCTGATGATGGGCATCTACGAAGACACCGGCGGTCTGTCCTATCGTGAGACCACCGCCAACGACCTCCGGGTGGTCGCGCGTCTGGTGGAGTTGGGCGGCTCTCTGGCCTGGGTGCGCCGCTGGGTTCTCAAGGGTCTCCAACCCGAGCAGCTCGCCTTGCTCAACCGCATCGTCGAGGCTGCTGAAGAGTTTTCCATCAACGACATCCCGGTCTCCCTCGCCATGGTCGAGGTCGATCAGTACCACGAGGAAGCGGCCTACGTCGTCCACCGCTGGGTCGAGACCTTCGAGCTTCCGGTCGGAATCGTGATGCTCGTCCAGCCGCCTAACATCAATCTGATTCTCCGGGCCCGTATTCAGGGTCTCCACCTGGGCGAGGTGGCGCAACGTTTCGGCGGCGGCGGCCACGCCACCGCGGCGTCGGCCCGCGTCGCCGACCGTATGCCGGTCGAGATTCGCGAAGAGCTCCTCAGGGCCCTCGCCGAAGACCTCCCGCCCCCGGCCACCGCCATCGACGTGGCCAACCGGCACGTCTTCTCCGTCGAAGCCGATGACGATGTGGAAACCAGCAAAGAGAGGATGAACCACCTCCGGCTCAACGCCATGCCGGTCAAGGAAGCCGATGGAGCATTGAGCGGCATGGTCACCCGGCAGATTCTCGACCGGGCCCTCGGCCACGGGATGGCGAAGCGGCCGGTCCGTTCGATCATGCAACCGGATCTTCCCATCGTCCCGTCATCGGCATCGCTTGCCGAACTGCGCGATCTCTTCCTCGAGCGCTCGTACCGCTTTGTCGTGGTCGAGGAGAACGACCGGCCGGTCGGTATCGTCACCAGAATGGAGCTCTTCCGCCGCCTCTTCGAGCGGCAACACGCCGCAGGTTCGGTCCTCGATCACCGAATGGCCGGCGCGCGACCCGTGAGCCAGTCAATCTCCCGCCTCCTTCGGGAGAAGACCGCTCCCTGGGTGCGAGAACTCCTGGCCACCGCCAAAGCTGTAGCGGACACGGTCGGCATCCCCGTCTATCTGGTCGGCGGCATGGTGAGGGACCTCCTCCTCGGCCGAAAGAATGAGGATGTCGACCTCGTCGTCGAGGGATCCGGCATTGACTTCGCGTATGCCCTCGCGGCCTATGTCGATGGGCGTTGCCACCCGCACACGCCGTTCTTGACGGCGGTGGTCACGCTTCCGGACGGTCATCGCGTCGATATCGCCTCGGCTCGCACCGAGTTCTACCGCACCCCGGCCGCACTGCCCGAAGTCGAGACCTCCCTCATCCGCCAGGATCTCTATCGCCGCGATTTCACCATCAACTCTCTCGCGGTCGCCCTCCACGGCGAAAAGCACGGCGAGCTGATCGACTTTTTTGGCGGCAGAATGGACCTCCAGCGACGCGAGATCCGGGTTCTCCATTCGCTCTCGTTCATCGACGATCCGACCCGCGCCATCCGCGCCGTGCGTTACGCACGAAGGCTCGACTTCACCATCGCATCCGATACCCGGAACCTCATCACGACCGCGGTCGACGAAGGTGTCTTCGACCGCCTCTCCGGGCAGCGTCTGCGCCGGGAACTCGAAAGCCTGCTCAACGAGAGTCACCCGACATACGCCATCGAGTTGTTGGCCGACCTCGGTCTGCTGCCGGCGATCTGCGAGGGCCTGGTTTGGTCGGCTTCCGTCGGCGCCAATCTCCTGGAGGTCGAGAGCCAACTCGGTTGGTTCGAACTCGAGGAGCTCGGGGAGCCTCCCGAGAGGTGGCTCCTCTTCCTTGGCGGTCTCGCCCTCGAAGCGGGCAACGGTGTCACTCAGCGGATGGCCGATCGTCTCCAACTCACGGGAGAGCAACGGCGAAGGATGCTCAACCTCGACAAAGGGGTGGCGGAAATTCAGCAGGCCAGCGCACCGTCGCTTCGACGTTCGACCCGTGTCCGAACGGTTGAGGGACAGTACCCGGAGGTTGTCCTCCTGGCCATGGCGGGGATCGATCTCGCGGCCCGACGGAGGATCGCGGATGCTGTCGCGGCCTCGGTCCGTGTCCGACCCCAGGTCACGGGCCGGCAACTCATCGCCGCGGGTATCGAGCCCGGTCCCTGGGTGGGCCGAGCGCTGATTCAGACCCGAGACGCCATCGTCGATGGAGAGATCAAGGAAAACCAGTCCATGGAGTTCGCACTTGAAACGGCGAGAAGGGACCACGAGGAGGCGTCGAGATGAAGGCTCGAGTTTGTGTCCTCATCACCGCAGTGCTGCTGGTTGCCGTGCTCTCGGCGACGGCTCAGGCACCGGTGCCGGTGGTGGAAAGGATCACCGACCATCGCGGGCGAACCACCCGCGTCACCCTCTTCTCCAACCACGTGGTCATCGTGTCGATCCGATCCGACACCGAAAATTTCATTCACCAGGCAACGCTGAACTTCGACGAGCACATGGTCTATCTACAGGCAATGGAAGAGTGCGCCAAGAATATCGGCCACGAACCGATCACCTCCGATGTGGAGAGCCGGGACAGCGTCACCAGACTCATCCTCCACGTCGGGCCGAACGCACCACGAATCCTCGAGTACTCGCCCCTGGCATCCCTCAGTCTCCCGGCCGCGAAGATCGCGTCCATGATCGATGATATCGAAAATCGGGCCATGGCCACCCTCCCCGGCGAGTTCGAGATAAAAAGGTGGGAACCCGCCCTCGGCGACCGTGTTGAACTGCGTCAGGGAGGTGAGGCCTATGTCACGGCGATCGACGAAGACGGCACCATCGTTCTGAGCCAGGTCAACGGGCCGGTGTCCTATACCGTTGCCGTGGAGAACCGCGTCGACATCGTTCTCAGGGTCATCGGGCCCAATCCATGAGGGTGACAGGCGGAGAGTGGCGATCACGGCGGCTCAGGGGTCCATCCAAGGGCCAGAAACTCCGCCCGACACCCGACTCCATGCGCGAGCGCAGTTTCGCTGTCCTCGGGAACACCACAACCGGCGCACGGGTACTCGATCTCTTTGCCGGCACCGGCGCCGTTGGGATCGAAGCCCTTTCAAGAGGCGCCGCCGAAGCGGTCTTTGTCGAGGTTCACCGGAAGACCGCACAACTCATCAAGGACAATCTGGAATCGCTCGGAGTCGGACGCGATCGCGGCCTCGTGATGAACCGGACCGCGGCAACCGCGGTGGCGGACCTCGAGGATCGCGGACGGATCTTCGATCTCGTCTGGGCCGACCCGCCCTTCGAGACCTGGACCGACGGCCTGGACGCGCTGGTCGCGGCGGTCAGAGCGGGGCTGACATCCGATGATGCAACGCTGTGCCTCGAGTGCCCGGCAAGGGCCGATTTCGAAGCGGCCTTGCCTGACGACTTCGCTATCGAGCGGGATCTCAAGGGCGGTGCCTCGCGAGTGGTCATTCTGCGCAGGAAATAACAACCTCACGCCCTCCACCAGGTTTCGCACGGCGAAGCCAAAACAAAAAGAACCGCGGGACCCTGAGGTCCCGCGGACAGTTGGACATCGGTCCGCTCGGAGGGCGAGACGCGGCGCCGACGTCACACTGAATACAAAGATCCCGATACAACCGCTCCCTGGGTTACGGCCACCGATCCCTCGTGAGCCTCGTCATTGCCGCAACAGTTGAAGATCAGTTGTCTGATGGTTGTTTGCCCGGTCTGATCCAATCCGACGAATTCGAGTCCCGACCGGTAGGCCACCTTGCATCCGGAGTCGGTCTTCGTGAGCTGGGCACGGCAGCGGCGGACTTCCGCCTTGATGGTGAAGTCAGTACCGAATGACGAGACCTTGAGTTCGCAGATCGTTGCAGGAGGGAGCCCGAGCCGAGTTTCTACCTGGACGCCACCTTCGGAAATATCGACGACTCTGAAGTCCATTGTCGACTTCACTTTTCCGGTGATGTCGTGCGACGGTTGGTGTCTCGGATGTCTGCGCCGTTCTTCCATTTCGGCCTCCACGCCCAGCTAGAAGCAAGGATGGTGCCAGCTTTTCCGAAGCATGGGTGGCCTGCGGTCGGTCGCCATCTGTTCGATCCTGGGACAGGCCGTCTCAGGACGGTCCATCCGACCGGGCCAACTGGTCCGCAAAAACCAACACTCAATGACGCAGCCCAAGCTAACTACTTCATAACAAAACAAATACAAAAAGACCCGGAGAGCTGAGCATCAGCTCTCCGGGTCGAGTTCAGAATCGGTCCTGTCAGATTACGGTGCTACCCAGCTCCAGCCGGCGGTGTTTCCCGTCTCGAATCCGTCGGCGAAGACCAGGGTCGGATCCAGGAACGCGCTCGGGGGAAGCGCAGTCCCGAGGTCGGCGATGACCTGTTCAATCAACACGCCGGTGTTGATTGAAGTGCTGCCGCAGTGGTGGAGAGCAATGATCTGATGATCGCTGTAGGCGACCACCGGTGATCCGGACGATCCACCCTGGGTGTCCGCACGATAGGCCATATCGGGGCCCGGACGGGTTCCGCACCCACCGTAGTTCTTGGAAACGACAATCGGGTGTCCGGGGTCCGAGGCGTGCGAACTGTACAACGCGATCTTCTTGCCCCAACCCGCCGGATGCTGCGGGATGTAGAGGCGCTCACCGAGCAAACCACCATCCGCACGGAGGGTGAAGAACCCATACGTCGCCGAGGGATTCACCGACAGCTGCACCAATGCGTAGTCATAGTCGTAGGAAGTGCCGGTCAGCGTGCCCGATGTGGTCACGATCGTCCCGGGACACTGGAGTTGCCAGCAATTGGTCGCGCAGGTCGCGCCTTCGGCCATGAACTCATAATTTGTGTTGGACGCCTGGCCCTGGGTGCTGATGCAGTGGTTGTTGGTCAAAAAGTGACCCTCATTACCGACCAGCCATCCGGTGCACAGTCCCGAACCATTGACCAGCATCCTCGCCACCGCCCGTGATTTGTCGTAGACCATCGGGTCGGTGGTTTCATAGCACGGGGCCCACTCCGAATCATCGGTGCCGACAATACCCTCGGGGAAAGTGGTCCCCTCGACCTCCTCGCGCGTGAAGCCTCTGGCAAACCGATCAATGACGTAGCCGAAGCCGCCTTCGGTCCCGGCGCTCCAAAGCTCCACTACGGCGGTGTCTCCGGCGATGTGAATACCCCAGAATCCATCGTCGCTCCGCCCCAATCCATCAACCCCGGTGAGTTCGTACCGCCATTTCCGCGAGCCGTCGGGCGAGCGGACGATGACAAAATCACCTTCCCCGAGGTCCATTTGACCGAAGTGGGGACAGATGTAACTCGCATTGGAATGGTAGAGAACATCCGACCAGACGAGTTGAGGCCCACTCTGGCCGGAAACCCCACGATACGGATTTGGAGATGCGTAGGACTCATAGACGTCCTCACCGACGATCTCCATGGCCATCTGGGGCGGGCTTCCACCATTTTCGATCGAGGGTTCAGCAGCGACTCCTCCGGCGACGATGGTCAAGATCGCGGTGGCGATCAACGCAGTTTTCATGTTGCATTCTCTCCTTTGAGGTATCGACGATGCCGAGGTGTGACTCCTCGACCCAATCCGATTCTACCTTCTCCACACTTCTAGGGTTCGCTGCGTCCGTCTATCGCCATCCCCCGGTTTTCGAAGATCGGGATGACGCCCGTGAGGTGGGCAGCCTCGAAAAGTTTCCAGACGTCGAATCCGATGTTCGAGAGCCGAATCTCTCCCCCAGCCTGGACACACCGGTGATGGGTTCGGACGAGCGAGCCCAGCCCCGTGGAATCAACCAATGGAACGCGTTTCATATCGAGAACAATGATCGTGCGGCCCCTCTCGAGCAGTCGATCGACAACACCGGAGAAAGTCTCGTCGGCGGCACCGATGGTCAGATTTCCGTCAAGCTCGAGCACGGTGACGTCGCCGTGGGTCGATGCTGTGATCTTCATTGCCGACCTCCCGGTTGCCGCGAACACGTCCGTTCTCGTGTATCATCCCTGCCGGCCCCACAACGGGACCCGGAGGCAATATGAATCATCGCACATTCACGATCATCAAGCCTGACTCGGTGGAGAACGGCAACATCGGCAAGATCATCGCTCATCTCGAGGGGGAGGGTTTTCGCATCGTCGCCGGCCGGATGACCCACCTCAGCACGAATCAGGCGCAGGCCTTTTATGCGGTCCACGCCGAGAGACCGTTCTACAAAGACCTCGTCGAATACATGACCTCCGGACCGGTGTGGGTCATCTCGTTGGAGCGCGACAATGCTGTGCCGCATCTCCGCAAGACCATGGGCGCGACCAACCCGGCCGATGCCGATGAGGGAACGATTCGCGCTCTTTATGGCGAGTCCATCGAGCGCAATGCGATTCATGGTTCCGACTCGGACGAGAACGCCGCCATCGAGAACGCGTTCTTCTTTGCCGCGAGCGAGTTGATTTGACCCAAGACTCCACGCCGAAGCGCATCTCCTGGGAACGCTATTTCATGAATCTGGCGATCCAGGCGGCGACCCGGTCGACCTGCCCGAGGAAGCACGTCGGCGCAGTGATCGTCCGTGAAAAGAGCATACTCTCGACGGGCTACAACGGTTCCATCCGGGGGGCGCCACACTGCACCGAGGTCGGCTGCCTCATGGAGAACGACCACTGCGTCCGGACGGTCCACGCCGAAGCCAATGCGCTGGTCCAGGCCGCCCACAACGGGGTTCGTCTCGAGGGCGCCGAGATCTACGTGACCGCTTCGCCGTGTTTCAACTGTTTCAAGCTCATCGTCAATGCGGGCATCCGAACGGTTCTCTATGGTGAGTTTTATCGGGACGATAAGGTGCTCGCCTTCGCCAAAGAAGCCGGAATCAGGATGGAGCATCTCGGTCTCGAGGAAATCCCGCCGGAGTCATGATCGATCTCGACCTCAACCAGGTCGGGGTTCCTTTGGGATGGCCCGAGATCTTCGGTCGATCCGCGCCGGTGGATGTGGAGATCGGCTCCGGGAAGGGCAAGTTTCTTCTCGAACTCGCTGCCGATCAGCCTCAGCGTGACTTCCTCGCGGTCGAGAGGGCCGGCAAGTACCACCGCCTCTGTTGTGACCGTGCAGCCCGGCGCGGGGTCTCCAACGTCAGATTGCTCCGCACCACGGCCGAGGATCTGCTCTTCCGGCTGCTCGCCAAAGAGTCGGTGGAACGCTTCTTCATCCTCTTTCCGGACCCTTGGCCGAAAAAGCGCCACCACAAACGACGCCTGATCAAAGCGGATGTCGTCGCGGCCCTCAATGCGGCTCTCATCCCGGGCGGTCTCCTGCTCGTCAAGACCGACCACGAAGGTTATGCGGAGGTCATCTCCGAGGTCCTGCAGGGAGCGCCGGGCTTTTCCACCCTCGATCCCGCCGAGGCCTTCGCCGGGCTCCCGATCACCGGCTTCGAACTCAAGTACGGTCAGCAGGGCAGGCCGATCTACCCCTTCGCACTCCAAAAGGTGGATTGAGCGTAGGACTGTCGGCTGCAAGCTGAGCCTCGAACAGATGCTGAGAATCAGGCCGCGAGAAAAACCGCCCCTACAATTCACTTTGAGCGCGGTATCGCGGCGTGGTGGTGTTCAGAGCGACACGCGGGGTCGACCGCGCGGGTTGATTCGGCGCAGATTGGAACCGCAAAGACGCCAGGATCGCAAAGCCGCCGCGAAGCCATCTCATTGACCCATCCAAACCTCCCGGATCGGAGGGAGCCCGGGTCAACACCTGCGACGCTTGGCGGTACCTCGGCGCGCTTCGCGTCTTTGCGGTTCCAATGTGCCTCGCGGGGTGGAGGTGTGCAGGATGAAAATTTCAAGGTTCTTGCATCAAGCTCGGCGGCCAACCGATAACACCTGCAGGTCGCTGGCCTCGCGCTTCCGCGCGACTATTCCGCAACTCCGGTGAGAGTGCTTCCATCCGAGAGCTGGATCTGCCATCGAACCGTGACCTTGCTACGGGAGGAGGGCAGGCGGATCGAGCCGGTCTTGAGTTCTTCACCAGGCGCGAAGTAGGTTTCGACAAACCGAACCGCGTCGGGTGCGCCGGGCGGATTCGGGCGCCACTGTCCTCGGTCCATCGATCCGAGAATGACACGATCGAAGCTCCCGCGGGAGGTCGCGACGAGCGCCCCCGATGCGACTTCCACCTGGACCCAGTTCCCGAAACCCGTGATCGCACTGCGGAAAACACTGGTATTGGTGAGACGAACCGTCAAATTGCGATCACTTCGTTCGAGTCGAACCTCGATCACCGGACCGGGACCCTCACCCCCGAGATAGCGGATGAGCTCCTCGCGATCGAGCCCGAGATTGGATCCCAACGGCGGCAACGAGACCAGATCCCAGCCCCCCACCTCAGGGAGAATCGTGCGGTGAGCATCAGTCAGAAACAAGCCGAGTCTGGCTGCATCAACCCAGGCCACCGCGATGGTCTGACCGGCGCCGAACGATCGCCCACCCCACGTCAGGGGCCGCTTGGTCACGAAGCTGCGGTCCAGAGTCGAGGTCCGATTGATCTCGGCGGAAGCTTCGTCAGTCAAGGCGTCGATGTCCTGGGCCCAATCATCGACGGCGGGTTCGGTCCGGGGCCGCAGCGACACCGCGACTCGGACTCGAACACCGAGATCTCTGAGGGCGGCCAACCGAACTGACAACGGCTGGGTATTCAGATCATCAAGACCACGGAGATCGTCGTCCTGGGGGCCGAAGAGAGGAACGATGCAACTATGAGCGGCCTTCGCCGCGGCCTGACCGAGCTCGGTTTCGATCTGTGACACCCGCAGGATGGGGATCACCGCCAGACCGGACTGGGCCGCCAGACGCGACAGGAATTCGCCGGTTCCCTCCCCGAGTTCGGGGAAATCGAGGATGAGTTCCGACGGTAGACGATTTCCGAAATCGGTCTCGAGGGCGGCCCAGACGGCGTCCGCGGCATCGACGTTCTCCTCCGATACGGGGTGAGGGATATTCAGCGCGACCGCGGTCGGGATCGGTCCTTCCACCGGCGGTGCCGGCAGAAGCTGGACAACAGGCGCTCCTCCGGAGAGGAGGATCGCGCCCCGGCGAACGACGAGTTGGTCGACACCCACCGCGGCGAGTTCATTCGCCGTTTCGGCGTCGATTCCCTCTCCGGTCAACCAGACCACCGTCTTTCGGGGAGTCGGGGCGACATCGGTCGTCCGTTGTCCGAGCTTGGGGTCGGAGCATGCGCTGAGGACCAGCGCCCCCGTCAAAAACACCCCCAGGTGCCGGCTTCGTGGCTTCATTGCGCCATCCTAACAAAAAGCAGAGAGGAGATGGCCTCCCTCACGCAAGTGGCAGCTCGATCCGGATCCGCAGACCCCGGGAGCCGTTCTCGGCTTTGACCGTTCCCTGGCACCGGGTCACAACCTGGTGAACCAGTGCCAGGCCCAGGCCGCTGCCGGACGCTGTGGTGGAAAAATGAGGCGAGAACAAATCCTGAAGCTGACCCGGCTTGACTCCTCCGCCGCTGTCCTCGATCTCGAGGACCGCCAGGCCGTCGTTCGCACCCACCGTGAGGCGGATCTCTCCCGGACCGTCACCGAGAGCATCGAGACTGTTCTGCAGCAGATTCGCAAGCGCGCGTTTGAGCCACTGTCGATCCGCCATCACCGTTGCGGATTCCGGCGATGGCAATTCACTAGTGAGGGCGATCCCGCGGCGATCGAGGACACCGAGACCCTCCTTGAGCTCGGTCACGGCCTCGCTGAGATCAACCCGTACGGGTTGCCAATGCTCGAGGGCCACGAGATTCGAAAACGAGATCGAAGTGTCCTGCAGGCGATCGACCTGAATCGCGATCTCGCGGCAGGCCTCCTCGAGCAGCCCATCGAGCTCTGGATCCTGGCGACGTCTCGCCTGATCGAGTTCCTGGACCCAGAGACGGACCGGGGTCAGTGGGTTTTTGACCTCGTGGGCGACGATTCGCGCAAGCTGATTGAGTTGCTGAAGCCGATCCAAGCGCACCACCTCGGTCACATCTTCGATGACCGCCACGAGACCGCTCCTGCCGTCCGGGAGAGGGACCTTCGCCACTCCGATGCGCCACGTCAGATCGCGTCCGGGGATCGGTTGGGACGTGACCCCGACCTCCGCGGCATCACTGATACCCGAAGCCAGTCCTCTCACCCGTTCGTGGACGAGCTCCCCGTGTTCATCGAGGAGCGCCTCGGCGCTTGGATTGGCGAACTTGAGATGACCATCGGGCTCGAACACCATGACCGCGGGCGCGAGGTTGGCCAGGGTGATCCGGAGGAGCTCTTCCTGGTGCCGCAGGCTGAGCTCCCGGCGCCGGACTTCCTCATTCATCGACCGAACGGCGTCGAGCACTTCGGCGAGATCGGTCTCCCGAGGCCGGCGAACGGGCCCGACCGGTTCGCCGCGCACCAATCGTCCGGCGAGATCCACCAATTCTCGAAGCGACACGCTGAGCCGTTCCTCGATCCGGCCGGTGGCGATGAGCGCGATCAGCGCGGCGAGGAGCGCTCCTGTCAACAACCAATCAACCGCGTCGGGCGCCTCGCCGACGCGCAACGGATCGGTACGGTAGAGCTGCAGGATTACACGGTTTCCTTCAATGGCGACTGACCCCGCCGATGTCACCCATCCCGGGCGGTTCAAAACCACCGTATCGGTGCGCCCGAGAAGGTAGGCCGGGAATGCCTCCACGGCCGGGAGCTGCGAGAGCCGACCAACGCTGAGCAGATCCGGCCTCGACACCGCCACCGCCACGGTCCGGTCGAAAAACACGACCTCCCCACCCCAACCTCGTGCGAGCCACGCCGCGAGCTGATCATCAACGACCACGCCGCCGCCGAGGTGCTCGATGGTGTATCGCGCGGCATCGAACGCGTCGCGGCCGATGACTTCCTCGAGACGCGCCTCTTCGCGTCCGAGCCGAAGCTGGAGAAACAGAGTGAGAATCACCAGCGGGATGACGACCCCGCCGGCCACCAGCAGTCGAAGTCGTCCGCCGAAGGTGGCGAATTGTTCACGACGCACCACCGGCGGTCGCGCCAAGACAAGCCCGATAAAGGCCCAGACCACGGCGAGTGCGATCCGGACAACCCACACCGGAGGGGCCGGCGGGTGCACGACCGCGGCCACCAACCAATCGCCGCGCCGTTCCACTCGCGCCACCGCCCGGCCGTCTCCAACCCGGATGCGGGTCCAGACGGCCCCCGAATGGTAGGCATCACCCGCCGCCGCAGGGTCGAGGTCCCGGATTTCGGGGTGCAGCGTGGCGGCGACCGAACCCGATCGTGTGAGGACCGCATACCAAACCGGTCTCTGCCAGGCTTCTTCGAGGGGCTCGCCGCTCGCCCAGTCCCCGAGCCAGCTCCACGGCTGGGTAACGACATCGAGTTCAATCTGAATTCCATCGGCGCCACCGAGCGGCCAGGCCCTCGCGAGTCGTTGCCGATCCCCTGCCGGTGAGAGATCTCCCCAACTCGAGAGCTCGAAATCGTCCGCGCTCACAACCGCAAGCCGCGCAGGGGTCGACCACTCATCGAGCCCCCAACGTTTGGCGAGAACGGTTGCGAGATCGTCGAGACGGCATCGGCCGGTCTCATCCGGAAGAACCTCCTCCGGGGCAACGGTCGAACGGGGCAGGACGACTCCCCGCCCCTCGCCCGCGCCGATTTCCAGGACCTGCGCGGGGTACCAGGCCAGATCGATGAGGAGTCCGACCAGTGCAAGGCACGTCGCAGCCAGCACCCGGCGTTCGAGCGGAAGCGATCCACGCGCCAGCCTCGGCCAGCCGCTGAGGGCCCAGGCCAGGGACACCATCCAAACCCCGCCCCATCCCGGCCGGAGGAGATGGTTCGGCAACCACGACTCGAGGCCGTCCAGCGGACCGACCAGCCTCAGAGCAGCCGCGACGAGGATGGTCGCCGCGACCAGGACACGGGCCCACGGTTTGGGCAATTCACGGCCGAGGCGACCGACCGCGGCTCCGCCGAGCAGGACCAGGATCATCTCTTCCGCGCCGCCGAGGTCCACCGATTCCCGTGCCGCAACCGCCAACCCGAGCAGGACGGCCGCCCACGCGGCTCTCGGCGCCGCCACCAACCCGCAGATGACGACGATCAGCCATCCAGCGCTGAAAAGCCCCCTCCTCTCAACCACCGGGACGGCTTCAGAACCGACGTGAACCACCGCCCCCGGCGCGACCTCCGCGGCCACGGGAACAGAGCCGGGGGCGAATCGTCCGAGCATCAACCGGCGTCCCGGTGGGGCGCGCATTCCCCAAGCCGTACCACCTTTCAGTTCGGCTCGATCGGCCACCGTCACCGAACCGACGATCCGGCCCTCGATCATCATGGGTTCACGCAGATAGACGACCCCACGCGCCGCTGACCATTCCACACCCCATGCCCTCGGCCCCAGGGGCCGCAGATCGACCGGGTAGGCCCTCTCGACCCCGCCCCAGGCGAGAAGCTGTCCACGGTCGTCGGCTAGATAGATGGTCCGGCCATCGGTCGCCTGGGCAATTCCATTGAGAAAATCGAAAGGTCGGATTGGATCCAGAGCCTCGCCGGTGGCGGCAAAAAGACGGTTCAACTGATCGTCGGCAACGATGACCGTCGCCGTCGAGAGCATCTCGCTGCAGTGGCCGTCGAAGTCGGAATCCAGCTGTGCCTTTTCCGGCGCTTTCGCCACCGGCGCAATCGCTCCTGCGACCGCGAGAACCACTCCGAGCCAGGGCCAGTACCCGGCGCCGCGGGGCCGAGCGAGGAGAATCAACAGACCCACAACGGCGCCGAGAAGCCAGATTCCGAGCTCCAAACCGGGCCACGGAGCGCAGATCACCAAAGCGGCCAGCGCCAGCCACCACGAACGGGTGGGCGAGTTGTTGGTTGTCGAGTCGGTCACGCCGACAAGTATAAGGGCTGATCGACCAACGGACGTGCTTTCATCTCCGGCCTTCTGAGCCGCCTTTGTGGTGCGGGTGTCTCGCCCGCAGGATGATCCTCCGTCCTTCATGGTCGTCCTGCGCGCGAGACGCGCGCACCACAACATCGCATCGTCTTTCGTCTCCGGCCTTCTGGTCCGCCGTGACGCTGTGGCGTCCCAGCGACCCAGCGTCGCACCATCGGTGTGGTCACTCGCGGGTTGATTGCGAGGCCTGCGACCACGCCGATGGCACGCCGGCGGCCTGCCTCGAAGCCGGGAGAGCCGACCACATCGCGCTCTCCGGGGGAGCCCGGTTAGACATTGTGCGGGGAGCGCCGCGAAGCTTGGAGGTCGTTCCGGCACAATGTCTGTTCAGTGACCGTGATGACCTGACAGTCGGACGGAGATAACGGCAGATCACGCAGATCGACGTGGGTGACGTCTCCAGCATCTTCCTGGGTGATCGCGATGCCGGTTTCGAAGTGCGCAACGAACTGCGGCGTCTCACCACGCGAACTTCCAAAAAGCCCTCAGATCTCTGGCTCCAGGACTGGTGATCAGGCGTGGACGCACAATGAAACCGCGAAGTCGCAAAGGCCGCAAAGGAACGACGAAGGTCCTCTCTTGACCCGTCGCAGGGTGTGGAGGGCATTCTGGTTTTGAAGGAGTCCGGGTCTGTGATGCGATGCTCTGTGGGATCTTGGCGTACTTCGCGTCTTGGCGGTTCGGTTGTGCCTTTCGGTGCGGATCGCAGAATCATGGTGACCGAGACTGCATCGGGCAGCAACACTCACCTGTCAGGTGAATACCGTCACTGTACAGCGCTGTCCTCGTGTCTGGTTGCGGTCGCGGATACGGTCGCTGTTCCTGTCGCTGTCGCTGTCGCTGTCGCGGTCGCGGACATCGGGTACGGGATCGGGATCGGGATCGGGATCGGGATCGGGCGAGGGTAGAATACCCACCGCAAAGGAGAAGCCCATGACACAACGCGATATGCGCGGAGGCAACTACGCCGCCGAACTCGAGCCTCCCGAGGTCTACCGCGAAAGAAGGACACGCCTGGCCGAGAGGATCGGCGGCGGCACAATCGTGATGTGGGGCGCCGGGGACGATCGGGGTTATGGCGATGTCGGCACCTTTCGCCAGAGCTCCGATTTCTTCTACCTGACCGGGGTCGAACTTCCAAACGCGATCATGGTGGTACGCCCGGCAGACGACTTCGACGCTCTGTTTCTCCCTCCCCGTAATCCCAACGTCGAGCGGTGGACGGGACCCAAATTCGGCCCCGGCGAGGAAGCCGCAGAGGCTTTGGGGTTCGACGAGGTACTGTCGACGGATCCCTCCGAGATCGTGCTTGACGCTCGTCGACGGCCCGTGCCCGGGTTCGAGGGCCGGCTCCAGGCGTGGTTGGGAGAGTCGGAGGCCGTGCTCTGGACCGACTATCCGGCGGTGAGCGCTTCATCAGTGCTCCCTCCGACCCACCGGTTCGTCTCGCAGCTTAGGGACCGGTTGACCAGCTTCGAGGTTCGCAACCTCAGCGAAGTTCTCACCGATCTCCGATTGGTCAAAAGCGTTTCAGAGGTCGCCCTCCTGAGCAAAGCCATGGATGCAACGATGGCCGGTCAACGAGCCGCCGCGAGCGCCATCGCTCCCGGTGTCGGCGAGGGCGCGGTGGATGGCGCCGTCTACGCGGCTTTCCGCGCCAATGGAGCGGAGGGACTGTCCTTCCCGTCCATCGTCGGCTGCGGACACAACGCCACCACCCTCCACTATGACCAGAATGTGGGCACCTGTATCGACGGCGAACTCGTGGTGGTGGACGTGGGGGCACGCTACGGTTACTACTGTGGCGATCTGACCCGCACCTACCCGGTCAACGGCCGATTCAACGATCGCCAGCGGGGAATCTACGATCTCGTGCTCGAGGCTCACGACCGCGTCGCCGAGGCCATCAAACCCGGCATCCGAATCTTCGATCTCCGCAAGATCGCCTACGAGGTCATGGAATCGTCCGAACTTCGCGACTCCAATGGCGAGACGCTGGGGCAGTACTTCATCCATGGGCTCGGCCACTTCCTCGGCCTCGATGCCCACGATCCGGGATCAGAGGAAGCCATCCTGGTCCCCGGCAATGTCATCACCAATGAGCCCGGAATCTACATCCCGGACGAGGCGCTGGGGGTGAGGATCGAGAACGATTTCCTGGTCACCGAAACCGGAGGGAAGAATCTCTCGGCGGCGCTGCCGACAAAAGCCGCGGATGTTGAAGCTCTGATGAAGGGTTAGTCCGTTTTCTTTTTAAGGCGTTTGATTTACGGCGGCCGTTGGCCGCCGTAAATCAAACGCCTTAAAAAGACATGGAAAGCGCTTTTCGCCTTCCTACCGCTACGGTAAACTGCTCCGGTATCGTGTCGCATCTTTGAGAATCAGAGCCCAGGAGGTCCTATGTCGGTTGGCATCGTCGGTTACGGCGCCTTCGTCCCGAGACGCCGCATCAAACTCGAGGAGATCGCCAAGGTGTGGGGAGCCGATGCTCCCGCGTACAAGCGTGGTCTTCAACTCTTTGAAAAATCGGTGCCCGGCGCCGACGAAGACACCGTCACCATGTCGGTGGAAGCGACGCGGAACGCTCTGGCCCGCTCCGGGGGGGTGGACCCCGCCGAGATCGGCGCCCTCTACGTCGGTTCCGAATCGCATCCATACGCGGTCAAGCCTTCGGGAACCATCGTCTCCGAGGCCATCGGCGCCGTCCCGGTCCTCCACGTGGCCGATCTCGAGTTCGCCTGCAAAGCGGGGACCGAAAGCCTCTTCATCGCACAGGCACTGGTCAAGGCAGGCGAGGTCAAATATGCCGTCGGCATCGGCGCCGACACTTCTCAGGGCGCCCCCGGCGACGCTCTCGAGTACTCGGCCGCCGCCGGGGCCGCGGCCTTCATTTTCGGCGCCGACGAGGACCTCATTCTTGCCGAGATCGTCGACAGCTACTCGTGGACGACGGACACACCCGATTTCTGGCGCCGCGAATACATGCACTACCCACGACACGGCAGCCGGTTCACCGGCGAACCGGCCTACTTCCGCCATACCATGAACTCGGCTCAGGGGATGATGGACAAGGCCGGACTGGAGCCCAAGGACTTCGCCCACGCCATCTTCCACCAACCCAACGGCAAGTTCCCCATGAGGGTAGGTAAGAAGCTCGGTTTCACCCACGAGCAACTCGAAACCGGGTGGCTGTCGCCGTGGCTCGGCAACACCTATTCCGGAGCCTCTCCCATCGGCCTCACCGCGGTGCTCGACATCGCCAAGCCGGGAGACCTCATCCTGCTGACCTCGTTCGGGTCCGGCGCCGGATCGGACTCCTTCGTCATCCGGGTCACGGATCGGATCTCCGAGGTTCAGGATCTGGCGCCCAAGACCAGGACCCAACTCGATGAAAACAAGATCTACCTCGAGTACGGCGCCTACGCCAAGCTTCGCGGCAAGATCCGCATGGCCGAATAGGAAGGAGGTCGAAATGCGAGATGTAGCTGTTGTCGGAGTCGGAATGACCTCTTTCGGAGAACTCTGGGAGACCCCGCTGCGATCGCTGTGGGCCGAGGCCGCGTTGGCGGCCCTCGACGATGCAGGGATCGACAAGGTCGATCTCATCACCATCGGATGCATGTCCTCGGGGCTCTTCACGGGGCAGGAACACTTGGCGTCACTGCTTGCCGATGAATTGGGGATGGCCGGAGTTCCCGCCACGCGAGTGGAATCCGCCTGCGCATCCGGTGGTCTGGCGGTTCGCGCCGCTTTTGCCGAGGTCGCTGCCGGTCTCTCCGACACGGTCCTCGTCACCGGCGTCGAGAAGATGACCGATGTGGATGGCGCAGACGCCACCTACGCCCTCGGCACGGCGGCCGATTCCGAGTGGGAGGGCTTCCACGGTGTGACTTTCCCGGGCCTCTACGCGATGTTGGCCAGGGTCCACATGCAAAAGTACGGCACCACCCGCGAACAACTCGCCCAGGTGGCCGTCAAGAACCACGCCAACGGCCTGCTCAATCCCCACGCTCAGTACCACCTCAAGATCGACGTGGACGGCGTGCTCAACTCGACCGCAGTGGCCGACCCCCTCAACCTCTTCGACTGCTCGCCGGTGACCGATGGCGCAGCGGCGTTGGTCCTCACCACCGTTGAGCGCGCCCGTGAGATCGCCGGCGGCAAACCGGTGGTGGTCATCACCGGATCCGGGATGGCGACGGACACCGTGACCCTGGCCAACCGTGGCGAGCTCGCCGAGCTCGGCGCGGTCAAGCTGGCGGGCGAACGGGCCTACGCGATGGCCGGAAGGAAGCCCGAAGACATCAACCTCGTCGAGGTCCACGATTGCTTCACCATCGCCGAGATCATGGCGACCGAGGCCCTCGGATTCTTCGAACCGGGCCAGGGCGGTCCGGCCGTCGAACAAGGGCTGACGAGCCTCCACGGCAGAATCCCGGTCAACACCTCGGGCGGGCTCAAATCCAAGGGCCACCCGGTGGGCGCCACCGGCGTCGCCCAGATCGTCGAGATCACCACCCAGCTTCGCGGCCAGGCCGGTCAGCGACAGGTCGAAGGCGCGAAAATCGGCATGGCGCAGAACATGGGCGGATCCGGTGGCAGCTCGGTTGTGCACATCCTGGAGGTGGTCTGATGTTTTCTCCCGCACGAGCCTGGCGTGAATACCCCCAGCGATACCGCCTCGAGGCGGCCAAGTGCTCCAAATGCTCCGAGATCCTCTATCCGCCGCGTCTGGTCTGCCCGGAGTGCGGTGGGCGGGATTTCACCGAGGAGACCCTGCCCCGCGACGGCAAGGTGGTGACCTATACCGTGATTCGGGTCCCACCGGCCGGGTTTACCGAGCAGACTCCGCTACCGCTCGCACTGGTGGAACTGACCAATGGAGTGCGCCTCATGGTGCAGATCGGTGATGTCGAGGATCCCGAAACCCTCGAGATCGGAATGCCGGTGCGACTCGAGTTCCGCCGGATTTCGTGGGACGGCGAGGCGGGGGTGATCTACTACGGCCACAAGGCGGTGCGGGCCAGCGTCTGAAGTCAAACCGGCCCCGTTTCATCTTGTGACGCGCCGCGGCGTCATTGACCCGATTGCGTGAATCTGCAAAGATGTCCGCATGAATGACGATGACACCACGCTCGAGCTTTGCACCATCAACGAGATCGACCCCGAGGCGGTGGCCTTTGTCCAGGGCAAGGCACTGCCTGGGCGCACCATCGAGCGTCTGAGCCGGCTCTTTTCGGCCCTCGCCGATCCGACGCGACTCAAGATCCTCAACGCTCTCATGGTCACCAAAGAGCTCTGCGTCTGCGATCTTGCGGTCATCGCCGATCTCTCGGTTTCGGCGGTCAGCCACCAGCTGCGCCTCCTTCGCGATCGCGACCTGGTGCATGCTCGTCGCGACGGCCGCATGGTCTACTACAGCCTTGCCGACGACCACGTTTCGACCCTGATGGCCTCGGGCATCGACCACGCCAACGAGGGATAGCGAGCACCCTCCTCCGGCCGATCCAATCCAATCAGGCCTCCTGTGAATCCCCCTGACCGATATGGGATAAACTGAATCCGTAGGACACAGTGCAGGTCAAGATTGGTTCCGGATTCACATCTCGCTTCGGCGGCGGATCTGCCGGCGGCAAGGGTTGCCTGACCCTCTTCTTCCTCGTCTTCTTCCTCATGGGCTCCGCATTCACCATCATCATCATCGGAGAGGCGGTCCGCCAATCAGCGGTGTGGTTCTGGCCCGAGACCGAATGCACCGTGATCTCCAGCGGAGTCGAGGAGACCGGAGATGACAGCGAGCCCTACCAGCCGACCGTGGTCTTCGAATACCGGGTTGACGGCCGAACCTATGAGAGCCGCAAGGTCACCAGGGCCTCCGCCACCAGTTCGAGCTATGACAAGGCCAGAGCCCCCTCGGACCGCTATCCGCCGGGCAGCCGCACGACCTGTCGCGTGAATCCCGATATTCCCGGTGAAAGCGTCCTCGAGCGAAAACTCCCGTGGGTCGGTTTGGTGGTCTTCCTCCCGCTGATCTTTGTCGCGGTAGGGGGAGGCGGAATCTACTCGGTGTGGAAGCGCGCGCCCGAATCCGAATCGCCGGCTCATACGGAGTCCATCTCGCAGCGGGCCCGTCTCGGCACTGGCCTGAGCAGGAAGATCGCGCTGGCCATGGGGCTTCTTTTCACCGCCGTCGGCGGGGGCCTCTCGGTCTTCTTGTTGATTCTGCCCGCTGCCAGGTTGGTGTCGGCCGTTTCATGGGTGGAACACCCGGCCACGATCCGGGCGTCGACCTTGCGATCGTGGAGCACCGACGACGGGACCTCCTACCGGGCGGATGTGCTTTACGAATACACCATCGGGGGGCGAAGTTGGATCTCCAACCGACGGAACTTCTTCCCGATGAGCTCGGGAGGTCACGACAGCGCCAAGGCCATTGTCGATACCCACCAGGCGGGGAATTCGACCACCTGCTTTGTCGATCCCGGAAACCCGACCCGGTCGGTGTTGGATCGCGGTTTTCAACCGGAGTACCTGATCGGACTGTTCCCGCTGGTTTTTCTCCTCGCCGGCCTCGGTCTGACGACCCACTCCTTCCGATCCCGCCCGCAGACCGCCTCCGAAACCCCGGCGCAGGCCCTTCACGCTGAGGCATACGCCGCCCAGCTCGATCTGAAGCCCGATGCCGGACCCGTGGCCAAGATCGTTGGAATGGGCATCTTCGCCGCGATCTGGAACGGCATCATCAGCATCTTCGTCTGGCAGGCCATTCAGGGGTTTCGGCGTGGCGACCCGGAGTGGGCGCTGACGATCTTCCTGATCCCCTTTGTCCTCATCGGCCTGGCGCTCATAGGTGGCGTCTTCTACACCATCCTGGCGTCGTTCAACCCGCGGCCGAGGCTCACCATTTCTCCCGGGACGCCGCGTTTGGGGACTCGACTGCGGGCGGAGTGGTCCTTCCGCGGCCAGGTCAAGCGAATCCACCACCTCCGCATCGTCCTCGAGGGTCACGAGAAGGCCACCTACCGACGAGGCACCGACACCCACACGGACCGTGAGGCCTTCATCTCCCTCGATCTCGTGGACACCTCGTCGGAATGGGAAATCGCCAGGGGATCCGCCGATGTGGAGATCCCCGAGGACACCATGCACAGTTTTTCAGCGACCAACAACGCCGTGGTCTGGTCCCTCCATCTCCAGGGAGAGATCGCCCGATGGCCGGACGTCTCGGAGACCTTTGACATCGAAGTCCTGCCGCTGGCGCGAGAAAGGCTGCTGCCGAGATGACGCTGCGTATCGACCT
This sequence comes from uncultured Acidobacteriota bacterium, assembly GCA_963753035.1. Taxonomy (GTDB): domain Bacteria; phylum Acidobacteriota; class Thermoanaerobaculia; order Thermoanaerobaculales; family Sulfomarinibacteraceae; genus JAHECW01. The sequence continues at coordinate 143,553 of CAVWAW010000019.1, read as the reverse complement.
CACTGATGACCGTCAGTGGCACCTCCCCGGCGAGAAGGTCTCCGGGCGCGCTGTCTGGAACCTGGACGCAGCCCCGGAGGCGGTGGAGCTGCGTCTCTTCTGGCACACCAGTGGCAAGGGAACGCAGGACGTCGAGATCGTGCAGGATCTTCGGATCGACAACCCGGCGGCGAGCGGTGAGCGGGACTTCTCGTTCTCCCTGCCCCTCGGCCCCTACTCCTTCTCGGGATCTCTCATCACCCTCGCATGGGCCCTCGAACTCGTTTCGCTCCCGGGCGGAGAGACCCAGCGTGTCCAACTGGTGGTGGCGCCGGTCCCGGTGGAGATCCGACTCGAGAGTCTCGGACGTGGACCCGCCGGCCACGGCATTCACATCGGTCCGGCAAAAAGGTAATGAACCAATTCTCTGCATGTCGCCCAGCCGACAACCCCTTCGCGAGTCGCCGGATCGACCGGCTCGACTATCGGTTCGGGAACGGCACCATCGACGACCTGGTCGCCGCGCTTGCTCTTGCCCATCATCGGGGCGCCCTCGTCGGACCCCACGGCAGCGGCAAGACAACGCTGCTGGAAAACATCGGCGTCCGCCTCGAAGGCGAGATCGTTTGGATCCGGTTGAATGCGGAAGATCGGACTCCGGGGGCAAAGGCTCACGCCCACCTCCCCGAGATCCTCGAAAGCCGCCACGTGGTATTGGTCGACGGTGCCGAGCAGCTCGGCAGGTGGGCGTGGTGGCGGTTTCAACGCCGGATTCGCACGGCCGGCGCCATCGTCATCACCAGCCACCATTCTGGGAGATTGCCGACCCTTCACGAATGTACGACCGATCCGGCGCTGCTTCAGAAGTTGGTGGCGGAACTCGCACCGGAGGTGGCGGACTCCACCGATCTTGATGAAGTCTTCAACCGCCACAACGGCAACCTACGACTGTGTTTCAGGGAGCTTTACGACCGGTGCGCGGGCAGCGTGCAGCCCCGACCTTCTGGGCCGCCGATGGCGTCCCAGTGTCCCGTGATCAGTTCGGGTAGGGTGGGCTGCCCCTGAAGACTGCCGCCGCCGCTGCCACTGTTGCGGACGCTGTCCCTGCCGCGGTCCCGGTCCCTGCCCTCATCACCGGCCTTCTGGTCCGCTGTGACACATTCGTGTCCCAGCGCCCCAGCATCGCACCATCGGCGTGGTCGCGTGTGGGTTGATGGCTAGTGCGCCTTGCGCACCGCGACCCACCCTCGCATGGCTGCGGTCAGAGCCGTCCTCGCTCCGCGACGACGGCCTGCCTCGTAACCGGGAGAGCTGACCTCATCGCGCTCCCCGGGGGAGCCCGGTTGGACATTGCGCGGGGAGCGCCGCGAAGCCTGAAGGTCGATCCGGAACAATGTCGAACCCGGCACGCCCGGTCGAGGCGAGGAACGCGTGTCCTTGACGCGCCTCGTTCTCGTGCCTCAAAAAGTCGCGGGATACTTGCCTGGAGGGTAGGCGATGTTGGCCTCGAACGGACGTGCCGTCTCAAACCGATTTTGGGATGGGGCGCCTCCCCGAAAGTAGTGCGTCTCGGGCCCAAACATCGTTTGAGGGGGCTCTCTCGGTGAGCGCGATGGGAGAATCTCGTCGGAGGCGCGTGGCCGGAACCGAATGTCGCTGCCGCTGCAACGGATCCCGATGCCGGTTCTATTCCTTGGGCCTGTCCGCTGACATCTGGATCATGTTGGCGCCGGCGGCGCGAGCGGTGTCGAGGACCATCACAACGATCCCGTAATCGGCATCACGGTCGCCCTTGAGGATCACCGCGCCGTCGGGCGCACGCTCGACCAGAGTCTTCATCCGCGCTTCGAGTTCGTCCTGGGGAACGATCTCGTCGTTGATCCAGATGGTGCCATCGGCAGCCACCTTGACCTCGGGCGGCCTCTCTTCCTGACCCACCCCTTCGGACTCGGCCGTCTTGGCTTCCGGCAACTTGAGCTTGAGCCGATCATCGGAGACGAACTGCGTCGTCACCGCGTAGAAGATCAACAGCAGGAAGACGACATCGATGAGCGGCGACATCTGAACCTCGGGCTTGGTCCGTCCACCGAGTTTGGCGAGTCTCATCAGACCTCCTCACCCTCATCGACATCAGGTCGCCGCACCAGGTGGAGGTAGTCCATCATCTGCGCTTCGATGTCGGCCAGAATCGCCACCGCCCGCGCCTCGAGGAAACTGTGGGTGAATAGGGCGGGAATCGCGATGATGAGGCCGGTCGCGGTGGTGATGAGCGCCTGGGAGATCCCGGTCGCGAGAGTCGCATTGATCCCCGAACCGCCGGAGGCCACCGCTTTGAAGATGTTGATCATACCCAGCACCGTCCCGAGCAGCCCGAGCAAAGGTGCGCCGCCGACGATGGTCGCCAGTGCCGGAAGTCCGCGCTGCAGTCCGAGCAGCTGACGACGTCCGGTATCACTGAGGATCTCCTTGAGTTCGTCGTACGGCGCGAACCGGTTCTCCACCATGGTGTGGACAAGCTCGGTGAACGGTCCCGGGTGTCGGCGGCAGTAATCGGAGGCGGCCTTGTAGTCCCGCCCTCCAAGAAGCCCCGAGAGGACGTGGACGGCCCCGGGGTCGAGGTAGTTCTGGCGTCTCAAAACCCACAAGCGCTCGAGGATGATGGCCACTGCCACCACCGAGAGCATCCCAAGGGGGTACATGACCGGACCACCGGACCTGAAAATGTCGATTCCGCTTTGCAAGAGTTCGAACACGAGTTTCTCCGATCAGCTTTTTCTATCTTCGGCGATCTCGAGGGCTGGCATTGTAAAGGAAGGTGATGGTGACACCTTCGGGCCCGTTCAGACCGAGACCGGCCGGCAACGGCTCAAAATTGATACAGTCTGCGATGGCGTCGCGAGCGGCGAAGTCCATGGGCGGCTTCCCGCTTTCGTCGATGATCCGAACGCCGGTGATGGTGCCGTTCGTCTCGATGTAGAACCTCACCTTGACGATGCCGCTCACACCCATCATGGCGATGCTCGGGATCCGCCAATGGCGGCGGATCTTGGCGAGCATGGATTTGGCGTACGGGCCCCAGTCGTACCACTGGGTATCGAAGGACAGGGCGCCGGTGTCGACCCCTCCGCCCTCACGGTTGGGGTTTTCTGAAATCCCGCCCTCCGACGGCGGCAGCATCCACACACCGGGTGGCGGCAGCTGGATGGCGGGCTGCTGCCACTCTTCCGACTCCGATGGCTCTCCCTCGCCGGCGCCTTCGGGCCGCGCCTCCATGGGTTCTCGGTCGCTCGGCCGCTCAACGGGATCCTGATCGGGTCTGGGAGGCGGCACCTGGCGGGCCGGAGGCCCGGCCATCTGGGGCGGCGCACCGCGATTGAACTGCTCGCCGCCCTGAGCCTGAACCAACTGGGGAGTGTTTCCCTGACTCGACGGTCGGTCGGACAGGTTCTCCCTCGCCGCCGTGCGCCCGACGGTCGAGATCGGACGCGGGCGCGTTCGGATTCTCGGGGGTCTCCTCGCGCTCCTCGGCCAGATCGACGAACTCGAATTCAATTGGCCTCTGCTCGGCGACCTGGTTTGGATCCACGGCAAAAATGGGCGACACCCCCGATTTCGACCACGCCTCCTGCATTCGAGGCACGATCAAAAAAAGCAGCAGCAGATGCAGCAGCAGCGAGATGCCGATCGCTCGGCGGAAAGTCCTTCCATCGTCACGCACGGTGCAACCCTAGCAAGTCCCTTGCCAATCGTCTTTTCTTCGACACGATCAGATGCAACACATACCGCACCGATGTCGTTCCCACCAGTTTCAGACCTGGACAAGCCATGACAGCGCCCTTGTGGCAGCCGGAGCGGTCATGTTGGCGCCGAGAACTCGGCATCTCAAGAAACCTATAGGCTGCGAATCAGGTAACCGTCTGCCTGTCCGGAGAATACAACGGTGGAATCGTTGAGGGAATCACGACGTTTCTCCCACGCGAACGGTTCGGAGTTCAGCCACCAGTAACAATACGGAGGATCCCATGAAACGCAACGTTTTCTTTCTCTCCGTCGCTTTTCTCGCCGTAGCAGGCTTCGCTGCCGCGGGCACCTACACCATCGACTCGGCTCACTCCGATGTCAGCTTCAAGGTCCGGCACCTGATCTCCAAGACGAGCGGCCAGTTCACCGACTTTGACGGAACCATCGTCGCGGACTTCGAGAACCTCGACGCGTCATCCGTGATCTTCACCATCAAAACCGCAAGCATCGACACCAAGAACGAGGATCGCGACAATCACCTCCGATCGGGTGATTTCTTCGATGCCGAGACCTACCCGGAGATCACCTTCACCAGTTCGAAGATCACCAAGTCCGGCGCCAACTCCTACGCGGTCACCGGGACACTCACCATGCACGGCGTATCCAAGACCGTGACGCTGCCGGTGATCTTCCTCGGCGAGATGGCTAGGCCCGCGGGGCGGCACCGTGGCCGGTTTCGAGATCGAGACCACCCTCGACCGCAAGGACTACGGCATCGTCTGGAACAAAGCGCTGGATGCGGGCGGAATGATTCTCGGCGACGAGGTCGAGATCACCATCAATCTCGAGACGCAGAAGAAGTAGGAAACTGGTCAGGAGTGAGGAGTGATAGAGTCCTGCCTGACTCCTAACTCTAACCCCTAACCTATACTCTACCGATGACTGACCATACCCACGACTACGATCTCTTTGTCATCGGCGCCGGCTCGGGCGGCGTCCGGGCGGCCCGCATGGCGGCCGCCCGCGGCGCCCGGGTCGCTGTTGCCGAAGCCGGACGGCTCGGCGGAACCTGCGTCAACGTCGGCTGCGTGCCGAAGAAGCTCATGGTCTACGCCGCCGGCTTTCGCCGACGCCTTCGACGACGCCGTCGGTTTTGGCTGGGATTCCACAGCACCCAGTCTTCAGCTGGCCGCAGTCTCATCGCCGCCAAGGACCTCGAGATCACACGCCTCAACGGCGTGTACCGGCGACTTCTCGACGGATCCGGAGTCGAGATCATCGAGGGTCGCGCCCGCCTCGCCGACGCCCACACCATCGTGGTCGGCGACCGGCGCTTCACCACCGAGACGGTGCTCATCGCCACCGGCGGCAGACCTTTTGTCCCCGATGTCCCGGGCGCCGAACTCGGCATCGTCTCCGACGCGGTCTTCTCCCTCCCCGAGCTTCCCGCCGCGGGTCGCGATCATCGGCGGCGGCTATATCGCGGTCGAGTTCGCCGGCATCATGCGCGGCCTCGGCGCCGAGGTCTCGCTCATCTACCGCGGACCGCTCTTTCTCCGCGGCTTCGACAACGACATCCGCGCCACCCTCGCCGGCGAGATGGCCAAGCGGGGCATCGATCTCTGCTTCAACATGGAGGTCGACCGGCTCGAATCCGCGGCCGACGGCGGCATTCGGGTCTGCGGACCTACCGGCGACGAGGTCGAGGCCGATCTCGTGCTCTGGGCCACCGGCCGGGTTCCCAACACCGCGGACCTCGGGCTCGAAGCACTCGGCGTCGAACTCGAAGAGAACGGCACCATCGTGGTGGACGAATACTCCCAGACCAGCGTTCCCGGCATCTACGCCATCGGCGACTGCACCGACCGTATGGCGCTGACGCCGGTCGCCATCGCCGAAGCCATGGCCCTCGTGGAAACCCTGAACGGCAATCCGACAGCCATGGACTACGACAAGATCCCGTCGGCGGTCTTTTCAAATCCCCCCATCGGCACCGTCGGTCTCACCGAATCAGAGGCGCGGAGCCACTGCCGAGAAGTGACCGTCTACCGATCGATCGTTCCGACCGATGAAGAACACCCTCGCGGGTCGCGACGAACACACCATGATGAAGCTCGTGGTCGACGGCGCCACCGATGAGGTTCTCGGGGTTCACATGGTGGGCCCCGACGCCGGTGAGATCATCCAGGGATTCGCTGTGGCGCTGAAGTGCGGCGCCACCAAAGCCCAGTTCGACGCCACCGTCGGGATCCACCCAACCGCCGCCGAGGAGTTCGTCACCATGCGCGAACCGGTCGAGGAATAGCTGCATCAAAGGTTCCGTGCCCATTCCCAATGGCTCCCAGATTCAAAGACCTCATCCGGAAGGCACAATGGAACCGCAAAGGCGCCAAGGCCGCAATGGTGCCGCAAAGTCTCATCTGACTCATCGCCGAGCTTTGGAAACGCGATCGCGTCCAGCCACGGCGGGAGCCCGAGTCAAAAAGTGTGCTGCTTGGCGTACCTCGCGTCTTCGCGTTTCATTGTGCGCTGCCGGAGACCTCAGGAACCTTCCGGGGTTTTGACGGCGACAGGTTCGAGATCCCAGATCTTCTCGGCATACTCGAGGATGGCCCGGTCCGACGAGAAGTAGCCCATGGCCGAAATGTTGAGGATCGCGGCGCGAGCCCATGCTCGCCGGTTCTTGAAGAACTCGGCGGCGCGTTCCTGGGTTTCGACATAGGAGCGGAAATCGGGCAGGAGCATGTAGCGGTCGCCGTGTTCCATCAACGACGACCACACACCACGCACCGAATCACGATCGCTACCGACAAACTCGCCGCTCTCGATCGCGTCGAGGACCGCCGCCAGCTCGGGATCGGCGCGATAGTACTCCCACGGCTGGTAGCCGCCCGTGGTGAGTTTTTCTTCGACCTCGTCGGCGGTCATACCGAAGATGAAGATGTTTTCTTCACCCACAGCGTCCCTGATTTCGATATTGGCGCCGTCCAGAGTGCCGATGGTGAGAGCACCGTTGAGCGCGAGCTTCATGTTGCCGGTGCCCGAAGCCTCCATCCCGGCGGTTGAAATCTGTTCCGACAGATCGGCGGCGGGGATGATCTTCTCGGCGAGCGAGACCCGGTAGTCCGGTGGGAAAACGACCTGCAGGCGCCCGTCGACGTCGGGATCGTCGTTGACCACATCGGCGACGCCGTTGATGAGACGGATGATGAGCTTCGCCATGTGGTAGGCGGGAGCCGCCTTGGCGCCGAAGATAAAGCTCCGCGGTACCACGTCAGCCTTCGGATCGGCCTTGATCCTCTGGTACAGCATGATGATGTGCATGACGTTGAGCAATTGCCGCTTGTATTCGTGGAGTCGTTTGATCTGGACATCGAAAATCGATTCAACATCGAGCTTGATGCCGCAGAGCCGGCCGAGTTCCACCGACAGATCGCTCTTGTTGGATTGCTTGATCGCGAGAAATTCGTCCTGAAATCCCTCGTCGTCGGCAAAGGGAGCGAGTTCGTGAAGCCGATCGAGGTCCTTGGCCCAGCCACCGCCAATGTGCTCGGTGATGGAGGCAGCCAACCTCGGATTGCAGGCCCGCAGCCAGCGCCGCGGGGTGACCCCGTTGGTGATGGGCAGGAATCGCTCGGGCCAGAGCTCGGCGAAATCACGCACGACACGGGTGCGGAGAAGCTCGGTGTGGAGTTTTGCGACGCCATTGACGTGTGACGATCCCACGATGGCGAGGTTGGCCATCCTGAGCCGTTTATCGCCCTCTTCCTGAAGGATTGACAGCCGTCGAAGCCGATCGGCGTCCGAGGCGCCCCGGGCCTTGACGCCCTCGAGGAACCGGCGGTTGATCTCGTAGATGATCTGGACGTGGCGTGGAATGAGCTCCTCCATCAGCGCCACCGGCCAGGTTTCCAGCGCCTCGGGGAGCAGAGTGTGGTTGGTGTAGTTGCAACTCGCCCGGGTCATCTCCCAGGCCGTCGCCCAGGGAACCCCGGCTTCATCGACAAAGAACCGCATGAGCTCGGCCACGGCAAGCGCCGGGTGGGTGTCGTTGAGTTGGAAGACCATCTTGTCCGGGAACAACTCCCAGGCCTCGGCGTGCCGGCGGCGAAAGCGATTGACGACATCCCGCACCGCACAGGCGACGAGGAAGTACTCCTGCGCGAGGCGGAGCTGCCGACCCGCCGCGACGTCGTCGGCCGGGTAGAGCACCCGGTTGAGCGCCTCGACCCGTTCGCGCTCGGCGACGGCCTGGACATAGTTGCCCTTCGAGAAAATGTGGAAATCGAACTCGGATGCCGCCTGGGCGTCCCACAACCGCAGGATGCCAACCGTATTGGTCTGAAAACCGGCAACAAGAACGTCGTAGGGTATGCCGTACGCGGTTCGCCAGTCGGACCATTTCGGTTTGTGGCCGCCGGCGTCGGTCCGGTTCCAGTCGATCCGTCCTCCGAAACGAACCGGGACCCGGAGATCGTCTCGGCGGATCTCCCAGCGGAAACCACGCTGGAGCCAGGTGTCGGCATGCTCGACCTGCCAACCGTCTTCAAAGGACTGACGGAACATGCCGTAGTCGTATCGCAGACCGTAGCCATACGCCGGATAGTCGAGGGTCGCCAACGAGTCCAGGAAACAGGCCGCCAATCGGCCGAGACCGCCGTTGCCGAGGCCCGGATCCGGTTCCTCCTCGATCACGGTATCCAGATTGAGGCCGAGCAACTGCATGGCCTCGCGGGCGACCCCGAGCAGATCCGTGGAGATCAGGTTGTTGTGCAGCAGTCGACCGAGCAGGTATTCGAGCGACAAATAGTGGACGGTCTTGGGCTGAACATCGTCATAGGTGCGCCGGGTGAGAATCTCCCGGTCGATGAGGGTCTCGCGAACCGCCAATTCGAGGGCGGCGAGATGATCCGCCGCGCGTGCATGGCGGAGTTCGAGGCCGCCGGCGTATCGCAGATAGTGGATGATCCGGTCGCGGAACTCCTCAGCGGTGGGGTTCTTGATGTGTACAGCGGGCAGCATTCAGTCGCGCCTCCTTGGCCGTGCCTATGGGCTCGGCAGAGAAGAGTATAGGATGGTCTGTATGAAACGAAGTGCCGGTGTCCTCCTCCATCCGACCTGTCTGCCCTCGGCCTTCGGGATCGGCGACCTCGGACCTGCGGCCCACGCGTATCTCGATTGGCTCGATGCGGCCGGCATTTCGTGGTGGCAGGTGCTGCCCCTCCACCCCCCGGGCCCGGGCCATTCACCGTACTCGGCGACATCGACCTTTGCCGGCAATCCCCTCCTGATCAGTCCGGCGCTTCTTCTCGACGACGAACTCCTGGTACCGGACGATCTCGACGACAGACCCGAGCTGACCAACGAGTGGGTCGACTTCTCGGTAGTGATTCCCTGGAAACAGCGGATTCTCCGGCGCGCGTTTGACCGTTTCAAACATCGGGGCGGCGCGATGGCGGCCGAACTCGACCGGTTTCGGCGGTCAAATGAGGCCTGGCTCGATGACTATGCGCTCTTCGCCGCGCTCAAGGCCGCGCACGGCGGCGCTCCCTGGCACGAGTGGCCATCCGGCCTCGCCATGCACGACTCGGGTGCGCTGCACCGATGGCGCGCCGACCACGAAGACGAGATCGATTGCGAGATCTTTGTCCAGCTCCTCTTCCACCGGCAGTGGAGGTCGATCAGGGAACACGCCGCCGATGTCGGAATCGGGATCCTCGGTGATGTCCCGATCTTCGTCGCCCGCGACTCGGCCGAGGTCTGGGCCCACCCTGAGCTCTTTCTCATGGACGACCAGCGACGACCCTCGGTGGTCGCGGGCGTCCCTCCCGACTATTTCTCGCCCACCGGACAACTCTGGGGGAACCCGCTCTACGATTGGACCCGGATGGCCGAGGACGGCTATGCCTGGTGGATCGAGCGTCTGCGCCACACCCTCGCCACCGTCGATCTCGTCCGACTCGACCACTTCCGTGGATTCGCAGCCTACTGGGAGGTGCCCGCGTCGGCCGATGTCGCGACCATCGGCCGCTGGGTGCAGGGTCCGGGCCGCCCATTCTTCGACACCGTATCCGAAGCACTCGGCGGTCTGCCGTTTGTCGCAGAAGACCTGGGCGACATCACCGACGACGTGGTGGAACTCCGCGATGGCCTCGGGCTGCCGGGAATGGCGGTTCTCCATTTCGGTTTTTCACCCAATCCGCGTTCATCGTTCATCCCCTACTCCCACACCCGGAATCTCGTCGTCTACACCGGCACCCACGACAACAACACGACCCTGGGTTGGTTTCTCGGGGACGCCAGCGATGGCGAACGTGATCTGGTGCGATCGTATGTCGGATCGCACTGCGCCGAGGTCAATTGGGATCTCACCCGGCTCGCCATGGGATCGGTGGCCGATCTCGCGGTTGTGCCGCACCAGGACTTGGCCGGCCTCGGCACCGACTGTCGAATGAACACACCGGCCGTCGCCGAGGGCAATTGGAGCTTCCGGCTCATGCCGTGGATGCTCGGCTCCGAGATCCGCGATCGGCTCGCCGAGATGGTGGTGACCTTCGGTCGGGACCGCGGGTAGCGGCTAAATGAACCGCTCAGGCGCGAAGTTCGCAAAGCATGCACCATCGCACGGAGTTACCGCAGATAACGCAGATAGACGCAGATGACATCGCAACATCGCAGATGAGAACGCAGAGACGCAAAGTCGCAGAGGCGCAGAGACATCGCACATCGCAAAGGGACACGGATCGTCACGGATGTGGCGGATCGACGCGGATCGGACCCAGTGCAGACCTCATCAGTGTCCCATTCATCGTCGTCAACCGGCCGGACGGTTACCCTCGTCCAAGGGCCGAGGACCCAGAACTCGTGAGATCAGATTACGAATCGCGGCGTTTCAGAATCTGATCTCACGAGTTCTGGATCGTGCCTACGGCACGACCGTCCTGCCTCCTCGGTTTCTTGGCTATCGGATCGCATCCAGATCGAAGACCTTCATTTCGATTGAAGACTGATGAGAGCCAAACCCAGGCGGAGCCGGCGCGCCGTAGGCGCGGCGAGCTGCTGATTCAGGTGCTCGTTACGAACGCCGCGTTCGATACGAGCACCTGAATCAGCAGTGGTGGCGGTCCGACCGACACCGAATCCGCCGCGAATCTCGGTTGCGATAATCCGTGCCGATCCAAGCAATCCGTGATCATCCGTGTGCCATTACGATGATGCGATGCCTCTGCGTCTCTGCGTCTCTGCGTCTCTGCGTTAAATTTTTGCGATGGTGCGACGCTGCGATGCTTTGCGACCTTTGCGCCTTCGCGGTTCACTTCATCGCGGGATCGGGAGTCGGTTATGCTTCACCAAGGAGGCTGCCATGCTGCGTGATGAAGTTCTTCGGATCTGGCCCGAACTCGAGTGGATCGACGATGCGGATCTGCGCGAAAAGACAACGCGGTGCTGGGAACGCGCCTTCGAACTCTCACCGTTGGAACCCGCCGATCTCGAGCGGATCCCCTTCACCTTGTTGGTCCCCGACTGCCCGGTGAGCTTCATGGCGCACAAAAGGGCGGTGGTGCACGTGGCGCGCGACTCGGCCCGAACAATGATCTCGTTCTTCAATGAATCGCTCACCATCGACATGGACACCGTCATCGCCGGCGCCATCCTCGCCGATGTCGGCAAGCTCCTCGAGTACGAGTCAGACGGCGCGGGCTCATCGCGGCAGAGCGCTCGAGGCAAGTACCTCCGCCATCCCTTCACGGGGGTCTCGCTGGCCATGGAGTGCGGTCTGCCCGACGCCGTGTCGCACATCATCGCCACCCACGCCGGCGAGGGGAACATGGTGGCGCGAACCACCGAAGCCTGGATCGTCCATCATGCCGACTTCATGACCTATGAACCCTTTGTGAAACGCCTGGAGCTCTGAGCGCATGCATCAAAGACGCCCTTGGCTCGCCGCGATTCTCTCGCTGATCCAGCCAGGAGTCGGCCACCTCTACGCCGGATCACTCAAACGAGCAGGCATCGCCTTTGCGGGAATGCTGCTCCTCGTTGTCGCGATCCGCATGTTTCTTCTGGGGAGCTTCGGCCTGCTCGTAGCGGCTGCGATTCTCGCGTTGTGCACGTGGATTGCCATTGCATGGGATGCCGCCCGATGCGCACGAACGGCGGAGACCGGAGAACTGCGTTGGTTCCAGGGCTGGTACGTCTATCCCACCGTCATTTTAGTCATCGCTTTCGTCGTGTCCCCTGCGCTTCGCCCTGTTCTGGATCGTCTGACTCGCTATCAGAATTTCCAGATTCCGAGCCGGGGGATGGAAGAAACGATGCTCAAAGGCGATCGACTCGTGGCCGACATGTGGTACTACAGATCACGAGAGCCGGCCCGGGGAGACCTCGTGGTCTTCCGATACCCGGTTGATCCAAATCGAGACTTCATCAAACGTTGCATCGCGATTCCGGGTGACACCGTCGAGATCCGGAACAAACAACTCTTCCTCAATGGGACCGTGATCAACGAAGACTACGTCGTCCATCGCGATACGAGGACCCATCCGGACAGCGGCACGCTTCCCCCGATGATCAGGGTACGGGACAACTTCGGTCCATTCGCGGTCCCGCCGGAGTCGATCTTCGTACTCGGTGACAACCGGGACAACTCATCCGACAGCCGGTTCTGGGGCGTCGTGCCAGCCGAGTTGATTTCGGGCAAGGCGCTCTATCTGTACTGGGGTTCGACTCCCGATCGAATAGGGCTGACGCTGAGGTAGGCGAAAAGTACTATTGAACCCATCCCAAATTCTCTGACGGGGCGACAGATTTCTGGCAGCGTCGGACCTGCCCCCTCAATCTCTGGAGGCCGGACGGTCGTGCCGTAGGTACGATCCATGACCCGTGAGATCCGATTTTCAAGCGCCGCGTTTGGAAATCGGATCTCACGGGTCATGGGTCCTCGGCCCTTGGACGAGGGCAACCGTCCGGCCGGTTGACGACCCCGAGACCGAGTTAGCCGAGATTGGAACTGGGCCCGATCCGTGCCGATCCGCCACATCCGTGTCGATCCGTGTCCCATTGCGATGGTGCGATGTCTCTGCGTCTCTGCGTCTCTGCGTTAGATCTTTGCGATGGTGCGACGCAGCGATGCTTTGCGAACTTCGCGTATTTGCGGTTCGACCCTGCGATGGATTCAGAGCGCCTTGAGGATCCGCTTCACCAGACCGGGGCCCTCGTAGATCATCCCGGTGTAGACCTGCAACAGGGTGGCGCCGGCGTCGAGCTTGGCGCGCGCGTCATCGGGAGACATGATGCCCCCGACACCGATGATGGGCAGTGCTCCGTCGAGGTGCTCGGCGATGGCGGCGATGATCCGGGTGCTCATCTCGGTGAGGGTCGCACCACTGAGCCCACCCTCCTCGAAGGATAGAGGATGCCCATCGACACCGTCTCTCGAGATCGTCGTGTTGGTGGCGATGATCCCGTCGAGCCCCGATTCGACCACGCAGTCGACAGCCGTCCGGAGCTGGTCGGGATCGAGATCGGGCGCGAGTTTGACCAGTACCGGCACCCGTTTTCCGGTCCCATCCGCCAGCAAAGCCTGTTTGGCGGCGAGTCGACCGAGCAGCGCGCCGAGGAACGACCGTTCCTGGAGCTGCCTCAGCCCGGGGGTATTGGGCGACGAGATGTTGACGGCGAGGTAATCGGCCAACGGGGCGAAGACCTCCATGAGTTCTTCGTAGTCGCCCGCCGCATCCTCGAGGGCGGTGTCCTTTTGTTTGCCGATGTTGACCCCGAGAATCAGCCCGGGCGGACCGGGTTTGCGAAGCTGATCGGCGACATAGGCCGCGCCGCGTCCCGGGAATCCCATTCTGTTGATCACCGACCGCCGGTCGACCAAACGGAAGACCCGCGGTTTCGGGTTTCCCGGCTGTGGCAGCGGAGTCACCGTCCCAACTTCGACGTGGCCGAAGCCCAGGGTGGCCAGACCACGCCATCCTTCGCCATCCTTGTCATAACCGGCGGCAAGCCCGACCCGGTTTGGAAAGGTCAACCCGAAGGCCTCGACCGGTTCGGCATCGGGCACACAGAAACACGCGGCAAGTGCTGCCCGCACGGGAGGCACGGCTCCCGCTTTGGCGATGGCGGCGAGAGATACGGCGTGGGCGGTCTCGGGCTCGAGCTTGAAGAGGGCGGCGCGGGAAAGTGGATACAGCATTGTTCGGCGGGCCATTGAACCACAGTTGCGCGGGCCGGCGCTATAGTCGGTGCGCCATGACTACCCCGATGGTTTCCGTGCTCCTCCCGGTTCGCAACGGCGGCCGGTGGCTCGAGGCCGGTCTCGCCAGCCTGGCCCACCAGTCGCTGACCGACTTCGAGGTCATCGCCGTGGACGACGGATCCGACGATGACAGCGGGGCTCTCCTCGATACCTGGGCGGATCGGGACCCACGTTTTACCGTGGTTCACCAACCGGCCGAGGGGCTGGTCGCCGCTCTCAATCGCGGTTTCGAACACTGCCGGGCGCCGCTGGTGGCGAGGATGGACGCCGATGACATCAGCCATCCGAAACGGCTCGAACTCCAGGCCGCCCGTTTCGCCGACCAGCCCGAGGTCGGAGTCGTGTCCTGCCTGGTGCGCCATTTTCCGTCGCGCTGCGTGGCCATGGGCTTCCGCCTCTACGAGGAATGGTTGAATTCGCTCGTGACCCATGACGAGATCAAACGCGAGCGGTTCATCGAATCACCCGTCGCCCACCCGTCGGTGATGGTTCGCCGCGAGGTCCTCACCGAGATCGGTGGTTGGCGTGATCCGGGATGGGCCGAAGACTACGACCTCTGGCTGCGTTGTTTCGCGGCCGGTGTGATCTTCGAAAAGATCGATCGTCCGCTCTTCTTCTGGCGGGAGCACGACGATCGACTCACCCGCACCGACACCCGCTACTCGGTGCCGAGCTTCCTGCGCTGCAAAGCTCATTTTCTCGCCCGCGGTCCCTTGGCTTCTTTCTCAAAGGTCATTCTCTGGGGCGCCGGCCAGACCGGCCGGAGGCTGTCCAAATTTCTCATGGAGGAGGGTGTCGAGATCGCCGCAGTCGTGGACATCGACCCGAGAAAAATCGGCGGCACCCTGCGGAGGATCAACGTGATCTCGCCCGATGATCTCCCCGCGCATCTCGACGGCGACACCGTCGTCATCGCGGCGGTGGCGTCACGGGGAGCGAGGAACCTTATCAGAACGCGGCTGGTCGAACTCGACCTCGACGAAGGCAATACCTTCTGGTGCGTGGCATAGCTCAGCGCCGTCACATCACGGGTTGAACCGCAACGACGCCAAGATCGCCAAGACATCGCAGTTCAACGCAGAGACGCAGAGACGCGGAGACGCAGAGACATCGCATCATCGCAATGGGACACGGATGGTCACTGATTCGGTGGATGAACACGGATCGGGCCCGGTACCGACCTCGGCCAAACCGTGTTCGTGATCGTCAACCGGCCGGACGGTGGCCCTCGTCCCGGGGCCGAGGACCCAAGACCCGTGAGATCAGATTCCGAAGCGCGGCGTTTCGGAATCTGATCTCACGAGTCTCGGATCGTGCTTTCAGCACGACCATCCTGCCTCCACAGCTTCTTGGGTATTGGATCTCCTCCAGATCGAGGTCCCTCATTTGGATAGAGTTGATGGAGAGCGAAACCCAGGCGGAGCCGGCGCGCCGTAGGCGCGGCGAGCTGCTGCTTCATGTGCTCGTCACGAACGCCGCGTTCGATGCGAGCACATGAAGCAGCAGTGGTGGCGGTCCGACCGACACCGACTCCACCGCGATCATCGGTTGCGATGGTCTTGGCGTTCCTGGCGTCTTTGCGGTGAAACTGCGATGTGCGATGTCTCTGCGCCTCTGCGGCTCTGCGTTATTCTCCGCCGGCGACGACCTCGATCTCGGCGAAGGTGTCGGAGAACGGCAGCGGATCGCCGCAGGGTGTCGTCACCGCCCCGCCCGACTCGGCGATGAGGTCGAGGATCCACCGCTGTTGGATCATCCGCCAGTAGTCGAGCTTACCGCCGGCCCCGGGCGCGGCGATGGCGAAGACCACCGGTCCGTTGGTCGGACTGGTGAAGATCCCCGCCAGGACCGCCACCCCGCCATCGGTATGGGTCAAGGTCCCCGTCTTGCAGGTCACCGCCCCCGCGAACTCGGGCTCGGCCAAAGCGGGAAACATCCGTCTTGTGTGGCCGGGGTCGCAGCCGAGAACGGGCAGCAACTTCTGGACCTCGAGCCCCTGTTCTTCGGCCTCGATATCGAGCTCGGTCAGAAGACCCGCCATCTGCTGCACGGTCATCCGGTTGCGGCGCTCACCCGACGCCGTCTCGAGCTCGATCCGACCCGGTTCGACACCGAGACGCCGGGTGACGAAGGCCTCGAACTCGTCCAGCGTGCCGATCCCGTCCGCCACTCGGACGATGTCGTTGTTGGAGTAGACGTTGAAGCGCCGCATGATGACTTCGAGTGGGTTCGAGCGGTGGACGAGCATCGGCGTTGCGTCGCGCAGCGTGTCAAAACGCGCCCCTCCGGTGACTTTCACCTGCGGCCTGCGCGTGATGTCCCAACCACGCCGCTCGCACAGCGCCTTCCAGGTATTGAGCTGGGAGCGGGTCCACCTGACCGGATCCAGGGTGCCGATGAGCCTGCGGCCCATCTTCTCAGCCAATTGGGTCGGATCGGTCACCCGTTTTTCCACCCCGTGCTCCCAGCCAAGCCAGAATCGTCCCTGAACCAGAACCCGGCCCTCCACTCGGCGCAGGCCGAGCCGGTTGAGCTCACGCGCCACGAGGAAGGCGTTTTCCCACTGGAAATCCGGGTCGTCCCCTCCGCGGATCACAAGATCGCCGACCAAAACGCCCGAGGATGGGTCCCAGCTTCCGAGATACCCGATCGAGGTGGTGAAGCGATGACCGGCCTCGAGTTCAGCGAGGGCCCACAACGTCGTTGCGATTTTGACCACCGACGCCGGGTTCACCGGCAGATCGGCCTTGGCCGAGCTCAGAACACCGCTGCCGTTGACCGCGAAGTAGTGCAGCCGATCGGTGTCGGATTTCGCGAACGGCGTCGCCGGACCGACGAGGAGCGCCCCGATCGCCGCAACGATCGCTGTTCTCATCCTCCCCACCTCAGCGCTCCAGGAGCCGGTCAGCGAGCGCCGATCGGAGGACTCCATCCGGATCCACTCGCTGTTTGAGATCGGCAAAATCCTCGAGTTGACCATCGTGAAAGGTCGCCCGGTAGAGTTCTCCGGGCAAGGCTGCGTCCTTGGCGGGGTAGAACCGGCCGCCGGCGGCCACGACCGGTTCGGCGATCTCTCGGATCATGGCCCAGAGCTCGGATCTTCGGCTTTCGATGACCGGAAAATCAAGGGCCAGCGAGAATCCATCCACCGCGTGGGTGAGAAGGAAGTCGTCGGGCCGGTGCCGCTTGAGCACCCCGAGGTACGAGGGCATCCCCCATCGCCTGCAGATCTCCAACTGTCGGCTGAATACCCGCTCCGCTGCGGCGACCGGGACAAAACTCTGGTGTTGAATCAACCCGCCCGGGAGGTACGCGTTCTTCCAGTTGGGGATGTAGTCAAGGAGGAACGAAAACGCCGCCAGAGACTGGCGGTAGACCGCACCATCGGCAAGCACCGATCCTTGAAGGTACTTTGCGAGGTTGATCGCACGCATCCCGAGATTGTTGGTGAACGGCTTCACCATCCGCCACATCATCGACTTGGGGATGACCCCAAATAGCGTCGACGGGAGATCCTGTTTGGTGGGGTCGAGGCTGGTCTGAGGATCGGGGTCCTCGTCTGCATTCAGGTGCCGAGCGAAGTGGAGCAGGCCACGTCCGAGCTTCTTGCCCCCCGGAAAGGCGTCGAGCCACCCGACAACGTACTCCCAGTCGTCCTTGGCGTCATCGAGGCGCTGAAGCAGGCTGCCGAGATCGGGTGCGGCCACGGCCTCGGCCTCGGTGAGGCCCGAGCGCACGCGTTTGAGCTGAATTCGAGCGCGGGTGATCAGACCGAGCTGACCGAAGCCTCCGATGACCGCGCGGAAGAGCTCGGGGTCATCGTGCCGGCTGATGGTCTGAAGCCCCCCCTCAGGCGTCAACAGATCGAGCTCGAGACAGTGGTCACCCATTGTGCCGCGGACCCAGTTGTTCTTGCCGTGGACATTCATGGCCAGACATCCACCGAGGGTCGGTTCCATGGTTCCGGTGACGATGGGCGGCCACCAGCCGTCGGCGAGGGTGTGGCGCCAGAGTTGCCTCACCGTCACGCCCGGTTCGACATCGATGATCCCCGTCGCGGGATCCCAGGCCAGCAGCTGACGCATCTTGGAGAAATCGAGAACCACGCCTTCGGGAAGGATGGCTGCGTCGCCATAGCTGCAGCCGGATCCACGGGCGACGATGGGAACGCCCGTCGATCGAGCGGTATCCATGACACCAGAGATATCCTGAAGGCTGCGCGGCTGATAGAGATACCCGGCCGCACCGACGGCCATTCCCCATCCCTCGACCCGGCGAATTCGATCTCCGGCGAGCACGGTCACACCTTCAACCGGCGAAAGATGAATGACGGGATCGAGCGGATCACAAGCATGACCCAGCGCCACCTGGCCGGAACATAGGCCACCACCGCACCGCGCCGCGCCTTCGAGAGGATGATCTCTGCCGCACGGTCGGCGGAAATCAACCAGAAGAGCCCATCGAGTCCTCGTGTCATGGCCGTATCGACAAAGCCCGGTTTGATCGTGACGACATTGACACCGTCTCGGGCCACTCGGTTGCGAATGGCCTCGAGATAGGTGTGGAACCCGGCCTTGGCCGTGCAGTACGCCGGATTTCCAGATCGGCCGCGGTCGCCGGCGACCGAGCCGATGCCGACGATGGTGCCTCCGCCAAGCCGGCTGAAGCGCTCGGCAGCCGGATCGAGCCACGCGATCGCCCCGCGAAGATTGACATCGATGATGTCCAGGTCCTTGCCGATATTGAACTCATCAAACGCCACGGGATGCATGACGCCGGCGGCATAGACCACGAGATCGAGGCCACCGAGGTCACGGGCGATCTCCTGGAAGAGTCCGGCCGCTTCATCGGTGTTGCGAACGTCATGGACTCGGCACATCGCCCGGTCTTCACCCGCCGCGGTGTTGATCTGCGCGGTCAGTTCTTCGAGCTCGTCCCGCCGACGCGCCACGAGCGCCACCCGAGTCCCGGCGGCGGCCAATCGGCAGGCCACGGCGGCTCCGATTCCAGACGAAGCCCCGATCACCAGCGCGTGATTGAAATCAAGTCCCAACGCATCCTCCAGCCTTACTCTAACTCAAAAGGACGGGTTGGGTTCCAACTGCCTGAGAATCACCACATTCAGTCGGCGAGACGGAGCTTGGCGTATTCGAGGGCTTCGGCGACCGACCGATCGTAGGCCTCGCCGGAGACCCGCTCCTTGAGTCGATCCGAAACCGGAAGGACCATGGCGTAGCCCATCCACCGCAGCGGTTCGCCGGTCGCCTCGATCACCACACCGCCGTCGGCGACGATCCGGCTCGCTTCGGCGAGCGGCACTTCCCGGAAGAGTTCCTCGAGTGACCGCATCCACGCTTCGTGCTCCGGATTGACGAACGCAACCAGCCTTCGGCTCTGGGAGGCGACGTGGTAGTTGGATGGGATATAACCGATCCCGTCGAGTTCCAGCACCTCCGCCACCATGACCAGCCAGCCGAAGACCTCCTTGAGCATGCCCAGCCCGGGGTGGTTCTGGCCGGGCAGCGGTCGTCGATACGGACCGAACTCCGCCTCCGGATTCTGCAGCAACAGCCACTCGATGGTCAGAAGTTCGCATTGCGGGACCAAGCGCGAATCACGGTTGACCCGCAATTCCATCAGGAGTTCTTTGTGGTCGGATCCGTCGAAGATCCGGACCGTCTGGCCCACCGGGTGCGACAGATCGACTTCAACGGTTGGGTTTTCGAAACCTCGTACTCTGAGCTGGTCGAGAATCCCGAAGCGCTCGAGCAGGAGCTCGACACCGTGGCGAGAAAAATATGACAGAAACCTGGTTCGCCGCGGCACACCGGGGAGAATCCCTGCAAGATCCTCCTCCGAGAGCTTCCATGTGAAGTCGCCGGGCTCGGAGGTCAACGAACTCGGGTCGATGGTGTTTTTGATCTGCCGGAACCGCCGGAGGGTCAGCTCCTCGTTACCCGGCGGCTCGATGACACGCCCTCGGATGAGCCAGCTCAAGAATCGGGCGGTGTACTTCCACGACCGCGGCCCATAGCCGCCGCCGAGGACGATGGCGATGGGCATCCGGCGGTTCTTTCTCCGAGAGATCTCGATGACGAACTCGTCGCGGACCGTCATCCCCCGGGCCGAAATCTTCCAATTCCCCAGAGCGTCGTCCGCGGCCGGATCGGTGCCGGCGAGATAGATCACCAGGCCCGGTTTGGTTGCGGCAAAAACCTCTGGCAGGGTCTTCAGCAGCGTGCCGAGATAGACCTCGTCGCCGACATCAGCGCCGAGAGCGATGGATGTCGAAGCCACGGCGTTGGTGTCACCCCAATCTTCACCGTGGATTGAGTAGGTGTGGACCGACGGGTCCTGGGCGAAGATCTCCCGGGTCCCGTTGCCATCGTGGACATCCAGATCCACTACCAGGACCGGTTCGCGAAACCCCTTGGCGCGCAACCGGGTCACCGCGACGGCGATGTCGTTGAAAAGACAGAAGCCAAGCCCGGCACTCCTGGTGGCGTGGTGCTGACCACCCCCGAGATTGACCGCGACGCCCCGGTTCTGGAGTGCAAGGCGGGTGGCCTGGATTGTGCCCCCGACCGCGAACCGCTGCATTTCCACCACGCGTTCGATCTCTTCGTCGGTGACGGGGGCGCCGAAAATCCGTTCGACGACCTCGTGCCGCTGCAGCGACTCGATGTAGTCCGGATCGTGGACCCGGAGCATGGCGCGAAGCGCCGGCGCCCGCGCAATCCACAGGTCGTCCGAATCGATGAGCCCCTCCTCGGTGAGGAATGCGAGGATCTTGGTCGCACGTTCGGGATCGAGGGGTACAACCCCGAGACTGTGCTCATAGGAGTCGTTGTAGATCGTGGCGACCCCGCTGCCGGTGAACCGCAGATTCAGCCGGCGCCAACCCCGCTGAATTTCGTGCAGGCCTCGGGCGACCGGTCCACGGTGTTTGCGATGTGTGCCGGCGTCGGTCATGGAACCAGTATAGGCGGACAGGAAGCGAGAACGTGAAAAGGTGAGAATGTGAGACGTGAAGAGGAGTGAGGAGTGAGGGGTGAGGGGTGAGGGGTGAGGGGTGGGGAGAAATCGTAACCCCCTAACCCTTGACCCCTAACTCCTCACTCCTGACCTCTCACAATTTACAGCTGCTCCACCTCGTAACCCTTCGCCTTCAACAACTCGATGAGACCCTGCTCACCAACGAGGTGAAGCGATCCGACCACCACCATGGCGTCGACATCACTTCGCAACAACTCCTCGATCTGGGGCAGCCAGCGCAGGTTACGCCGGGTCACCAGCCGATCGAAGAGCACCTCGTGATCAGAGAAACCCTCGAGCAGGAGATCCTCGATCCGCGCCGCGTCGCCACGCTTCCACGCGGCCACGATCTCGTCGACAAGCGGAATCATCGTGTCGAGATCCGCCAAGGTGTATTCCAGAAACTCTGCGCTCTCCTCGGCCGACATGTCGGCGAAGAGCGAAACCTGATACTCGATGGACTCCAATCCCCGCTGCGGCTTGCCATCGGCTGTCGCTCGCGAGCTGAAATAACTGTCGAT
The DNA here is from genome assembly GCA_963753035.1 of uncultured Acidobacteriota bacterium. GTDB lineage: Bacteria > Acidobacteriota > Thermoanaerobaculia > Thermoanaerobaculales > Sulfomarinibacteraceae > JAHECW01. The sequence continues at coordinate 122,013 of CAVWAW010000019.1, read as the reverse complement.
GCCCTCGGATCCGAGGTATCCGGCCCGCATGAGCTGATAGGACGTGAGACCCATCGCCACCATCCACGGCTTCATCTTCTCGAACGCACCGATTCCCATTCCAAGGTCATCAAGACGTTGGGAGACCGCCTGGAATAATTCCTTCGAAACCACGTCTTTCAGGGTTTCGTCGCCCTCGAGTGAGCCCGCCGCGACCATCGAGATCGCCGCCTTACCCATCTGGTCGATGTCGGTCTCGAATACGACGACCCCGGCGTCCTCAAAGGCGGTTTCAATGGCCGGACTCAGTGGATAGGCTTCCGGCTTCATGAAGTGAATCGATCCCAACAGCGCGACCGTTCGATCGCCGGAGGTGGCCCTCCAAAGAAAGGACTTCCCACCTTTTTCCTCGGCTGTACACGCGATCGAGGCAAGGGTTACGAGAGCGATGCACGGCAATCCGAGCCACCGGTGTTTCATCCCGGAAGTGTACCGCGTATCAGCTCACGAGATCGAGGAAGCGAGGCAACAACCCCGAGGTCTCCGGGCTCGGCAGTGATCGGAAACCGCCCTCGTCTCCTGAAGGGTCGTAGCGCTCGATATAGGCGCGATACCGGTGGAGGTTCGCTGCCTGGTCGAGTTCGGGGTGAAACTGCGTCGCCCAGATCTGCGCACCCTCGATCTTCAACGCCTGGTAGGGGCAGAGTTCGCTTCGGACCAGATTCCAAGCCCCCACTGGGGCTCTCGCCACGCGGTCGAGGTGGCCCATCTGGGCGACAAAGCGATCGGGCAGGCCGCCGAAAAGAGGATCCGCTTTCCCGTCATCGGTGAGTTCGACCAAAAAGGCGCCGACCTCTCCACGCTCGGCGTCGTGGATGACCTCTCCCCCAAGCGCCCGGGCCAAGAGTTGATATCCGAAGCACGAGCCAAAGGTCGGATGGCGATCCTCGACCACGCGGCGCAGGAGCTCGTCGAGCGGAGTAAAGAAATCCGCCGTGGGATCCGCTACAGAGAAGTGCCCCGATCCGCCGATGAGCAGGGCATCAGCCGCCGTGACCTCAGTAATTTCAGGCACGCCGTCGACGACGTTGCGCCAGTCGAAGGAGGACTCATCGAGTCCCGCCGCCGCCATAAAACACGCTCGTTCGTGCTCGAGCATGGGGTCGTCGGTGTACCGGGCCTGGAGGACCATGATCTTCATCGGAACAGTGTAGCGGCTCCCCACCCCGTGACCGTGACAGTGGCAGTGGCAGCAGCAGCAGCAGCAGCGGCAGCGGCAGCGGCAGCGGCAGCGACCGTACCCACGACCTCTACAGAACCCGCGGACCGCGCCTCCACCGGGCGTGCCGGGTTTGACATTGTGCCGGATCGACCTCCAGGCTTCGCGGCGCTCCCCGCACAATCTCTAACCGGGCTCCCGCGGGGAGCGCGATGCGGTCTGCTCTCCCGGCAACGAGGCAGGCCGCCGGCGTGCCATCGGCGTGGTCGCAGCCCTCACAATCAACCCACGAGCGACCACGCCGATGGCACGACGCTGGACCGCTGGGACAACGTCCCAGCGGTCCAGAAGGCCGGCGATGAGGGCAGGTTCCGTGACCGTGACCGCAGCAGCGGCATCTGCGGGCAATCTGCGATGGAATGCGATGTCATCTGTGTTTATCCGTGTGATCTGTGGGCTGCCTCTCTGCGATGACCCAATCTCCGTCTATCAGATTGATCCGTGGTCCGCGATGGTGCGATGAAAGATCAACCACCACCGCGCCGCAGGCGGCGTGATAGAGTTTCTCCCCACACCAAACAAGGAGATATTCATGTCCAACCCGACCGCAACATTCGAAACATCCCTCGGCACGTTCAAGACCGAGATCCTCCAAGACACCATGCCCATCACCGCCGGCAATTTCATTTCTCTCGCCAAGAGCGGTTTCTACGACGGTCTCCACTTCCACAGGGTCATCCCGAATTTCATGGTCCAGTTCGGCTGCCCCTACAGCAAAGACCCCAACGACGGCCGCGCCGGCACCGGCGGCCCGCCGCATGGCACCATCACCGACGAGCACCCCGACAACGCCAGATTCTCCAACGAACCCGGCACGCTCTCCATGGCCAACACCGGCCGTCCCAACAGCGGCGGCTCGCAGTTCTTTATCAACACCGTCCACAATCCCTACCTCGACTGGTTCAGCCCCGGGCCTTCCAAGCACCCGGTCTTCGCCCGCATCACCGAGGGGATGGATGTGGTCAGCGCCATCGAAACCACCCCCACCGGCCCCAACGATCGCCCCAAGACCCCCGTAGAAATGATCAAGGTCACAATCGAGGACTGAACCGGGAAATCCCGGCCGGCTTCTCGTGTTATGTCATCGGTAGATGATCATTGAACTCCGGCCTCGGCTGCCGGAGAAAGGTTTCGTATGAAACTCGCCGCACCCTCGAAGCTCGCCATCATCACCGCCATGGCGACGGTCCTCGCCATCACCACCGGAGCCGCTCCGGTGGAGGCCGGCCGCGGTCTGCCGCCAGGTTTGATCCAGCCGGTGAAGACCATCCACCAAGTGGCGCGAGTTGAGATGCCGAAGGTCGATCTGGCCGCCTACCAGGCCGATGATGCCCTTCGGGATCAGTCGGAAGTCCCGGTACCCTTTCGCTTCGCCGCAGGCATCGATACCGAAATCACACCTGCGACGGCAGGGACGTGGGAAAGCCTCGGCGACGGCAGCTCACTCTGGCGGCTGCGGATCGCCTCACCGGGTGCGCTCAGCCTCAATCTCGCATTCGACCGCTTCGAGATGCCCGCGGGGGCCAGTCTCTGGCTCTACGACGGCAACGGGACCATGGTCCAGGGGCCCTACACCCGCGACAACCGGAACGCCGAGGGCGGCCTGTGGACCGCGCTCGTTCTCGGCGACGAGATCGTCGTCGAATACCACCAACCGGCGGGCGCCGGATCGCAAACCAACCTTCGGATCGCCTCGGTCAACCATGGCTACCGCGAGTTCGGCGAAGCAGACTCAACAGCAAGTACCAAGCAAGGGACCTGCAACATCGATGTCATCTGCCCGGAGGGCGACGACTGGCGCAACCAGATCCGCGCCACCGCCAGGATCACGATCTCGGGAGCATTCCTCTGCTCCGCTCAACTCGTCAACAACACAGCTGAAGACCTCACACCGTACCTGCTCACCGCCCAGCACTGTGTCGGAAACGGCTCTGAGGCGACCTCGGTGGTCGCCTTCTGGAACTACGAGTCTCCGACCTGCGGTTTCCACGCCGGAGGCAGCCTCGCCCAGAATCAGAGCGGTTCGACCCTGGTCTCGCTCTGGGAGTGGCAGAGCGGCTCCGATTTCACCCTCGTCCGTCTCGACCAGACCCCCGACCCGGCGTTCAACGTCTACTACTCCGGCTGGGACGCCACCGGAAGCATTCCATCGGGCTCGGTCGGGATCCACCACCCGTCGGGTGACGAGAAGTCGATCTCCTTCAACACCGACCCCCTCGAGTACGACAACACCTACGGATCCGGCAGCCACCAGTGGCGCATCAGCCAATGGGAGCTTGGCACCACCGAGGGCGGATCTTCGGGCTCCTGTATCTACGACCCTGTCAACCGGCTCTGCGTCGGTACCCTGACCGCCGGCATCGCGTCGTGCGGAAACATGGCCGGTTACGACATCTACGGCCGGATGGATGTCCACTGGACCGGCGACGGGACTCCAGAGGGCCGGCTCTCCGATTGGCTCGACCCGCTCGCCACTGGTGCGCTCACCCTGGCGGGGCACGACTCGGGGGGCGGATTTACGACCCAGACCTGGCTTGTCCCGGCCGCGGCGTCGGCCCCCGGAGTCGGCACATCGAACTGGAAGACCCAGATCGTAGTGACCAACCCGACAAGCGCGCCCCAGCAGGCGCAGATCTACTTTGTCGCAAAGGGCGAGGCCTGGCCCGGCAACTCCATCTCCGGCCCGCACACCATCCCGGCGGGTGGCTCCCTCGCCATCGATGATCCGCTGGCAAGCCTCAATCCGACCAGCGGGCTGCTCTACGTCACCGTCAGCGCCGAGGGCATGCCCGTGGCCACCCGGACCTACAACCTCGCCGCCGATGGCGGGACCTTCGGACAGGGAATCCCGGGCATCCTCCTCAACAACGCCGAGTCCGCTCAGACCATGATCCTGCCCATGCTGCTTTCGGATCCGTCACGCTTCCGCGCCAATCTCGGGTTGGTTCAGGCGTCGGCCGGCAGCTTCGCAGTCAGGGTCAAGATCCACGCCCCCGATGGCACTGTTCTCGCGATCAAAGGCTACAACGTGATCGGTTCCTTCCTCCAGATCAACAATCTGCTCAATGACATGAACATCGGCAGCACGGTGGTTGAGGGTGGCTGGATCTCGGTTCGAGCTCATCGACGGCGCTCCGGTCTACTGGACGACCTACGCCTCCATCGTCGACGGCAGCACCGATGATCCGACGTACATCATGCCGGTAGCGCAGTGAGGTCAGGGGTGAGGAAGTAAGGAGTGAGACGTGAGACGTGAGACGCCAAGGAGATTTTCACGCCAGTCTTCTCGCGTGTCACCCTCTCACCTTCTCACTGGCGAGCGAAGCGAGCGCTTACGTTCTGACTAGTGACCGTAGGGAGCGCTGACTTCCTCACCAGCGACCAAAGGGAGCGCTCACCTCTTCACTTCCTCACCCGTCCCGCCTCGCGAGCGCCTCCTTCGCCAGCGCCTTGGCGCGCTCCATCTCCTCGGGCATGCTGTCGCGTGAAGCCACGTGCCAATGGACATCGTGCCGCCCCAGCAGGGTCTCGAGCCGCTGCCAGAGTTCTCGGTTGGCGACCGGCTTACCCTCGCGGGTCGTCCAGTTTCGCCCCTGCCAACCCTTGATCCAGGTTGTCGCGCCGTCCTTGAGATAGTCCGAGGCGGTGTAGAGATGAACCTTGACCCGCCGACTGAGCTCGGCAAGACCCATCCCGGCGCCGGTGATGTGCATCCGATTGGCCGAGGCCCCGGCCTGGCGCCCGCTGAGCTCACGCTCTTCGCCGCGGAAACGCATCAGCACCGCCCAGGCTCCGGCGTCCTGTTTCCCCGAGTGGGCAACGGCGGTAAAAAGGTGGACCGCCTTGGGGTCGTCCACCGGCAGCGGCGCGCGAGGAATCGCCGCCGATGCCAGCTCGTCGGCGCGCTCGTTCCACTCGTCGCCGGTGTGGCCACGGACCCAACGCCAGAGGATCTTGTGCCGTTTGATCTCGTCGTTGAGCGCCTCCCAAAGGTCGCGGTTGGCGACATCATTGCCGGCGGCGGTTTTCCACCCCTTGGCGCGCCACTTGGTCATCCACTCGGTGACGCCCTTGCGGACATACTGCGAGTCGGTCATGAGCTCGATTCGGTGCGGCCCGTCTAGCGACCGCAGCGCCTCGATGGCGGCCTGGAGCTCCATCCGGTTGTTTGTGGCCTTGGGGTCCGCTCCGTTCATTTCGATGGGATCGCAACCTTGACGGAGAACGATGGCGCCCCAACCACCCGGTCCCGGGTTGGGACGGCAACCGCCGTCGGTGTAGATGGTGACAGAGGGAAGGTCAGTCGGCATCGTGAGACGGTAGCGCAACGGGGGCGGAGGGGCAAACAGAGGAGAGCAAGATGCTGGATCCAGCCGGCCGTCGGCCGGCTAGTGCGCCTGCGAACCGATCCCCCACCACTCCGGGGTGGTGACGATGAGGCGCTCGGCGTCGCTCGGCACCACCGGACGGGCGAACCAGAACCCCTGCCCCTCCGGGCAGCGCAGCCGCCGCAGCTGGTCAGCCTGATCTGCCGTCTCCACCCCCTCGGCGATGACTCCGATGCCGAAACCGTCGGCCATGGTGAGGATGCTCTCGATCATGGTGGGAGCATCGGCGCCGAGGGCGCTGATATATGACGGGTCGATCTTGAGGGTGTCGTAGCGGAAGCTCTGGAGAAAGCTGAGATGCGAGAGACCGCTGCCAAAATCATCGACCGCCAACCTGATTCCGACTTGCCGGAGCTCTTCGAGTTTGGCGATCGCCTGCTGACCGTGCCGGACCACCACTTCTTCGCGGAACTCGAGACGCAGGGTCGAGGGGTCGAGACCAGTGTCCGCGAGAATGGCCTTGGCGCGGCTCACCATATCGGCCTGCATGAAGAGTCGGTCCGAGATGTTGACAGAGACCCACAGGGTCGGGTTCTCGGGAAAGCGCCGGTGCCACTCGACGAGCTGGCGGCAAGCGTCCTCGATCGCCCACCATCCGATGGCGTTCGCCAGACCCGATTCCTCGGCAATGGCGAAAAACTGACCGGGCTGAAGCAGGCCGCGCTCGGGATGGTTCCACCGCACCAGGGCTTCGAACCCTACCACCCGTCCGCGATCGAAGGACACGACCGGCTGGTAGTACATGACGAACTCGTCACGCTCGACCGCATGGCGAAGCTCGCTTTCCAGCCGCATGAGCGCAACCGCGGAGCGATGCATCAACGGGTCGAAGACCTGGGTCTGACCTCGGCCGGCAGCCTTGGCGCGGTACATCGCAACATCCGCGTCGTGGAGGATCTCCTCGGGTTCGTCGTACCCCGTGGCGCTCAGGGCGATTCCGATGCTCGCCGAAACCTCGAGAGTGCGGTCGTCGACGGCAAAGGGGATCTTGAGCCGCTCCTGGACCCGTTCCGCCACATGCAGTGCATCGGACACGCTGGGGGCATCGGCCACCAGGATCCCGAACTCATCGCCACCGAGACGAGCGAGAGTGTCTCCAGGCCGCAGAAAAGTCGCGAGCCGCCGGGAGATCTCCACCAGGAGACGATCGCCCACCGAGTGTCCAAACGTATCGTTGACTCTCTTGAACCGATCCAGATCGAGAAAGAGGACGCCGAAAGGGGGCCCCGATTGGCGTTTCATCGTTTTGAGGGCCACCGTCAACCGGTCCTTGAAGAGCGTTCGATTTGCGAGCCCCGTGAGTTCGTCGTGGAGGGCGCCGAAGGCGAGCAGCTTTTCCGCGAGTTTTCTCTCGGTGATGTCCGTCATCGACCCGGCGATTCGACGAGCCTCGCGGTTCGGATTTCGCACCACCAGGCCTCTCGACAGCACCCAGAGGAAGTCGCCTCCGGTGCCGCGGACCCGATACTCGTGCTCGAAATGCCGGGCGTTGCCGCTGAGGTGCTCGATGAGCATGTCCTTCAACCCCGAGAGGTCGTCAGGGTGAACCCGGTCGAACCAGTGATGCGGACCGGCAACCACATCACGTTCGGGAAGCCCCATCAGGCCATTCCATCGTGCCGAATAGAACACGGCGTCGCTTTCCAGGTCCCAGTCCCACAACCCGTCACTGGTCCCTTCGATGGCCAGGGAGTACCGCTCGGCGTCACAGCGAATCCGGCGAAGAACCCTTTGCCGCTCCACCGAAGCCAGGATGCAGTGCCGCAAACGGGTCGGGTCGATCTCCCGCCGCGTCAAATAGCCCTGAGCACCCTGAGCGATGGCCCTCAGAGCCACATCTTCGCCGTCTTCATCGACCACGACGATGACGGGCACATCGGGGTTGCAGTCGTGCAGTCTCTGGAAAGTGGGGAGTCCCGAGCTGTCGGGAAGATCAAGTCCGAGCAGGACGGTGTCGATGCCTCCTGCCGCAATCCGATCCACCGCGCCGGCCAAGCTCAAGGTGGACTTGAGGACGACGGCGTTCAACGCCAGGGGAAGCCGGGTGCGCACCAGATCGGTCTCGGCCACACTCGGAAGCACCGTGAGAACCACCAGCCGGCCCTCCGCGCCCTCGGGCGACGCTTCGGCCATCTTCGGCAGAACTCCGTCCGCAGGTGTTGCAAGAGCATTCAAATGCCGTTGCGGGTGCGTCTTGTTTCGTCCGTTCGCCACATTGACCGTCCCAAGCTTTCTTGGAGAGTAGCAAAACAGCCTTGGGCGTCAAGCTCTCGAAGGTCAATGTCATGTCAACTCAGGGAAGCTAAATCGAGACAGGTGTTCAAAAACCCGCACTCGCGGCCGGCTAATCGGGTTTCTTCGCTCCCGAGCTCTTCACGCCGAACACCCGAACCAGAAAGTCGAGGAGGCCCGGTGTGTGATGAGCGAGAAACACGCCGACCTTGCCGTGAAACGTGATCACGGCTTCACGTTTCCGCCGCACCACCGCCGACACCATTTTGCGGGCGGCGGTGTCGGTTCGCATCCGCAACCACCTGGGCACCGAGTCCCCGGCGTCGGGGTCGCGTTGCCCGTCGTTGCCCACTTGACGGATCTCCGAGTCGACAAAACCGGGCGCCAGTAGGGTCACCGCCACACCGCGGGGCCGCCACTCGTTGCGCAGCGATGCCGCCAGAGCCCGGACGGCGTGTTTGCTCATGGCGTACGGCGACGTCCCCGGCAACGAAACATGGCTCATGACCGAGCCCATGATGGCGAAGCACCCTCCCGACGCCTCCAGGGCCTCGCGGGTCGCGAAGGCGGTTCGGATCACACCGTAGACATTGGTCTCGAACTGCCGTCGGTAGTCCGCGAGCTCGCGGCGGTGAAACCAGCCTGCGACGCCAAAACCTGCGTTCGCGACGACCCAGTCGATGCGACCGAGCTTGTCGAGGGCTTCGGCCACCGCCGCCTCGAGATCGCCGTCGACGGTCACATCGCACTGTACAACCAGGGCCCGCCGACCCTGGGCGCGGAGTTCCAGAGCAAGCGCCTCGAGCCGTTCCCAGCGCCGAGCCGTGAGCACGAGGTCGGCGCCGCGGCGGGCGAAGTCGCGCGCCATGGCCGCTCCGATCCCAGACGAAGCCCCGGTGATGAATGCGACCGTTCCATCGAGTCGCTTGGCCATTCAGATTCTCCTCTCGGCGGGGTGAGGAGGTTAGAAGGTCAGAAAGTTAGAAGGTTAGGAGGTAAAACGGAGCGACGTCCCCACCTTCTGACTACCTCACTCCTCACTCCTCACTCCTCACTCCTCACTCCGAATTCATAATTCACACTTGACCTCTCATCCTACCCGTATTCGTCCAAACCCGTCATCGAAGCCCCCGTATACTCATTCGGCACCCATCGTGCCAACGAGGGAGGAGATCGACGATGTCTGCCAATCGCCGTGAATTTGTCCAGCTTTCCGTCCTTGCCGCCACCGCCGCCGGGGTCGCAGCCGCCGCCCGCACCAGCAAAGCCGATCCAGACAAGGCAAACAAACCGCTCGAGATTCTCGTCCTCGGCGGGACCGGCCTGATCGGACCACCCATGGTGGAGTACGCTCTCGCCCGCGGCCACAATCTGACCCTCTTCAACCGTGGCAAGACGAATTCCCACCTCTTCCCGGATGTCGAGCGCCTCAAGGGCGACCGAAACGACGACATCTCCGCGCTTGAAAAGGCGGTTGCCGAAGGCCGGCGATGGGATGTTGTCATCGACAATACCGCCTCGATCCCGCGCTGGGTCAGCGAATCGGCCGGTCTGCTCTCTGGCGCCGCCGATCTCTATCTCTACACCTCGTCGATCTCGGCCTATGCCGATTCGTCGGTCCCGGGCGCCGATGAGACTGCCGCCGTCGGCCAGATCTCCGCCGAGGACGAGGCCCTGGTCAAGACCACAAAAGAGATCACAGGCGAAAACTACGGTCCGCTCAAGGCTCGCTGTGAGGAGGAGGCGCGCAAGGCCTTCCCCGGCAAGGCCATTGTCGTCCGACCCGGCCTCATTGTCGGCCCCGGCGACTACTCGGATCGATTCTCCTATTGGCCGATACGGATCTTTGACGGCGGTGAGGTCATGGCTCCGGGCAACCCTGATGACCCGGTCCAATTCATCGACTGCCGCGATCTCGGTGAGTGGTACATCCGACTTGTCGAGGCCAAGGCCGTAAGTACCTACAACGGTGTCGGGCCCCGGTCGCCCATGAGCATCGCCGGAATGCTCTACGGCATCCGTGCCGCGGTTGACAACGAGATTTCCTTCACCTGGGTGGATGCTGATTTTCTTGGCAAGCACGAGGTCCAACCCTGGATGGAGATGACGGTGTGGGTTCCCCCTGTGGGTGAATACGCCGGTTTCTCGGCATCGAGCATCCAGCGCGCCCTCGACGCGGGCCTGAGTTTCAGACCTCTGGCCGACACCGCCAAGGCCACCATGGACTACTGGAACTCCCTGCCCGAGGAACGCCGCGCCAAACCGAAGGCCGGGCTTTCCGCCGAGAAAGAAAAGAAGGTCCTCGCCGCCTGGCATGCACGCGAGGCGGACCCGGAGTAGCAGCGGACGTCGCAACCACGAAGGCGTCAGAAACCACCTTCCAACGGACGTGCCGTTCAATCTCTTGTTCGGTAGTGGGACGTTCATCGCGAGCCGGATCTAAGGGCCGAACAATGGATTGAGGGGCACTCTCGGCCACCAGCGGTGGGAGCATCGGGTTCGGCGCCGCGTTCCAGGACACGCGTTCCCGCCGCCGAAAACCCACTGATCACACAGATGGACACGGATTCCATCGCGCCATCGCAGGTTGCCCGCAGATGACGCAGATTGCCGCAGATACGTCGCAACATCGCAGGGTTGAATCACAAAGATCATCCATCGCAAAGAAGCGCCAAGACATCACATTTGAGAGTGGATCGGACGCAGCGTGGACGTTGGCTGACTTCGTGGCGGCGTTTTTCCAACCGGATTGGACCTGAAGGTGGGCCCAGGCCCACCCTACGCATAGACCGGAAGCCCCCCTCCACAGTCACAGCCGATCCAGGGGCATGGAATCGACTCGCCCCGCCAAGGGTTGACTGGGCAAGATGCTGAACAAAATACTCCAACGCGTTGTTTCGGTCGAGGCGGACGAAGCCCGCCCGATGCTGCTGTCCGCCCTCTACTTTTTCCTCATCATGGCCGGCTACTTCATCATCCGACCCCTGCGCGACGAGATGGGGATTGCCGGCGGGGTCCGCAACCTGCCGTGGCTCTTCACCGGGACGCTGGTCGGGATGCTGCTGGCCCACCCGATCTACACCGCCATGGTCTCCCGCCTGCCCCGCCGCCGATTCATCCCGCTGAGCTACAACCTCTTCGCCCTCTGCATGCTCGTTTTTCTTTTCCTACTCAGCGTATTGCCCGAAGCAAAGATCATCTGGGTGGGCCGGGTCTTCTACATCTGGACCTCGGTCTTCAATCTCTTTGTGGTTTCCATCTTCTGGTCGGTCATGGCGGATCTCTTCAAACCCGGACAAGGAGCCCGCATCTTCGGCTTCATCGCGGTCGGCGGCACCGCGGGGGCCATCGTGGGATCGGCTGTCACCGCCACTCTGGCGCAGCAGATTCCACCGCGATTTCTTCTCCTGGTCTCAATCGCCTTCATCGAACTCGCGGTGGTCATCGCGCTGATCCTGCTGCGCAGCGGCGGCCCCGATCCATCACCCGACCCGACCGGCCCCGAAAACCCGAACGACGAGATCATCGGCGGCGGTGTCATGGCGGGCATCGCCGCGGTGTTTCGCTCACCCTACCTGCTCGGCATCGTCGCCTACATGCTGTTCTACACCGTTACCTCGACCTTCCTTTATTTCGAGCAGGCCGAAGTCGTCGCCGATGTCTTCGCCGACCGGGCGTCGCGAACCGTTTTCTTCGCCCGTCTCGATCTCGCCGTCAACATCCTCACCATCCTCACCCAGATCTTCCTCACCGGCAGGATCGTCCGATTCATCGGGATCGCCATGGCCCTGGCCTGGCTGCCCCTGATCAGCGCCATCGGTTTCTTCGGGCTCGGCTTGGCGCCGACCCTGGGTGTCATTGCGGCCTTCCAGATCATCCGCCGGGCATCGAACTACGCCGTCACCCGTCCCTGCCGCGAGATGCTCTACACCGTGCTGCCACGAGAGACCAAGTACAAGGCGAAAAACTTCATCGACACCTTTGTCTACCGCGCCGGCGACCAGGTCGGCGCCTGGTCCTACGCCGCAATGGGTTGGCTCGGTCTCGGGATGACCGGGATCGCCTTTGCCGCCATCCCCCTGGCCGGCGCCTGGATGGGTGTCGGCCTGTGGCTCGGCCGAAAGCAGGCCGGGATGCGTCGAGAGGTCGCGTCATAGAGTTGAACCGCAAGGACGCAAGGGACGCAACGCATCGCAGACATCGCAGACATCGCAGCCAATGATCGCGATGTCTTGGTGTGCGATATCTTCGCGTCTTCGCGTCTTCGTGTTTGCGACGTTGCGATGCCTAGTGTCCATTGCGCCCTTGCGGTTCATCCTGGTCCTCTCGATGGAGCCCGGCGAGGTTTGCTTTTCCGCCGATCCGGGCGAGAATCTTGAAGACAAAGGAGACGCCCATGCCCCGAGCCGTTCTCGCCATCGACCAGGGAACCACCGGAACCACGGCCCTCGTCATCGGCCACGACTGTTCGGTGCTGGGCAGGGCCTACTCCGAGTTCACCCAGTACTACCCCGAGCCCGGCTGGGTGGAGCACGACGCCGATGAGATCTGGCGTGTCTCCCGCGAGGTTGCGGAAGAAGCCGTGGCCGCGGCCGACATCGATGGCGCCGAGCTCGCCGCCATCGGCATCACCAACCAGCGCGAGACCACCGTCATCTGGGATCGCCGCAGCGGCCGCCCGATTCACCGTGCCGTCGTCTGGCAGAGCCGGCAGACCGCCGGGATCTGCGACCGGCTGCGCGCCGCCGGTCACGAAGACTGGATCCGCGAGCGCACCGGCCTGGTTCTCGACGCCTATTTCTCGGCAAGCAAAATCCGCTGGATTCTCGACCAGGTTCCGAACGGCCAGGCGCTCGCCGAGCGCGGCGATCTGCTATTCGGCACCATCGACAGCTGGTTGCTGTGGAAGCTGACCGGCGGCGAGGTCCACGCCACCGACCCGACCAACGCCTCGCGCACTCTGCTCTGGGACATCAATAGACGCCGATGGGCATCCGAACTGCTCGAGCTCTTCGAGGTTCCCCGTCTGATGTTGCCGAAGATCCGACCGAGTTCCGGGGTCTTTGGGACCACCCGGACGCTCGGAGCCATCCCTGCCGGGATCCCGGTCGCCGGCATTGCCGGCGATCAGCAGGCCGCGCTCTACGGCCAGGCGTGCTGGCGGCCCGGGATGGTCAAGGCGACCTACGGCACCGGGAGTTTCGTCGTCCTCAATATGGGCGAAACGGCCACGCTCTCTGAGGGCGGCCTGGTGACGACCGTGTGTTGCAACGAAACCGGCGCCCCCGTCTACGCCATGGAGGGATCCATCTTCACCACCGGCGCCGCGGTCCAATGGCTGCGGGATGAGATGCGCCTGATCAAAACCGCCGCCGAAACCGAAACCATCGGCGGTCGGGTCACCGACACCATGGGCGTCTACGTGGTCCCCGCCTTCGCCGGGCTCGGCGCGCCTCACTGGGACATGCACGCACGCGGCTCCATCGTCGGTCTGACCCGGGGCAGCGGCCGCGACCAGATCATCCGCGCCACCCTCGACAGCATCGCCTATCAGGTCCGCGATGTCGTCGATATCATGAACCGGGACTCGGGCATCGACATCAGCGAGCTCAGGGTCGATGGCGGGGCCGCCGCCAACAATGTTCTCATGCAGTTTCAGGCCGACATTCTCGGAATCCCGGTGGTCCGTCCCAACCTGGTCGAGACCACCGCCGCCGGCGCCGCGTTCCTGGCCGGGCTCGGGGTCGGTTTCTGGCGCGATTCAACCGAGCTCGAAAACAGCTGGCGCCGGGAACGGCTCTTCGAACCCACGATGGACCGGGCAATGCGGGACAGGCTCTATGACGGCTGGCAGAAAGCGGTGAGACAGGTACTGACCGCGGAGTGATGCTGGATGCTGGATCGTAAGTGCGCCGTAGCAGCTGTCAATTCCTCACGACCTTAAGACCTCAAGACCTCAACCCCAATGCCGCGATTCTCACCTTTCCGCCGAAGTTTCGCTAGAATCTTATCCAGGGGGATCACGCTGCAATGAACCACGAAGAAGGCACCCTGGCCACGGATGACGGTCTCGCCCTCTACTGGCAATCTTGGCAACCACCCGGCGAACCCGAGGGCGTGCTTCTCATGGTCCACGGCCTGGCGGAACACTCGGGGAGGTATCTCAACCCGGTTCGCCATTTCGTTGCCCGGGGATGGACGTGCTTTGGTTTTGATTATCGCGGCCATGGCAAGAGCCCAGGCCCGAGGGTTCACGTCGACAGTTTTGACGAGTTTCTCGCCGATCTCGCCGAGGCGCATCGTCTTGTCAGAATCCGCCACCCGAAACAGAAGATCTTCCTCGTCGGCCACTCCCAGGGGGGGCTCCTCTCTCTGCTCTACGCAGAGACAGGCCCTGACCGTCTCGACGGGGTCGTGGTCTCCTCACCGTTTCTCGGCATCCACCCCGATTCCAAACCGTCGCCCGTCGTCATGGGTGCATCGAAGTTCGTCTCGCGCATCATCCCGAAGATGATGTTCTCCAAGGTCGCAGACCCCGCGTTTCTGAGCCGAGATCCCGAGGTCGAGAGGCTGTACATCGCCGATCCGCTGGTCAGCAACCAGGTTTCGGCGCGCTGGGCCACTTCGGCGATGGCCGCCCAACGCACTGCTCTTGCCGAGGCGCCATTGATGACGATCCCAGCGCTCGTCATGCAGGCCGGCAATGACCGGCTCGTCGACCCGGACACGACTCGAACCTGGGTCGCGTCAGCGCCCGCCGATCTCGTTGAATATGTCGAGTGGGAGGGCTACTACCACGAGCTCTTCAACGAACCGATGCTCGAGCGCCGGAAGGTCTTCGACAAGATGGAGAAATGGCTCGAGGCGCACTAGGAGTCTGCACCGCATAGAATCGGCGGCTGACGTTTCTTCAATCCCAGCCCGTGAACCCACCGCCGGGAAACAGAATCTGTTGATCCGGTTGCGAACAAAAAAAGTCGGCCCCGCTCGCGGGGCCGACCGCTATCCGCTTGTTTGTCCGTCAGCGGCGGCGCATCAAGATCGCGGCACCGATTCCGGCGAGCACCAACATCAGTGCAACGAGGCCGAACGGCGACAGGGTCGGAACCGGAACGCTGGTTCCACCAGGCCCCGGGGTCGGGGTCGGCTGGGCAGCGGGATCCGCTTTGAGCTGCATCACAGCGGTGCGGCCCCACGCCTGGTCGCCATCCCAAGCACCGCCGTACCACGCCCACGTGTCAACGCCATTGAAGTCGATCTGGCCACCGACACTCGGGTTCACATAGGCGAACCAGATGGTCTCGCCGGCTGGAACGACCACATTCGCCCCGCTCACGTCAACATATGTGTAGACGGTCGGCGGGAAGGTCAAGGGGTCGGGGTCGGTCGACGTGAACGGTCCTGAATAGTCGGGCGTCGAGTAGTCGGCGGGCATGGTGGCGCCGATCCAGACCATCCAATCACCGTCGATGTCACCGGCGCAAGGCCAACCGAACTCGAGGAGCCGCATGTCCTGTCCGCTGGTATTCACCGTCGTGGCCAGGAAGTGCGAACCCCAACCATCGAAGCTGCCACCGGTCGTCGGAACAAAATCCATGGACCCGGCAGTGCTCCATTCCCAGGCGGCCTGCAGCGGGCTCTCGGTGGTCCCGATGGGGCTGGTTTTGTCGGCAAGAACGCTTCCATCCTTCCCGACCACACCCGCGCTGGCAACGCTCACAGCGAACACCATTACAACAATCAGCATCGATCGTTTCATCAGCTCCTCCTCCTAAATGCTCGAATACCCAGTCTCTCAAGAAAAAACCAACCGCACATGATCCCGCGATTATTACCGAATCCAGCCTGCAATCGCAAGAACAACCCTCTTCCGGGCTCCCACGGAGTCAGTTCCTCGAAGCACTTTTCGCTATTTGCCGCATGAAGTCGGCGACGATCACGTCGTTGCCTGCCGTTCACCCTTTCCCGGCGGCACACGGATCCTCAGGAAGGATCCGAGCTACACTGCCGCGGTGATCGCGACGCCGAAATCAAGATTGGAGACGATTTCGGCTGGAGAGAAAGGCAGATCATGCGAACCCCTTTGAAACTGACACTCGCTCTGTTGTCACTGGCACTGCTCGCCATTCTCGCGCTCGGAGTCGGTCTTCCACTCCAGGCCGATGTAGTTGAAGGCGAAAACGGCGGCAGCGACAAACCGAATGTGATCATCCTCGGCTTTGACGGCATGGACTATGAATTGACGGCCAAGATGATCGAGGCGGGCCGGTTGCCGTCGTTCAAGAAACTAGCCGATTCAGGGGGGTTTGCTTCCCTCGGCACTTCCATCCCACCTCAGAGCCCGGTTGCCTGGTCGGACTTCATTTCCGGGACCGATGCCGGAGGCCACGGGATTTTTGATTTCATCCACCGCGACCCGAAAACCATGACGCCGTACCTGTCGACCAGTATCGCCAGACCGGGAACCATGTGGAGTCTCGGGAAATGGCAGATCCCTTCGTTCTTCGACCCCGGCTCGGTCGAACTCCTGCGGAAAGGAAACTCGTTCTGGACGGTTCTCGAAGAACACGGAGTTCCGACAACCATCATCAAAATGCCGGCGAATTTTCCCCCGTCCGGCACCGCCGGGCGTGAATTGAGCGGGATGGGGACGCCCGATGTACTGGGCACCTACGGGACTTTTTCTCTCTACACCTCCGACCCGTTCGCTCCCGGCACCGAGAGCGTCAACGGCGGTGATGTCTTTCAAGTGGAAGCCAGGAACGGGCGGATCGACGCAAGGCTCCTCGGACCCGACAATCCGTTCCTCCTCAAGCCCACCCGGGTGTCCGCAGAGATGACGGTCTATGTCGATGAACAGACCAACGCCGCGAAGTTCGTCATCGGGGACGAGGCGTTCATTCTCGAGGCGGGAGGCTGGAGCGAGTGGGTCCCCGTTTCCTTCGAACTGATCCCGACCCAGGCGCTCCCGGCCATCGCCCGTTTCTATTTGCGTGCGGTGAAACCCCACTTCGAACTCTATGTTTCACCGCTCAACATCGACCCGACGGCCCCGATCATGCCGATCTCGACCCCGAACTCCTATGCCAAGCATTTGTGCAAGTGCACGGGCTATTTCTTCACCCAGGGCATGCCGGAGGACACCGGGGCGGCCAAGGCAGGGGTCCTGACAGTCGATGAGTTCCTCGCCCAGGCAAAGATCGCCGGCGATGAGAACATTGAACAATTCAAGTTCGTCCTCGATGAGTTCGACGAGGGTCTGCTCTTCCACTATTTCGGCAACACCGACCTGGTCGGGCACATCATCTGGCGGGCCATGGACCCCGACCACCCGGCCTACGACCCCGAAATAGATCCCAAGTACGCGGGGGTTATGCCCGAACTCTACGAGAAGATGGACAAGGTTGTGGGCTACACCCTGGAGCACATGCCCGAAGACACCCTCCTGGTGGTGATGTCCGATCACGGATTCTCACCATGGCGGCGCGCGTTCCACCTCAACACCTGGCTCAAGGAGAACGGTTACCTTTCACTCAAGGATCCCGACAAAGCCGGTGAGTACTACTCAAACGTCGACTGGTCCAAGACCCGCGCCTATGGCCTCGGCATCAACGGCCTCTATCTCAATCTCAGCGGTCGGGAAAAGGGCGGCATCGTCGATCCTAAAGATCGGGATCGCCTCCTTGCGGAGGTTTCCGACAAACTCCGTCGGGTGATCGATCCCACAACCGGCAAACCCGCGATCTCCAAGGTCTATCTCCGCGAGGCGACCTACACCGACGGCGGCTATCTCCACATCGGACCCGACATCCAGGTCGGCTACGCCAGGGGAACCCGGGGATCTGACGAGTCGGCCATCGGCGAGATCCTTCCGCAGGTCCTCACCGACAACACCGACCGTTGGAGCGGTGACCATTGCATGGATCACGAAAGCGTCCCGGGGATCCTCCTGACCTCGAGGCCGCTGAAGAAAGAGGCCACCGAGCTCAAAAACCTCGCGGCGGCGATCCTCGCCGAGTACGGGTTGGAGTACCCCCCGAAGCGCGACTGACGGCCGGGGCAGCGGCAGCGGCGGCGGCAGCGGCGGCAGCGGCAGCGGCAGCGGCAGCGGCAGCGGCAGCGGCAGCGGCAGCGGCAGCGGCAGCGGCAGCGAACAGTCGCCCACTCCCGTCCGGCTGTCAACTGATGTTGATCCTGACGCTGCCCCGGACGCTGATCTCGTCACCGGCCTTCTGGGCCGCTGTGACGCTTTGGCGTCCCAGCGACCCAGCGTCGCACCATCGGCGTGGTCGCGCGTAGGTTGATTGTGAGGGCTGCGACCACGCCGATGGCACGCCGGCGGCCTGCCTCGGAGCCGGAACAGCAAACCGCATCGCGCTCCCCGGGGGAGCCCGGTATGACATTGTGCGGGGAGCGACGCGGGGCCGTGTGGTCGTTCCGGCACAATGTCAAACCCGGCACGCCCGATGGGGCGCGGTTGTCCGCGTGCCCAGTCGCGCCCTCGTTTTCGTACCCTCGGAAGAGCACGTAGGGTGGGCCTGGGCCCACCTACAGACTCCTCCCGCTCGGAGGCGCGCCACCACGTTGTCTGACGGCCTCCACGCAACACCTCGCCCACTCTCAAATGCGATGTCTCTGCGCCTCTGCGACTTTGCGCCTCTGCGTTGAATTGCGATGATTGCGATGTCCTCGCGCCCGAGCGGCTCAATCCGATGGCGTCGAACCCATATCACCCTTCCGGGGCGGCACGGGATCGTAGCCACCCGAATGGAACGGCTGGCACTTGAGGATCCGCACCACCGCCAACCAGACGCCGTAGAGCCCGTGGCTCTCGATGGCCTCGGCTGCATAGACCGAACAGGTCGGTTCGAACCGGCACGCCGGGGGCATATAGGGTGAAATGAACCTCTTGTAGAGGCGGGCCGGATAGGCAACAACCCGCCAGAAGGCGCTCACGACACTCCGACCACCGCGGCGTCCCGATCCGAGAGCACTCCGCCGTCGGAGCGCTCCTTGACTGTACCGTCCCGTTTCCACGACCGCTCGCAACGCGGTTCCTCGCGGAGGTCGACGATGGTGACGGAAGCTTCGGCCCCGGCCGCCATGGCGCACCTGCTGACGCCGAAGAGGTCGGCGAGCTCGTCGCCGAACGGCTCGATGACCGCGGCCTCATCCGCCGGCAACGTCACTTCGATCCCGGCATCGAGGGTGTTCTTGATTCCCTGGGCTTCCTTGGCATCTTCGAGGCTCTTGAGCACGAGTGAGCGGAGCTCCATCACCGCCGGCCAGCCGGCTCCCATCTCGAGATTGAAAGATTCCGGCAGGGTCTCGGTGTGGACACAGCTGCGATCATCCTCCTCGAGACCGTGGAGCGCCAACCAGGCTTCATCGGCCGTATGAACGAGCACCGGCGCCACCATCCGGATCAATGACGTGGCGGCATCGTAGAGCACGGTCTGGGTGAGCCGGCGACGACGGCTGGTCGCCTCATCACAGTAGAGCCGGTCCTTGACGGCGGCCATGAAGACCGAACTCATGGTGTCGTTGCAGAACTCGAAGATCGCCTCGACCACCCGCTTGAACTGATAGCTCCGATAACCCGCATCGACCTTCCCGATGAGTTCGGCCAGCTTGGCCTTGGCCCACCAGTCGAGACTGGTACGATCGTCATCGGTGAGCTCGACCCGGTCCTTCTGGGGGTCGAAATCCGCCAGATTACCGATCATGAACCGCAGCGTGTTCCTCACCTTGCGGTACTCGTCCGAGGCAACCCGAAAGAACTCCCAATCCACCTTCATGTCGTGGGTGTAGTTGAGCGATGCGGTCCACCACCGGCAGACATCGGCGCCGTGCTGCTTGAGCAGGTCCTCGACATCGATGGCGTTGCCGAGGCTCTTGGACATCTTTTCGCCCTCGGCGGTGACCATGAAACCATGGGTGAGGACGGTTTCGAAGGGCGATCGGCCGGTCATCCCCAGCGCCGGGAGCAATGAGAGCTGGAACCAGCCGCGGTGCTGGTCGGAACCCTCGAGATAGAGATCGCACGGGTAGCCGATCCCGCGCTCCCGCATGACGGCGTTCCAAGAGGAGCCCGACTCGAACCAGACATCAAAGATGTCACTGCCCTTGACGAGTTGAGCGATTCCATCGCGACCCGCCCGACGCAGCCACTCGGGCGCCGCTGCATCGGCAGCCGGGTCGTAGTCGGCGAGGATGGTCTGCGGATTTTCGGTGAACCACGCATCGGAGCCGTTGGCGCGGACAAAGAGTGCGACCGCCCTCACCGTCGCCTCGGTCAGCACCGGACCATTGTCTGTGAGGAAGGCGGGGATAGGCAGTCCCCAGGAACGCTGACGGGAGATACACCAGTCGGGCCGGGTCTCGAGCATCCCAGCAAACCGCTTCTCGCCCCACTCGGGCACGAAAGTGATGTGGTTGCCCGCGGCGTCAAGAGCCCGCTGGCGAAGACTCGTCGCTTCGTCGCCGAAGGGCCGGTCGACTCCGACAAACCACTGTTCGGTGGCGCGGAAGATGGTCGGGGTCTTCGATCGCCAGTCGTGCGGGTAGCTGTGGAGGATCTTGTGGTGTTTGAAGAGGTGGCCCGAGTTCTCGAGGGTGGACACGACCTTGGGGTTCGCGCTCCAGACATCGAGGCCCTGGAGCCACTCCGGCGCTGTTTCGTCGAAGGTCCCATCCTCTTGGACCGGGCAATAGATGTCGAGGCCGATGCGCAGACCGGTCTCGTAGTCCTCCAAGCCGTGGCCCGGCGCGGTATGGACCAGCCCGGTGCCATCCTCGAGAGTGACGTAGTCGGCGGTCACCACCGGCGATGTGCGATCGATGAACGGGTGGAGGTACTCGACGCCGGCGTCGGCAAGCTCGGCGCCCTTGCACCGGCCGAGGCACTCGGCCTCCTCGCCGAGAACCTTGGCCGCAAGTTCGGGAGCCAAAATCGCGAGGCGCGAGACGCTGCCGTGCTCGAAACGATAGAGACCGTACTCGGCCGCTGGTCCGACGGCCACCGCGAGGTTCGCGGGGAGGGTCCACGGGGTGGTCGTCCAGATCATGAGATCCACCCGCTCGCCGTCCGGCGCCGCGAGCGACGCCGGAAGAACACTCGAGTCCTTGATCTCGAAAAGGGCATAAACCGAGACATCGTGCCGATCGTGGTACTCGAGCTCGGCCTCGGCCAGCGCCGTTCGGTTCTCGATGGACCAGTGGACCGGTTTGAGATCCCGATAGACGAGTCCCTGTTTGACAAGTGCGGCAAAGACCTCCAAAACGGCGCCCTCGTAGGCGGGGAGCATGGTCATGTAGGGGTGGTCGTAGTCGCCCGAGGTGCCGAGCCGGATCATCTGCTCGGCTTGGATCTTCTGGAAACCGGCGGCGTAGTCGCGGCAGCGGTGACGGATCTCCATGGTGCCGAGTTCGGCGGCTTCCTTGCCGATCTCCTTCATGACCTTGTGCTCGATAGGCAGCCCGTGACAGTCCCAACCCGGGACGAACTGGACCTCGTGGCCCGCCATCTGCCGGCTTCGCACAACCAGGTCCTTGAGGATCTTGTTGATCAGATGACCCATGTGGATATTGCCGTTGGCGTACGGCGGTCCGTCGTGGAACACAAACGCCCCAGCCGGATGCGGCTGCTCCTGCTGCCGGCGATAGAGATCGATGGCTTCCCACCGCTCCTGGAAGCGCGGTTCCTTGGTCAGAAGCCCGGCACGCATGCTGAATGCGGTCTTCGGCAGGTGCAGGGTCTCGCGATAACGGTCTTTCTTCTTCTCAGCTGACATTTTCGGGGCTCCAGTGGTCGGAATCGCCCGGACGGCGATGCGGCGTATTCTAGCGCGTTTCTCGGAGCGAAGTTGAATCGCCAGGGCGCAAGGGACGCAAAGCATCGCAGACATCGCAAATGGATCACAGAGACATCACACCGTCGCAAACACGAAGACACAAATCCACGAAGGTTGCACGAAGTCGTCGCAGGAGATCAATCAGAGGTGGATGGACACGGCTCGAGCCTCTCGAATTTTCGACGGAGGCTCCAATCAGATCCATCCTCCGAATTTGAGATAGGAATAGAAAACTCAACACGCGCCTCCACAGACCGTGTAGGCCGCCAGACGACCGACAAATGGGTCGTCGTGTGTTAACTTCGCCTCTGCACAGACCTGTTTGAGGAGGCAGCGATGAACCCTCTGAAGCTCGGAATGATCATGCTGGTGGCCGCGGGAATCTTGATCCCTTCCCCGGCGGCGCTTGCCGAAGAACCGGACGCACCCCAGACCAACCGCTATCTCGGCGATCGCTGGAACGTGAGACTCTTCGGAAACCTCAGCGAACTCACCAGCGATGTCTCCGCCGGCCGCGATCTCGGCGCCCTGATCAACCTCGAGGACCTGCTCGGCTTTGACGATCAGATGACGACATGGAGCATCGACGCGTTTTTCCGTTTCACAAAGAACAAACGGCACACGATCCGTTTTTCATACGCCGACTACTCCCGAGACGCCTACGCCCTTGTCCAGGGCACCGTCCCGATCTTCGATGTCGAGTTCCTCGGCGAGTTGAACAGCTCCTTTGGCAACCAGGTCGGTACCTTCACCTACCAGTACAGCTTCACCAACACCAAGAAGACAGAAGCGGGCGTTTCGGCCGGTCTCGGTTTCTACAAGTACTCACTGGACCTCAACGGCCGCTACATTCTCGACCAAGATCCGAGCCTCGAGGAATTCGGGAGGCGGTCGGAACAGGTGCTGGCGCCCGTTCCCACCATCGGATTCTTCCTCAACTACGCCATCCGACACAACCTGATCCTCGACCTCAAAACCTCCTTCATCAGCCTCTCCATCGGCGCCCACGAAGGCCGAATCTTCAACAATGCCGCCAGTCTCACCTGGTACTTCAGCCGGCACTTCGGTCTCGGCCTCGGTCTGTCAGGCTCCGATGTCGTCTACGAGAACACCGGAGGCGACAACCGGATCAAGGTCGACCTCCGTCAGACATCGCTCACTCTCAATGCGTCCTTGGTTTTTTAGGAGATCGAATGAAATACGCCACGATCGGAATCGTTGTCCTGCTCGCACTCGCCGCCTCGCCGGTTTCGGCCCAGAAGGTCTATGTCGACTACGACACCTATGCCGACTTCGACTCATACAAGAGCTTTGCCTGGGTGGACACCAACACCACTTCACTCAAGCTGGACTATCCCGAGGTCGACTCGATGATCAAGAACAACATCGAGTACTACATGGTCAAAGGCGGGATGGTGGAGGATCTCAAGGATCCGGATGTCTATGTCACCTACCACGCCTCGACTTCGGATCAAAGCCAGTTCATGACATCGACCTTCGGCTACGGCTATGGCGCCGGCTGGGCCTGGGGCCCCTACTGGGGGCCGATGATGACCTCCGGCACCATGGTCACCGATTTCAAAAAGGGGACCATGATCATCGACATCTGGGATGCGCGAAAGAAAGAGGCGCTCTTTAGAGGTACGATCACCAACGTCTATGTCAATGACCCCCTGAAGGTCATCAAGAAGATCGACGATGGGATCGACAAGGTCGTGAAGAAGTTCCGCGAAATGCGCGCCAAGGAAAAGAAGTAGGGCTGGAGAAACACATGTACAAGACTATCGGCCTCACCGCCATTATCCTCATCGCCATCGTGGGCTTCGCCACCCCCGCGGCTGCCCAGAAGTCCTATATCGACTATGACCGGAACGTCGACATCAAGAGCTTCAAGACCTACGCCTGGGCGTCGACCCCCGATATTTCGATCTATGACGACAATCCCCTGATGCACTCACGCATCAAGAACGCCATCGAGTATTACCTGGGTAAGGGCGGAATGATCGAGAACATCGACGACCCGGATGTCTGGGTCACCTACTACGGCGAAGCAGACCATGATTACCAGATCAACACCTTCAATTCCGGCGGCTACGGCTACGGCCCGGGCTGGCAATGGAGTTCCCCCTGGGGCGGGAGCGCCGTCGGGATGACCGCGACAACTTCCATCCCGCAAAAAGCGGGAACGCTCGTCATCGACATCTGGGACGCCAAGACCATGAAGATCGTCTGGCGCGGGACCCTGACCGCAACCATCCCCGACAACCCGCAGAAGAGCCACAAGAAGCTCGACAAAGGGATCGAGAAGATGGTCGAGAAGTGGCGGAAGATGTACGCCGAGGATCAGGCGGCAGGACAATAAGTTCTTAATTATGAATTATGATTATGAATTGAATTTCGGACAATGCTGAGGGGCGGGATATGAGTACGCGTATTAGATCGACGGCGACGATATTGGGATTGGCTCTGGTGGTTGTCAGTATCTTCGGGTGCGCCGCCACCAAACCATCGAGCGACCCATGGGTCATTGACTATGTCGGCTCACCCGATGATGTCTGGGCCGCGTGCCACATCGCCCTTGTTGAACTCGACTACGACGTCGAGTCCGAGAATCGCCAGGACGGTCTTGTTCGCGCCGTCAGAGATGGCGCCGAAGAAGGCTCGACCGAGGTGCTTTCCCTCGACCAGATCATGCGAACCAACGACGTCAAGGTCTATGTCCGCGCGGCCGCCGGCCCGGATCAACCCGAAATGGATTTCTCTCGCAAGGAGGAAGTGGCCAAGGAGTTCCTGGCCATGGTCAACGGGTTGCTCTACAAATAGCGGCTACTGGACATACCCCAGGCTCTTGAGCTGTTTGAGGGTTTCGTCGTCGAGTGCGGCGTCGGTCCGAAGCTCGGGGTCGAGGGAGGTGGCGGTGACCATCTTGGACCACGCCTGGAGATCTCCCATGAGCTTGGCGAGTTTGTCGGGTTCATTCTCGCCGATGTCGTTGAGTTCGAAGGGATCGGCGGCGGTGTTGAAAAACTCCACCATCCCCTGCTCTCCCGTGGCCACGGCCCTGAAGCCCGCCAGCGCGACATATCGTTGACCCGCGCCCATTTGACTCTCACCAAAGGCGATATATGGCGGTGTCGCGGTGCCGTTGATGACCGGCACGAGGCTCGCACCCTGGACACCCGCCGGGAATCCGGCGCCGGAGAGTTCAATGAGCGTCGGCATGAGATCCATGACTTCGACGATCTTCGAGTTGCCGCCCGCCATCCGGCCACCGGGAAGACGGATCATCATGGGAACGTGGGTCACGGTGGAATAGAGGGTTTCACCGAAGAGATCATCGTGCTCCTGCAGGGCGAAACCGTTGGTCCCGAGAACAACGAGGGTTGCCTTCTTGTCGAGCCCCTCGGCTCTGAATTCATTCATGAACTCGCCGATGAAGGCATCGATGAGCTGAACTCGAGCGGCGTACCAGGCGCGGATCCGCGCCATCTCATCATCACTGAAGAGTAGCGGGTTGTCGCCGTCTCGCGAGGCCAGAACCTCGGTTACCCGCTCATTGCTGACGGCTTCCTCCGCACCGAGGATCTGATCGATTTCATCCAACGCGCTCGAACCCCAGCCTGCAATCAGCAGCACGAAGTTCTCATCCGCGTGCTCGCTCATCCACAACCGACCATCGAGCCCCGGTTTGCTCACCACCTGGTAGGAATCAAAACCCTGAGCGAGCCCGTAATCGGACCCACCCGGCGATCCCTCGACAAAGGCCGCAGTAGCGACACCGGCCCCACCGAGGACTTCGGCGAGTGTGACCGCATCAACCTGGAGAGAATCCCCCGAAGCTCGCAACCCGTTGGTGGTCGGATACAACCCCGATAACATCGTGGCCAGCGACGGCACCATCTCGGGCGCCTGGGCGAAGGCCCAATCGAAACGCACCGACTCCGCCGCCAACGCGTCAAAAGAGGGTGTGGCCACCGGTGCGCCGTAGGCGCCCAGAGCATCGGCCCGGAGCCCGTCGATGGCGATGATCACCACCGGGTGCGGCCCCGCCGGAAGACTCACGCCCTCCTCCTCCACGGCGGTCCCACCGCCGCACGAAAGAAACAGAACCAGGGCAACAACGATGAACGAAAGACCGGCAAGTTGTTTCATCTGTGCAACACCCTCCTGAAACGGACGGAGTCTACCATGCGGGTCCGTGGCAGCGCCCGGAGCCGTCCAGGGCACGCGGAGAATCCCGCTCCACCGGGGTGCCGGGTTCGACATTGTGCCGGATCGGCCTCCAGGCATCGCGGCGCTCCTCGCACAATGTCCAACCGGGCTCCCTAGGGGAGCGCGATGCGGTCTGCTCTCCCGGCTACGAAGCAGGCCGCCGGCGTGCCATCGGCGTGGTCGCAGCCCTCTAAATCAACCGACGTGCGACCACGCCGATGGCGCGACGCTGGTCGGCTGGGACAACGTCACAGCGGCCCAGAAGGCCGGGGATGAACGCAGGTTCCGGGACGGCGACAGTGCGCTGGCACGTCACCGTCGACAGCCAGGATGGCTGTCGCTACACCACCCAAAGCGCCGGCGGGGGTGGCCAACGCTCCCGAGAATCCGGTACCATACGCACTCCGCCAAGGCGGAATTTCTCAGCATGGAGACAATCGAATGCACCGTTCGCTCATCGCCCTGATCCCGCTTCTCACTCTCACTCTCGCATGTGCACCGGCAACACCGCCGCCTCCCACGCTCGACAACGGCCTTCTCCTCGCCCTTGCGGTCCTCGAAAAGGGCGCCGACGGCCGCCCGGTGCCGCAACCCGCCCAGATGGGCATCCTCACCGACACCGGCGACGGCTGGAGCTATACCGCCGTGGCTGACGCCGACTCCAACGTCTTTCACAAGGCCATGGTCTACGAGCCGCGTCCCGGAGAGGTCGGCATCCTCACCGCGGGTGGCAGCGGTGCTTCCTTGAAGTTCCTGAAGGCAGGCGCGGAACCGGAGATTCTCTGGGAAGCCGATTTCGGCGGCAAATTCAGCCGGATGCGCGATGTCGAGATCGCCGATATCTTTGGCGACGGCACTCCTTCGCTCGCCGTCGCGACTCACGACCAGGGCGTTGTCGCGGTGGTCAAACCATCGGGTGACGGCTGGGAGGTCCTGGAGATCGACGGCGAACCGAACACTTTCGTCCATGAAATCGAGGTCGGAGACCTCGACGGAGACGGCGTGGTCGAGATCTACGCCACACCGAGCCTGCCCAACAAGCTGGACGGTTCGTCCCAACCGGGCTGGGTCGTTCGCTATGTCCCCGCAACCGGCGAAGGGCGGGTCGACGTCGCAGATCTGGGCGATCGCCACGCCAAGGAGATCCTGGTCGAGGATGTCGACGGCGACGGCACCGACGAGCTCTATGTCGCCATCGAGGCGGTCGCCGGCGGCCGGGTCGAGATCCGCCGCTACGACGCCGACACCGATCCCGCAGAAGGGGCTCTTGTGGCGAGCATCGAGGACAAGCTCTGCCGATTCCTCACCGCCGGTGACGTCGATGGCGACGGCAGGAAGGAAATGGTGGCGGCCGCCCACAAGAGCGGCTTGTGGCTCCTCGAACCCGGTGACGACCCGCGCGGCCCGTGGTCGATCACCTCCATCGACCGCAATTCCGGTGGCTTCGAGCACGCTGCAATACTGACCGACCTCGATGACGACGGTGTGGATGAACTCTACGTCGCCAACGACAACGCCGGGGAGATCAACCGCTACCGCTGGAAGGATGGATCACCGGTCAAAGAGACCCTGTACACTCACCCCGAGGGCCTCTCCGGATTCACCTGGAACATCATGCCGGTGCCGGTCGAACTGGTGCCGGGCGGTTGAGAAAACCGGCGACGCCAACGAAAGGGAGTGTCATGGTTTCCACCAGGTCTCGTGAGGTGC
The DNA here is from genome assembly GCA_963753035.1 of uncultured Acidobacteriota bacterium. Taxonomy (GTDB): domain Bacteria; phylum Acidobacteriota; class Thermoanaerobaculia; order Thermoanaerobaculales; family Sulfomarinibacteraceae; genus JAHECW01. The sequence goes on along the minus strand of CAVWAW010000019.1, from coordinate 94,360 downwards.
ACCTCGTCAACCGACCCGAAGGACTTCCAACGAGAAGTGATTTCGCCATCGTCGACACCACCATTGACGGACCCGGTCGCAACGAGGTGCAGGTCCGCAATCTGTGGCTTTCGGTCGACCCCTACATGCGCGGCCTCATGGGCACGACCCGGACCTATATCGATCCCTATCATCTCGGCGAGGCCATGACCGGCGGCGCTATCGGAACCGTCGAGATTTCGAACCACCCGAAACTCGCCGAGGGCGACCTCGTGCTCAGCAATCACGGGTGGCGCGATCGTTTTGTCGCCAACGGTGACGGTGTCCATCCCATCGACCCGAATCTCGCGCCACCCCAGGCCTATCTCGGGGTCATGGGGATGCCGGGCTTCACGGCATGGCTGGGAATCCATGAAATCGCCCGCCTCGAGGCGAGAGAGGCGATCCTGGTCTCCGGCGCCGCCGGGGCGGTAGGGTCAGTGGCCTGTCAACTGGCCGGTCGAATGGGAACCAAGGTCGTCGCCAGCGTCGGGTCCGATGACAAGGTGAAGTGGCTCGAGGACAACGCCGCCGTCGAGGCCTTCAACTACCGCAAGACAAAACACCTCTATCGTCAACTTGTAAAGATCTGCAGGGACGGTTTCCACGTCTATTTCGACAACGTCGGCGGCGATCACCTCGAGGCGGCGCTCATGAGCATGCGCAACCACGGCCGGGTTGTCATGTGCGGGATGATCGGCCAGTACAACGCTGAACACCCGCCCGCCGGTCCGAGCTCGCTCATCGTCGCGATCACAAAGCGGTTGACCATGCGCGGTTTCATCGCCTTTGACCACGCCGAACTCGAGCCGAGATTCCAAGCCGAGATGGCCGGACTCATCGCCAGCAAACAGATCCGCTGGACCGAAACCGTCTACGACGGTCTCGAAAACGCCCCGGCGGCATTCATCGGGCTTTTCAGTGGGGCAAACACGGGCAAAATGCTCGTAAGGCTGTAGTCACTCAAATATTCACAGAGCGCGGGCTCGGTGCACAGGCAACAGACCGCCTGCCTGGCACCCCTCCCATCGCGAAATCGGAGCGAACTCTCAGTCGCTGACGACCGGCGCCATCCTGGTGAACTTGAGCGGCGCGTCCGAACCTCCGGCGTAAAGCAGCAGAAAGGGTCCATCCACGGCCACGCGGTCGATGGCCCCGAGCGCCATCTGGAATCGGTCTTCCTGATCCATCACCGCCTCCGGACACATCATTTTCGTGCCCGCAAGCGGACTGAAAGAAAGCCTGCCGTCGGTGAAGGTATAGCTTCCGGTAAAACGATTGCATCCGCCACTGCCCGAAACCCGGCCCTCGCCGTCGAAGGCGAGTGTCGTCTGGACCATATCCATGACCCCTCGGCCGCCGAGATCCTCCAGTAGCCATTCACCAGCAAGCTCAGTAGCGCTGGGAACGTGGGAGGCGACCTGAGCGGACGCAGCCTCCTCGGTTTGATCAATTTCGTCCAGCGTCGTGACCGGCACAACCTCAAGCTGCTCGGTCTGGGGATCCGAGGCGGAACAACCCAGCGCTCCGAGGGCCGCGATCACGAGCGGGATCACGAGCCGAATGCGAGCGGCCCGCACGATCTCAGCCGTTCCCCACCGTCACCGACACACCCGAAAGGCTCTGGGTTTTGACGGTGATGGCGATGGGCGGATTCTTCTTGACCACCTTGACGGTGATCTTCTGATCGCCCGATCGATTCACCTTGTAGCGCTCGTCGATGGCGAAGTCGAGCTCTTTGAGCACATCGCTGGTGATTGCCTTGGGTTTGGATTTGGCCAGCACGTTGACCCTGACCTTGACCGGATCTCCACCCTGCGGCTGGACGACAAACTCGACCACACCATTGGCCTGGGCCTTACCGTCGATCTTGATCAGGGTTTGCTTGCGGTAGATGATGGGAATTGCCGCCACCGGAGGCTCTGCCTCCTCGGCGGGGGCGGCCGCCGCCGGCACGGCTGCAGCAGCAGGCTCAGCCGCAGCTTCCGGCTCCTCCTGGGCGGCCGCAGCGGCGGGCTCCTCCTGGGCCGGTTCGGGAACCGGGGTCGGCTCCTCCTGGGCGTAGGCCCCGGGAACGGCGAGTACCATCATCGCCGTCAGCACCATCAATCCTGTGAGAGACAATCTGACATTCCATCGCGGGTTCATTGCGGGATTCCTCCATCGTGATCTATCGCATCACCGAAACATTACCACGGGCTCGAGTCGCGGCCCATCAGTCCTCATTTCAAATTCTGGCGGGAAACGACCCCGGCGAAGCCGAGGTCGGAGCTCGTCAGTATTTGACCTATTCCGGCATTTCCTCCGCGAGTTCGACCATCACCACAAAGCGTTGACCCTCCGGGCTCGCGCCGTCGCTCAAACTGACCACATCGGCGTCCACATTGCCGGCTCGAAGAACATCCTCGAGAACCGGAGCCAGCGCACCACGATCCTCCTCGGGGCCACTGATTTCAAGCCTGGCCACCGGCCACCGGAGGCTCTTCTGCGCTTTTGTTTTGGTGCCACGAATCGCAGTCAGCACCTCCACCGCCGCCTCATAGGTGCTCTCGTGGTCGGGGCCGGAGACTGCCTCGACCTCGGCGACGAGCGGCCACTCGGCGGTGTGAACACTCGGGCGATCGTCGTCGGCAAACCGCCACGACCAGACCTCTTCGGTCACGAAGGGAACAAACGGGGCGAGCAGGCGGAGAAAGGTCCGCAGGGCCCAGCTCAGGGTGGCCACGGCCGAACGACGGCCGGGGGTGTCTTCCTCGGTGTAGGAGCGCAGCTTGACCAATTCGAGATAGTGATCGCAAAAGCTCCAGAAGCTGTCCTCGATGACCTGCAGCGCGGTGGCGTAGTCGAAGGCATCGAACGCGCGCGTTGCCTGGGCGATGACCTTTCGCATCCGCTCCACCAAGGCCAGATCGAGGGGTTCGGTGATGCTCTCCACTCCGGGCATCTCACCATCGCCCACCGCCCCCTCGAGCTGCATGAAAACAAAGCGACTGGCGTTGAAGACCTTGGTCGAGAGCCGCTTACCGATCTTGAATACGGCGGGATCGAAGGTCGTGTCGGTGCCGAGCCGCGCCCGGGCCGCCCAGTAACGCACTGCATCGGAGGAAAACTCGACGAGCAGATCATCCGGGGTCACCACGTTGCCCTTGGACTTGGACATCTTCTTGCGGTCGGGATCGAGAATCCAACCGGAGAGGATGATGTGGCGCCAGGGAATCTCACCCGAGTGCATCCAGGCCTTGACGATGGTGTAGAAGGCCCAGGTTCGGATGATGTCGTGCCCCTGAGGCCGGATGTCCATCGGGAAGAGGCGATTGTGGCGCTCCTCGTCGGTCCCCCAGTGACTCTGAATCTGCGGCGTCATGGACGAGGTTGCCCAGGTGTCCATGACATCCGGCTCGGCAGAAAATCCACCGGCGACATCGCGTTGGTCGTCGGTGAATCCGGGAGGGGTGTCGGTGAGAGGATCGACCGGGAGGCTCTCCTTGTCCGCGTAGATCGGTTGTGAGAAGTCGGGTTCGCCATCCGGACCGACGAGGTACCACACCGGGAACGGAACCCCGAAGTAGCGTTGGCGCGAGATGCACCAGTCCTGATTGAGACCCTCGACCCAGTGGGAGTAGCGGGTCTTCATGTGCGCCGGATGCCACTGGATCTTGTCGCCCTGGGCGAGGAGCGCCTCTTTGTGCTCGAGGATCTTGACGAACCACTGTCGAGTGGGAACGAACTCGAGCGCTCGATCACCTTTCTCGTAGTACTTGACCATCTGATCGGTGGATCTGGGTTCTCCGACGAGGGCGGCGCCGTCCCACCCGGGAAGACTCCCGTCCTCGGCGAGCAGCTCAGCGATTCGCTTCTTCGTTTTGCTCACGTAGAGTCCGGCGATCTCGTCGTGGACTCGCTGCGCGGCGGCGGCGTCGACACTCTCGAAGGGCGCCGCGCCCATGGTCGCGGGCAGCATGCAGCCATCGCGGCCGATGAGTTGCTTGAGCGCCAGACCCGAGTGCTTCCACCACTCCACGTCCATGGCGTCACCAAAGGTGCAGACCATGAGAATGCCGGTCCCCTTCTCGGGATCGGCGTGCTCGGCGGCGAGGATCGGCACCCGTGCACCGTAGAGCGGTGTGACGGCATATTTGCCGAAGAGCGCCTGGTAACGCTCATCATCGGGATGGGCGACAACGGCGATACAGGCGCCGAGGAGTTCGGGCCTGGTGGTTGCGATGAGGAGTTCACCGCCGTCTTCGATCCCGAAACGGATATCAAAGAAAAGCCCCTGCCTGGGCCGGTCCTCGACCTCGGCCTGAGCCACGGCCGTCTTGAAGTCGATGTCCCACATGGTCGGAGACTCGACGTTGTAGACCTCACCGCGCTCGACGAGGTCGAGGAAGCTCAGCTGCGAGACTCTCCGGCAGTGATCATCGATGGTGGCGTACTGTTCGGTCCAGTCGAGGGACAGGCCAAGGTGGCGCCAGAGGTGTTCAAAGACCTTTTCGTCCTCATCGGTGACCACACGGCACGCCTCGATGAAATTGCGCCGGGAAACATCATCGACGCTTTTGTCCTTCTTCCCCTTCTTCTCAGGCTTCCAGTCCGGGTCGTACGGCAGCTTGGCGTCGCACCGGATCCCGAGCAGATTCTGCACCCGCCGTTCCGTGGGCAGCCCGTTGTCGTCCCAACCCATGGGATAGGCGATGTTCTTGCCGATCATCCGCTGGTAACGGACGACGAGATCCTGGTGGGTGTAGCTGAACACATGACCCACGTGGAGCGACCCCGACACAGTGGGCGGAGGGGTGTCGACTACAAAAGTCCGCTCCCGAGGCAGGGTCGGATCCCACCGGTAGATCCCCCACTCCTCCCACAGCTGACGCCACTTGTCTTCGACCTCGTGGTGTTTGTATTTATTGGGAATCTCGGCCATTCGCTCCTCCACCAGCACGCATTTTTGCGCGTCCGCTGCGATGTCGGCGCATGATAGCAGAGGACATCGACGACCAAGTCAATCTCGATTCAGAGATTTTTGGGTTAATTTATCGACTTTAAGTTCATGCAAACAAACTATTTACAGACTTACCTTTGTCGCCTTTTTACAAAATGACTTGCATCTCGAGCTTGACAACGCGGGTCGCCTGGGCTCTCCTTTGCATCCTATGGCGCACGCACTCATCATCGTCGAATCGCCGGCCAAGGCCCGAACCATCTCCCGTTTTCTGGGTGACGACTACATAGTGGAATCGTCCATCGGCCACGTTCGGGACCTCCCGTCCGCGGCGTCCGAGATCCCCACAAAGTACAAAAAAGAGAAGTGGGCCCGACTCGGCGTCGATGTGAATCAGGACTTCAAGGCTCTCTATGTCGTCCCGAGTGGAAAGAAGAAACAGGTCGACACGCTCAAGAAGAAGCTCAAGGACGCCACCGTACTCTACCTCGCAACTGACGAAGACCGCGAGGGTGAGGCCATCGCGTGGCATCTGATCGAAGTTCTGAAGCCGAAGATCCCGGTCAAACGACTCGTCTTCCACGAAATCACCCGCGCCGCCATCGCCCAGGCCCTCGAATCCCCACGGGAAATCGACAACGAGTTGGTCGCCGCGCAGGAAGCACGACGGATCCTCGACCGCCTCGTCGGCTATGAGATCTCACCGGTTCTGTGGCGCAAGCTTCGTCCGAAGCTCTCGGCCGGACGCGTGCAGTCGGTGGCCACCCGTCTCGTCGTCGCCCGCGAAGAGTCGCGGATGCGTTTCATCGAAAGCGGATTCAGCCGGATCGAGGCCCGATTCGCCGTCGAGAGCACCGAATTCTCGGCGCGCCTGGCCGAGCTCGACGACCGCAAGATCGCCCTCGGCAAGGATTTCGATCCCGAGACGGGCAAACCCAAGAACAACCGGATTCTGGTTCTGACCAGCGACAAGGCCAACGCCGTCGCCGCCGAACTGGCCGGTGCGACATTCACAGTAGATGAGGTCAAGGAAAAACCCTTCACCAATCAGCCGTATCCGCCGTTCATGACTTCGACCCTGCAGCAGGAGGCCGCGCGCAAGCTCCGGTTCAACGCACAACGCACCATGCGTGTCGCTCAGAGCCTCTACGAGAACGGCTACATCACCTATATGCGCACCGACTCCTTCACGCTGTCGAACGAGGCGCTGACCGCGGCTCGTTCGCAGGTGAGCGAGCTCTACGGCGACGAATACCTGCCCGAGCGACCGAGGGTCTACAAATCCAAGTCGAAGAGCGCCCAGGAGGCCCACGAGGCCATCCGCCCCGCCGGTGACAGCTTCAACACACCCAAGAGCCTCGCCGCGAGTCTCGAAAAAGACCAGTTCCGTCTCTACGAATTGATCTGGAAGCGCACTCTGGCTTCGCAAATGCGGGACGCAAAGGGTGTTCGCACCAATGTCCGGATCTCCGCACCCACCAGCGAGGACGGCCCCGCGGTCTTCACCACATCCGGCAAGGTCATCAGCTTCCCGGGCTTCCTCCGCGCCTATGTCGAAAGCTCCGACGACCCCCGCGCCGAGGTCGCCGATCAAGAGAAGCTTCTGCCGCGGCTCGTCGCCGGGCAGCACCCCCAACTCGGGGACGTCAAAGCCACCGATCACACGACCCAGCCGCCACCGAGATACACCGAAGCAACTCTCGTCAAGGAGCTCGAAGCTCGCGGCATCGGTAGACCATCGACCTACGCCACCATCATCCAGACCATCCAGGATCGCGGTTATGTCTGGACCAAGGCTCAGACGCTGATTCCGACCTTCACGGCCATCGCCGTGGTTCATCTGCTCGAGAATCACCTGCCGGATCTGGTCGACTATGATTTTACCGCCCGGATGGAGGACGAACTCGACGCCATCGCCGGCGGTGAACGCGAGCCAATCCCGTGGCTGCACGACTTCTACTTCGGTGGATCGAGCGCGACAGGCGGTCGTCCAATCATGCGCATGGGGCTCCAGGGTTTGCTGAAAGAGACCACCGAGGGCATTCACCCGAGGGAAGCATCGAAGATCCCCATCGGCAACGATGAAGACGGCATTGAGATCGTGGTCCGGATCGGTCGCTTCGGGCCCTATGTCCAGCTCGGTGAGGACGGGGCGCGGGCCACGGTGCCCGACGAGCTGCCGCCCGACGAGTTGACGGTGGAACGGGCCCTGGCTTTGATCGCACAGGCCGAGACCGGTGGCCGCGTGGTCGGCAAATACCCCGAAACGGGCGAGGCCATCCACATCAAGGAGGGCCGCTACGGCCCCTACGTCCAGCTCGGTGAGAACGGCGGCGACACCAAACCAAAGATGGCGAGCCTGTGGCCAGGGATGACCATTGAAAACGTCACCCTCGAAGATGCGGTCAAGATCCTGTCGTTCCCCCGGGAGGTCGGACCACACCCGGAAACCGGCGAAATCATCACCGCCTTGGTGGGCCGGTACGGACCCTATATCTCCATGGGCAAGGACAACCGCTCATTGCCAGACCATGACAGCCTGATGCTCTCGGTCGAGGACGCGGTGGAGCTCTTCAAACAGCCCAAAGGAGGGCGTGGGCGGGGTTCCGCCTCGGTGATCAAGGAGATTGGGCCGCACCCCGAGAGCAACGAGAACCTCCAGGTCAAAACCGGTCGTTTTGGGCCGTATGTGACCGATGGCACCGTCAACGCCACGATCCCCAAGGGCACCGATCCCGAGTCCCTCACCATGGATCAGGCGGTGGAGTTGATCGCCAAGCGCGAGGAGCGGATGCGGGAGCAGGGCAAGGACCCGAGGGCGAAGAAAAAGAAGGCGGCACCGAAGCGGAAGAAGAAAAGCTAGTTCTCAATTCTTAGTTTTTAATTTTTGGTTGCATCGCAAGTGTCCACCGAGGCAATGCGATGAGTCACTAAGAATGGAGGATTACATTGAGCATATTCGGGTCTCGAGAGGCACCTCGTTCGTGCCAGTGAAATTTGACACCGTTTCTCGCCGCGTGTAAACTCCCGCGGCTTCGTGTCAGGAGGATGAGGTATGGCAAAAAAAGGACATCGCATCACAGTCAAGCTCAAGAGCACCGAGAGCCCTTACATGTACTCGGTGAAGAAGAACAAGCAGAACACCCCCGACCGGCTTGAGCTCAAGAAGTACGATCCCGTTGTACGCAAGCACGTGATCTTCAAAGAATCGCGCTGACATCAGTCGCGGAGGGCGCCAACCGGCGCTTGCGCCGGCGTCAAGGCCCGGACCAGAACGGCAACCCCGCAGGTCCGGGTCTTATTGTGTCCGGAGCCAAGCGGAACATCACTCTTGAACCGCAAGGACGCAAGGGACGCGAGGTCATCGCAACGTCGCGCCATCGCAATAAATAACGCAGAGGCGCAGAGGCGCAGAGACATCGCAATCCATCGCAGCCGATGATGGCGGTGGAGTCGGTGTCGGTCGGACCGCCACCACCTGCGAATTGTCTGGGCGATCCGCCCGCCAGCGTTCGTCCAGCCCAGACAATTCACAGGCACGCCGCGCCTACGGCGCGTCGGCTCCACCTGGGTCTCGCTCCTTGTCCACATTCTTGAGATATGTAGGCCGTCCACCATCGGCTTCAATGGATGCCCTGAGACGAAACGACACCATTCACGTCTCGGAGGCCGGGCGGTCGTGCCGTAGGCGCGATCCATGATTCGAGGTTTCCGAATCAGAAATGCCGCGTTTCTGATTCGGAAACCTCGAATCATGGGTCCTCGGCCCTTGGACGAGGGCAACCGACCGGCCGGCTGGCGACGATGAACACGAAAACACCGTCGTCACCGATGGACCCGACCTCTGCGTCTCTGCGCCTCTGCGTCTCTGCGTTGTTTTCTGCGATGCTTTGCGACTCTTGCGTCTTGGCGGTTCAACCCTGCGACGACCTCACGATTCTGTATCATGTCGAAGCCGTCACACCCGGAAGGAGATCTGGCCGACCATGGACGCACTCAGAGAATTCCTCGAGTTCATCGAGTCGTCGAAGCCGGAGTCCGTCGAAAAGCTGATGCACCGCGTGCTCCTCAAGAGCCGCGAACTCACGGGGGCGGAAGCCGGCACGATCTTCATCGTCCGCGGTCGCGGGCGCAGCCGGCGGCTCGAGGCGGCTGACTCGCAGAATGACGTCATCGCCGTGAAACCCGCTTCGTTCGTCGTACCCATGACCCCCTCCTCCATCGCCGGATTCACCGCCACCACCGGAGAGACCGTTTTCGTCGAGGATCTTTATGATCTTCCCCTCAGCGTCCCCTACACGTTTGATCGCCGATTCGACAAGCGGCACGGGTATCACAGCCGTTCCATGCTTTCCTTTCCGCTGCTCAACTACGACCGCAACGTCGTTGGCGTGGTCCAGCTCATCAATCGGAGAACCGACGGGGTCGATCGACCGCTGGAATTTGGTGAAGAGCAGGCGGGCCTTATCGTCCCGGTCAACCACATCGTCGGCAGCGCCATCGAACGTGCCGAGATGCTCGGGCGAATCAAGGCGCAGAACGTCAGGCTTCGCGATCGCAACAAGACCCTGGCCGAGCAGAGGGCGAAGATCGCCGCCCTGCACGAGGAAACCGAAGAGGCGTTCCAACTCTCCATCAACCTCCTCGCTCGTGCAGCCGAGGTCCACGACACTGCCACCGCGTCCCATGTCCTGCGGGTCAATGAGTATTCCTACTTCATCGCCCAGACGTGCGGGATGCCCACGATATTCTGCGACGAGATCCGATACTCGGCTCAGCTCCACGATGTCGGCAAGATGAGCGTGGACGGGATGGTCCTCCGCAAGAATGGGCCGCTCGACGATGACGAACGGGCCGAGATGAACCGGCACCCCTACTTCGGCTATCAGATCCTCGAATCTTCGGACCGGCTCCAGATGGCGGCGGCCATCGCTTTCGGCCACCACGAGCGCTGGGACGGAACCGGGTATCCCAACGGGCGGCAGGGCGAGGAGATCCCCATTGAGGCGCGGATCGTCGCCCTGGCGGACATCTACGATGCGCTCCGCTCGGCACGCCCGTACAAGGCCGGGTTCAGTCACGACCAGGCGCGCAAGATCATCCTCGAGGGTGACGAAAGGATGGATCCGGAAGGCCACCTCGATCCGGATCTGCAGCGTCTCTTCGCCGATCACCACGAAGGCATGGCGGAGATTTGGGATCGGCTGGCGGACTGAATCCTGCATCTCGGATCTCGTATCGAGTATCATTCCCACCCATGGGCAAACTCATCGATCCCAACCGTACCCGTCTTGCGCGGCAGGCTCGTCGAGAACGGGCCAAGAAGATCCTCGACGCCGCGGAGAGTTCATTCATTCGCTTTCCATACTCCCAGGTCTCTCTCGACACCCTCGGCCAACAGGCGGGCGTCAAACAGGGCCAGGCAACCCTCGCCTATCGGAGCCGTGAAGAGCTCTTCATGACCGTCGTTCTCACGCGGATGAAGGAGTGGTATGACGGCCTCGAGACCAGTCTTCGATGTTTGGATGACCCCTTGAGTCGCGAGGCGGCAGCCGATCTGGTGGCATCCAGCCTGGCCGAACGCCCCGATCTGACACGCCTTCTGGGTCCTCTCCACATGGCCTTCGAGCTGCACGAGGATGGCATGCAGGTCCACGAGTTCTACCGCTGGCAGCGGGAACGTCTCCTCGAACTCGCCAACCTGTTGGCAGACCGCACACCCGGAATCCACCAATGGAACGCCTTTGACGCGATCTACCGCGCCCAGCTCATTGCCGCCGCCGTGCACCCGGTGAGCCGGCCGGTAGGAAACCTCGCGGTCGATCTCATGGCGGAAGACCACCAGGTCTTTGCCCTCGATGTCGAGGACGAAGTCAAACGGGCGGTTCTCAGTAGTCTGCAGGGCTGATCACTTCAAGCGAAGCTGGCCGCCCTTGACGAGTTTCCAGATCACCAGGAGGGCGTCGATCTCGGCGAGGGGCGAGATCTTGAGGATGTTCCCCAACGGGCTCGCACCGTCGATTCGGGAGAGAATGAAACCCTCGGTGGGTTCTAGATCGAGCTTCGACATCTCACTGATTCCGATGGCGAGTTCGGGCACCGCTGTCGGCCCGATGCCGCACTCGGCAAGCCGCTCGCGGACTTGGCCCTCCACACCCGAGATCTGCTCACGCAGGATTCGATCGTGGGGCTCGAGGCTCGCGGCCGCCTGAAGGTGGCGAATCGTCATTTCGAGCTCCCCGGACTCGAGGCGATCACGAGCTACTTTCACCAGTGATTCACCGGTCATCCCGGTGGCGGTTGCGGCGGCGGTCTCATCCCGCCGAACGCTCGATCGAGGACGAACAACCTTGATTCGCCCCTGTTGGGCCTCGCGAACGAGGATGTCGCAGACATAGAACTCAGTCGAATGGGTGTGAAGACAAATGTCTTCGATGGACCGGTCGTCATCCACCGATTCGAGCACGCTCCGACATCCGGGGTCCATATCCTCGGCGTCCTCCAGCAACGGCCGCACCGAAACCGGAACCGCCTGCATCGACGGGATCACCTCGGAGATCCGCTCCCACTCGTCGAGCCGGCGCATCCCCTCGAGCACGAGGCCCTGAACACCGAGGGAGATGGGCACCAGCTCGAACCCGGGCAGATCGCCATCCATGAAACGGAACTGACCGGTGGTCCATGTGAAGAGGTCGAAGATCGCCTCCTCCGCCTTGATCCGGAGCATTTCTTCGAGCCGCTCCTCGGTGATGGCTCCACGCTGAACCAGGAGTTGCCCAAGCATCCCGCTGTGGCGATCCTGGTCGATGATCGCACCCTGGAGATCGGTCTCGTCAATGGCGCCCTGACTGACCAGAAAGTGACCGAGGAACTCACGCGGATCGGTCGATGTGCAGGAGACGATGTCACCCTTCTGGATATAGATCATCTTGGTGATCTCGGCATTGGCGACGCGGATGGTCCCGGTGAGTCGACCGTTGGAGGCCCACTGCAGCAGATCGGCCACCGGCATGGTTTCGAGATTGCCCTCAAATGCCATTCGACACTCCTAGCCGATGGATCCGGCGGGGTCCGCGCCCCGCCCGAGGCTCACTCCTTGTCCTCCACGCGGGTCCAATAGGTCGTCCGCCCGAGCATGGACACCCCGATGAAGCCCCGGACCTTGAGCACCTTCTCGTTGTCGCCAAACTTGATCTTGCACTTGTAGGTCTTCCCGTTGTCGGGATCGTAGATCGTGCCCTTGTGCCACTGACCGTCGCCCTTGTAGACAAAGTCCCTGGTGATGAGCAACCCGATGACCGGGTTGTTCCGAAGCTCGGGATCGGGGTTTTCGAGATCGGTCTTCGGCTCGCCCGGTGTTCCCTTCGGGTCATCCGGCGGGAAGACCGGCTGCGCCAACCAGATGATCTTCCCGAAGTATTTGCCATTCTCCTTGTAGACCTCGACGTGGGCCTCACCACCCCCGCCCTCAGGGTCGGTGGCCCACAGACCCAGGATCGCGTCACCATCCTCCGCCGATGCCGGAATCGCCAACGCCAAGAACGCCAAGATGAGCACTCCGAAGATGGGTCGCATCTCGCCCTCCTCCTTCTTCAAGAACTGATCTCACATCATACCGCGGTCCCTCCTGAGACGCATGGCATGTGCCTGCATCCTGAATCCTGCATCCTGCATCCTGCATCGTGTATCCTCCCCCGGCGATGATTACTGCAACCGACCTCGGCAAGGACTTCGGCGCCCAAACCCTCTTCCAGGGTGCGAGCTTTCAGCTCAACCCCGGCGGACGCTATGGGCTCGTCGGCGCCAACGGCTCGGGCAAAACGACGCTGCTCCGCATGCTCGCGGGGAACGATGAGCCCAGCACCGGCGCGGTCTCCCGACCCCGCAGACTCCGTCTCGGTATTCTCGAGCAGGATCATTTCCAATTCGAGGCGCTCCCGATCATCGATGTCGTGATGATGGGTCACACAACGCTCTGGCAGGCCATGACCGAGAAAGAGGCCATCTTAGAGAACGCCGACACCGAGTTCGACTCCGACCGCTATGCCGAGCTCGAGGATATCGTGGTCAGCCTGGACGGCTATTCGTTCGAGGCCCGATCGGGAGAGATCCTCGAGGGTCTCGGGATCCCATCCGAGCAACACCGGCAACCCCTCTCGACCCTGTCGGGTGGATTCAAGCTTCGGGTTCTGCTCGCGCGGGTCCTGGCCTCCGATCCCGACTGCCTCTTTCTCGACGAGCCCACCAATCACCTCGATATTCTCTCGATTCGGTGGCTCGAGAAGTTTTTCCTCGACTTCCCAGGCTGCGCGGTGGTGATCTCCCACGATCATCGCTTTCTCAACAACGTCTGCACCCACATCCTCGATGTCGATTATGAGACCGTCACCCTCTACACCGGGAACTTCACCGCCTTCACCGAGGCCAAACGCAGTGATCGCGAACGTCGCGAGGCCGAAATCGACAAACGGCAGAAGGAGATCGCCAACCGCCAGTCGTTTGTCGATCGTTTTCGGGCCAAAAACACCAAGGCCCGGCAGGCTCAGAGCAAGATCAAGCAGATCGAAAAACTGGTCATCGAACCGCTTCCGCGATCCTCAAGACGCTACCCGGTCTTCACCGTCTCGCAGCAACGCCCGAGCGGCAAGCAGGTCATCGAGATCAAGGGGATCTCCAAGTCCTTTGGCGACAAGAAGGTCCTGAACAGGGTGTCCCTCAACCTCCGCCGCGGCGATCGGCTGGCTGTGATCGGACCTAACGGGATCGGCAAGTCCACCCTGCTCAAGATCATCATGGATCACCTCGAGGCCGATGCCGGCGCCGTCGAGTGGGGGCACCAGGTCTTTCCCGGGTATTTCGCCCAGGATCACCGGGAACTCCTCGCCGAGTCAGAAGGCACCGTCGAGGGTTGGCTCGGCGCCGCCTGTGCCGGCCAGACCATCGGCTGGGTCCGCGCCCAGCTCGCCAAGGTGCTCTTCTCGGGCGATGAGGTCGAGAAACGGGTCTCGAGCCTCTCCGGCGGTGAGGCCGCGCGGTTGATCTTCGCCCGGCTCGCCGTTGACCGCCCAAACGTCCTGGTCCTCGACGAACCGACAAACCACCTCGATCTCGAAGCCATCGAGGCCCTGGTCAAGGCTTTGAAGGCCTACGACGGGACTCTGATTTTTGTCGCTCACGATCGCTGGTTCGTGTCCCAGCTCGCAACCCGCATCCTCGAGATCACCCCCGATCGACTCAACGACTACGCCGGAACCTACGACGAGTACCTCGCCAACTGCGGCGACGACCACCTTGATGTCGATGCCACGACCCTTCGGGCCAAGCGGGAGAAAAAGAAAACCGCCGGGGCGCGTGGTGCCAAGACCGCTGACGCCGACGAAAAACGCCGAGCGAAACAGCGAAAAGACCTCACCCTGCGACTCGAGGTCGTCACCGCCGCTGTCGAAAAGGCCGAGGCGCGTGTCGAAGCCATCGACGCCGCATTCTGCCGCGAGGGCTTCTTCGAGGACACCGACGCGGGGAAGGTCCGCGCCATGCAGCAGGAACGCGATGATCTCCAAAAGGAGACCGAGAAGCTCATGGAAGAGTGGCAGAGCATCGAGGATCAGCTCGCGGAGTAACGCGGCTGGATGCTGGATGCTGGATGATCTGGATGGGACCATCCCATCAATGGAACGCGATACCGACCTCGAACGGGGTGCCATCTTTTGCATTGTTCGGGTCCAGCACTGCAAACGCAGGGAAAATGCTGAATCCGATCAATGCTAAAGGTGGCTCCCTCGGCCACCCACGATGAGGACACCATGTTCGGCATCATGTGGCCCGAAGCGTGGTCCCGAACTTGATTCTTTCAACGCCCTTCCCGTGCGGTGCCAGGCACCTTTTCGTCGGAAGAAAAGAGAGCCAGGCACGCGCCGCTGAACGCAATATTCCTATAGACTCCTCACGATTGCCGTCTCAGGGCGTGGACGGTAAAGCCATCGCCGTGCTCGTGCGGCAGGATCCGCACTCCGCCGGCATCGGTCTCGGCCCACGGCATGCCGGCTGGGAGATGCTCGTCTAACGTGACGCGTTCAAAGCCCTCGGACACATCCTGGAAGTGCGCCTCGTTCTCTTCCGGCTCGACGGAACAGGTGGCGTAGACGAGAACTCCACCCGGTGCGAGCAGATCGAGGGCGGCGGCGATCATGGGCCGCTGGAACCGGGCCGCCTCGGCAATGGCCTCAGAGGTCAGCCGCCATTTGAGCTCCGGGTGCCGGCGGAAGGTGCCCGTCCCGCTGCACGGAGCGTCGAGCAGCACGAGATCCCACGCGCCCGGCCTCAGCGCGGGTCGGCCGGCATCCCCAACCACCACCGCAACCTCACCCAGGCGGCGAACGAGGCGCACGGCCTTCGCAGGACTGACATCGCCCGCCACCAGGAGATCCCAACAACCCAGTTTTCGCAGCAACGCGGTCTTCCCACCCGGAGCGGCGCAGAGATCCGCTGCACGGCCGGTGCCGTCACCCACCCTGACCGCGATCCTCGCAACCATCTGCGAGCTGGGATCCTGAACGACGACTCCACCCCGATCGACCCTCTCCATCAGTTCGGGACGGCCCGCGGTGGCCGTCCACGTTTCGGGGCACCAGGGGTGCGCTTCGAGAACCACATTTCCGTCATCGAGACGGCTCTCTGATTGGTCGCGGACAAACCAAACCCATGGCGGCGCCGGCTCCTGCGCCGCAGCCATGGCGCTCCCGGCCGAGTCGGCTCCGAAGGACTCCGCCCAGCGCCGCCACAACCACTCCGGATGCGACCACCTCAGGTCGGGCCGGGCCGCAAGATCCTCGCCTGCAGCCGCCCTGCGAAGAACCGCGTTGACCATCCCGGCCGCCGACGACTTCCCCATTTTCCGGGTCATGCGAATCATGGAATCGGTGGCCACCGCGGCGGGAACGCCGAGGTGATGCATCTCGAAACACCCCATACGAAGGGCCGCACGGACTTCGGGGTCGAGCCGGGCGATCGGTCGTTTCAGGAAGGGCAGTAATTGATGATCGAGGGCGCGTTGCCAGCGCAGTACGCCCAGCACCCGGACCCGGACCCCCGGCGAGGTCTCGCGTTCGAGCAGTCGAGAGGCAAAGGCGCCCTCTTCCACCCGGATCAGAAGACGTGCCGACCGGCGCCGATCACCCGAAGACTTCGCCACGGCTCACCCGCTCACCGATGAGGAAGGCGTCGGCCGGCAGCCGCCGTCGGCCCTCGCGCTGCATCTCGGTGATGAGCGCCGCCGAGCCCCGACCGCAACGAACCACTATTCCGGCAGGTCCGGCTTCAAGCACGACACCGGCCACCTCCCGACCGGGAGGTGCTGGAAGGATTTCTTCGAGGCCGAAAACCTTGAGCCGGCCACCGCGGAACTTGGTGTAGAGACCGGGCCACGGCGTGAAACCGCGGAGACGATTGACGAGCTGCCTGGAAGGCATGGTCCAGTCGATCTTGGCGAAGTTCCTCCGCAACATAGGACTCACGTTGGCGCCGTCGTCGGGTTGGGGCCGCGGTTCGACCGTCCCATCCTCAATGGCGTCGAGGGTCGCCACGACGAGATTTGCCCCAAGCTCGGCCAATCGAGGGGACAGGGTTTCAGTGGTATCCAGAGGTTCGATCGCCATCCGCTCCTGGAGCAGAATCGGCCCGGTGTCCATACCTTCATCAATCTGCATTGTGGTGACACCCGTCGAGCGGTCGCCGCAGACGAGGCTCCACTGGATAGGCGAGGGCCCTCGGTGTCGAGGCAGGAGACTCGGGTGAAGATTGATGAATCCCCTTTCCGGCACACCGAGCAGACCCTCGGGGATCAGTTTGCCATAGGCCACTACCACCGCAATCTCGGCTCCGCACCCGGCGAGGGTTTCTTCAAAGGCGCCTCCCTTGAAGCCCTTGGGTTGCGTGATCGGCAGCTCGAGACGGCGGGCGGCCTCGATCACCGGGGGCGAGGCCATAACCTTGTGGCGGCCGACCGGCTGGTCCGGCTTGGAGACCACCAGAACCACCTCGTGACGACTCTCCACGAGCGCGCTCAGCGACGGTACTGCGAAGTCGGGGGTCCCGAAATAAACAAGTTTCATAGCGCGAAGTCTACACCAAGTCTCAATTCAATTTGTCGGGGCCCAGCCTGCGGCTACGCACCGGCAAATTGATGAGGAGGACAGGTTTTCATCGCAGCGGATCACGATGGGCTTGAATTCTGGCGGTTCCCACGTAGGCTTGGGGCGAATGCGGAACATGGATACCATCGAGGAGCTGACGGCCGGGGTTCTCTCTGGTGACCGGGCGGTACTCGGTCGGGCGCTGACCTTGATCGAGTCGAACCGGCCCGATCACCGACGTCGAGCCAACGAGCTGCTCACGACGCTGCTTCCCTTCTCCGGCAAGGCGCACCGCATCGGCATCACGGGAGTGCCGGGGGTCGGCAAGAGCACATTCATCGAGGCCTTCGGGATGAGGATGATCGAACAGGGGCATCGGGTCGCGGTGCTCGCCGTCGATCCATCGTCGTCGGTCTCAAAGGGTTCGATTCTCGGAGACAAAACCCGAATGGAGGACCTGTCGCGGAGCGCCGGCGCCTTCATCCGGCCCTCCCCGTCGGGAGGCTCACTCGGTGGCGTCGCGGGTAAGACCAGAGAGTCAATCGTGGTCTGCGAGGCCGCCGGCTTCGACATGGTTCTCGTCGAGACCGTCGGCGTCGGTCAATCCGAGGTCGCCGTGGCGGACATGGTCGACTTCTTCCTGGTTCTCAAGCTCTCAGGCGCCGGCGATGAGCTCCAGGGCATCAAACGCGGCATCCTCGAACTTGCCGACCTCATCGCCATCAACAAGGCCGACGGCGACAACCGCGCCGCGGCCAAGAGAGCCCGCGCCGAGTTCGAGAGCGCTCTGCACATCCTCCGACCGGCCGGTGAAAACCAATGGGCGCCCAAGGTGGTCACCTCGAGCGCCATCACCGGCGCCGGCCTCGACGAGATCCACGACATCATCGTCGAGCACCGTCGGCTCATGGAGGGCAACGGTCAACTCGAGGCGACTCGCCGCGGCCAGGCGCTCCACTGGATGTGGTCGCTGGTCGATCAAGGCGTCCGCACCGCGGTCCACGAACACGCCGAGGTCAAGCGCAGGATCGAGCGCCTCGAGCGCGATGTCGTCGATGGAACGATCAGCGCCACCGCAGCGGCCGAGGAGATCCTCGAGGCATTCGGGATCGGCGATTAGACCGAATCCGTATCCGAGACCGCACCAGGACACGAAGAAAACCGCGCCACATCGGGGTGCCGGGCACGCTATTGTGCCGGAACGACCTCCCGGCGACGCAACGCCCTGCGCACAATAGCGCTGCCGGGCTCCCTCGGGAGGCACGATGCGGTCTGCTCTCCCGGCGCAGAAGGCCGGTGCCAATTCAGGAGTCGATCCTGCGGGCGGGACGCCCGCACCACAACGACGGATGCGGGTACGGAATTGGAAAATGGAAGCCGCGAGAGTCCTGATCTGTTGAGACTTGGTATATATTGTCCGGCCACGGACGAGGAGAGCCCATGACGACCATCGACCCCACAACCCTACGCGAACGCCTGGACGCGATCCTTCCCACCGTCCAGAGCCCGTCGCGTTATCTCGGTCTCGAACGCAACCTGACCCGCAAGCCGTGGGACAGCGTCGCGTTACGGGTCGCCCTCGCCTTCCCCGATGCCTATGAGATCGGCATGTCCCACCAGGGAACCCGGATCCTCTATCACCTCATCAACCGCCGCGATGATGCGCTCGCCGAGCGGACCTTCGCTCCCATGCCGGACATGGCGGAGGCGCTTCGGGCCGCGGATCTCCCACTCTATTCCCTCGAGTCCTACCATTCCATCACCGACTTCGATGTTGTCGGCATCTCGCTCCAATCCGAACTCAATTACATCAACATCCCGTATCTCCTCGATCTCGCGGGGATCACCCGTCGCGCCGACGAACGCGCCGAGGATGAACCGCTCGTGATCGGAGGCGGCCCCTGCACCGCCAACCCCGAGCCGGTGGCCGATTTCTTCGACGCCATCCTCATCGGCGACGCCGAGGCCGCCCTCGACACCATGCTCGACGCGATCCGCGACGGCCGTGCGGCCGGGGAGGACCGGATCGGCCGCCTGCGCCGGCTGGCCTCGGTGGAGGGGGTCTATGTCCCTCGGTTCTACACATGGACCCCCGCAACGGGTGAGAAACCCGGCGCGTGGACCGAACCCGAGAATGCCCCGTTCCCGGTCAAACGAGTGTGGGTCGACCAGCTCGACCTCGCCGACCAGCCCGAGGCCCCCATTGTGCCCTTCGCCGGTGTGATCCAGGACCGTCTCGGGCTCGAGATCATGCGCGGCTGCACCCAGGGCTGTCGTTTCTGCCAGGCGGGCTACTGGTACCGACCGGTGCGCGAGCACGACCCCGCCCAGGTGGTCGAGCGTCTCGAGCGACAGATCGACGAGACCGGGTTCGAAGAAATCGGGCTGTTGAGCCTGTCCTCCGCCGACTACTCCCAGGTGGAACCCCTGGTCTACAACCTGGCCGACCGATTGTCCGACCGCCGGGTCTCGGTCAATCTGCCGAGCCTGCGCGCCGACTCCTTTTCAGTCGGGCTAGCCGAGGCTGTCTCGCGGGTACGCAAGTCGGGGTTCACCTTCGCGCCGGAGACCGGCTCGGATCGTCTCAGACGGGTCATCAACAAGACCTTCACCAATGCCGACATGATCAAGGCCGCCGAAGCCGCTTTCTCCAAGGGATGGAACGCCATCAAGGTCTACGCCATGATCGGGCTGCCCACCGAAACCGACGATGATCTCGAGGAACTCGCGGTCCTCGCCGAAAATCTGGCGAAGGCGGGCCAGCGTCTCCGCGGCCGCAAGGTCCAGATCAAGGTTTCGGTGGGGTGCTTCATCCCCAAGGCGTGGACGCCCTTTCAGTGGCAGCCGTTTATCGACCCCGAGGAACAGCAGCGCCGAATCCAGTTCCTCCGGGATCGCTTTCGCCGGATCAAGGGAACCCGCCTGAACTGGTCGGACCCCGATGAGGCGGTCCTCGAGGCGTTGCTCTCCCGGGGAGGGAGGGAACTCAGCAGAACCATCGAGCTCGCTCACGATGAGGGAGCGATTTTTGACGGTTGGACCGATTTCCTCAACCTCGACGCCTGGCGAAAGGCCGTCGATGTGACCGGAGTCGACATCAAGCGGGAACTCGGTGAGCGCGAGATCGGCGAGACCCTGCCATGGGACATCATCGACGCCGGTGTCCGCAAGGGCTACCTCAAGGCCGAGTGGCGGCGCGCCGTCCGTGAGGCTGACACCGAGGACTGCAAGTGGGGACGCTGCTTCCGGTGCGGAATTCCCGGTGACGGCGCGGACACCCAACTCGCCGCCTGCACCCTGCCTCTGCTCGGCGAGGCCATGCCCGAGGCGGATCGCCCGAAGACCGCCGCTTACAAGCTGCGTCCCGAACCTCGGGTGCCGCCCCAGGCAAGGATCGAACCCCAGGCGCCAGTCCAACACCGCTATCGCTTCAGTTTCACAAAGATAGGAGATGCGCGGTATCTCTCGCACCGCCAGGTCATGGACGCCCTCGAGCGGGCCGTTCGCGGGGGACGCGTTCCCGTGCGATACACCGAAGGTTACAACCCGCACATCCGACTATCCATGGGGCCGGCTCTCAGCGTCGGCCACGAGGGCGAGGCCGAACTCTTTGATGTGGACTGCACATCGCAGGTACGACAACAGCACATCACCGCGGTCAATCGGCTCCTGCCTCACGGGATCGAGGTCATCGACGCCAAACCGCTGCTGCAGGGTGCGCCGTCGCTCGGGAAAATGGTCTCGGCATCGCGGTATCGCATCTCACCACGGCCGGAAGGCCGGTGGCCCGAGACGTCGACCGATCTCGATCAGTCCGTGACGGAGGCGATTCTCCGATGGACCGTGCTCACCGATGGCAGCCTCACCGTGGATCTCAACGCCCGGCAGGCCGCTGGCCCGACCACCAGCGTCAAGAAGATCCTCGAGTCTCTCGGTCTCACCCAGGCCGAGGTCCAGATGTCGCGGATTCGCCGGGAACGTATCGTCCTGCAACCCCCGGGAGCTCAACGCGCGGCGCCGGCGACCGGCCGATCGGCAGGCTGAGATGCCGCGTTGGGTCATCCATTCTCGAGCTTCATTCAACGCCCATCACGCTCTCACGAGCTATCTGGGCCAGCCCGAAAAATCCCACCAACACCTCTGGGAGGTCGCAATCAGGGTCGGGGCGGAGAGCCTCAACGACGAGGGTTTCGCGCTCGATTTCCACGAGGTCCACAGCATCCTCGCCAAGACCGTGGAGCCCCTGCGGGACAGCGATCTCAACCGCCACCCGGAGATCGGCAGTCCGACCCCGTCCGCGGAGCGCCTCGCGGAGGTCCTGGCGGGCGAACTTCACCCGAGACTCGCCGCCATCGGCGGCACGCTGCTCATGGTCAGTGTGTGGGAAGGCCCGGAGAACCGGGTCGATCTCTGCCTGGGATAGAAACTAGCCCGTCAGATCGGTGATCTTCTGAACCAGATCCGCGCCGAGTACCGGGCGGCTGAGGACTTCGTCCGCCCCCGCCGCAAGGAGTTCGTCCCGCTTTTTCTTGCTCGTACTCGCTGAGGTCACCGCGATGATCTTGGCGAGGCCGAGGCGGGCATCGTCCCTCATCAGCTTGATCGCCTGGGCCCCGTCGATGCCCTTCATTCCGACATCGACGGTCATGACGTTGGGTCCGAACGAACTCACCAGGGCACCGGCCGAAAACCCATCAGTCGCCAACCGCGTTTCAAAGCCGGCGCCCTGCAGCGCTTTTTCCATCGAGGTGGCCGATTTCGCATCCCCCTCGACGATGAGCACCTTTTTGGCGGACGGCTGGAGCTCTTCCGGAATCGGCATGTTGTTCTCATTGAGAAACTCGATAAAGTCGGCAATCTGGACCCTGTTGTCACCGCGACCGGGCAGCTGAAAGGCTTTCAAGTGGCCTCGTTGGATCCATCGGATCACCGTCCGAAAGTTCACACCGCACAGTTTGGCGATGTCTCCGGTGGTGAGATTCCGTTTGTTGAAATTTCTGGCCACGTTGAGCCCTCCAATCAAAGATACTCACAACCCGTCGGCAGGGTGGAGAGAACCGACCCTGTCGCAGCCCGAGGATTGTTGGTTTTAGGATCAGTCAAAGATCGGTCACCACCGAGAAACGCGGCACGTCATTCCACGACAACACTCGTTCACACGACCATTGTCAACACGCAGGACATTTCTCGAATGCACATACAATATAGCCCTTTGACTCAACCACCGCAACAAACCCGCCGTAGGTTCGCCGCTGGTTTTTCCCGTGGGTGACCGTGTCGCCACCCATCGTCACCGGTTCGGCGACCCTCGAATTCAGAATACGGTCACTCTTCGAGAGACCGAGCCACCAACTCAATCACGTCCAGAGTCTGTGCGTCTTCCAAACCTCCCTCGCGCTGGGCGTCCGAGAGCATGGAGAAACAATAGGGACAGGCGACGGCGATTTCCGGGGTTCCGCTCTCCCGGAGTTGGTCGAACCGCAGCTGGTTGATCCTGGTCCCGAGATCTTCTTCTAGCCACATCCGGCCGCCGCCCGCGCCGCAACACATGGAGCGATCGTGACTGAGCTCGGCCTCGCGAACCTTGAGTCCCGGAATCTCACTGAGAAGGAATCTCGGCGCGTCATACTCACCATTGGTCCGCCCGAGATAGCAGGGGTCGTGGTAGGCGAGATCAAGATCAACGGTCTGGGTCAAATTGATCCGGCCCTGCCGGAGGAGATCGGCCACCAACTGGGTCCCGTGCACGACCTCGTAGTGTCCGTCGAAATCGGGATACTCGTGGGCCAGGGTGTTGAAGGCGTGCGGGCAGTTGGTGACGATTTTCTTGACACCGTAGCCATTCATGACTTCGATGTTCTGCATGGCCAGCATCTGGAAGAGATACTCGTTTCCGAGACGACGGGCCGCGTCGCCGGTTGATGCCTCTTCTGGGCCCAGAATGGCGATCTTCACACCCGCCGCCTTGAGGATCTCCGCGAGCGCCCTCGACACTTTCTTTCCGTGATCGTCATAGCTGCCCGGGGAACCGACAAAGAACAGATACTCGAAATCGCCACCGGTTTCGGATGCCAGGGGGATATCGAGACCGTCGGCCCAGTTACCCCGTTCCTCGGTGGGAAGCTGCCACGGGTTTCCGTTGACCTCGTACCCGCGGAAGGCGGCCTGCGCCTCTTCAGGAAATTCGGCCTTCTCGAGCACCAGGTTCTGCCTCATCTCCACCAGTTTGTCGACATAGCTGATGTCCAGGGGACACGCCCGTTCGCACCAGCGGCAAGTGGTGCATGCCCAGATGACCTCGGGATCGACGACGACCGGGACCAGTTCGTGCTGCGACCCGGTGGCTTCCTCACCGGAGGTCGAGAGGAGTTCGTTCTGCTCGCTGTAGAGCTGATCACGAACGGATTTGAGGAACAGCACCGGTTGCAGGGGTTTGTCGGTCAAGGTCGTGGGGCAGTACTCGCGACATCTCCCGCACTCGGTGCAGGTGTACATGTCGAGCATCTGTTTCCAGGTGAAATCGGTGATCGTCGAGATCCCGAACCGGGTGTTCTCGTCGACATTCTCCAGATCCATGGTCGGCAACTTGCCGGGGGGATCGAGGTTGGCGAAGAAGACGTTGAATATCGAGGTATAGACGTGAAAGTGCTTCGAGTATGGAAGCTCGTTGGCAAACACATAGAGGGTGATGAGATGGATCCACCAGGTCCAGCTGTAGATCGACTGCAGGGCGCCTTCTGAGAAACCGGCAAAGAGCGATCCGAAGAGCGCCGACACCGGCAGGTAACCTCCGTCGAGCGCACCGGCCGCGATCCTCGCTCCTTCCGAGGCCAAATCGGTGACCATGAGAAGGCCGATCAGCCCGATGACGATCCAGGCGCCGGATGACTGGATGATCCGGTCTTTGCGCTGGACGCCACGCCGCCATACGGCGAAGACCAATCCGAGAATCACCAGCGCCTCGAAGATGTCCTTGGAGAAAAGATAGGCGTGTCCGACCCCGGTGTGGAGAAGCGGCAGCTCCCAGCCCGCGAAGAGACCCTCGACCACCATGGTCACGGTCCTGATGCTGACAACCAGGAACCCATAGAAGATCAGGAGGTGGTAGATCCCCGCAAAGGGGTCGTCGAACATCTTCTTCTGGCCGAAGGCATAGATCAGAACATGTTTGAACCGTTCACCGAGGCGGTTGAAGCGGTTCTCCGCCCGACCCAACTCGAGCACGCTGAAGCGACGGCTCAGTGAAAACACCACGGCGCCGACGCCGATGACGGTGAGCGCCCAGAACCAGACAACCCCCGAGATTCCCAGAAACGATGACGCGGTGGCGTGGTCCATGACTCCTCCTCAAACCTGAGAAAAAAATTGAATCCGAAAGGCTTGCCGCACCTTGGCAGTATAGCAGGGGAACTGAACCACCATTCAGTTTCCATCGGACTGTCTGGCAACCGCTGGAAACGAAGCGGATGGAGATTCCCCGACTGAAGCCAGCAGCTTTGCCAGAAGCGACGATGTCGGGAGATCAGGTTTCGCCGGATCGACCCATGACCACCCGTCGGGCACCCCTACCCGATGGTCGATGCAGATTCGTGTGGGAGTGACTTCGATCCTTCGGTGCGTGATCGAGTGTCTGACTGGTTTCAAAAATTCGATGGGCGAACTCGCTTCGAATGGGAGCAGCTCGCGAACCTGGGCCTCGAGCGGTCTGTTCGCGACGATTTCGCCGAACGGCGGCAGCCAGAGGCCCTTGAGAATCGGACCTTCATCCACCCGATGCAACATCCACCGCCCGTCAGGATCTTCAATGATCACCGCCAACCAATGGACCTCAATGGTCTCCCGGGTTCGTCGCGGTGGCGGGTAGACCGTCGGATCGTCTTCTAGACGCGCAAGACAACCTTCGACCAGAGGGCAGCGTTCGCAGTTCGGTTGCGAGGGGGTACAGATCGTTGCTCCGAGCTCCATCAGAGCCTCGTTGACCTCGCCCGGAGGAGCATCGTCCATCAGGGCCCGAACCCACTCCAAAACCACGGTCCTGCCCGCTTTCGTCCGCGGGTCGTCGGCCAGAGCGAGCACCCGCGCGCTGACCCGCGCGACGTTGCCGTCCATGAGAGGAACCGCCTCGCCGTATACGGTCGAAGCCACCGCCGCCGCGGTATAGGGACCGATCCCGGGCAGGGCTTCGAGCTCCGCCGCCGTTCTCGGCAGTTCACCACCTCCGGCTACGACTTCGCGTGCGAGTCGGTGGAGGAGGCGGGCCCGTCGGTAATAGCCGAGCCCGGACCACCGCTCGAGCACCTCGTCCTCGGTCGCTGCCGCCAGCGCCGGGAGATTCGGAAACCTCTCCACAAAGTTCTCGAACCGCGGCACGACGCGGTCGAGCTGAGTCTGCTGGGCCATCAACTCGGAGACCAGCGAGTGATACGGATTTCGGGGCGCCGTCCGCCACGGAAGCAGCCTCGCGTTGGCGCGGAACCAGGCGATGAGGCGATCAGCTTCGGACATGTTCGCCATTATGGATGATGAACTTCGAATTTCGAGCGGTCATTGGGCACAGGCACGGACTCCGTCCCTGCCGCTGTCCCGGATGCTGCCCCGGACGCTTCAATTCGGGAACGGGATCGGGAACGGGCGCGGACGCTGTCCCTGCCGCTTTCGCTGTCGCTGCCGCTGCCCGGACGCGGTCGCGGACGCGCCGGGTAAGATCATCGGTCACCGGTCGCCGGGTTATACTGCGGTTCACGTAACGTTCCAACTCTGAAAGGCATAATCACTGATGGCAGTCGACCGTCGCGCCGAAGATCAGCAACTGACCGCGCTGATGATCGCCTATCAGAAGGGGGACATGGATGCGTTCACGGGGCTTTACAACGCCCTGAAGCGTCCACTCATTCGCTACCTATGGACCTTTGTCCGAAATCAGACCATGGCCGAGGATCTACTCCAAGAGACCTTCCTCCAACTCCACCGAGCCCGGCAGACATACACCCCGCCGCGCCCTGTGCGGCCGTGGATCTACGCCATCACCCGGCATGTCGCCTTGATGCACCTTCGCACCATGCGACGGCGCAAGGAAGTTCTGCCCGCCGAGGATCTCCCGGAGGTTCCGGTGCCGCCGGAGATGGATCAGCTCGCCGATCGAGCAACCGTGCAACGGCTGCTCAGCACCTTGCCGCGAGAGGCTCAGGAGGTTCTCATCCTCCACCACCTGCTCGGCATGAGCTTCGAGGAGGTCGGCGCCATCGTTGGGACCGCTCCCGGCACCGCCAAGGTCCGCGCTCACCGCGCGTTGAAAAAGATCCGAGAACAGATGGTCGAGGAAGGTGCGTGAGATGAGTCTCGACTCGATCCCCAACGGTCTTCGTGAAACCATAGAGAGCGATCTTGCCCCGGTCCGTCCGCTCCATCCGGCGTGGGTGCGGGCCATGTTGGCGGTGGCGATCCTCGCCGTCGTGCTGGCCTTCGTTCTTGCCAAAGCCAGTCTCCGCCCTGATATGGACCAGCTGCCCATGTGGTTGAGTTGGGGATGCTCCATCCTCCAACTGGCCGTCGGCATCCTGCTGATCGGGCTCGCGCTTCGCGAAGCGGTCCCCGGCGAGGGCATTCCTGGAGGCGCCGTCCGCGTCGCCGCTCTGACCGCACTCGCAGTGCAGATCCTCGTCGGTGTCGCGACCTCGATCTACTCGCCGGCGATTACCATGCCCGGGAACGGCATTGCGCCCGGAATCGGTTGTTTCAAACACGAATCCGCCATGGCCCTCCCGACCTTTGTCGTGACGATGTGGCTGGTCTTCCGTGCGCTCCCGTTGAGGGCGCCAACCGCGGGCCTCCTTGGTGGCGCCGGTGCAACGGTGGCCTCGGACGCAGTCATTCACCTGCTGTGTCCCATGTCCAATCTCTCCCACGTCCTCGTTTGGCACACGGGTGCGGTCGTTGTCTTCATGACCGTCGGCTGGGTCGCGGGAATGGCATGGGAGCGCCTTCGTTGGCACCGGACGTCTTGACAAGTACCCACGGCGGGTTCACAGTTCCCCCCGACGACCGTCGCCTCGACAATACCCGGCGACGAGCTGGAGGTACGCCATGAGCCACGACATCAACTTCTCAGCCCTCAATCTTCGCGACACCCTCGACCTCGCCATTGCCATCGAAGAAGAGGCGCAGGAGCGCTACGACGAGTTCGCCGAACAACTCGAGGCCCACCATTCTCCCGAGGTGGCCAAGTTTTTCCGCTTCATGTCCGAAAACGAAGTCAAGCACGCCGAGGTCCTCACCACTCAGCGTGTTGAACTCTTTGGTAACGAACCCACCACCGCCGACGCGTCGATGCTCTATGACATCGAGGCGCCCGACTACGACGGCGCCCGAGCCTTCATGTCCATCAACGACGCCCTTGAGGTCGCCCTCAACGCCGAGATCAAGGCCTACGAGTTCTACCACCAGGCCCTGCCGTCCGTGACCGACGAGGATGTCAAAAAACTCTTCGCCCGGCTTCGCGACGAGGAGGTCCAGCACCAGAAGATGATCAAAGAGATCATCGCGAAGGTGCCCGATATGGACGCGTTCGATCCCGAAGATTTTGCCGACGAGCCCACCGCACAGTGAACCGCTGAGCATCGCGAAGGGGAGCGATGTCCACCACGCGTGATGGCGGTCGAACTCCCCCTCCGGCTTTCGGCGTCCTGCTGACCAATCTCGGGTCCCCGGCAGCGCCGACCGCTCGGGCCGTCCGAAGCTATCTCAGCGAGTTCCTCGCAGATCGGCGAGTCGTAGATCTGCCGCGATTCCGTTGGTGGTTGATCCGCAATCTCTTCATACTCCCTCTCCGGCCACGGAGATCGGCCGCTCTTTATCGCAGCATCTGGACCGGGGAGGGCTCACCGCTGACGGTCACAACCCGGCGGATCGGCAACGCTCTCAGTGAGCGATTGAACGATACCTGCGGTACGGCGATCCCGCTGGAAATGGCCATGCGTTATGGAGCGCCATCGATCAAAGACGGGATCGCCGCGCTCACCGACCGGGGTTGCGCCAGCATCCTGGTCCTGCCCCTCTACCCGCAATACAGCACGACCACGACGGCGTCGACCGAAGACGCCGTAGCCGCGGCTCTGTCCCGGATGACGACGGAGCCGGAAATCCGCACGGTGCCGGATTATCATGACCACCCGGCATACCTGACGGCTCTCCAATCGGTGGTGAGGGAGTTCTGGGACGAAAACGGCCCGCCGAACCGGCTCCTCATGTCGTTCCACGGCATTCCACGCCGGTACGCCACGGCCGGCGACCCCTATCCGAAACAGTGCGCCGCCACCGCCCGCGCGCTCGCCGCGCGCCTCGATCTCGCTCCCGGCCGGTGGCATATGGCGTACCAATCGCGCTTCGGCAAAGAAACCTGGCTCGCGCCCGAACTCGATGCCCGCCTCACCCGGTGGGGGCAGATCGGCGTCAAAGGCGTGGATGTCATCTGCCCCGGCTTTGCGGCCGACTGCCTCGAGACCCTCGAAGAAGTCGCAATCTCGAGTCGCGGGCGTTTCACGGCGGCGGGTGGCGTTGATTTCCGCTATATCCCCGCGCTCAACGACCGGTGGGAGCACATTATGGCCCTCAGCGAAATCGTAGCCGACCACACCGTTGACTGGACGGGCCGGTCGGGCTGAGGACCGAGCTTCGACCAGAGTACGAAGTACCGGTGTCTTCCCGGTGGGAATATCGTCGCAAGCAAGAGCGCTATCCAGAGGCTATGAAGATCATCATTTCCGGAGCGAGCGGTTTCGTCGGAGGGGCGCTGGTCGCACACCTGCGGCAACAAGGACATCAGGTGACAGCGTTGGTTCGCCGGCACGCCACCGACCCCGCGATCGAGGCCCCATGGAATCCGGCCTCGGGTGATCTCGACCCAGAGATCATCTCGGGAGCGGACGCCGTCATCAACCTCAACGGCCGCAGCATCAGCCAGGGTCGCTGGACCCCGGCAGTCAAGGACGAACTGCGCTCGAGTCGTCTTGACGCGACCCGCACCATCGTCGATGCCATCGGCAGGGCGGCGGTCCCTCCCCCACTACTCATCAACGCGTCCGCGACCGGGTTCTATGGCGACCGTAGTGACGAGGTCCTCGACGAAGGGTCGGCGCCGGGTCAGGGCTTCCTCGCCGACCTCTCGCAGGTTTGGGAGACGACCGCGGTGGCGGCTCGATCCGATGCGACACGAGTTGTGCTCCTCCGGCTCGGCATGGTTCTCGGCAAGGGTGCTGCCCTCGAGAAGATGCTGCCGGTGTTCAAACTCGGTTTTGGCGGGCCCATGGGCTCTGGCAAACAGTGGTGGCCGTGGATCGCCATCGGAGATGTCGTGGGTGCGGTCGACCACATCCTCAACCACGAGGCCATCAGGGGGCCGGTCAACCTCGTCGCACCTGAAACGGTCACCAGCAAGGGCTTTGCCCGGACCCTCGGCGAGTATCTCGGCCGGCCGGCGATGATCCCGGCCCCGGCATTCGCCATCAAACTCGCCCTCGGCGAAATGGCCGATGCGCTCCTGCTGTCATCGACAAAGGCAACACCGAAGATCCTCGAGGAAACCGGCTACCGTTTCAACGCACCAACACTCACCGAGGCATTCCAGTCGATCTTGGGGTAGCTTCCTGCAGGACCTCGCATTTGATCGGCGGCATCCAGAGCCGGATCGCACATTGAAACCGCGAAGGCGCCAAGCTCGCAAAGATACCGAAAAGCAACCCGCCGGATCCGGACTCGCACCGCCCGTCAATGGCGGGCTCAACCTGCGATGAATCCAAAAATACTTCGTGGTCCACTTTGCGACCGTCGCGACTTGGCGGTTTCAATATATTCACAGGCTTCCATAGACCGATCTCGAGAATTCGGCATGCTCGGCCGCTCGCGATCAGGGGGCTGAGGAGGGCTGGAGCCGGTTGCTTTGGACCTTCGCGGCGACGAGGATGAAGGCGTTCCAGACATTCCACCAGCCGATGGTGAGCCAACTCGGGTGGAATACCGCCAACAGATAGTTGACGAGCCCGACCAGCATCATCGCGGTGACGATGTTCTTGCCTTTGAGACTGGGAAGACGAATCCTCGACACCATCAGCACCGCCATCAACAGCACCACGAGGGCGACGGCCTCCACCGACATGCTGTCGCGCATGAGTACCGCGGCCATGAGGTAGGAGGCCGCTGCCGGTATCGGAGCGCCGGTCGTGCGCAACTCCTTGCCATGAGCATCGTTGGTGAGCACGAACCGGGTCAGCCGGGTGACCCCGGCGAGAAGATAGACCAGACAAACGATGAGTCCCCAGAAGCCGAGGGGGCGGAGAACCGAGAGGTAGATCAGGAAGGCGGGCGCCACACCAAAGGAGATTGCATCCGAGAAGCTGTCCATCTCCTGGCCGAATTCGCTGGTGGCGCCGAGCAGTCGAGCAATGGTGCCGTCGAGTACATCACAGAGGATGGCGACCACCAGCAGATAGACACTGAGCTCGTATCGGCCGTCGGCGGCCGCCACCATGGCCATGAATCCGGCCGCGATGTTGGCCGAGGTGACCGCGCTCGGCGCCAGAATGCGATAGCGTCTCTTCGCCATGTGCCTCCAGTTCTACTCGGGAGAGGATACCACCTCAGCACCATTTCACCCTCGTACCCCGATTGCCTCGAGATCGCCCCATCTTCGTCTTCTGGATTCCACCGTGGACTACCAGACTGAATCCATGAAGATGAATTCCCTTCGTCACATCGCGATCATCATGGACGGTAATGGGCGGTGGGCCCAGGCGCGGGGGCTGGCCCGCATCGCCGGCCACCACCGCGGAGCCGAGGCGGTGCGAAAGATCGTCACGTACTGCCGGGAGTCCGGATTCCGCTATCTGACTCTCTACGCCTTCTCGACCGAGAACTGGGCTCGACCGGCATTCGAGGTCAACGGCCTCATGGAGCTCCTCGCCGAGTTTCTCGTTGAACAGGAGGATCGGCTCAAAGAGCACGGCATCGAGCTCGCCGCCATCGGCGATCTCGGCAAGCTCCCGGGCCGCGCCCGATCGCTGCTCGAACGCGTCATGGAGACAACCAGCGGCCTCGGGGGGATGCGCCTCACCCTCGCCCTCTCGTACAGCGGCCGCGACGAGATCGTCCGCGCCGCGCGCCGGCTCGCCGAACGCGTGGCGCGGGGCGAGCTCCTGCCGGAAGCCATCGATGGCGAACTCTTCGGCGACAATCTCGACACCGGCGACACCCCGCCCGCCGATCTCGTCATCAGAACCGGAAGCGAGCGACGGCTCTCGAATTTCCTGCTTTGGCAGGCGGCCTATGCCGAGCTCTACTTCACCGATCGGCGCTGGCCCGACTTCTCACCCGCGGACTTCGACCGCGCCGTGGCCTGGTACCACGGCAGAAAACGGACATTCGGGCTTGTGGAAGCGACTGGGTGAGGGATTGACGCAGAGCCATCGCACGGAGGAACCGCAGATAGCGCAGATAGGCGCAGATAGATCCATCGCAAATCACTGTTTCGGGTGGAGGAGGCGCCAGGTGATGGCTCTGACTTCGTCGAAGAGCTGGATGGCGGATTTGGCCCGTCGCCGATCATTTGCACCTGCCCTTGCCCCTGAATCGGTTTCCTTCATCACCGGCCTTCTGGGCCGCTGTGACGCATTGGCGCCCCGGCGGCCTGCCTCGTAGCCGGAAAAATTGACCTCGAGGCTCTACCCGAGTGAGCCCGGTAACGCCATTGTGCGAAGCGCGTTACGGTACGTGATAGCGGTTCCGGCACAATGGCGTACCCGGCACCCCGATGGGGCGCGCCTTCCTCCTGTCCTGCCGCGGCCCCGGTTTCGAAAACCGAAACGGGTACGGGGTTGTGTGCGAGAATGACGAGCACGATTTGGGGAGGCAACCATGAGCGAACTGCTGACAAAAGAGAATCTCGACTATCAGGAGCGGGCGCGTGAGGTGGCCGAAAAATTCGTCCGCCCGGTCGCCGCCGAACTCGACCGCACCGGCGAGTACGGCTGGGAGATTCTCGAAGCCCTCAAGTCCTACGAGCTCACCGGGGCCTGGATTCCCAAGGAGTACGGCGGCAAGGACGCAGGTGTTCTCAACCTCTGTCTCATCGTCGAACAGCTCTCCCGCGCCTGCGGCGGCGTCGGTGTCGCTTTCGCGGTCAACGCCCTGGGTTCCTTCCCCATCATCATCGGCGGCACCGAGGAGCAGAAACTGAAATACCTCCCTCCCATCGCCGCCGGCGACGCTCTCATCGCCTTCGGTCTCTCCGAAAAGCCGTCGGGTTCCGACGCGGGCAGCCTGCGCACCACCGCTATCAAGGACGGCGACGACTACGTCCTCAACGGCCAGAAGAAGTGGAACACCAACGGCGGGGTCGCCTCGACCTTCACCGTCTACGCCCTCACCGACCCCGACCGCGGCATGCGTGGAATTTCGGCCTTTATCGTCGAGAAGGACACTCCCGGTTTCACCGTCGGCAAACGTGAAGACACCATGGGGATCCGCACCGTCCCGGTCAACGAGCTCGAATTCAACGACTGCCGGGTGCCGGCTTCACAGCTCATGGGCCACAAGGAGAACGTCGGCTTCAAAAACGCCATGATGACCCTCGACCGTGCGCGCCCCGGAGTCGCCGCCCAGGCTCTCGGCCTCGCCCAGGGCGCCTTCGAATGGGCAATGCGCTACACCTCGGAGCGCAAGCAGTTCGGTCAAACCGTCATGTCGCACCAGGCGATCCAGTTCATGCTCGCCGACATGGCCACCCAGATCGAGGCCGCGCGCCAACTGGTCTATCACTCGGCCCGGGTTATCGATTCCGGCGCCAAAAACGTCAACAAGATCGCCGCCATGGGCAAGGTCTTCGCCACCGACACCGCCATGAAGGTCACCACCGACGCGGTGCAGCTCTTCGGCGGCTATGGCTACTGCAAGGACTACCCCATCGAGAAGTACATGCGCGACGCGAAGATCACCCAGATCTACGAGGGCACCAACCAGGTCCAGCGCCTCGTCATCGGCCGCGCCCTGACCCGCGAGCTCAAGGAGCTCACCGAT
Source organism: uncultured Acidobacteriota bacterium (assembly GCA_963753035.1). Lineage (GTDB taxonomy): Bacteria > Acidobacteriota > Thermoanaerobaculia > Thermoanaerobaculales > Sulfomarinibacteraceae > JAHECW01. The sequence continues at coordinate 61,204 of CAVWAW010000019.1, read as the reverse complement.
CATCTCGATGTCGTGGTCGAGCACTTTCCCGAACACGAGTGAGGCGAATGAACGCCACACCCGTCTCAGTGTTGAGTTTTTAGTTTTTAGTTATCAGCAACTTCACAGTGCGCTTCTGAGCATGTGTGATGAAACTAAAAACTCAAAACTGAGAACTCAACACTATTTCCGCAGCAGCACCCACAATCACTCCACCTCGAACGCCTGGAGTTCAACGGGAACCGGCTCCAAGGTGTACTCGATGAAACGTGCGCTGACACCTGAAATCTTGGTTTCGACCAACGTATTGATGCGAGTCATTTCGTGGACACCGCTCCCGTTGGTGACGAGGAGGTTGCCGTTGGGCAGCTCCCAGACGCCGCGATAGCCACCGAGGGTCGGTTCGTTATAGACCCCCACCAGCGTCCCGTCCTGCTGAACCTCGACGATCCCCTCTTGAGCCCCCCCGAAATTCGCGATCAGGAAGTTCCCGTTGGCCGCCAGATTGATCTGCTCGGGGAAGTTATCGACCCCCGTGAGGTTGGCGATGTAGGCGCCGGTGGCAACGTCGTAGCGATGAATCGCATCGCTGTTAATACCGCCCACGGTCGCCTCGGTCAGGATGTGGACATCGAACGGGCTGTCGAGACCACCGGATGCGTTGGCGACGAAATTGCCGAGATAATTGCCGGATGTGTCGAACTCGGCAACGGCGTCATCGTTGGTTCCTCCTCCGACCGTCACCAGCAAGTTGCCGTTAGCTCGCAGGCTGATGCCTCGGATGTTGTCGAGGATGGCGGTGTTGGCGCCCCCGGCCGGGGCGAAGACCCCGATGTAGACCCCGGTTGTCGAGTCATACGCCTGAACCACGTCGTCCAATTGATCGGAGACCAGCACCTGCGTTCCATCATGGTTGAGGATGGCGCAAATCGGCGTCGAGAGGTTTGTCGGATCGGCCGGGATGAAATCTGCGTCCACCAGATTGCCGGTCGTTGGATCGAATGCCATGACGCGATCGTTGGTCGACTCCGGGATCAGGAGCAGATCCAGCAAAATGGTGCCGTCGATGGTCCTGACTCCGGCCGTCGCGGGTTCAACGCCGGCGGCGAAGGGTAGATCGACGCCGTCCATTTCCGCACGTTCCCGAGCGGGCCAGGAGACGTCACCTTCCTCCGCCCACGCCAACGAAACTGTTGCCATCAAAATCACAAACGTCAACGCGACAAACATCTTTGTAGACCGCATCATCTCCTCCTCAAAATCGATACCCGGTAAATGAACAGCAGAATCATAGCCCAAACTCTTCGCTGCCGCGAGGGCTCGAATCTCCCCGGGGATGTCGACGGACCTACTTTCTCAGTAACAACCACAGGAAGAACGGCGCGCCGAGAAACGCGGTGATCACCCCGACGGGGAGTTCGGCGGGCGCGACGATGGTCCTCGCGGCGACATCACAGAGCACCAGGAATGCGCCGCCGAAGACCGCCGAAGACGGCAGCAAAAGCCGATGTCCCGGCCCGAGCAGAAGCCGACAGATGTGGGGCGACATCATGCCGACAAAGCCGATGGGTCCACAGGCTGCCACCACTCCCCCGATCATCACCGAGGTCGCCACGAAGAGCGTGGTTCGCGTTCTCGCCACGGCCACGCCACGACTCGCCGCGAGCTCGGATCCGGTGGCAAGCAGATCGAGCTCGCGTCCGAAGGCGAAGATGACCGCCATCCCCACCACCACGAATGGAGTCATCTGAATCACCGCCGAGACATCGACCCCGCCGAGACCGCCCATGAGCCAGCGCAGCACCCGATAGGCGTCGGCAAACGAAGCCGTGTACTGGAGGAAGAGAATCAGGCTCGAGAAAAAGAAATTGAGCGAGACGCCGGCGAGAAGGAGAGTCGAACTCGCGGCATCGGGTCGCAGTCGCGTGACCATCCACACCACCCCCACCGCGAGCAGGGCGCCGCCCAGGGCCGACCACGACTGCAGACCGAGACCGAGAATGACCACCCCTGCGCCGATCCGGGCAACCGCCGCGACCCCGAATGACGCGCCCGCCGCGACCCCCAGAATGTAGGGCGTAGCCAGGGGATTTCGGAAGACGGCCTGAAAGACCGCTCCGCCCACCGCCAGGCCCGCACCACCGAGAAACGCCGCCACCACCCGCGGCACCCGGATCTGCCAGAAGATCCGCGAACTCGGGTCGGAACCGAAGGGGTCGGTCAGGGCCGAGAACGGTAACGATACGGGGCCGACCAACGGCGCCGCTATCACGACCACAACCGCGCAAACAAGCAGAACAGCGAGACCGATGCCCCGGCTCACGAGCCGTTCCTCGCCGGCATCACCAGTGGCAGACCGTGCCGTCCGCCATCCACGAGAACAAAATCGTTTCCAAAGATCCGCGCCAGGGTCGCGGCGTCGAAGAGTTCCTGAGGTGGCCCGGTGAACTCGACCATGCCGTCCACGAGTGCGAGCACCGAGTCGGCATCCGCCACGAGACCGTTGAGATCGTGGGTCACGGCGACCACCGTATAGCCGCCCTCGGCGTGGAGCCGGCCGAGGAGATCGAGGACCTGGACCTGGTGCCGATAGTCGAGGAAGCTGGTCGGTTCGTCCAGGAGCAGGATGGTGCCACCCTGGGCGAGCGCAGCCGCGATCCAAACCCGCTGTCGTTCTCCGCCCGACAGGGTTTTCATGGGGCGCGCCGCGAGATGATCGATCTCGGTGAGTTCGAGTGCCTCTTCCACCGCCCGACGGTCTTCGGTGGTGAGCGCTGCCCAGGTCGCCAGATGAGGGTATCGACCCATCTCGACAAACGCTCGCACCGTGTAGTCGTCAGCGGGGATATCGGCCTGGGGAACAAAGCTGACCACTCGCGCCAGGTCACGCCGGCGATACTCACTCACCTTTCGGCCATCAACCTCGACCCGGCCCCGGTGGGCCGTCTGGAGGCCATCGATGGCCCGCAGAAGGGTGGATTTGCCGGCGCCGTTGGGCCCGATGATGGCCAGCAACTCTCCTGCAGCGACCTCGAGGCCGACGCCGTTGAGGATATCGGTTTCCCCGAGGCGCACCTCGAGTTCGTGGATCTCGATCCGCGGCCGTCCCACGATCACTCCCATCGGAGTTCCGGATGAAGACGCTCGGCAAATGCCCGGACCGTGTCGACGATTCTCGGCCCCGGGATGACCACGAAGTCCTGCATCAGAACGTGGACTCGATGGGACCGAACCGCTCGCAGATCTTCGAGTTCGAGCCAGTCGGCGGCGGCCGCGTCCAGGCTGACTCCCCGTGCCCCACCATCGGCCACGACATCGAGAATGACATCTGGATCCACCGCGATGACGCCCTCACGGGACAACTCCGGATAGCGGATGACGGTGTTCGAAATCGCGTTGACGCCACCGGCCAGGCCGATCACGTCATCGTAGAAGGTGTCGGCGGCGGCCGCCCACAATGTGCCGATCCGACCGCCGCCGGGGTTGCGGCCGACGACGACGAGGACCCGCGGCCGATCGAGCCCCTCGACGGCGACGGCGACCTCGTCCAGAGCTTGACGTAGACCATCGACCAGTTCTCGACCGCGCTGCTCGACCCCGCACCGCGAGGCGATGGTTTCCACCGACGTCAGGATCCCTTGAACGTCATGCTGATCCACCTTCAGGGTATCGAGACCGAGATCGCGGAGCCGCCGGTGCAGCTCATCGTGCGACTGCATGACGATCACGAGATCCGGATCGAGGGAGAGGATGGTCTCGTAGCTCGGATCGAAGTAGCCGCCGACGTTGACCGCTCCATCGACCACCGGGCAGTAGCGGGTCACCCCGACAACGCGGTCCTCGAGATCGAGGGCGAGAAGTGTCTCCGTGAGGCTCGGGGCCATGGCCACGATACGCAGCGGCACATCCACCGGAGCAGAAACGCCACGGTCCCCACAGGCCGAGGTTGCGGCAACCAGCACGGCCAGGATGAGCACGGGGGCATATTTTCGATCGTTCGTCATGGCTCCAATACCCAAAAACCGGAAGCCCAAAGGCCTCCGGGATGCCGTATTCCATCCTGGATTCTTGAGAATCAAACCCCAATCCACGAGGGTCATCAAAGCCGAACTGCGGGTCTTCTGGCTCCCGGATCGTTCTACCTACCGGCCCTTCCCACAATCAGCGATTGCAGTGGATCTGCCGATCATCGTCCCCGGTCACAGCGGCGGGTCCGCGACGGATTCGCACCGTCTTCCCCATATTCGGTCCCGCCGAGTCTACGCAAGCGGGAGGGCGCTGTCTATTGCAACCCAAGATGAGCGATTCTCACCGGCGATCTGCACCATGTTTCTGGGTTCCACTCAGTCGAGAGCGAGTGCCGGAACCCACACAACCTTGCCGGTCCACGTCCCTTCGAGAATCCGCACCCGGGCAGACCGGTCGCTCTTGACTCGTTCGAGGACCTTGATCTTGGTTCCGGAGGTGACATCGATGATCTTGCCCTGGGCGCTCAACGCTGCGACCGATCCGGAATCGGCATCCTCGATGGCATCGACCAGAAACACCGCGGTCTCGCGATCCATGGCCGCGGGGACTCGATCCTGACCCGTGATGGCGAGCACCGCAAACTGACCGGGCTTCCTTTCGGGCTTGAAGAGCTTCGAGAAAGGGCCGTCCTGGTTGGCCGTCCCGAGCCACAGAAACGAGACGATTAGAAGGGCGAGACACGCGAGGATTGGCAACCACGGGATCGATCTCTTGCGATCCGGAACAAGCTCATCGATGATGTCGTCGATATCAGCGAGGGTGGGATCGGCGAGAAACTCCGTCCCGCAGGTAGGGCAGTGCAACGCCCGGCCCACGTAACGCTCGTGGATCTTGAGCTTCGCATCGCAGGCGGCGCATGTGTGGGTGTAACCCTGCATACTCCCGGTTTCCGATAACCGAGGTTAACTCATCTCCCGGAAACCTTTGGTGATCTATCTCGCTCGAAATCTCACCTCGCCGCCGACGATGGTGTAGATCACCTCGGTCTCGAGGATCTCGTCCGACGGCACCGCCAGAATATCCCGTGAGAACACGGTCACGTCGGCCAGCTTGCCGACCTCGAGGGATCCCTTGATGTCCTCCTCGAATGCGGCGTAGGCGGCTCCGAGGGTCCGCGCATAGAGCGCCTCCATCCGGGTCATGACCTGATCGGGGTAGAACGCCGTGCCGTCCGCCATCTGACGAGTCACGGCGGCGTAGAACGACGGCAGCGGATCGACGGGCTCCACCGGCACATCGGTGCCGCTGGCGATGACCGCCCCGGTGGAGAACAGATCCCGCCAGACATAGGCTCCGGTCCGAGAACGTTTCTTCACCGAGCCGCACGGGGACCCATGGCCCATCCGAGGTGCAGTGGATGGGCTGCATTGCGGCCACCACCCCGATCTCGGCGAAACGCGCGATGTCCTCCGGGTGGAGGTGCTGGGCGTGCTCGATCCGCCAGCGCAGATCGCGGGGTTGGGGAACCCGTTCATAGGCCTCTTCATAGACATCGAGGGTGGTTCGGTTGGCCCGATCCCCGATGGCGTGCGAGCAGAGCTGGAGGCGGTATTCGAGCGCGAGCCGCGCGGTTTCGCGCAACTCCTCCGGTGTGACGATATTGAGACCGATGCTGCTGGGGAGATCAGTGTAGGGTTCGAGCAGCCACGCGCCGTGTGACCCGAGGGCGCCGTCGATCCACCGCTTGATGCCGCCCACCGTCAGATAGCCATTGCCGGCCCGGTGGACCCTGTAACCGGGCAGCCCGGCCGCCAGGCTCTCGTTGTCCTCGCTGAGCATGACCCACAACCTGAGCCCGAGCTCACCGTTTTCGGCCATGGTTCTCAGCAGCTCCACCAGGGCGAAGCTCGAACCGGCATCCTGAAACGACGTGATGCCCTTGGCGAGACACTCCCGGCTCGCGAGATCGATGGCCCGCCGCAGGGTGGCTTCGTCCGGATCGCTCCCGAGATGGTCTCCCACCAGGTCTTCAGCGGTCTCGCGCAGCACACCGATGGCGCGGCCGTCGGTGTCGCGAACGATCTCACCCCCAGCGGGATCGGGGGTGTTGTCGACGATGCCGGCAAGCTCCAGCGCGACCTCGTTGACCATGACAGCGTGGCCGCTGGCGTGGGTGAGGAACACCGGGTTGGCTCGGGAAACCTCACTCAGGACGTGGTGATACGGAAGACCCGAAACGTTCGGTTCCGGCGTCGAATTCCACTTCTCCTGGTGCCAACCACGGCCCAGAATCCACTCCCCCGGCTCGACCTCGGCCGCCGCCGAAGCCACCATTTCGACGATCTCGTCAAAGCTCTCCACCTGCGTTAAATCGAGGATCATCCGCGATCGGCCCAAACCCGTGAAGTGGCCGTGACCCTCGATGAAGCCGGGCACCGCGAGGGCACCATCAAGATCGATGACCTCGGTCGTGTCACCGATGAGCTTCGCCATTTCCGCGGCGCTTCCCGTGGCGACGATATTCTGGCCGCGCGCCGCCATGGCCTCGACCTCGGGCCGCTCCGGATCCAACGTCACGATGCGACCGCCGGTGATCACGAGATCCGCCGGCTCGGGGCCGGCGCCGCACGCGACGAGGCCGATGACGGCGGCGGCGATGACTGGGGCGATGAGGTTGGGTGTCTTCATGACACCGTACTGTAGCCCACCTCGCCCGAATTTGCCTCCGGACCCATTTCCGAGTCAGCGCGCAAGCAGCGGCAGCGGCAGCGTCGGCGGCAGGGGCAGGGGCGGGGAACGGGTCGCCCGGTGCCGAGGGGACGTCAATCCAGCGAATCCCCTACCCCTCGTCGAGACCCCGGTGGTGCTCCATTTCCCAGTCACTCCACCACTCGGTCTCGATGCCATGGCAGGTGTCACCGAACGCCGCACAGGGGATGCATCCATCGCCGCGGATGAGATCGGGGTCATCCATGGGCGGCAGTCTTTGAACCAGTTCGAGTCCCAAGACCCGAGCGGCCTCAACCTCATCCGACGCAGGCGGCCCCTCGAGTTCTCGAACTCCGCCATCGATGAGACGCCGTTCAGCCTCCGGAAGAAGCACCGTCTCCTCCTTGTCCAGATGCAACCAGATCTCAGCCGCCAACCGCTTTGCCGCCGACACCGATTCGGCGCAGGCGCCCGCCGACGCCAGCTCATCCAGAACGGGAGGTACGTTCTCGTGCTCCTGGGTGAGGATCACAAGGGGGCCGTGATCTCCTGGAACTTCACCGTGTTCCACCAATGCTCTGAAGAGAAACTCCTCGCCGTGGTGGTGAAAACCGTGCACATAAACACGCAGAAAGTGGATCAAATCCACGAGGTCGGCGGCCGCATCGGGGTGTTCCCAACCGCGATCGGCCCAGAAGAACAACGAGCCCGTCACCTCATCGATGAGGCGGTGCTCCTCACGGATCTCGTCGACGATCCGCATTACGAGCCCGGGGCGGGCCGGACAACCCCCGCCGAACCCGGACCCCGCGGATCGGCGGCCGCTTCCACCGTGCCATCCGATGTCACACGCACCGCGTTCACCTCTCCCAACCGGCTTCGATCCCTGAGTTGGTAGCCGCGCCGCTCGAGTTCCATCGCCGTTTCCGGCGAGAGGGCATCGGGCTCGACCGCAATCTCATCGGGCATCCACTGGTGGTGGATCCGGGGCCGGTTGACGGCAGCCTGGAGGTCGTCTCCGTCAACGATCACATTGAGGAGGACCTGAGCGGTCACGGTGGGGATCGTGGAACCCCCGGGCGACCCCAGAGCCACCGTTTCATTCTCGCGCCAGGCAACGGCGGGCGACATGGATGACAGCATCCGCTTGCCCGGACCAACCGCGTTGGCCTCCCCCTGGATCAGACCATAAAGATTGGGTCGACCCGGGGCGGCGGCAAAATCATCCATCTCGTTGTTGAGCAGAAAGCCGCCTCCCGGGACGAGCAGACCGCAACCGAAGCTCCCATTGAGGGTGGTGGTGATGCTGACCACGTTGCCGGCGCCGTCCGCCACCGAGAGATGGGTGGTCTCGGTGGATTCGCGTGCGGCCGGGGCGGCCCATGAGCCGACATCGGCCGAAGGTGTCGCTTGGGGTGAATCAAGCTCGAGCGCCCTTGAATCGAGCCAATTTTTTTCGAGGAGATCTGCGGCGGTGGCCCGCGTGGTGGAAGGATCGCCGAGCAGCACACGATCGGCGTAGGCTCGGCGCCAGACCTCGACGAGCAGGTGGGCTCGCTCGGCTCCGAACCGAGGCTTCCGGCGCCACATCGTGCGTTCGAGCAGACCGGTGGTCTGACCGAGGATGATCCCGCCGGAAGATGGCAGCGGCATAGAGGCGACCCGCCACCCGAAGGCGTCAAATACGATGGGATCACGCCAGACCGGACTATAGGCCTCGAGGTCCGCCACGGTGAGAATACCGCCATGCCGGTCTGAGACGGTCTCGACGGCCGCCGCCAGGGCGCCGCCAGTGATGGCATCGGGGCCCTTCTCGGCATAGGCACGAAGCGTGGCGGCGAGATCGGGGATCTTCATGACCGAGCCGGCGGCCGGTGGGTTGCCGCCGGGCAGCCACACCGCCGCGGTCTCCGGGAATCGGCCGAGTAGTTTCGCAGCCTTTGCAACGGATTTCTCGAGCCGGGAGGTCACCACGAATCCGTCACCGGCCAATCGCGCGGCCGGTGCCACAACCCGCGCCCAGTCCAACGAACCGTAGCGCCGGTGGAGCTCCCACAGACCTGCGGGCGAACCGGGCACTCCGGCCGCCAACGGACCGACCAGGCTCTTCTCGGTCACAGGGTCGCCCTGGGCGTCGAGATACATGTCGTGGTCGGCAGCCGCGGGTGCCGCCTCGCGAAAATCCAGGGTTGACACCTCGCCGTCCATCCGCGCAACCGCGAACCCGCCGCCGCCGAGATTGCCGGCCTGGGGGTGGACCACCGCGAGCGCGATGGCCGTCGCCACCGCCGCGTCCACGGCATTGCCACCGGCGCGGAGAATCTCCAGACCTGCCTCGGTGGCCGCTGGTGCCGCACTCGCGACCGCACCCCCTGTTCCCCGGGCCGGGTCGGGCGAGGCCGCCGACACCGGCGCCGCTATCACGATGAGTACGAGTAAGAACAGGAGACGTCGGGAGGGTCTGAAGTGCATCATCGGCCGAGTTTACTGCAACTCCCGCCCTGAAAGCTGCGTAAAAGTAAATGGGAGGGGACAATGAACCAAGCGACCGTTCACAGTAATCAGGACACGCGTAACCAGGTGCCGGCAATGGTGGTTCGGCAGGCCATCGAGACGCTCAATTCGATGGACGCGGAGACTGCCGACCACCTCAACGCGCTTTCCTTTGTCCTGATGCGGGTCGCCCGGGCCGATGGTCGGGTGTGCAACTACGAGCGCCACGTGATGGAGGAGATCCTCATCGAACACGCCCGAGTTCCCGCCGAGCACGCGGTATTGGTCACCGAGATCGCCTGCCACCGGGCCCAGCTCGCCGATTGCGGGATCGCATACGCCATCAGCCGAGGACTTCGGTCGAGGCTCGATGCTGCGCAGCGCGAGTCGATTGCTGCCCTTCTGACCGCGGTCGCCAGAGCCGACGGCTGTTTCTGCGCATTGGAACGACACGAGATCACTCAGATAGCAGGCGAACTCGGCATCGACCCCGCCGAGGTCAGCACCCGGGGGTAGGTGTGCCCCGGACAGCGAGGTCCTGACCACCTGATCGCACAATGAAACCGCGAAGACGCCAAGCGCGCCAAGGGTCCGCATAGCAACACATGCCTGACCCGGGCTCCCTCTGAATTCAAATGCGAGTCCTCAATCGGATTACTGCGATGAGCCGAGAGAATATCTTCGTGGCATCTTCGCGACCTTCGCGTCTTCGCGGTGGGATTGTGCCAACTGGATCAGATCGACCACACCGTGGGACAACGCCATTCAGATGCGACCACTCCGGATGGCCCCACCGCGAAGGGATCGGGAATAAAGCAATGCTGGATCAGGTATCATCCAGTGCCTGCGTGGCTCGCAGGCGGAGGAACCATGACCTGGAACTACTCGAAGAAAACCACCGAACTCTTCATGGCGGCGGTATCAGGACAACCCGGCACGCACCTCGGGGAGATCGACGACGCCGACGGTTTCGGCGAGCACGGGTCCCTCGCCTGCGGCGACGCCCTGCGGTTCACATTCCGCGTCGATCGTCACCCAAGCGACCCGCGGCAGGATCGGATCACCGAGGCTCGTTATCTCACTTTCGGCTGCACCTCGGCCATCGCTGCGTCGGAAGCGCTGTGCGCCATTATCGAGGAGGGTGATTTCACCCCCATCGGTGCTCTCCAGATCACCAACCAGGACATCGTCAAATATCTCGACGGGCTTCCACAGGCCAAGATCCACTGCTCGGTCATGGGCGCAGAGGCGCTCGAGGCTGCGGTGTTCAACTGGGCTCAGAAGCGCGGCGTCGACCTGGCTGAACTCGGAATCGACATCCGTCACGACGAACAGGAAGAGGGCCGACTGGTCTGCACCTGCTTTGGTCTCACCGAACCCTATATCCTGCGCAAGATCGAGGAACTCAATCTGACCTCCATCCCCGAGATCACCAACGCCATCAAGGCCGGCGGCGCCTGCATGTCCTGCCACCACACCCCCGGCGGGCTCCAGGATCTCCTCGATCAGGTCAATGGATCGCGGCCAACCACCATGAAACAGCTCCCGGTGCTGCCCATGGCGCGGGCGCCCAAGGCCCAACCACCGGCGGAGATGTCACCCTTCAAGTTCGCCAAGAAGGTCGAGGAGGTCATCGAAACCTTTGTCCGGCCCCAACTCGCCAAGGACGCCGGTGATATCGAGATCATCGATATCAAGGACTCCAAGGTCTACTGCACCATGAAGGGGTCCTGCGCCAACTGCATGAGCTCGCAGAACACCATCAAAATGCTGGTGGAACAGGCCCTCAAGGACCAGATCGACCAGCGGATTCAAGTCATCGAGGTTTGAGGGCGAACCAATGAACATCATCTACATGGACAACAACGCCACCACTCGGGTTGCGCCCGAGGTCGTCGAGGCGTTGATGCCGTTCCTCACCGATGACTATTTCAACCCGAGTTCGCTCTACGAACCGGCGCACATACCCGCCGAAGCCATCACCTCGGCGCGCAGGACCGTCGCCAAGCTTCTCGGCAACGCCCGGCCGCCCGAGATCCTCTTCACCTCCTGCGCCACCGAGTCCAACAACACCGCGGTCTTCGGATCCATCACCGCGAACCCGGATCGCCGCCACATCATCACCACCGGTGTCGAGCACCCGGCGATCTTCTCGGTCGGCGAAGATCTCCAGCGCAGGGGTATCGAGGTCGATTTCATCCCGGTCGACGCCGATGGACGGATCGATCGCATTGAATTCGTCCGGGCCCTCAGATCAGACACCCTGATGGTTTCGGTGATGCACGCCAACAACGAAACCGGGGTCATCTTCCCGGTCGAGGAACTGTCCCGCATCACCAAAGAGACCGACGAGAGCATCATCTTCCACACCGACGCCACCCAGACAGTAGGCAAGCTCCCCATCGATCTCCGTGGCTCGTTCAAACACGTCGATCTGTTGTCGTTCTCCGGCCACAAGCTGCACGCCCCGAAGGGCATCGGCGCCCTCTACATCCGTCGCGGCACCCGCTGCCGGCCGTTCCTCCTCGGCGGCCACCAGGAGGATGGACGTCGAGCGGGAACCGAGAACGTGGCCTTCATCGTCGGCCTCGCCAAAGCCCTCGAGATCGCCATGGATCGGCACGATGAGGACGAACCGCGGATCCTCGCCATGCGAGACCGGCTCGAGAGCGAACTGGTGGCGCGGATCCCCTATCTCGAGGTCAACGGCAAAAACTCCCCGCGGCTCTCCAACACCCTCAACGTCGCCTGTCACTTCATCGAGGGCGAAGGCATCCTCTACCAGCTCAGCGCGCAGGGCATCTGCGCCTCATCGGGCTCGGCCTGCACCTCGGGTTCCCTCGAACCCTCCCACGTCCTCAGAGCCATGCACATCCCCTTCTCGGCGGTCCACGGTTCAGTTCGTTTCAGCCTGAGCCGTTACAACACCGAGGCCGAGGTCGACAAAGTGATCGAGGTCTTCCCCGGCATCGTCGACAGCCTCCGCCGTCTCTCACCCTATTGGGATGTGAAGAACAACCAGCCGAGACCCGAGGCCATGGAGATGTTGACGCAGACCGAGATGCCTACTGCGTAAGGTATTAGGTTTTAGGTATTAGGTAGCTCCATCGCAATCGTTGGCTTCCGGTGGTGCCGTACCTTCGAGGCATTGGCGCTGGTCGCCGGACGGCACAATGAAACCGGGAAGACGCCAAGCGCGCCAAGTGCCGCAAAGCCATCACATTTCCGACTCATCGCACCATCTCAAGTTCACCGCAAAGAACGCAAAGGACGTTGCGTTTATTGAGTGGGCGGTGCGGGCTTTGAGGGTGTTTGACTACGTGGTGGCGATTCACGTTCCGGGTTGGACTCTGAAGGCAGGCAGGATGCCTGCCCCACAACGATACGGTTGTGTTGTGGAGCAGGCTTCCAGCCTGCTCATGGGGCGATGGGTCAATCATGCGATGCTTCGCGAGGCCTTCGCAACCTTCGCGTCTTCGCGGTTCCATTGTGCCTTCATCCTCGGATCGCCGATGCTCGGGAGCGGGTGCTGTGCCATCATCGATGCATGGCGGCAGCAACTCGCGGGTTACGTCTCTGGCTCTTTCGTCTGGTCACCGTTCTGGTCGCTCTGGTCGTCGGGTTGCTGATGGCCGAGTCCGCGATCCGTATCTTTCCCAACCTCCTCAACGAGAAGCTCCGGCACGCGGCTTTCTCCAGGTACGACACCCTGCCGGGCGGGATCTTCCTCTTCGAGGGTCTCACCCGAACTCGTTTCATGCGCGCCGACCACCGAACCCGCGCCTACTCGCACGGCTATTTCTGGACCCATGAAACCGATTCTCACGGCTACCGCAATCCCGGCGAAGCCGATGACCGCAGCGTACTTCTGCTCGGCGATTCCACCATCTACGGCCACGGAGTCGAGTCCGAAGAGACAGTCGCCCATTTCCTGAAAACGGATCACGACGTCGCGGCCTACGACATGTCCGCCCAAGGCCAGTGCATCTATGATCACTACCTCGCGCTTCGGCTCTTCCTCGACGAGTTCCGACCGGAAACCGTGCTGCTGTTCATCTATGTCAACGACGTCCAGGACCTCGAGAAGCTCTCTCGTGCGCCGGGTGGATCAGAAATCCCGGAGATCGTTGCATTCGACTACGGGGTTCTCCGCGACCGGATCGAGCTGCTGCAGTCCTTTCGAGATCCTCTGATGGTCCGCGTTGCGTACTCGTCCGCCATCGTCCGGATGACGGCAAAGACCCGGCGCTGGCGACCGGCCAGACCGCCGGAATCGGAGACACCGCCACAGTGGCGCCCACAACACGAGAGTAAAACCAGGCCCGGCAACGCCATGGGCGCTGTGCTCGACAACTCTCGATTCGCTCCGATCGAGCACTACTACGACACCGTCCTCGCCGACCTCGCGGAGCGATGCGACCGACTCGGCACTCGGCTGGTGGTGATCCACCTGGTTCCTCCGGCCGAAAAGGAGTGGCGTGAACGAGACCGGGCCCAGGCCAAGCTCCAAAGATCACTGGCAGACGATTTGTAACCGTCACGGTCTCGAACTGGTCGAAACCCGGGAGTTCTTCGAGGGACGCACGGACTGGATTCTCCCCGGCGACGGACACTTCAACCCCGAGGGGAACCAGGCGTTCGCTGGGTTTCTCTCGCGAATGGTCCTCAGCCAGCCATCGCCCCTACGCTGATCCCTCTTCGGGGCCCAGTCCTGAAACGCCTCCTGCGGGCGAGACGCCCGCACCACAACGACCATCGATCTCCCCTGCCTTACCCGGGCCCATGGCAGTGGGCACGACGCTGGATCGCAAGAACCAGCTCAAACGCCCCAACACCGGCTCATGCGCCAAATCGCCCACCTGTGCGCTTGGAGACCAAGTCGAGCAGCGACGCCGGAACCGTGACCGCGGCAGCGACAGCGACAGCGACAGCGACCGATGGTGCGACGGTGCGACGGTGCGATGAGTCAATAATGCGATGGTGCGATGGGTCAACAATGCGATGGCCTTTGCGATGTCCTTTGCGAGCTTGGCGGTCTTTGCGGTAAAACGGCGATGGCGCGATGGGTCAATAATGCGATGTTTGCGATGTCCTCTGCGTCTCTGCGTCTCTGCGTTAAAAAACTGCGCCGGTGCGACGGGTCAAATCTGCGATGTCCTTTGCGTACTTTGCGCCTTTGCGGTAAAACTGCGATGGGCTAGAGTGGCGGCCATGAAACGACTGCTTTGCCTCATCGCCCTCGTCGCCTTCGCTCCCTGCTCCGCCTTCGCCGACGAGATCCCCGAGGTTTGGCAGACGGTGGCGGAAAAATCCGACTTCCGCGCGACCTCGACCTATGCCGAGACCATGGACTTCCTCCGCCGGGTGGAGTCGCGCGCTCCCGATGTCATTCGGGTCACGAGTTTTGGGCGAAACCGCCGAGGGCCGCGAGCTGCCTCTCGTGATCGTCTCGTCCGACAGCGCCTTCACCCCGGCCGCGGCCAAGGCCACCGGCAAACCCATCCTGCTGCTCCAGAGCGGGATCCACGCCGGCGAGATCGACGGCAAGGACGCCAGCCTCATGCTGCTGCGTGAGATCGCCCTCGGCAACCGGCCTGATCTCGCGGAAGCCGCGGTGACTCTCTTCGCACCCGATCTACAACCTCGACGGCCACGAGCGCATCTCGCCTTACAACCGCCCCAACCAGAACGGCCCCGTGGATGGCATGGGCTTTCGCGCCACCACCTCGGGGATTAATCTCAACCGCGACTACCTCCAGCCTCGGCAGCCCCGAGGCTCGGGCCATGGCCCGATCTGGTGGCCGACTGGCGTCCCCACCTCCACGTGGACAACCACGTCACCAACGGCACCGACCACGCCTGGGTCTGACCTGGATGGTGGCCGACGCCCCGCTTCTCGACCCAGCCGTCGACGCCTGGGTCTCCGAGCATCTGCCGAAGGTCCTCGACCGCCACCGCCGACGCCGGCCACCCCAACGGCCCCTATGTCGCCCTCTGCGACCGCGAGAACCCGAGCAAGGGCATGGAGCTGGGCCGGAATCCAGCTGCCCCGCTTATCCACCGGGTACTTCCCGCTGATCAACCGCCCGTCCATCCTCATCGAGATGCACGCCCACAAACCCTTCCGTGACCGGGTCCTCGCCAACCGCGATTTCATGGACGCCCTCATCCTCGAAACCGGCCGGGCCGGCGAACGAACTCATCGAGGCCGTCGAGACGGCCGAGAATCGCGTCACGGCACGTGGCAGGGCCGACGCCGATCCGTCTCCGGCGGTGGTGACCTGGAAGCAGGCCGACGCCCAAGACTCGGTCCTCTGGCCCGCCTACCGCTACACGACTGAGGACTCTCTTGGTCACCGGTGGTTCTCGAGTGGTCTACCAACGCGGTGAGATCGAAGAGATCGATCTTCCCTGGCGCCACATCGTCGAGCCCGAATTCGTGCTCACGCGACCTCGCGGCTATCTCGTCCACGCAGGGTGGCCGCAGATCACCGAGGCCATCGAGGGTCACGGTCTGAAGGCCGTGCCCCTGCCGGAGGCGATCGACCCTCGAGGTCGAAACCATCCGACTGACCGATCCGACCTTCGGGACTTCGCCCTACCAGGGGATCTTCACCGTCACCGACGTCGCGGTTTCGCGGCAGCTCGAAGAACGGAAGATCCCCGCCGGCAGCCTGTGGATCCCCGCCGATCAACCCGACTTCGAGGTGGCCATCCAGCTCTTCGAGCCCGAAGCCCCCGACTCCCTGGTGAGCTGGGGCGAGCTGTCCTCGATCTTCGAGATGAAGACCTACATCGGTCGGGAGCGCCTCGAGGAGCTCGCCGTTGAGATGATCGCCGACGACGAAATTCGCGCCGCATTGGGAGACTGCCCTCGAGGATCCCGAGTTTTGCTGGGAACCCGCGCGCACGATACATGTGGTGGTACCGCCAGACTCCGTACTGGGACGAGCAGGTCGGGCTCCTGCCCATCTATCGTGTCATGCACGCCCCCCTACCCACGACGGGCCAGTGAAGTGACCCGTTCCTACGAGGAACGCGCGGCGGGGTGGCGTCCCCTCGGGGCGGCTCTGCTCGATTATCACCGCGGCGACGACGCGGCCGAGATCGTGGTCGTGAGCGATCTCTGGGAGGACGAACCCACACCAGTGGCGGCCTATTACCGACCCGATGAACAGACGCTCCCCGCACTCGAACACAAAGCCCTCGAGCTCTGCCGAGGGCGGGTGCTCGATCTCGGCGCGGGCGCCGGTCGCCACACCATCGAGCTTCAGAGAGCCGGCCACGAGGTAGTCGCCGTCGATCCGCTGCCCGAGGCGGTGGAGATCATGAGGGACCGCGGCGTCGTGGATGCTCGTCAGGGCGATCTGAGCACCGTCCGAGGGGAGCGCTTCGACACCGTGCTGATGCTCATGCACGGTCTCGGGGTCGTCGGAAACCTCCACGGTCTGGGTCGCCTCTTCGAGGAGCTTCCGCAGGTGCTCAACCCGGGAGGACGGCTCGTCTGTGACTCCGCCGATCTCGCCGCTGTGCTCGGCGATGAGTCACCCGAAACTCTCGACGAGCTCTTGAACCCCGATTCTTACCTCGGCGAAGTTGAATTCGCTCTCCGGTACGGATCCCTCGATGGCCCACGCTATCGGTGGATCTTCGTCGATCCGGAAACTCTTGAGATCATCGCCAACGCGGCTGGTCTCGAGGTCGAGATCTCCGCCGAGGGACAGCGCGGTTCCTATGTTGCGATCCTCACCGTCGCCTGAGACTCACGCCGGCGAGAAGAGTGTTTTTTACAATACCTTGAACTCCGAGTTGGTAGGTTGATGCTAGGCTATGACCATTGCGCGCGGCACTTTGGCCGTCGCGCGGAAACGGAAGTGACTCCATGCGAACGACCTTGACGATTCTGATAATCGCGTGCCTTTTCTTCAGCGCCGCCCCCTCTTTCGGCCAACAAGCGGCGGGCGCTGAGCAGAACCAGGGCATCGCCACCCAACAGGACCCCATGACTTCCCCCGCGCCGTCGGCGGCGACCGCTCCGAATCCGGTCGTACTCAGGGTCAACGGTGACCCCATCTATGCGGTCGAGATCAGCATGGTCATGCAGACCCTCCAGGCTCAGCTCATCGAGCGCGGGGAAGAGGTCGACCAACGCCAACTCGCCCAGGTGGCGACCCAGCGCGCCATCGAGCAGAAGCTCCTCGTCCAGGAAGCACTTCGTTTCGGTACCGAGGCCGGATGAGCTCGAGGTGGCGCGGTCAGCGCAAATGGCCGAGCAACAGGCCGGAGGACGCGCGGCGTTGGAAGCCAAACTCAACAGCGCCGGTTCGAACTACGAGCAGTTCCTCAACATCATCCGAGAATTCGAAATCCTCGAGCGCCTTTGTCGAGAAACAGATCAAGCCCAACGTGAACGTCACCGAAGAAGAGATCGCCGCCTACTACAAGGACAATCCGGAGGTTTTCGAAGCCGAGGATCGAGCCCACGCTTTCCACATGATCTTCATCGTCGGCGAGGATGCCGCTCCCGCTGCGCTCGCGACCGCTCGCGCCAAGGCCGAAGCCGCCCGTAAACGTACGCTCACCGGGGAAGAAGACTTCACCGCGGTCGCGCGAGATCTATCCGAAGGGCCCTCGGCGCCCAGTGGAGGCGATCTGGGTTGGGTGACCCGCGGCGCCCTCGTCAGCCCGTTGTCGGAAACGGTCTTCTCGCTCCAGCCCGGCGACATTTCCGCGGTCGTCCAATCGCGGTTCGGATTTCACGTTCTCACGGTCAACGATCGTCGCCCGGCCGAGACCATCAGCCTCGAGCTCGCCGCACCTCAGATCGAGGACCTGCTCAAGACCGAAAAAGCGACCGAGCAGATGGGAAAACTTCTCGAAACCCTCATCGCCACCGCCAAAGTGGAAAACCTCCTCGGGGGAACAACCGGAGAATCGGCCCTCGGGACAAACTGACGTCACGAGAATTCTCAATTCTCAATTTTTAGTTTTTAGTTTTTAGTTCCATCGCAGATGCTCAGCAACACCTTGCGATGTAATTAAGAACTAAAAATTCAAAACTCAACATTCTGAGCTGCGTTTACTCGTCCGCGAGGGTCGTCGTGACCTTGATCTCGGAATGCAGTGTGCGGTGCACCGGGCAGCGATCGGCGATCTCGAGCAGCCGCTGCCTTTGAGCTTCATCGAGGGGTCCCTCGAGCACGAGTTCACGACTGATGTGGTCGATCTTCGGCCGTCCTTGCGACGCCTCGGCGCAGTCGATGCAGTGAATCTTGGAGTGCTCGAGACGAACCTCCGCCGCCTCCAGGGGCCACCCCTTGCGATCGGCGTACATCCTGAGGGTCATGCTTGTGCACGCCCCGAGCGCCGCAGTCAGGAGCTCGTAGGGACTCGGCCCCGTGTTGGTGCCGCCCACCGCCACCGGTTCATCGGCGATCAGGGGGTGTCCGTTGGCCAAGACTTCGGTTCGGAAGCCGCCGGAGCCCGTGCGAACCACCACCCGGTTGTCCTCGGAGGTTGCCAGTTTGACGTCCTCCTGAAGGGCAGGAATGTACTTCTTCGACCAGTTGGCGATGACCGCCGCGGCGTAGCGTGAATCCCCAGCATCGGTGAGAAGGTGGTCGGCCCGGTCGAGGGAAACAAAACTCTTGGGGTGCTTGGCGGCGCGGAAGATCATCGATGCGTTGTCGATCCCAACGACCTTGTCGACGGGAGAGTGCATGACGAGGAGGGCGCACCCGAGATCCGCAATGGCGCCGAGCATCTTGATCTCGTCGAGATCTTCCATCAGCGCGTTTCCGATTCGGATCCTTCGACCCGCGAGCAGGATCTCGGCAGAACCGGTTCGTTTCAACTCGGGTCGTGCCGGCTCGAGCATCTCGGAGAGATGACCCAGACTCGCGGGAGCCGCGATGGACACCACCGCCGTAGCCGATGGGATTCGCGATGCGGCCATCATGACCGCCGCTCCGCCGAGCGAGTGGCCGATGAGTACCGTCGGCGCACCGTAGTACTCGGCGAGAAACTCCGTGGCAGCCACAACATCCTCGATGTTTGATGAGAACGATGTGTCGGCGAAATCTCCCTCGCTGTCTCCGAGACCCGTGAAGTCAAAGCTGAGAACCGCGAATCCCTCGGTCGCCAAAGCCCGCGAGATGTGCCGCACTGCCTTGTAGGTTTTCGAACACGTGAAACAGTGGGCGAATACCGCGTAGGCGATGGGCCTGTCATCCACGGGTCGATCGAGTATCGCCGAGAGCTGCTGGCCCCGGCCGTTGTCAAACGAGGTCTTGATGGTATGCATAACGTCAATTATGAATCAGGAATGATGAATTATGAATTGCAGATTCTCCTCGAGGCCCTCGTGAGCTTCTGCGATGTCATTCATAATTCATAACTCATCATTCATAATTATTTGTCGACTTCCATCTCCACGAACTCCATCGAGAGTGAGTTGATGCAGTATCTCTGCCCTGTGGGTTTTGGACCGTCTGGAAAGACGTGGCCGAGGTGGGAACCGCACCGCTCGCAATGGACCTCGACGCGGACCATGCCCAAGCTGGTGTCGCGGTCGGTTCCGATGTTGGCCTCGTGAACCGGCTGGAAAAAGCTCGGCCAGCCCGTGCCGGACGTGTACTTGGTGGTCGAAACAAAAAGATCATTTTCACAGGCGATACAGCGGTACACACCTTCGCGGTCGTTCTTCCAGTGGGCGCCGGAACATGACATCTCGGTGCCCTGTCTTCGGGTGATCTTGTACACCTCCGGAGGCAGTTCCTGCTTCCACTCATCGTCGCTTTTCTCGATCCTGGTGGTCGTGATCATCTTTCCCTGTTCCACCGACCATACTGAAATGGTCTGGCCCATTGCTTGCCTCCCGTCGTCCGCTGCACGAATCCCGGATACCCCGAGTCCAATCACTACCATCGTCAACATCATCATGTGTTTCATCGTCAGCCTCTCATTGTGCATCATCGCTGTTACTTGGCCGCAACCGACGAAATGGTTGCAACACGAAAGAAATTCGTTATCGGCGGCCGGCCGTTGGGCCTGCGATGTCGGTGGTATGCTTTCCCCGCCTTTATGGAAAATCAGTCGCGAGGGGGTGCCGCATGACCACCGATCTGAGCTTTTTCGATCAAGTCAACAAGAATTTCGATCGGGCCGCCGCATTGACGGACCACCCACCCGGCCTGCTCGATCAGATCAAGAGTGTCAACAGCGTCATTCACTTCACCTTTCCCTTGATCCGCGACGACGGTTCGCTCAAGGTCATCCATGCCTGGCGTGCGGAACACAGCCAACACAAATTGCCCACCAAGGGCGGTATCCGCTATGCCGCCAACGTCAACGAAGACGAGGTCATGGCTCTTTCGGCGCTCATGACCTACAAGTGCGCCATCGTCAACGTCCCTTTCGGCGGGGCCAAGGGCGGCGTCAAGATCTCAGCCCACGAATACTCGGTCAGAGAACTCGAACGAATCACCCGCAGGTATACCTACGAGCTCAACAAAAAGAACTTCATCGGACCCGCCATCGATGTCCCGGCCCCGGATTTTGCAACCAGTGGTCGCGAGATGGCGTGGATTGCCGACACCTACATGACTCTCAATCCGCAGGACATCGACGCCCTCGGCTGCGTCACCGCGAAACCGGTCGGCCAGGGTGGGATCCGCGGCCGGACCGAAGCAACCGGCCGTGGCGTCTACTTCGGTCTTCGCGAAGCCTGCCTCGTTGGAGAGGACATGCGGGCGCTCGGATTGAGCCCGGGCCTCGAGGGCAAAAGAGTGGTGGTTCAGGGATTGGGCAACGTGGGTTACCACGCCGCCAAGTTCATGCAAGAGGACGGCGGTGCGCTGATCGTCGGCGTCGTGGAATACGAAGGATCGATCTCCAAACCTTCCGGAATCGAAGTCGAGTCCCTGATGGCCCATCGCAAGGAGACCGGATCGATCCTCGGCTTCCCCGGCGCCGTGGATCTCCCGACCCGCGACGCCGGTCTCGAGATCGAGTGCGACATCCTGATTCCAGCCGCCCTCGAGAACGCCATCACCATGGAGAACGCCCCTCGGATTCAGGCCAAGATCATCGCCGAGGCGGCCAACGGACCCATCAGCTCGGATGCGTCGAATCTCCTGTTCGAGCGGGGCGTTCTCATCATTCCGGACGCTTATATCAACGCCGGCGGTGTCACGGTGTCGTACTTCGAGTGGTTGAAGAACCTCCAGCACGTGCGCTTCGGCCGGATGGAGAAGCGTTTTGTCGAGAGTTCGAGCCGAATGCTTTTGACGGCCATCGAGAATTCCACCGACCGGATCTTCTCCGACCGCGAGATCGCGGAGATCGCCAAGGGCCCCGGCGAAATCGACCTCGTCAATTCGGGTCTGGAGGAGACCATGATCGAGGCCTACCACGAGATCCGGAATATCAAGACGGCGAGGGGCGAGGGCGTCGATCTCCGAACCGCCTCGATGATCGCGGCCATCGACAAGGTCGCGGTCTCGTACCGCGAGCTGGGAGTGTTCCCGTAATTGACAAAACCACGGCAAATCCTTCGTAATGAAGAATTTGCCGCGGTTTCAGGAATCGCCCGTCGGCTCGACCAACCGACGGCCGGGGATGAGAGAACGGTGGTTGACTAGTTCTCGAAGGTGATGGGGATGCTGATCCCGCCGCCCGGTTGGTCGATGTTCACAACATAACGACCGGCCTGGACGCCACCGGGAATCTCAAAAAGGAATCTTCCCTGGCAGACCCGGAAGTTGTTGACGCTGAACTCATCATAGGAAACACCATCGCCGGGTGCGACATAGAACCGCATCAAAAGCGTCTTCACCCTCGGTGCCCAGTAGTTCATGGGATCGCGCGCGATATCGGCCGCATTCACGATCGGCATGACGACCCCCCAGGCATTGTTGACATCATTCTGGGTTGCGAGGGGGATGGTCTCCCCGGCGGGTGTCGTCACCGACACTTCCTCGCGTTTGATCGTCGCGGTCTTATTCGGCGGAGACGTCGTCGCTGCCTCGAGCAGCAACCACGGGGAACCGAGATTCTGTTGGGCGTACCGGTAGCCGATGACCACCTCGAGATCCGATGTCTCGCTCTTCACGATGTACTTCCCTACGCGATCGATCCCGGGATCATCGGTGGGTTTGGCGGACGAGCAACCGACGAGGCCGATGGCGCCCACCAACACGAGACACAAGATTGAGGCTCTACTGAGTTCGAACGAGTACATGACGTCCCCTTTCCTCCGAATCATTACAACAACAAATGCAATCAAGATGCCAACCGGCACACATGAGAACTACCACCCACCGCTGGCTCACGGCAGACGGTCGGCGCTGACCCGTTCTCTTGAGGGGACACGCCGATCACTCAGGGCGACATCTCAGTGATTTACGGAGTGATGGACACGAGGTTTCGTTCGGACCCATGACGGGTGGCAGGGGACCGGCTATACTGCCGAGGGTTTCGTCGATCCACACCGCCGAGAGGATGGTTGCGGATCCGAGCGACCTCACCGAACGCACCAATGAAACGGAGGGTCTCATGAGCCTGCCGAGGTACTACTATCCTGGGGACCGCAAAAAGGCCAATCTCGATTTTGCCAACCTGGGCTTCGATTACACACGGTGTCCGTATCGTTTCGAGGCGGTGTATCAGCACGGCGTGTGGCGGGTACGGGGCCTCATCGAGGACTTCGAAATGGCCATCCCGGAGGGCAGCCAGTGCCTCCACTACGGACAACAGCTCTTCGAGGGGATGAAGGTCCACAGCGGCGCCGACGGTCGGATCTTCGCATTTCGTCCCTACGACAATGCTCGGCGGCTCAATTCCGGCGCCAGGTATCTCTGCGGCCCAGAGGTTCCGGAAGAACTATTTGTCCGCGGCATCGAGGAGGTCGCGGCCGCCAATTACCCCTACATCCCACCGCACGGCAGCGGCGCATCTCTCTATGTTCGACCGTTTTATCTCGGGATCGGCGACAACGTCGGGGTCAAGCCGGCGCGGTCGTACGTCTTCAGAATCTTCGTCACGCCGGTTGGTCCGTACTTCAAGGGTGGGTTCGGACCCGATCAGGGCAAGGAGTTCATGGTCAGCCGCCTCGACCGCGCAGCACCTCAAGGTTCCGGGCACGTCAAAGCCGGTGGCAACTATGCCTGCTCGTTCACACCTGGGCAGGAGGCGAAGGACCACGGTTTCGCCGAGGCCCTGTACCTCGATCCGCGCGAACATCGATACATCGAGGAAATCGGCGCCGCCAACTTTGTCGGATTCCGTGACGGCAGGCTCATCACACCCGACTCGAGCAGTGTTCTTCCCTCGGTTACTCGACTCTCGCTCCTCGAGATTGCCTCGAAGTCCTTTGGTTGGACCACCGAAGAGCGCAAGATCGCCCTCGACGAACTGAGTGAGATGGAATCCGCGGCATGTTGCGGCACCGCTGCGGTGATCTCCTGGATTTCGCGAGTCGCGGACGGCGACCGTGAGTGGACCTTTGAATTCGACGAGCGGTGGCAGCAACTCTACGACGCATTGATCGGTATCCAGACCGGGATCGGTGATGACCCGTTTGGTTGGCGGCACGAGATACCGCTGAAGTAGGTTTCATCGGCAGGGAACGGTCGGCAGCTGCCTGGCGAGAAGTTCAGGTCAGTTCGGCGATGGCCTTGGCACGTTCGTCGTAGATGGGAACCACCTCGTCGAGCCGAGTCAGTGCAAAGAGCTTTCGAAGACGCCTGGCGGGGTTGATGAACGCCAAGCGGCGCCCCTGCTCTTCGAATCTCTGAAGATAGCCGACGAGTTCCCCGAGTCCCGTCGAATCCACGTGGTCAATGCCCTCGAGGTCGATCAACACAGGGTTGGACCCTTCGGCGAGCACCTCACCGAGAAACCGTGAGAAGGTCTTTGCCGATTCACCGAGCCTGATCACGCCACGGACAACCACGATCGTGACGTCGCCCTGCTCCATCCGTTCGATATCCATCTCGCCTCCCTGCGGCGTTCACCTGAGCCCGTCGCCGGCGCCGGGGGTCAACACCCTGGACCGGCCATGATTCATGTTAACACCCGCTCGTGCGAATCTCGGAGGAAGGAAGCCTGCTGAGAAGTGCAGGCTAGAAAGGCCAGAATCCTTTTCGTGATTCGATCGGCTCCGGTTCCTGGGACTGGTCCGCCGCAGCGCGGGCCCTTCTCCGCTCATCCGCATCGCGTTCGACAAGAAGACAGCCGGCATTCTCCACCGATTCGAGAAGCTCCGGCACCGAATTGAGGATCAGCACGTCAAGGAAGACGTCCTCGGGCAACGCTCTCGCCACCGCCTCCGAGACGAGATTGAGCGCCGCCCGGAGCGACCCGACGCCATCGGGAACCAACCATACAAAGAGGCTGAGCTGAGGGGTGGTCTGCAGACCTATCACGGTGACCTGGGTGAGGTGGGCAAAGGCGACATCGGGGCACGATGCGAGTTCTCCTCGAAGCCTGCTTTCAACCTCGTCCCCGAGACCCCGAACGGGTGCCTCGATGATGATCTCCGGATCACTCGGAATCGTCGTTTCATTCATTCAATCGATCTTAGCCCGGTTCCACGATCTCGGGGAAGTGCTACCGTCGGGTATGATCAGGATCACAGCCATCACTCTGGTCTTGTTGGCTGGTTGCAATGCGGTCGCGGCTCAGGACCTCGAGCCTGCACTCGAACGTGCTCGAGAGCTCGGTCAGCAGCACCGATATGAAGAGGTCATCGAGCTCCTGGCTCATTTTGAAGGCATGGAAGACCCGGAAGCACAGTATGTCGTGGCGGCGGAGATCGGACGAGCACAGTTCCACCTCGGAAACTACGGCGCCGCCAACCTCGAATTCAGAAAAGCGGTCGCACTGCGGCCCCAAAGAGTCGAAACCGCGCTGTATCTCCAGGCGACTTCCTACCTCATCGGTGATCGCGACCAGGCGTACGCCATCTTTCGCGAGGTCGTCGCGAGCGGGGCCACCGACCTCTATCTGGCGGTGACTCTGCCGGGGGAACGGGCCTTTCTCTCAGATCCCGTCGTGTGGAGCATCCTCGACGAACTTGCAACCCCGGTCGTCGTCGATCTGGATCGGGGCGCGTTACTCGGTGTCGAATTGGGTCAAACGCAGGCAAGCGTCGAATCCCGTTTCGGCGCCGCCCCCGCCACCACCGGTGACACCCTCACCGCACGTGCCGGTCCCTATCTGACATGGGCATTCGGTTTCGACGACGAGGGGAAGCTGACCCGGGTCATGATGCAAAATGAGCACCTCCTTCGCTACACCCCCTATCGTCTCCAAGTGGGCTCCTCCATCGACGCGCGCTCGACTCCGGAAGCCGCAACCGCAGCGCTCGGCGCGCCGGCATCGACCTCAGTCGACGGCGATGATCTCGTGGTGATGGTATGGCTGAGGGGTGAGCTGCGTCTGACTCTCGAGTTCGCGACACCCCGATCCCCGGCGCCACCCGGCGCACCCGCCGACCGGCCGATGTTGAGGGTGGTCAGGATCGAAAGCGTCGAGCCCGAGACGGAGGATCCGACCCACTGAATCGGGGCAGCGTCCACATCCGTGTCCGTGACCGACGCCCCAAACAGGACACGGAAAACACCGCTCACCGGGATGTGCCGGGTCCGTATTTGTGCAGGCAGGAGCTTCCCGGCAACGCGGCGCGCCCCGCACAAATGGGGACCGGGCACTCCACGGGAAGCGCCATGAAATCTGCTATCCAAGCCTCGAGGCAGGCCGCCGGCGCACCATCGGCGTGGTCGCAGCCCTTCCAATCAACCCACGAGTGACCACGCCGATGTGCGACGCTGGGCCGCCGGGACGCCAAAGCGTCACGGCGGCGCAGAAGGCCGGTGCCAATAGAACCCCGAGGCCTCTGATCGCGGCAGCCGTGGCCGGGAATCCCACCAAGCTCGACCGTCCCGCACTCTCTCGGATACGCCCAACCAACTTCAACAATACTGACGGGCAGGCTGGAAGCCCGCCCCCACAATGCCCGCCCACCCTGGTGTGAATCCGGTACCGAAGCCGACGAGGACACGCGAAAAACCACGCCCCATCGGGGTGCCGGGCATGGCTTTGTGCCAGAAGAACCTAAGGGCGACGCGTCCCACTCCGCACAAGGTCCATGCCGGGCTCCCTCGGGAGGCGCGATGAAATCAGTTCTCCCGGCTACGAGGTAGGCCGCCGGCGCACCATCGGCGTGGTCGCAGCCCTTCCAATCAACCCACGAGTGACCACGCCGATGGTGCGACGCTGGGTCGCCGGGACGCTAAAGCGTCACGGCGGCGCAGAAGGCCGGCGATGAGGGCATGGTCCGGAACAACGACAGCGACCGGGGCAGAGGCCGTATCCGTATCCGCGGGCGATTGAACCAACCCGCGTCGGTACACCACCATCGCCGGCGGGACGCCGGCGCTACAAACATCGCAGCGCCCTTTGTAGATCCCGCTTCTCGTGGGCGATAGAACCAACCCGCGTCGGTACACCACCATCGCCGGCGGGACGCCCGCACCACAATGGCCGCCCACAAGGCCAGGCATGAGGGACCCGCGACCGCAGCCGCGAATCCGGCCGAAATCTCTCACCCCATGAGCAGGCTGGAAGCCTGCTCCACAACCCTGCTCGGCAATGGTTGTGGGGGTGGGCTTCCAGCCTGCCCATCAGACACCTGCCGGCATAAAGAACGCACCACACAGTAAGAGAACCCTCAATACCCGCTTCGCCCACTCTCAAACGCGATGGCTTTGCGCCCTTTGCGCCTTTGCGGTTCATCCCTGCGATGCTGCGTCCCGCGCCCCATCCTGTATCGAGCGCCGCGCGTCCTTCTGCTAGCATGAATGTATGGATTCTCTCGTCGGCAAACTCCTCATCGCGATGCCCTCGTTGGGTGATCCCAATTTCCGCCATTCGGTGGTTCTCCTGGGAGCCCATTCCCTCGACGGCGGCGCTTTCGGTTTGATCATCAACCGTCCCATCGATGTGGATCTCTCGGACATCCTCGATGAGCTGGGTCTCGATACACCTCCCACCGAGCTTCCCCGCGTCCTCGCCGGTGGTCCGGTCGAACCGAGCCATGGTTTCGTGCTTTCCGAACCTGGGGATCGCCCTTTGGAGAGCGACGATCTGGTTCTTCCGGAAGGCCTGACCGTCTCCGGGAGCGCCGACACCCTCGCGGCGTTCGTCGCGGGAGAAAACCCGGGGCGTTTCTCGCTGATCCTCGGCTACTCAGGCTGGTACCCGGGCCAGCTCGAAATCGAAATCGAAGAGAATTCCTGGCTCGTTGCGCCCGTCACCACATCGATCATTTTCGATGTCCCCTACGATGAGAGGTGGGTCGCAGCCCTCAACTCGATCGGTGTTGATCCAGGCACCCTCGTAGATCTCGGCTCATCGACTCCAGTTTGAAACCTGCCGACATTCTTGCGGCCGCCAGGATCCACACCCCACAAAGAACCAAAACCAACGGGAACCGGAAAACCTACCGCAAAAAAAACCGCCCGGCGTTGAGCCGGGCGGTGAGCTGTAGGCGGGAGGGGCGGTTCAGCTCAGCAGGCAGGACCGTGACGAAAGGATAGTAAGGTTGGCCGAATGAGGTTGGCCTCAAAATAATGGTAGGCACAAGGTGGAAAGCCTCTCCGGATCCCTCCCTTTTTCTATTGGTAGATTATTATAACCACCGGCCCGTGCAGTTGTCCAGTAGAACCGGTGGGATTGACTCAATCTCGATTTGTCCCGGCCAATCCCTTCAAACCTGCGGCGAGTCCGGCGAGGTAATGACCGTCCAGGAGTCGCCGGTAGATCGGATCATCGGCGGCGCCGTGAAAGATCTCACCCACCGCGATCCAGGCACGAAGGAAGGGCCGCTCGATGACCGTCTTCCACGGTCTCCGGCCCACGCAAGGGACTCCGAGGAAACCCGCGAGTTCGGGATGAAGAACCGAGAAAATCGCCGCCGAACGGCCCGAGGTCTCCTGTCGAGCGCAGAATGATCCGACTCGAATTCGGTGGTGGTGAATGGTCCTCGCGTTTGGAAGGTATTTGATAAACATCCCCGAATCCACCGCGCGATAGGCAAACTCGATGTCCTCCCAGGCTGCCGCCGGGAAATCCTCACGAAAACCGCCCAGCGCTTCGAAGACCTGCCGAGAGAGCGAGATATTCGACGTGTAGAAGAAGTTGAAAGGGACATTGGTCGGGTCTTCGATCAGGGCATAACCGAATTGTGCCCCGTACTCGTTGATCCAGCGCAGAAAAGGGCTGTCCTCTTCCGCTGGGAAAGTGGTATATCCGAGAACCGCCATCGGCCGGCCCGAGTCTTCAAGCCGATGAGTCTCGAGATGGGACCGCAACCACCCGGGCTGCGGCTCGGTGTCGTCACCGAGGAAGAGAATGATCTCGCCCGTGGAGGCACTCACACCTTTGTTTCTCGCCACGGCCGGGCCAGCGTTCCTCTGGTGGATCACCGTCAGTCCGAATTCGGACGCATTCTGATCGAGCCACCGGCCGGTCCCATCATTCGAACCGTCATCAACGACCACGACCTCGCACGGCGAGCTCAGAATTGCAGCCTGATCGAAGACTGCCCGAATCACCCGGCGAAGATCGTTCAACCGGTTGAAGGTCGGGACAACCACACTCGCCGACGGTAAATCGCGATCGGTTTTGTTCATTCCGGCTCGAATCACGACCGGATAAGCCGGGGAATGGCGCGAGAGAGCCGGGCCAGAAATTCGTAGTTGATTGAAGAACTCAACCCTGCCAACTCCTCGACGGTGATCGAAATTTCACCATCCGAACCCACGATCGTCACCTCGTCTCCGATCTCCACACCGGGAATATCGGTCACGTCGATCATAAAAATATTCATGCATACACGACCGACAACCGGAGCGGCGCGACCCCGGATTCCGACCCGCGAACGACTCCCCAAGACCCGAGGATATCCATCTGCATATCCCACCGGGATCACCGCCAGTACGGTCTCCCGCAGCGCCGTCCAGGTACGTCCATATCCTACGGATTCGCCTTTGGCAACCGTCTGCAACTGACCGACGACCGCCCGCCAGCTGAGCACCGGACGGAGCTGAAAACCATCACGCCCGTGCTCGATCGCCCACGACAACTTGGTTTCCCGAGACGGCCAGTGGCCATAGAGGGAAATACCCACTCTTGCCATGGAAAAATCCGTCTCCCTGAACAGCAGCGTCGCGGCCGAACACGCCGCATGAACAAAAGGCGGGACCTCGCCGAGCAGTCGGGTCGTCCGCTCTACCGCCTCGTGAAAACGATCGAGCTGACTTCGCGCGAATTCATGTTCCAATGTATCTTCGATATTGGCGAAATGGGTCGCCAAACCCACGATATCGAGCCCATGCCTCGCCGCGGATGACACCAACTCGTCAACCCCTGCCAATGAGACACCTTGGCGCTTTGCGCCGGTATCGACCTTGAGATGAATGGGTAGCGAAACACCGCACCGATCCCGATATTCGGCGACGCTCTCCAGAGCCGAAACCGACGAGACCAGGAGGTGAGTGTCGGAATCGAGATCGATCAACTCTCCACTGGGAGCAAAACCCATGATGAGGATCGGGCGTTTGACGCCGACTGAACGCAATTGTCGCGCTTCCCCGGCGTCGTGAACACCAAACCAGTCCAAATTCGCCTCGCAGATGGAAGCAATCTCGGATAAACCGTGACCATAGGCGTTTGCCTTCACCACTCCAAGGAGAAGAGTATCGGAAGACAGAATGGCTCGGAAAACGTTCACGTTGTGAACCAGCGCCTCGCCATCAAGCTCGATCCACTGAGTCGAGGAGTGTTGGAATTCCGACATCCATTGGAGTGTATCGCGGATTTTAGCGAACGCGATAAGCACCCCCTGAACGGATTCATTCTCTTGCCAATACCGGTGCCATCTTGAGTTGTTCGAAAAACCGAGCCGCCGATTCGCCTTTTCCATCGTCGCGTTGTACGAACTGAACTCCGTGATCAGCAACGAACAATCCTGTCCAATATCGCGAATTTGGGACCAATAGTCAGACTCTGAGAGAAGAATAGTCCGATTGCGCGCAACTATATCTTTCTATAAATTTATTCGAGTCTCTGTGGAATTTCATCGAATATTCTTGACATAAGACTCATTTTTCTGTAGCGTAAAAATGATCCCTTTGGAGGTGATCGATGGCCTTTGAGAGGTTTGTTCCTCCGCAAGCTGCTGGTACTCGCCCGAGAGCGACCATTCGTCCGAGTGGTTTGATCTCATTCGATGCTGCGTCTGTTGCTGCTTTTGGCCTCGATTCGGCCAAGTATGCAGTCTTGTTTTTTGACAAGACTCGCAAGATCATCGGCGTCAAGATCTCCAATAAGGTAGCTGAAGAGGGTTCTCTTCCGTTGTCGAAGCGAAGGAGATCAGTGAGCCTCAAATCGCCGCAGTTCTTTCACCAGTATGGCCTCACGGTGGACGAAAGCCAGCGAATGGAAGTCACACGCGAGAGCGAAGACAACATGTTGTTGATCAACGTCAAGGATGTCAAAAGACGGCGTGGCCGGCGGCCCAAAAAGGTCTGATCACCAAAACGACCTGATCGAAGGCCCCGACCGCCCGTCTCAACACCTCGGCCAATTGTCCGGTAGTCCGAACAGACGTCGAAAGACGGTCGTTGACTCCCGTGCGATCTCGGCATCATCCATCTTCCACAGAGCCGCCAACTGACGTCCGACTTCGACCACGTAAGCGGGTTCGTTGCGCTGGCCCCGATGAGGAACAGGCGCTAGAAACGGACTGTCGGTTTCGACCATCACCTGAGAGGGCCCGAGAGCCGCCGCCATCTGCCGGATGTTGTCGGCTGCCTTGAAGGTCACCATCCCCGAGATCCCGACAACGAGCCCGAGTTCAACCACCCTGAGAGCCCTGTCCTGGTCTTCGGTGAAGGAATGCGCCACCCCGCGGAGACCCGGGCAACGCGTCGCCAGGGCCGCCTCGAGATCCTCCCACGACTCGCGGTTGTGAAGCACGACCGGGAGGTCCGCCTCGATAGCGAGATCGAGCTGCCACTCCAACGCGGCGATCTGATCCTCGCGAGGAGAGTTCATGTAGTGGTAATCGAGCCCGATCTCTCCGACCGCCACCACGTCGGGGTGGGCAATCGCCAGCTCGACCCGGCGTTTGAGCCCGGCATCCAGGGTCGCCGCATCGTGGGGGTGGATCCCCGCCGCAGCAACTACGGCCTGATAGCGTTCGGCGATCTCCAACGTCGTCTCGAGGTCGTCGGCGCTGGTTGCGGGAACCAAGACTCCCTTGACCTGCTCGCCGGCAGCGCGATCCAGAACATCAGGGAGCTCATCGCTCGAAAACATGGTGAGGTGGGCGTGGGAGTCGATCCAGACCAAATCGTCAATCATCGGTGGAGTTTAACCGATGGTCGGCTTCGCTCAAGATGGCGGCCCCTGCGATGGCCGCTGTTTCCGCGCGAAGGACGTGATTCCCAAGGCGGAGTTTTGACCATCCCGAATCGTTGATGAGGCCTTCCTCCTCGGGTGAGAAGCCGCCTTCGGGGCCGATCAGCAGAATCCGCTCTCGGCTGGGGGGGAGCTGATCCAGGGTTCCCCCTCCCGCGTCAGCCACAACACCGTGATCTGCTTCTGCGAGTCCGAGAAGATCGACCAGCGTCAACGGCTGCATCAACTCCATGGACCACGCTCGTCGGCACTGTTTGAGCGCCTGTCGGCTGATTCTCAGCCAATGGTCGATGCGGGTCGCCGCTCGTTTCATGCTGATTTGGCTGCGGGCGCACCATACCGGGAACAACCGCTCGACACCGAGTTCGACCGCCTTCTGGGCCACCACGTCCATGGCAGCGCCCCCAAGAAGCGCGACCGCCAGGCTGAGCCCTGGCGCCGGATGCGGCACGTGGTTGACGGACTCGACGGCGACCTCGGCGGCACCCCTCCGCTCGATGAAGAGCCGTCCCGGCGCCACCGATCCCTCGCCGTCGGTGAGGACCACCCGGTCTCCCGTCTCAAGTCGAAGCGCTCCTCTGACATGGCGGGCCTCGACCGCGTCCAGGATCACCCGGCATCCCACTTTGAGCTCACCCTCCGGAGCCAGCAACCACGGCGCCTGCTTCACGACCCGGAACCGCCCCGAACAGCGAGGATGCTGATCCACTCGCCCATTTCTCGATACGCCACGGGCGTCATCCCCGCCCCTTCGAGAATCTCCTCGACCTCGGGTCGTTCGGCGACGAGAATGCCTGAGAAAATCGCGGTGCCGCCGACGGCGAGGAGCCGGCAAATGTCCCCGAGAAGAGGGCTGAAGTTGGACACGATCATGTTGCACAGAACGAGGTCGAAGTCGGTATCGCCGAGGCAGTCGATGCCTCCGGCAATCACCGGCAGCCGAGCTTTCCATGACTGGCGCCGCACCGTCGTCCGGGCTTCCCATGCCGCGAGCGGATCGGTATCGAGGGCAACAACGAACCCCGAATCGAGGCGTTCCGCGGCGATCGCCAGGACTCCTGACCCGGTACCGATATCCAGGACCCGGAGCGATCCGCAGTCCCGCTCCTCGAGCTCCATCAGCACGAGTTGGGTGGATTCGTGGGTCCCGCTGCCGAAGGCCGCGCAGGGCTCCACGGCGAGCCTGAAACGGTCATCCGGCGCGGCTGTCGAGCGCTCCGGATGAGGGTCGATCCACCAGCGACGGCCGACTCCAAAGGCCGCCAACCCCTCCCGCCATTCGGCCGACCAGTCTCTGTCGGCCTCTTCCCGGACCCGGAGGGGGCCCGAATCCAGGCCCGTCAGAATCGACTGAACGTCTTCGGCGGCGCCTTTGCTGCCGGCCCGCACCCAGACTGCGACGTCGATTCGACCACCGCCGACCGGTTCGATCTGAACTCCCAGGATCGCTGCGGCTGCGAACGCGTCGGCAAGCTGATCCTCGGTCTCTTCGGGGAAGTTTGCATGGATCGCAATGTACTCCGACATGATGTCGGATCAATCACCGGCAAAGGCTTGCTTGAGCCGTTCAAAGAGGCTTCGCTGATCTTCCGGTTCGAAACCGCCGCCGATTCGTGCAACCTCTTCGACGAGCTGGCGTTGTTCGGGATCGAGCTTCTGCGGAACCACGACCTTGAAGTGGACGTTGAGGTCGCCACTACGCCGGCCGTTGACGTTGGGCATCCCGGCTCCCCGAACCCGGTAGACCTCGCCCGGTTGGGTCCCGGGGGCAACCACGATCTCGACGTCTTGGTTCTGAATCGTCGTGGCCGCGATCTTCGCACCCAACATGGCCTGGAAAACCGAGATCGGGAGCTCCATGTGGAGGTCGTCGCCATCCCTTTCGAAGACATCGTGGGGCTTGACCGCTATCACGACGAAAAGGTCGCCGGTCTGGCCGCCCTGGGGCCCGTCCTCACCCTCTCCCGACAACCTCAGACGCATCCCGTTGTCGACCCCGGCCGGGATGCTGACCTCCAGGGTCGCCTCCCTCTCGACCCTTCCCTGGCCGCCGCAGGGCTCGCACGGGTAGCGATTGACGCGACCGGCGCCGGAACAGGTGGGGCAGGTCTGGGCCACCGAGAGGAATCCGCGTCGAAACATGACCTGACCGTTGCCGCCACAGGTGCCGCACGGCTCCGGAGTCGTTCCCGGTTTGGATCCTGATCCGTCACACGTGTCGCATTGCTCGAGACGGGGCACCCGAATCGGTCGTTCGACGCCCTTGGCAGCCTCGTCGAGTGAGATGCGCAGGGTGTACTGAAGATCGTGACCGCGCCGACGCTGGCGGCCGCCGCGCCCTCCCCGCCCACCGAAAATGTCGCCGAACCCGAAGAGATCCCCGAGAATATCGGCAAAATCGCCAAAGGACCCGGGATCAAAACCAGTAAAGGGCTGATCTCCAACTCCTTGATGGCCAAATCGATCGTACCTGGAACGCTTTTCAGCGTCGGACAGGACTGCGTACGCGGTCGCCGCTTCCTTGAATCGTTCCTCGGCCTTTTCATCTCCCGGGTTTCGGTCCGGATGGTACTTCACCGCGAGACCGCGGTAGGCCGTTTTGATCTCCCCGTCCGACGCATCGCGAGCGACACCTAAAACCTCGTAGTAATCCCTTGCTTGGTCTGTACTCATGGTTCGGGTGTCAGCTTTCCTCGTCCGGCGTTTGCTCCGCGGAGCCTTTCATATCGATCCCAAGGGCGGCCATGGGATCGACCATGATGACCTGGGTCAGGATCTGGCTCGCGGTCTGAACCGCGAGGATCGCCTCCTCGAGCACCGACCGCTCTTCGTTGGCGACGGCCTTGCGTGCCCGATCGAGAGTCCCACGCACCTCGTCCCGTTCCACCTGGGCCAGGGCCGCACCGAACTCCTTGAAAACACGATCGTTGGTATGGATCAAACCTTCGAGGCGATTCTGCAGAAGCCGGATTTCGCGTCGATCGTGGTCATCGACCCGGTGCATGTCGGCCTCAGCGATGAGAGCATCGATTTCCGCCTTGGAAAGCCCGCCCGCGGGGCTCACGTCAATGCTCTGTTCCTTACCGGTGGCCATGTCTCGCGCACCAACGTTGACGATGCCGTTCGAGTCAATCGAGAAGGTCACTTCAATCTGCGGCACGCCTCGCGGCGACGGTGGGATTCCGACAAGGTCAAATCGCCCGAGAGACCGGTTCTCGACCGAAATACCACGCTCACCCTGGAGAACGTGAACCGTCACACTGGTCTGGTTGTCGGCGACGGTGGTGAAGATCATGCTCTTCTTGGTCGGGATGGTGGAGTTTCGATCGATGATTTTTGTGAAGAGCCCGCCGTGGGTTTCGATACCGAGCGACAGCGGGGTCACGTCCAACAGGATCAGGTCCTTGACCTCTCCCTGGAGGATGCCCGCCTGAATCGCCGCTCCGACGCCGACCACCTCGTCGGGGTTGATGTCCTGGCACGGTGGCCGACCGAAGAACTCGGTGACGATCTTCAAAACCAGAGGCATCCGCGTCTGGCCTCCGACCATGATCACCTGATCGATCTCGCTCGTTGAAACCCGTGCGGCCTCGAGGGCGTTCCGACACGGATCGAGGGTCCGCTCCACCAGATCGACAACCAGTTCCTCGATCTGACTCTGAGCCATCCGCATCTGGAGGTGTTTGGGCCCGGTGTGGTCGGCTGCGATAAATGGCAGCGAGATCTCGTGAACATCGCTGGTGGAAAGAGCGCACTTGGCGGATTCAGCGGCTTCCTTGATCCGCTGCATGGCCATCATGTCACCGGAAAGGTCGATGCCGGTATCGACTTTAAACTGTTCGAGAATGTACTCCATGATCCGCGAATCGAAATCTTCACCACCGAGGAATGTGTCCCCCGCGGTGGACTTGACTTCATAGATGCCGTCGCCGATCTCCAGGACCGAAATATCGAAGGTGCCGCCGCCGAGGTCGTAGACCGCGATGGTCTCGTTCGTCTTCTTGCCGAATCCGTACGCCAACGAGGCCGCGGTCGGCTCGTTGATGATCCGAAGGACTTCGAGACCGGCGATGGTCCCGGCGTCCTTGGTCGCCTGGCGCTGACTGTCGTCGAAGTACGCCGGCACGGTGATGATTGCCTGATCGACCTCTTCACCGAGGAACTCTTCGGCGAATTCCTTGATCTCGCGCAGCACAAAGGCGGAAATCTCAGGCGGTGAATAACTCCGGCCCTTGATTTCGACACAGGCATCGCCGTTCTCGGATTCGACGATGGCGTACGGAACCAGCGTGCGGGCCCATTTGACCTCTTCCGAATCAAATTTCCGACCGATGAGCCGTTTCACGGCGTATGCCGTGTTCATGGGGTTGGTCATGGACTGTCGACGGGCGATCTGGCCGACCAGACGCGCATCGTCGGAGGTGAAGGCGACAACAGAGGGGGTGGTCCTCGCGCCTTCACGGTTGGGAATGACCATGGGCTTGGTGACATCAACCACCGCCGCACACGAGTTGGTGGTGCCGAGATCGATTCCGATAATCTTACTCATCGGTCTCTCCTGAACCGTGCTCGGCAGGAGATGAACCGTTGGCGGAATCGGCCTGTTTCGGCATATCGGCTACCACACCGACCATCGCCGGTCGAATCAAACGCCCGTTGCAGGTATAGCCTTTGGCGAGAACCGACGCGATGGTGCCCGGTTCGAGATCGCTGTCCTCGACCCTGTGAACCGCCTCGTGGTATTCGGGTGAGAACGGTTCGCCGATAGGATCAACCGCCTGGATACCCTGCCGTTCGAGGGTGTCCCAAAGCTGTTTGGCGATCATCTCGACGCCTTCTCTGAAGGCGCCGGTCCCAGCCTCGGTACTGTGCTCGAGCGCACGTTCGAAATTATCGAGCACCGGCAGGAGATCCCGCAACATCTCCTCGTTGGCATGCCGCTTGATCTCGACGCGCTCACGGTCGGTGCGTTTCCGGAAGTTATCGAATTCCGCCAATTTTCTGAGATGGATGTCTCTCAGTTCGTCCAACTCGCTCTCGAGACGTTCGATCTCGATCTCCACCGAGGGCCCGAGGTCCACCGGCTCGACCCCCTTGATGACGGGCGGTGCCTCGACCTCATCCGTAGGCGCATTCGCCCCGCTTTCTTCATCGATGAATTCGATCTCGATGTCCTCAGACACGTCCGCGGGAAAGCCTGCGCGCGCTTCTTTTTTTTCACCCATTCATCGCTCCAGGTTTCTGCAACATTTTGGTCAGCGAATCTCCGATGAACTCAACGACCGGTACGATCCGCCTGTAGTCCATTCTTCTCGGACCGACCACACCCAACGCGCCGGCCCTTTCGCCATCTTTGTAAAACAGCGTCGTTACCATACCAAGCTCTCCCGACGCCGTCAGCGCGGATTCTCGACCGATAATGACCTGAGTTGATCCTTTGGACAGCGCTTTTCGGATCTCTCGAACGATGCGCTGCTCGTCGTCCAATGTTGCGAACAACGATCTCACCCGTTCGATTTCAGCGAAATCCTCGGTCTGAAGCAGATTGTCGGTGCCCGCCACCTGAACCTCGACCCGCGATTCGATCCGTGGCACCAGATCGCGAATGATCTCCAACGCCTGCTTCTCGAGTGCATCCCAACGATCGTGATCGTGCTCGACGACCGACGACTCAACGGCGGCGGTCACCTCATCGAGATTCAACCCACGGAACTCGGTGGTGAGATAGTTGGCGATCTCCTGGAGTCGATCGCGCGTGAGTTCCCGGTCGAGCCTCAGAAGTCGTTTCTCCACGGTCCCGTCGGCCGTCACCAACAGCCCGAGCACGCGAGAGCCCTCCATCGCCACCAGGGACACGGCTTCGAGGAACCGCCCCATTCCGAACGGCCGAACCGCGACGCCTGCCTCCTGGGTCACGTCAGCTGTGAGCCGGGCCACCCAGGCAAAGTCCTCCACCAGCTCGCGTCGGAGTTCTTGCATCTGGACAGCAACTTTGCGTTGGGTTGCCGGCGAGAGGCGACGGCTGCTCGACATCGTGTCGACATACAGACGCAAGGTGCGATCCGACGGAACCGTTCCCGCCGATGCATGCGGCCGGCTGAGGTAGCCCAATTCCTCGAGCTCCGACATGATGTTGCGGATTGTGGCCGACGACAAGCCCAGACCGGAGACCCGAGCGACTTCGCCGGACGCGACCGGTCCGCCCGAGCGGATATACAACTCGACAATGGCGCACAGCACCTTGAGCAAACGCCGGCTCAGGTTCACTCGTAACTCCCCCGTGGGTGGGCCGCGAATACGACTTCCAGGCTCGAACTCCTCAAAATAAACGCAAACTTAAATTCACGCAAGCCTTGATCATTGTAGCACTTCCGCCCGGCGCTTCCGATCCGTATCCGCTCCTGACACCGGGAGTCCAGCGCGCCTATTCGGGACCTCGTCCGACACCAGAATCCGCAATCAACCGCGGTCATCCCGGCCACCCGAAACACCACGGAGAAGATCGACGGAAATCACCCGAAGGGTGGCCGTGGTTGCACTCAAAAAGCAGCCTTAGAACAAAATTGACCCCGTCAAACTCGGTGTGTTAGCTTTGAGCTGGCTGAAGAGGTAACGACACCAATATGGTTTTCTTCAATTGGGCAACGATGCAGATGGCCGCGAAGATCGTATATTACGGTCCGGGCCTGTGTGGAAAAACATCAAACCTGTCGTACATCTACGCCAAGACCACACCGAACTCACGGGGTGAAATGGTTTCCCTTGAAACCGAGTCGGACAGGACTCTTTTCTTCGACCTTCTTCCCATCGAGGTCGGCACCATCGGAGGGTTCAAGACCCGACTCCAGCTCTATACCGTACCGGGCCAGGTCTTCTACAACACAACACGGAAGCTCGTCCTCAAAGGCGTCGATGGGCTGGTCTTTGTTGCCGACTCTCAGCGTCCCATGAGAGAGGCGAATATCGAGAGCCTGTCGAGTCTGATCGAAAACCTCGAAGACCTCGGCCTCGAGATGTCCGATCTGCCCCTGGTTCTGCAGTTCAATAAACGCGACCTGAAGAACATTCTGACGGTCGATGAGCTCAACAGCGATCTCAATGCGAAGTCGTGGCACCCGCACTTCGAGGCATCCGCGATCAACGGCGATGGGGTCTTCGAGACTCTCAAAGAGATCACCAAACTCACTTTAAAAAAACTCCGCAAGCGGATGGCGTCGTCCCAACCCGGTGGAGTGTCGCCCGCCTCCGTACCGGTGCGACCCGCCATGAAACCGCAACGGCCGGAGTCGATATCAGCCGCCTCGTTGGCGCGAGCGGCCGAAGAGGGCGTTGTTTCAAACATCGACCCGGAACCGCCGCGTCCGGCATCAAAACCGCCGACTACCGTGGCGCCACCCATGCCGGGCCCCGCGTCACCCAGGAGTAATTCGGACGTTTTTTCTTCTCCAGCCGAGCACGGGGACCAACCGGCCGTTGAGGGTCCCCTCGACGGAGGCTCTTTCCCTGCGACCGAGATTCCCCCCATCGAGGTCGAGTACGTCCCTGAGCCGGCGGTCGGCGCCGACGAGGTCAGCGAAACCGCGAGCGAGGATCAATTCTCTTCGACCGCGTTCGCAGACGAGGCCTCTGTTGACATCGAGGCCGGGAGCGAACCCTGGCGGGACGCAGCACCGGAGGTGGCGGGTTCGGCCGAGAGCGTCACGGCGGAGCCGCAAGCCGATCCCACGGAGAACGTGGACTTCGGACAACACGATATCGACGAACCGGTCACCCCACCCCCTCCCATCAAGAGAGTCCACGTCTCGAACCAACTCGATATCCTCGCCGAACTCGAGGGTCTGAGATCCGGAAGCCTGTCTGGAGGCACCCCCAGTCACAATCGGTCTTCGGCGACCGAAATCGATATCGACTCGCTGATTTCCGGCGCCATGGGCGAAACCAAGGAAGTCAGACGAAAAGTCGAACAGAGACTCAAAACGGAGATATTCGACCGGATGCGCGGACTCGAACTCGCGATTCAGGTAAAAGGCGCCGGCGGCGAGACGATTCAGACCTTGAACCCGGTCGTGTTGGAAGTCGACGGGGCCGGAGAACTCACCAAACTCTCCATCCGATTCGCGATTGACCTGGATCACACCAGGTGAGATCGGACTAGCCACCCTCGCGATGAAGCAACTCAAGCAAAAGGCTCGTCCCCGGACTCGCAGGAGAGTCATCTGCGGGACCATTGCGCCCTCGATGATCGTTGTCGTTCTGGCGCTCGCGGTGACCTCGGCGACGGGCTGCAAAACCACCCAGCCCACGTCACCGCCCGATCCGGCGGCGGTCCAATCGATGGATTCCGAGTCGTATCGCAAGTGGCAGGCCTCAACCCAGGCAATCACCGACGACCTCCTCGCAGAAGCCCAACGGCTGGCTGAAATCGGCGATGATGCAGCCGCCCTCGACCGCATCGATGAGGCTCTCTGCGCGGTGCTGGACCCTCCCGACACCATCGCCGATGAGCCAGCCTATCTCGATTTCGTCGCCGGTCTTCTGACCGCGGCTGAAGAGTTGGAAAACAGCCTCGCTCTCGGCGACGACGGAATCGACGACGGACGGGAGATGGTCGCGCTGCCCCCGATCGAAATCCCCGACCTTCCCCCCGACGCCATCGAAATCGTCGGTCCGGACGGACTGCCCCCCAGCGAATACCCGTTGATCCTCAATCCGACCGTGGAAAAATTCCTTGACGCCATGATCGCCGAGGGAGAGTACCGGAACCGGATATCCACAGGTCTCAGTCGGGCCGGTGACTATCTGCCAATGATCCGCGCCAAGTTCCGCGCCGCTGGTCTGCCGGTGGAGATCTCCTATCTTCCTTTGATCGAAAGCGCATTCTCGGTAAAAGCCTACTCCCGCGCACGCGCCCACGGGATGTGGCAGTTCATGTCCGCCACCGGGCGGTACTACGGCCTCGAAATCGGATCTCTGGTCGATGAACGGCGGGACCCCGTCCGGTCCACCGAAGCGGCGGTGGCCTACTTGACCGACCTCCACCGCGAGTTTGATGACTGGTATCTCGCACTGGCCGCCTACAATTCCGGAAGCGGAAACGTTCGGCGCGCCATCCGCAAATCAGGCAGTCGGGACTTCTGGACGCTGCAACGCTATCTCCCCCGTGAAACGCGGAGCTACGTTCCGGCTTTCATCGCCTCGATCATCATTGCCAAAGACCCCGCAAACTGGGGTTTTCCGGTCCCCGCAGATCGAGAGTGGGACTTTGACCGGGTGGATGTGCCGGATGCCCTCGACCTGCAGTTCCTCGCCGATCAGACCAGTTTTTCGGTGGACGAGCTTCGCGATCTCAATCCCGCCATTCGGCGCGATCTGACCCCCGCCAACCGCGTCACCTGGCTTTGGCTTCCCAAAGGCGAGGGTCAGGAGGTCATCTCCGTCCTCGCGGAAACCCCTCGGTCGGACTGGGCTCCGAGGATGATTCACTCCGTTCGCCGGGGTGAGTCGCTGTCCACCATCGCGGCACAGTACGGCTCGAGCGTCGGAGCAATCAAACAAGCCAACGGTCTCCGCGGAACCATGATCCATCCCGGCCAGAGTCTCATCGTCCCCAGATTTGCAAACGCCCCCAGCGGCCCCAGCCAACGCCAGGCCGACAACGGAGGCTACGTCGTACAGAGCAACGACACCCTGTGGGACATCTCCCGGGCGTTCGGTATCTCGTTGGACGCACTCTGCGCCGCCAACGGCCTCAGCCGGCGCAGCGTCATCCAGCCCGGCCAACGGCTCAATCTCCCCTCGGGATCGAGTTCAGGGGGAGCCTCCTCCAGGCCTTCAACCGCAACCGCAACCGCAGATTGGTCGGGTCGCTATACCGTCCGCTCGGGCGACACGCTGTCGGGGATCGCATCCCGGTACCGGGTATCGGTGGCGGAACTCAGGAGGGTCAACGGGCTCGATACCGCAAGGATCTATCCCGGGAACTCCCTGACCGTTCCGGGCTCGGCCAACACCGCAACTGAAAAAAGCGGATCGTCATCCACCACCTATCGGGTGCGCAAGGGCGACACCCTCTCCGACATCGCGCGGCAGTTCGGTGTCTCGGTGCGCGAACTGCGACGATTGAACGGGCTCTCGACCTCGAGGATCTATCCCGGCGACGTCTTGAAGATCCCCAAACGCGAGGCGACGAGCTAGGCATCCGCCAGCTCCGTTGAGGATGGCCGGCGCCCTCAGGGTTTTCCCTCGATTCAGCGATCTTCGCTCTCCCTGCGCACAATGAAACCGCGAAGACGCGACGCTCGCCAAGTTACCGCCAAGCGTCGCCGTCTGACCCGGACTCCCAGTGCAAACCTGATCCAGAGATCTGCGATGAGTCATTGAATTGACTTCGCGGCGGCTTTGCGTCCCTGGCGTCTTCGCGGTTCCATTATGCGCTCCGGTAACAACCGTCGACTCACGCCGCCAGAGGCCGCTCACGCAGACACCGTTCCACGTTCACCGGTTTGTCTCGAGCGTGGAATCCACGCCTCGCCCTACTCGATCTCTGCTCCTGTGCGGTCGAGGCTGATTGTCTCTGTCACGGCACCGGCGTCGTCGCGGAGATAGCGGCGTTCCACGGTCCCATCATCGAGTGCGGACCGATAGAGGCTTCGCCTCACACGACCGTCTTGGTCGAGTTCGTGGACCTCGTCCAGCACTCCGTCGCGACGGAGTTCGGCTCTGGCCGGAACACCATCGTTGGTCACCAGTGACCACTGCGCAAGGCCGTCGGGGAACACCTGTTGGCTGGCCGATATGGACGAGGCAGGGTTGAGCGGCACCATGGCTCGAGTTCAAAACCCGGCGCGACAGACTCATCGGAGAGATCCACGTTCGGATACAGCAGAGCCGCGACCTCGGTGGTTTCTTCCCCGCGATGGAGAAGAAGACCGAGACGCTCTCCCCATTCGATATCGGCGATCAGGAATCGGAGCTCGCCGAGGCTTTCGGGCGCGACGCCGTTGACATCGAGAACCCGGTCGCCGGATTCGAATCCAACCTCTTCGGCCAGGGTATCCGGCCAGACCATCGACACCACCGGTTGACCGCCGTCGTCTTCTTTGAGCTTCAGACCCACGGTCGGGAAGGCCTCGATGCCGCCGCGATCTGGAAATGCCCCGACAAAATCCGCCAGCGACATGGCGAACTGCGCCGGTGCTCCGGAACTCTCGCCGGACCCATGGCCTCCGCCACCCATGGGGTGGCCGCTGGGTTCACCCTCGGGATCGGGCGCCGGCGCCGTGGCCGGACAAAACGTCGCGATCCTCAACCGAGGCAATCCTGCCGCTTCGCGCTCCTCATCGAGACGGCGTGGGATCCCGAGATCATAGGCGATGTGCCCGGAGCCCACCACCAGCACCACCGTCGTGTCGGGGGCCACCTCGCCCAGGATCGACCTCGCCATGACGACGTCCCACAAACACTGGGCTGCGTACATATTGTCGAACCAACCCGGGGGCAGCATGGCCACGGTGTCGCCGAAGTACCTCGAAATCAAATAGCGGTGTTGGGGCGACCCATCGGTCGAAACCTCACCGATTTCGGCGCGCTGTTCATCCGACAACCCATCAAGACCGCCTCGGTTGACCGTCCTCGGGATCTCGCGGGGCACGTTGGCGCCCACAACCGTGATCCCATGGGTGCGGGCGACCTCCATGACCGGCCGATAGTACTCCCAGCGGTATCCGCCGCGGTCGTACCACCCCGTCGCTTCGAGCAGTTCCGCGCTCGTCGATCTCTCCCCCCACCCACTGCTCGAGGACCGCATCATCGCTGCGCTGGAAGAACTCCATGGCGAGCACGATCTTTCTCCCGGTAGCGGCCATGCCCTCGACAAGACGGGCGTGGAGGATCTTCTGATCCATGGCGGTATGTTCTTCACCCAGGAGGACAACATCGGCCTTTGCCAACCGGCCCGTCAGCTCCTCGATTTCTACGGCGCTTCGGCTTGTCGTGTCAAAAATCGACCCGGCCTCAGCAGAGCCGAGCTCGCAAGCGCGGCTTTCCTCACCCAGCGGCAGCAGGTCCAGTTCGGTCGCCCCCGCAGCGCGCGGACAACACAAGCGCAAGCCCGAAGAATATGTTTCGCATCATCACCTCCGAAGGCCTTCACTTTATCTCACCCCGCAAAACAGCCTGGTTCTTGCTACAATCTCTGTCCGTCGCGCGCCCGCCGTCGATCCAGGAGATACCACATGCCCGACCGAGCCGCCATCAGCCCAGCCTTCCAAGACGCACTCGACAAACAGGACTTCGACCGTGTCGAAGAACTCTGGCTGGAGGCCCTCGACCGCGACCGGATTCGCGTCGACGAACTGCTCGAGGTTCGCCGCCTCATCTTTCAGGCGGGGCGAAAGAACCTGGCCATGACTCTGCTCGATCTGCTCGTCGACACCCTCGAAGGTCGCGACGACCCGTTTCCAGGCCATGGCCGCGCTCAGGGAACAGGTTCGGCTCGTGGGCAAACCCAACG
Organism: uncultured Acidobacteriota bacterium; assembly: GCA_963753035.1. Classification (GTDB taxonomy): domain Bacteria; phylum Acidobacteriota; class Thermoanaerobaculia; order Thermoanaerobaculales; family Sulfomarinibacteraceae; genus JAHECW01. Next base: position 17,058 of record CAVWAW010000019.1, on the reverse strand, counting down.
CCGCACTCGTCGGAGCGCCTGCAAAAAGCGCTGGCGGCGACCCGCGCAGACAGCCCCTCCCTCGATGCCGTCGTCTCCCGCTATCCCCTGGCCTCGCAGAAGAAACCTGCTGAAGCCATCAAGAACATCGAGAACTGGCTCAACCACGACACCGGAACCATCGTCGAAGTCGATGGGTCAGGGCGTCGGCACGCGTCATCGAACTCAACCTCGAACTCGACAACATCAAGGTCGATCTCGGCGGCCGGCGGCCGGTCTCGGTGCCGTTCGGCGCGGTTGCCCGCTATCTCCGACCCCTGCCCGAGGGCGACTTCCGCCGCCGCAAAGTGGAGGACGCCGAAACGCTTACGGCATTTGCGCTGGAGAATCAGGGCGAGGCGCTCGTCGAACTCATCGAGAGCCTCGGCGAGGATGTCAGCGTGTCTGCGATCAAGGCGGGTCTCGTCGACGTCGTGCCGGACAAAAACTGGACCTCGTGGTGGAACAAGGCTCGCAAACACCCGCGGATCCTGACCTCCGGGAACCGGCTCACGACTCCGCTACTCGGTCAGCGACAGCGCCGAGAATGCGACCGGTGTACTGCTCGACCGAACTCGAGGAGGCCGATCCACGGCAGCGTCTGACCATCGCCAAACGGCTCGCATCTCGGGGAGAAGAGGCCTCGGACGAAGCCAATCGAATTCTCGCAGGGTCCATCGAATCATTCGACGACGATCCTGGACTGGCATGGGAAACCGCGACGGCTCTCGATGCGCTTCCCGGTGGACAGGACGCTGCCGCCACGGCCCAGGCGGCGATCATCGCAAACGCCGACTCCCTTCATCTCCTGGGCGGAATCCAGGACCGACAGTCACGCATGGCGGCTCTCGAGGCCATCCGCAAGGCCCGCCCCGATGACTGGACCGCCATCTGGGGCGAGTGGCTCCTGCACGAGAGCACACCGGCGATCCTCGACACCATCGCCTCCGCCCTCGACCGCGCCGGAGCAACCGACACCCTCGACGCCGCCATCGAAGCGGTCTTTCGGAACCACGTCAAGCACGCCACGCAGTTCATCTGGGCGTGCGAGCGCATGACCAACCCCGACTCACCGGAACCGATCCGTCGTCGGATGACCCCCTCGCTGCTCGAGAAGATCCCCGACGGACTCAGCCGGCGAGAGTTCGCCTCGCTGCGCGGCCGGTGCAAAGCGCTCTTGGACGGCGGCAAGGTGGCGATTCGATTGCTCCTCGAGAGCGCCAACGAGGGTCAGGCGCAGCGCTTCAGCCAGCGAATTGGCCGACTCCCGGGTGTCGAACCCCAACGGGTCAGCCTCGTCGAACAGGCGGCTCACCAGGCGCATGGATCAAGTCAACCGGAGGACGAGGGCCCGCTTCTCGTTGCGACCCAGCCGGCCATCGACGCCCAACGGGCCGAACTCAAACAGCTGCTCGAGGTGGAGATTCCCAAGACCCTCAAGGGGATCAACGCCGCCGCCGCCGAGGGTGATCTCCGGGAAAACTTCGAATACCACATGCTCCGCGATCGCCAGGAGCTTCAGTCGGCGCGCGCCGCCAAGCTTCAGAGAGAATCCGCGAGGTTCGCACCCTCGAACCCGGTAAGGCCGACACGGATCGCGTCAATATCGGCACCGTCGTCCATTTCGAAGGCGACGCCAAACCGTTGACGATCCTCGGTGTCTGGGACGCGGATGTCGACCAGCGCATCTTCGCCAACGGCTCCGGCCTCGCCGAGGCGCTCCTTGGCTGCAAGGTCGGTGATGAAACCGAAATCGAAGGCAAGGTCGTTACCATCGCCAGCATCGAGGCGTGGCAGGGCTGAGCTTTCAGTCTCTGGTCTGAAGGAGATCGAGCTCTTCGTCGGTGGGCTCGAAGATGATGCAACCGACCGCGCCGGGTCCGGCGTGGGCGCCGACTACTGGTCCGATCTCACCCTCGAGCATCTCGACGATGTCGAATGTGTCGTTGAGCAGCTCCTTGAGTCGTTCACCCCACGTTGGAGCCGACGCATGCGCCATGGCGACAAAAACCGGTCGGTTGGTGTCGATCCTCGTGCTCAGGATCTCCATGAGCTTCGGCTGCGCCTTCTTACCGCCGCGAACCTTGTCCACCGGAACCACCTCGCCATCCACTATCCCGAGGATCGGTTTGATCCCGAGCAGGGTTCCGAGCAGGGCTTGCGCCTGACCGATCCGCCCACCTTTGCGAAGAAACTCGAGGGTGTCCACCAGGAAGAGGAACTCCATCCGCTCACGAATGTCCTCCAAACGAGCGACAATCTCGTCGATACCGAGACCGCGTTCGATCATCCGGCTCGCAAAGACGACGAGGAGACCCAGACCCACGGAATCCGATTTGGAATCGATGATCCGAATATCCGGTTCCCCGACGCCGTCCGCCTCGAGACGCAGCTGAGCGAATTCATTGGCGCCGTCCTTGGCCGCTTCTGCCGCGTGTTGAGACGTCAGGGATTGCTTGGCCGAGATGTGAATCGACACCACATCGCCGGTTGCCACCAGCCTGCGGTATATCTCGAGGAATTCGCCCTTCCCCGGCGGACTCGTGGCGGGAAAAATGTCTGTGCCCTTGAGCATCTGGTAGAACTCATCCGGTAACAGATCGACCCCATCCTTGTAGACGGTCTTGCCGAAGACGACGGACAGCGGCACGATGTGGATCGACTGACGCCGGGCGAACGAAGGCAAGAGATCACACGTTGAATCGGTGACCAGGTGAACCCGATTGGATGGCTCTTTGATCTGCAGCACGCCCATGATGGCAAGGTGATCAATCGCCTGCACCGTTTCGAGATCGGTCGTGGCCACCCGGTTGATGAGATCACCGAGATTTCGCGCCCCTTGGATCTGGGTCAACACCTCACGTTCTAAAGGTGTGAATTCGAGCGCGAAGAAATCGTTGCCCATCTGGATATCGACCCTGGCCTTGAGCGATGGAAGTCGGTCGAAGAGATCCTCGAGTTGGAGGCGCTCTTCGATGGCGTCGCTCACGAGCACCCCGAGATCCGCTTCGATGGCCGGCTCCACGCTTGCGGGCACCAGATCGAGGACAAACGCCCCTTGGTGGAGGCCGGCGATTCGATTGAACGCCTTTCGGCCCTTCAATCCCCCCCAGTAGGCCTGAATCACCTTGCCTTCGGACAGCCATATCCCCGCTCCGGGGCCCACACTCAGCCGGACATGACCCGTGATGGCGTCTCGCTCCAATACCCGGAGTAGGTCACCGACCGCGATTCTCGTAAGATCGCCGTACAGGGATTCGAGAGATTCTCCGATCTCGGCGCCGATCTCACGGCCGAGCAAGAGCAACCGAACCTGGAGGAGGAATCGAGCCGGATCAAGATCATCGGCGGTCAGGAAGTGGAAGTCCCCCCCGTCGATCGCGTCGTGATCCGTATCGTTTTCATTGGTCAGGACCAGAAACGGCGGCAGACCGAGACCGGTCCCGGCCAATCTCGCGTAGAGATCCATCGGCGAAATCCCCTCGAGATCCGAGTGAATCACCACCAACGTGGGATCGAGTCCGGCGGTATACCGTAGCGCCTCTTCGGCGTTGACCGCGTTGACGACCTCGATCCCGCCTTCGTAGAGCGCGAGACCCAGCTCGCGACGACGCTCATCATTCGTGTCTGCAATCAACACACTCAAGGGTTCGGCCACGCCACATCCTCCACGATCCCCAAGTATACAAGCTTCCGGTGGACTCTGATCACTCGGATATGGTTACAAACCAGAGGAATCTCTGCCGTCGGCGACACCGATACGGTCGCAGAACGAGTCCAGCACACAGTCCCAGCAAGCGGGGCGCCGAGCGCTGCACACGCGGCGCCCATGAAGGACGAGACGCTTGGACAGATCGACCCACTCATCCTGTGGAACCGCGGCTTCCAGATCGGCCGCGACCCGCTCGGGATCACCGGCCGACGACAGACCCAATCGGTTGGCAAGCCGCCGCACGTGCGTATCAACGGCGATCCCGGCCGCCACCCCGAAGGCCTCGCCGAGCACCACCTTGGCGGTTTTTCGACCGACTCCGGGCAGTCCGATGAGAATTTCCAAATCGGCGGGCACCTCCCCCCGGTGATCGAGGGCGACTCGACGCGCCGCCCCTCTGAGGTTCTTGGCCTTGGATCGATGCAGCCCGGTGGATCGGATCACGGTCTCGAGTTCCTCCTGGGTGGCCTCGGCCAGCTCGGCCGGTCCCGGCCAACGAGGAAAAGATCGCCGGGGTCACCTGATTCACCCTTCGATCGGTGCACTGGGCCGAAAGCACGGTGGCGACCAGCAACTCCCACGGCGTCCGATAGTCGAGTTCGCATTCGGCTTGCGGGATACGCAGCCGCTAATTTTCGACGACGAGTTCGGCGCGCATCCTGCTCAGCCGAGCTGGTCGAAGCTGCTGCCGCCGATGAACTCTCGCAGAATCGAGGTCTGTGGCACCTCGTCCGGAAAGACCGGAACAAAGAGGGAGAGAAACTTGAGCAGCCGGAACGCCTCGGGATAGACCCGGCTCTCGCGCGGGACCTGGAGCAGAAAACGCTCGGCGAAAACCTTGAGCACCGCCGGTTCGTAGACCAGGGCCGAGTTGAACATCACATCGGCATCTTCCTGGAATGGGAAGATCCAACGGCCCTCGCCACGGCGGACCCGCCCCCATAGATCCAGGGTTCGCTCGGCGGTGAAACCGCGGAAAAAGCGGTCGCGGACCAGCCGCCGCACGAGTCTGGCGTCCGAGGTGAAGATCCGGTTGTGATCATCGATGGCCAGCTGCGAGAGCGCCGATACATAGATTCGGTACTTTCGGCTGCGCGGGACCGAAGAGGTCAACTGATCGTTGAGCCCGTGGATGCCCTCGATGACGAGGATCTGATTCTCTCCGAGTTGCATGGTGTTGCCACTCATCGGCCGGGGTGCGAAGACCAACGACGAAAATCGAACCGCGGGTGTGGCCACCGGTCGGCCGTCCATGAGCTGCGACAGGTGATCGTGGAAGAGCTCGAGATCGATGGCCTCCAGACGCCTCGAAATCCGGCTTCCCATCCTCGTCGAGAGGCGTGTCTTCACGATTGACATAGTAGTTGTCCAGCGATAACGAGACTGGTTCCAGATCCGTTGACCCTGAGCTGGACCCCGAGCCGCTTGGCAAACGTTGTCTTTCCTGATGAGGAGGGCCCGGCCACCGTGACCAGTCTGACTCCCGGCGATCGACCCGCGATCTCGTCGGCGATCTGCGAGATCTTCTTCTCGTGCAGCCCCTCGGCGACCCGGACGATGGGCCGGATGCCTCCGTTGATGCACAGATGGTTGAGCTGGCCGATGTTCTCGATTTCGAGCAGCTCCTGCCAACGCCGGGTTTCGGCATAGGTCGAAAAGAGCAGCGGGCGCCGTGTGAATTTCGGCAGCCGGCTCCGATCGCCGCGTCGTGGGAACCGCAACAGGAGTCCGTCTTCGAAGGCCATGACCCCAAACGTCGGCAGACACCCCGTATCGGGCGCATAGGGACCATGAGCCATGTCGACAAAGCTGCCGCATGAAATGGTGTGGACCGTGGACGACCGGCGGGTTCTCAGCAGCGCCAGCTTGTCCTCTCTCCCCTGTTCACGGAAGAAGTTCTCGACCTCTTCGATGGTGACGGTTTGACGGCGGAATGGACGGCGCTCCTGGTGGATCTCGCGCATCTTCGCTTCGACCGCGGCCGCCATCTCCAAGAGGCCGGGCTTCTCGCCGCGAAGCTGATAGTGGTAACAATTGCCGAGGGACTGACCGATCACCATCCGGACACCCGGATAGAGTTCGAGACACGCCTCGTAGAACACCAGGCTCACCGATCGCTTGTAAACCGACTCGCCATCGCGATCTCCATAGCGGACGAGCTCCATCTCGGCGTCGCCGCGGATGGGAAAGTCGAGCATCACCTGGCGGCGGTTGACAAGAGCCGACAGAACCGTATCCGGGATCTCGCCATCGATTTCGCGCACCACATCGGCCACCGTCGAGCCCGACGGGACCCGGTGCGCCACACCGCGATAGACAACATTGACCTGTGAGTGATTCATGATCCCCCGCGCCGGCCGATCCGCACCCGAGCTAGTGTACCCGCGCCACAATTAGGGTGCGCTATCGAGGGTGCCGAGGCACCTTCCTGCCTGCACTTCACGACCGAGGAATACTCGTTGTATCTTGAGAGAGTGAAGTGCAGGCAGGAAGGATGCATCGGTGCACGAATACCACCATCAATTGTGGCGGGGTGCACTAGGATAGACGGGCTGGGTCCGCGGCTCAAGCGCGGGTCGACACGGGATGACAGACCGCCAGCCTGCAATATCAACAAAGACAGGGGCTATGTCTTTTTGACCTTCTTCGGGTCACAGACATCACTCTTCTTCTTGACCACCGCTCCGCAATCTTCGCAGCGGAATCGCCCCGGCTTGGGTTTTGCCTTTGATTTCCCTTTTCGGCAGCTCATTCCAAAGAAATGATACCCGGTCCCAGGATCTTTCTGCAACCGTCTGCGACCAGAACGTGAAATAATCCCCCCCATGGAAACATCCACCGCCTTCGTGCTCGGCCTCATGGTCGTTGCAGTGGTGCTCTTCGTTAGCGACCGGCTCCGGTCGGACATGGTCGCCATGATCATCCTCGGCGCGCTTTTGATGAGCGGCATCATCACTCCGGAGGAGGGCTTTTCGGGTTTCGGCCACCCGGCCACGTCGCTGTCGCGGCAATGTTCGTCCTTTCGGCCGGGCTGGAGCGAACCGGCGCCGTCGCCGGTGTCGGCGAATTGCTCGGCGGGCTCGGGTCAACGAAGCCCGCGAGGCGCGCTGGTCGCCATGATGGGCTCCATCGGCACGATCTCCGCCTTCATCAACAACACGGCCGCCGTCGCGATCCTCCTGCCGCCGGTCCTCACCATGGCGCGCCGAATCAAAACCAGTCCCTCGAAGCTCCTCATCCCGCTGTCCTTCGCATCGCTCTTCGGCGGGTCGTGCACCCTCATCGGCACCTCGACGAATCTCCTGGTGAGCTCCATGGCCGAAGCAACACGGCCAGCCGCCCATCGGGATGTTCGAACTCTCCGGGGTCGGCATCGCCCTGGCCGTCGGTGGGTCTGATCTACATGGCGACCATCGGCTACCGCCTGCTTCCCGACCGCGGTCACGGCGCCGACCTCACCGAAGAGTTCGATGTCGGTAGCTATCTCACCGAACTCGAGATCGTCCCCGGATCCATTCTGATCGATGCAACGGTCGGCCACAGCGCCCTGTCGGATACCGATGTCGACGTCCTTGCCGTGGTCCGTCAGGGTGATGACCATGACCCTGCCGCAAAGTCAACACGGTCTTCGAGGAGGGCGACGTCCTGTGGGTTCGATCCGACCTGCCCGGCATGCGGGCTCTGCGCGCGGCCGACTGGATCCAGATCCGCCACGGCCGCAGTTGGGGCGACCTCGGTCTCGAGGCCGATGACGCCACCATCATCGAAGCGGTGGTGGCGCCGGGCTCGACCCTCATCGGCAAGAGCCTCAACAAGAGCGATTTCCGTAACCGCTTCGGGGCGACGGTTCTCGCCATCCGCCACCACGACGAGATCCGCCACAGCCGTCTCGCCACCACCCCGCTGGCGGCCGGAGACGCCCTGCTCATCGAGGCGCCGAAGAACCAGCTCGGTCGACTCAAGCGGCGCCGCGAGTTCGTCGTCGTCTCCGATGTCGGCCCCCTCGACGAACAACCCCGCCGCCGGTTCACCGCCATTTTGATCGTCGCCGGAGTGATTCGTCGCGGCCGCCTCCGGTCTGCTCCACATCTCGGCGGCGGCGTTGGTCGGAGCGATCCTGCTGATCCTCACCGGCAGCCTCCGATCGACGAGGCCTACCGCGCCGTAGACTGGCAGGTGGTCTTCCTCCTCGGCGGCATCCTGCCGCTCGGCATCGCCCTGCAGAAGACCGGCGGCGCCGATCTGCTCGCGAACCTCCTCATCAACTGGGTCGGCAGCCCACGGCCCCATGGCGATCCTCGCCGCGCTCTATCTGGTCACCACCGTCCTCACGGCGTTCATGTCAAACACCGCCACGGCGGCGCTTCTGGTACCCATAGCCATCACCACCGCCGCCAGCCTCGGCATCGATCCGAGACCGCTGCTCGTCGCCATCGCGTTCGGCGCCTCGGCCAGCTTCATGACACCGGTGGGATATCAGACGAATCTGCTCGTCTATGGTCCCGGCTCGTACCGCTTCAGCGACTACATGAAGGTCGGCGTCCCGCTGACGATCATCTTCTGGGTGCTCGCAACGCTGCTGATCCCGCTCGTGTGGCCGTTCTAATAGTTCTCAGTTCTCAGTTTTTAGAATTTTTGAGTTTTCATCGCAGGAACCTCGTTTCCGCAACGGGCTCTAATGCGATGTAACTTAAAACTAAGAACTTAGAACCTGAGAACTGCGCGGCAGCGGTCAGTTCACCACACCCAGCTCGCCGAGATTCTGCTCTGCGTACTCGAGGACCCTGTCGAAATTCTCGTAGTCCTGGCAGTTGGCCTGGAGAAGATGGAAGACGTCGGCGGCCTTCTCGTTCTCCCCTGCGTTGCCGAACGCCACCATCAGCTGTTCCAAAGACTCGCAGTCGCAGCGGCGGACAAAGGCCGCGGCTTCGGAAAACACCACGCTCGCGCTCGGCTGGTTGGTCCAACTCAGACAGAGGGCGAGAAAGGTGTGGATGTGGCCGATGTAGGTTTCGTCGTAGACCTCGTTCATATAGGGCAGGCAACGCAGGAAGCACGGTATGGCCTCGTCGTAGCGGCCATCGTCGAAGAGGATGACGCCCAGGGTGTAGCAGGATTGGCAGTAGACGCTGAGAACCTCGTCAAAGGTTTCGAGATAGGCCTTGTAGCCGGAGACCGATTCGGCGAGAAATTTGCGGGCGCTCTCGATTTCCTCGAGATCGTAGAAAATCGTCCCGACCAGCCCTTGGAGAAAACCGCGCCAGTTGGGTTCCTCTTCATAGGAGAGGAGCTTCTGCAGGAGTTCAGTATCGCCGTGGTCGGCGGTCCGGGCATCCATACGTTCGATGACCGACTCGATCCCGGCGGCGACCCGACCCGAAGGATCCGATCCCGTGTACCAATCAGGATTCTCCATCTCACCGCTCCTCTTCCCATCATCCCCCGTCTCCGCCCCCGGGAGCGGACAGACGAACGACGAGTGTACCCGCGACTACCGGACGGCTCAAGACTCGTCCGGCCACGGGGCGTGCGAGATCCGGATCAGGTCAGCGCCGGCGGCCGGTCGTTGAGGATTCCCCCACTCATTCGGAGGGCTCGTCTCCTCCGACGGGATCCTCATCCAGGGTGGCGCCGCCTCCAACCGCCTCTCCACAGCTGGCGCAGAAGTTGGCCCCCGGCGGCACGACGGCGCCGCACTCGGCGCAGACCGGGATGACCGACACTCCAGGCTCCTGGTAGCGGATGTCCTGGATCACCCACTGCCCTTCCAGCTGCTCGAGGTTGAAATGGACTTCCACGGGGCCGCCGTCACACGAACCCTGGTAGGTGAGCATGGCCACCGAGCGTCCCGACTCCCGATTGAAGCTGGTGCCGCTCATCCGCCAGGCGCCGCAGGCTCCCATCTGGGCACGGGCAGCCTGCTCGAATGCAACGAACTCGGCGAGCCCGCGATCTTCGCGGTAGCCGGGCCCGAGCGCCTGAAACGCCTCTTCATATCGGCCGCCATCCACAGAACCGAGATAGGCATCGGCCGCCGCATGCGCTCCCGAACCGCCTTTGTAAAAATACGCGACGCAACCGCCGATCCCGAGGACCGACACAACCACCACGATGAGGCAACCCCATCCGAGACAGCTCATCCAGTTTTTGTTTTCTTCATCGGCCATGACAACAACTCCCAATAGGCGTTTTTTCGGATTTCGGACACCACAGGGTAACCGACCCGGGTCGGACCTGGACCCCTCTTCGGAACGGATTCGTCCCGCTTTCCAACAAATCGTTGTATTTTCAGATCTGACGGCAGCGTCGGGCCTGGATTTCCTGGGCCCTTCGGCGATCGGATTGTGATGATTCTGGATTCTATTGGGAGGACGGCGGTGGAGGTTCTGAAGAACATAAGCGAGAGTTTGCAGCGCGGCGACCAGCATGCGGTTGCCGAACTCACCAGACAGGCCATCGATTCAGGGTTGCGCGATGTGATCAATCTCATCCGTCGGCGGGATCCCGACTCCAGGATCCGGATCATCACCGGGGGCGCCCCGTTGTTGCAGGACTTCGCCGACGAGATCGGGGCCGACGGCTCCAGTTACGACGCCGGTTCCGCGGTGGTGTCGGTCAAGCGTCTGATGGGGGCCGCATGACCACCGGTCTTCGGTCCCGTCTGACCGACGGCGAAACCTGGTGCGGCGACGGCGCATGGGGAACCCAACTCATCGCGCGTGGGCTCAAACCCGGCGACAGCTTCGAGGAGATCAACCTCACGAGGCCCGAGGTCCTCGCCGAAATCGCAGCGCTCTATCTCGAGTCGGGCGCCCAGCTCATCACCACCAACACCTTCGGCGCCTCACCCCTCAATCTGGCGACTCACGGACTCGCCGACCGCACCGAAGAGATCAACCGAGCCGCGGTCAAAGCCATTCAGCCCGCCGTCGAGGGCCGGGCGCTGATCTCGGGTTCGGTTGGTCCGACGGGCAAGATCCTCACTCCCTATGGCGACACCGATCCCGGTGTCATGGTCGAAGGCTTCAGCCGCCAGATCGGTGCGCTCATCGAGGCCGGCGCCGATCTCATCTGCATCGAAACCATGATGGATCTCGAGGAGGCGCGGCTCGCGGTCGAGGCGGCCCGCCGGCGCTCGCCATCGGTCCCCATCGTCGCCACCATGACCTTCAACGCGACCCCACGCGGGTTCTTCACCACCATGGGCAATACCGTCGCGCAGGCGAGTTCGGTGCTCATCGACGCCGGCGCCGATCTCGTCGGTTCCAACTGTGGCAACGGGGTGGACACCATGGTCGAGCTCGCGCGCGAGTTCGCCGCCCACGCCACGGTGCCCCTGGCCATCCAATCCAACGCCGGTCTGCCCGAGAATTCGGGCGGCGAGCTTCACTACCCCGAGTCGCCCAACGACATGGCGTCCAGGGTCGGCGAACTCATGGATCTGGGCGTCGCCGTCATCGGCGGCTGCTGTGGCACCGGCCCCGATCACATCCGTGCGATCCGCGCGGCCATCGACCGTCACCGGGGCCGGACCGCTTGAACACCAACACCAGACTGGCCCTGCTGGGCGCCTGCTTTCTCTGGGCGATCTCCTTTGTCGCAACCAAGATCGCCCTCGGGGTGATCCCGCCCTTGACCGTGGTCTCGCTCCGGTTGCTCATCGCCTCGATCTTTTTTCTTCCGCTGCTCGTCTTTACCGGTCGCTGGCGCCGGATCAACGATGGCAAGACCCTCCTCAAACTCTTTGGTCTCAGCCTCTTCGGCGCCGGGCTCCACTACGGCTTCCAGACCGTCGGACTCCAGACCACCAATGCTTCCAACGCCTCGGTCTATGTCGCCACGGGTCCGATCACGATCCTCCTGCTGGCGGTACTCTTTCTCGGCGAAGAACTCAACGCCCGAAAGATCATCGGCATCGTCATCGCCATCGCCGGGGTTCTCGTCGTCATGGGCTCTGAGACCCTCGCCGGCTTCTCTCTCGACGGCAATCTCATCGGTGACATCCTGGTATTCGCCTCCATCGTCATGTGGGGTTGTTTCACCGTCTTCGGCAAGAAGCTCACAGACAAACTGGGCGCCCTCACCGTCACCGCCACCGTGACCCTCATCGGCGCCACCTGGATGGCCCCGGTCGGGTGGTTCGAGATGGATCGCACCGGTTTCAGTGTCGCCGAGATCACCCCCACCGCCTGGGTCGCGGTCATCTTTCTCGGCGCCGCCTGCAACTTCCTCGCCGTGCTGCTCTACTTCACCGCGCTGCAGAGGACCGAATCGCAGAAGGTCGGGGTCTATCTCTACGCCATCCCGCCGATGACCGCCGTCGCCGCCGCCGTCGTGCTCGGCGAACCCATCACCCTCGGACTCGTTGTCGGCACCGCACTCGTCATCGCGGGGGTCGCGCTCACGGAACGAGGTTGAACCCGCGTCCGGAACAGCGGCAGGGGCCGCGAACAGTTCCACACCCCCGTCGGATGTCAACGGCCCCAGAAAACCAAGTGATGCCGTGCGGCGGGGTGCCGGGTACGCCATTGTGCAGGATCAACCATCCGGCACCGCCACGCGCCACGCACAATGGCGCTACCGGGCTCCCTCGGGAGGCGCCTCGAGGTCAATTCTCCCGGCTACGAAGGAGGCCGCCGTTCGCCCAATCAGCGTGGTCTACACCCTCTCCTGTCACCACCGAACGACCACGCTGATCGGGCGACGCTGGGACGTCCGACGTCCCAGAAGGCCGGGGCTGATGGACGGATCGCCGGTTCGAAGTGGACGATCGCCTCAACAGAAACGCACCCTGCGGGCGAGACGCCCGCACCACAATGGCCGCCGGCGCACCATCGGCGTGGTCGCAGCCCTCCCAAACAACCCACGCGCGACCACGCCGATGGTGCGACGCTGGTCCGCTGGGACGCCAAAGCGTCACAGCGGACCAGAAGGCCGGTGATGAGGAAACCAATTCTCACGTCTGCGGTTCAAACCTGAGCGTCGTCATAACCCTGAGAGCGAGTATCCACCCGACCGCCACACCGACCCGCAACGGGTGGGTCGCAGGGGCTGTCCCCGGGGTCGACCGGTTTCTACGGCCTCGGGTCCTCATAACCTTCGACGCTGCTCCAGCCGCTGAGATCTCCCCACTCGAAGGCCGATTGAAATACAGTGAACGAACCGCCTTCGCCCCAGAGGTTCGGGTATCTCGCACACGGCCCTCCCGCCTGGACGCCAGGTGTCGCTGGATAGCAGGACGGTGAAGCATAGATTCCGTAGGGATCAACGAAGTAGTACCTGTTGTCCGTCGGATCACGTCGCGCGGTGAATAGGTGGAGATGGGTGTTCGGACTGTTGGGGTCGCCAACTCCGCGTTTTCCACCGGGCCCGGTGTTGCCCGCCCATGCCACCTGCTGTCCCCGGGCAACCGACTGACCAACGGACACCGGGATCGTCTCGGCGTTGGTTCCCCAGAAGTTCGGATCGGGGTTGCGCATGCTCGGATCCTCGGGGCACCCGGTTGCGTTGAGGTGGTCGCGGTATTCGGCCTCGGCCACCGGATCGGAGATCGCCGGCACCGAATTCGCCCATGCGCGGTTACAGTCGGCATCGGCGCCATTACGGAGGTGCATGTAGAGGGTGCGGAATGCGTCGGCGACACCGTCGACGTTGTGACTCACGATGACGGTGTTGCCCGACCAGTTGTCCCAGCCCACGTGGACCACATCGCCCGGAGCCATGGCATTCACCGAGTACGTGAGATAGTCATTTCTCAAGTAGTCGATCGCGTGGTGCCAGGTGTCATTGTGGTACCTCCAGGTTCCGATCCGTTTGACCTGCGGGTCGCTGAACGGCAGGCTGAGAAACGGGGTCACCTGGAAGTGCACCGCCGACAGCCGAACAAAATTTCCGACCGCGCTGGCATCCACCGGCCACCGGTATGTCATCTCACCGGTCACCGTGTAATTGTACGAATCCGGGGCGACGACCTTGTTGGCACAAAAACTGGAACATCCGGGGTACCGTTCCATGTCGATCAGACGCTCGTCGACCCCGGCCAGACTGTTCCACTGTGAAATGAAGTTCTCGTAGTCGATTCCGTTCAACAGCGCATAGCCGTCGACACCGGAACGAAAGACACCGGCGTACCGCCGCATTCCACCCTGGACATAGGTCTCCAGATCAATGAGACGCAGCCCCACCGCGGCGAGATCCTGCCACTTCTGGACAAAGCCCGGCCAGGTATCGCCCGCCCACAGAGCGTGGCCGTCGGTGCCTGCTCTGAACACACCCGCATACCGCCAGGTACCACCCTCCTTCCAGGTCTCGAAATCAACCAGCCGCAATCCCTGATCGCTGAGGGTCGTCCACGCGGCGATGAAATCGTCCCAATTCGGACCGGCCCAGAGGGCATAACCGTCGGACCCGCCGCGCCATACCCCTGCATAGCGTTGGGTTCCAGCCTCGAGCCAGGTCTCGAAATCAATCAGGCGAAGACCGCTGCTCGCGGCGGCGGTCCACTGGGCGATGAAGTCATCCCAATTCGCCCCCGCCCAAAGGGCGTAACCATCTGTTCCGGCCCGATATACGCCGGAGAACTTCCGTTGTCCGCCGACTTCGTCCGATTCCAGATCGATGAGGCGTTGCCCCTGACCTGACAGATCCTGCCATTGAGCCACAAATCCGTTCCACGAGTCATTGACCCAAAGCGCATAGCCATCTGTCCCCTCCCGCCAGACTCCCGCGTACGCGTGCTGAGCGTGGACAGGGGCGGCGGCACCAACGACGATCGCTCCAACCACGACAACGTGACACAACATCGCGGTTGCACCGCGAACCCGAAGCACCTGACCCGCAGGACGCGCTAACCGGGCATTGATCAGTCGACACATGAGAGGCCTCCGTTTCGGATCCTTCAGGGTGACCACTTATCGAAAATGGGACTTGATCTCAAATGTAGTGCTCAGGGAACGGAAAGTCAATGACCAGGCTGTGCTGCTTTGCTTTAACCGCCAGCCTTCAGCTTCGCGATCAGCTTCTTTCGCCGCTCGAGGCTCGCCTCGGGCCACTGTTCGGTCGTGCTGTAGTACTCCTCGAACACCGGCACGTCCTCGGGCAGGGTGGGCCGGTGACCTTACTCGCCAACCGGCGTGTCCACCGACAGGTGGGCAAGCTCGCCGGCGTGGAGCTCCCAGTTCCGCCCGTCGAACGACCGCACTCTGATCGCCGCGATGGTCGCCGGATCGAGACAACGGATGTTGACGCTGATCCCGTCCGGGTTGGAGCGGGGCACGTAAAAGGACTTGATGCCGCAGGTCCGGCAGAAGAGGTGCCGGGCGACGCCGGTGTTGAAAGCGTAGGTCGCGAACTCGTCCTCACCTTGCACAAGGTGGAATCGACCCACCGGCACGATCAGATGGAGGTACGAGGTCATCGAGCAGATCGAGCAGTTGCAGAACTCGGCATCGAGCTCCGCCGGTGCCTCGACCTCGAAGCGAACAGCGCCGCAGTGGCAACCGCCGCGATGGATCACCATCGAGCGCCCCGATTCATCGCGGGCAGCGACAGGCTGGAGAGAGGGTCGTCGTTCATGGCTACGGGTCCGATCATACATGGGTCCTACACCAATTCTGCTCGCCGAGAATGTCGTGAATTGCATACATTAAGTTCGCCATACTTGACAAAAAGTTCTTACAACCGTACATTTAAACCATGACCGATCTCCGCAACCACGTCAAACAGCACCGCGCCAGGATCGACCTGACGCAGCAGGAGCTCGGCGAACGGGTCGGGGTCCGTCGCCAGACCATCCTCGCCATCGAGAAGGGCCATTACGTACCCTCGACCCTGGTCGCATTCCGAATCGCAAGAGAACTCGGGATGCGGGTGGATGAGCTCTTCGAGCTCGAGCCTTCAGAGGAGCAGGGACGATGACGAACGAAATGGACGTACTGCGGATGGACGAGCGTCAGCGCGAATCGTGGCTGCGCGCCAACCGATCGACCCTGATGCTGGTGGGTCTGGTCTGGCTCGGCATGATCGGCTGGGCGCTCGCCTACCACACGACACCGTGGTTCCTGATCGCGATGGTCCCGGTCTTCGGCATCTTCCGGTTTGCGAGCTATCGCTACTACCAGCGCCCACCCTGAGCGGGTTTGATTCCCTCGTCGGTTCAGATGACCGTGCCGAATATCCTGCCGACAAGTGCTGTCGCGGCCATCGCGAGGGCGCCCCACAAGGTCACCCGGCCGGCGCCGACGGCGATCCCGGCACCGCCCGCCTTCGCCGCCAATCCTCCGAGGAGGGCCAGAAATACGATGGAACCGCCCGCGACCAGGGGGACCATGTTCGCCACGGGGCCGACCCAGGCGATCGTGAGCGGTAACGCCGCACCCACGGTGAACGTCGCGGCCGACGCCGCCGCCGCCTGGAAGGGACGGGCGCTGTGGATCTCGCTGAGTCCGAGCTCGTCGCGAGCGTGGGCTCCGAGGGCGTCGTGCTCCATGAGCTGGTCGGCCACCTGCTGCGCCAGCGGCGGATCGAGTCCACGACCGACGTAGATCGCGGCGAGCTCATCGCGCTCGAGCTCGACGTCCTCGTCGAGCTCGCGGCGCTCGCGCTCCAGATCGGCCCGCTCGGTGTCGGCCTGCGAGCTCACCGAGACGTACTCGCCCGCGGCCATGGACATGGCGCCGGCGACCAGACCCGCCATGCCGGCGACGAGCACCTCGCCACGCGCCGCGTGCGCCGACGCCACCCCCACCACCAGGCTCGCCGTGGAAACGATGCCGTCATTCGCCCCCAGCACCGCCGCCCGCAGCCACCCTATCCTCTCGGCGAAGTGTCGCTCGCCTTGCTTTCCCATCGTTGTCACTTCCAGTCCTGATTTGTCTTTTCCAAACCGATCTGAGTTGGGAGCCTCACCCATCAGCCTTCAGCTTCGCGATCAGCTTCTTCCGACGTTCGAGGCTCGCCTCGGGCCACTGCTCGGAGGTGCTGTAGTACTCCTCGAACGCCGGCACGCCCTCGGGCAGGATGACCCAGGGCTGCTTTGACGATGTGAAGATGTGAATGTCCGGCGGCAGCCGGTCGGGATCGAGAAGTGTTCCGACGCGGATGAAGCGAACCGTGTCACCGCCACCGCCGTAGTTGCTCCACACCGCCACCCGGCAGTTGGGACACCGACTGATCCGCTGACCCTTGCCGCTCTCGGACGGAGTGTCGACGATCTCGACCTCCCCGGACAGCAATTCGACCCGATCGGCCTCGATGAGGGCGTTGAGAGCGAACGCGGTCCCGCTCTCCCGTTGGCACCAGCGGCAGTGACAGCAGTGGACGAAGAGCGG
>CAVWAW010000018.1:0-49437 GCA_963753035.1 uncultured Acidobacteriota bacterium | reverse complement strand
TGGGGAAGCAGTTGTTGAGGCCGGAGATCGGCCGGAAGATCTCGATGAGCCACGGAGCCCAGAGATCCGACAACAGGATGGCGCCGGAGTCGGGCCACGCCCAGCGCTCCGGAACCGGAAAGAAGAGGAAGAAGGGCAGACTGACCGCGTAGGTCATCGCGATACTCGAAGCGAACAGACGGAAGGGTGCCTGGTTCGGTCTCTTTGCGAGAGCGACACCGGTGAACACAACCAGAGCGAGTAAGAGGAAGAAATAGGCGATCGAGTAGCCGTAGACCACCACCGGGGAAACGGAATCCCAAGCTGAAATGACCGCTGATCCTTCCCACCAATGAGAAGCGCGAGCGAGTTGGGACTCCAGCTCCCGGCCGAATCCGTATTGATTCCGTAGAGTGGTTTCCACCATGGTCTCGATGAGGTTGATCAGGAAGATCGCAGTGAGGAGCAGGAGCGAGATTCGATGGCGCGACAGGAGCCGCTGAACTCGGCGCCGGGCGTTTGTGGAAATCAACGGCGATCCACTCCGACGTTCGACGAGATCCCGTTCTACCCTCACCGCCCCCGATGATCGCTGCAGGCGGAGAATCCTCAACTGTTCGTAGAGGCTTTCGGCGGACTGGAGTCGCGCGGCCGGGTCCTTTTCCAAACAGAGAGCGATGGCGAGACTGAGCTGTTCGGGAATGTCGTGGCGTTCCGAGGATACGGACCGGGGTTGTGAGTGGAGAATCGAGGCCATCAGGCCCGCACAGGTCCGGCCGTGAAATGGCCGCTCACCGGTGAGCATCTCGTACAGAATGATGGCAAGTGAAAAGAGATCGGATCTTTGGTCGATCCCGCGCCCGATGACGTGTTCCGGAGACATGTAAGGGATGGTTCCTATCAACTTGTCATCTTGGGTCAGCCGTTCGGAGCCTGGACCCGATGGGGCAGTCTGCGGTGCGCCTTTCACGTCGTCATTGTGTGGATGGTCGATCACCCTTGCGAGCCCGAAATCGAGGACTTTCACGCCCCCGGATTGTGTGATCATGACGTTGTCGGGTTTGAGGTCGCGGTGCGTGATGCCGGCAGAGTGGGCAGCCGCCACGGCTCGGGTCAACTCCTCTGCGATCCGGAGAAATTCCTCGAACGGGAGCCCGCCGCGGGGAATGATCTCACGCAGGGTGCGGCCCTCCACGAACTCCATGGCGATAAAATGGACACCGTTGAACTCCTCGACACCGTGGATGGTCACGATGTTCGAGTGGTTCATCGCCGCTACGGCTCTGGCCTCGAGGAGAAAGCGTCGGAGCCGATCTTCGTCGATCACCGATTCCGATGGCAGCACTTTGAGTGCGACATTGCGACCCAGCTTGGTGTCCTCGGCGAGAAAAATCTCGCCCATCGCACCCTTTCCGATCCGCTTCAAGATGCGGTAGTGAGCCAGTTTCTGGCCGATGACCGGTCCGCTGGGCGGTCACGACGCCAAGGTCTCCTCGTCAAATCTGAAATCGGCTCTCCTGCCTCGGCGGGCGGCCGTGACCGTCGCCACAGCGGCCAGCGTCAGGAGAACCACCAGTACCCCGGTAGCGATGCGGTGGAACGTGTTCGGCGGCTCCTGGCGAAGCTCGTACACCCTGAATGCGACGTTGCTCATGGGATCGAGGGTGATCGGGCCCTCGCCGGTGCGCAGAAAATCATCGATTTCGAGCTCGTGGACGAACATGCTCGATTTCCGGACTCGAGCCTTAAACATCGGTCCTGCACGGAAGCTGTTGCGCATGGGATCGAGCCAGGTGATTCGTTGCACCGGAAGTTCGGTGCCCGGCGCGAGAGCCAAGGTGGTGTCACGGATGACCATGGGTTGGCGGCCGCTGTAGGGCCAGACGGAGCGAATGCGGTGCAGTCGACCTTGCATCAGCGAGACGATGCGCCTGGTGAGGTCCTGCTCGTCGTGGAAGCTGATGGGAAACACCTGGTCATCGATGTCGGTTCCTGGGAGTGTGCAGCGAAGTCTGGCGGCGCCGTCGTGGATTCGGTCGATGGTCCACCTGTAGTCGATGTGTTCGTGAAAATCCTGGTCGTAGAGCACGAACTCCATGCCTGAGAGGCGGACGGCGTGGCGGGCGGCATCGAGCATCTCAGGTGTGGCGGATCGAGAACCGCCGGCCGAAATGACGTCGACGGTGACCGGAGCCGCCTGCTCGCGGGCCAACCAGCGCAGACGGGACAATGCGGTTCGAGCATCCGGAGTGTCGACGATATCGACCCAGTGTCTGAAGTCTCCGATCCCGATCTCGTCGTCAGCCATCTCGCGGATCTCCGATCGAACCTTCTCCTTGAACTCTGAGGGAGCCCACCTCGAACACACCAACAGGTCGTTGGGAACGGAAAAAGGCAGGGGGATGAAGACCACCTCGTGGCCGAGTGCAATGTCGGCGGGATCTCCGCCGCCATCGGTGAATCGTGCGCGAGTGCCGTCCCAGACCGCCGCGAGATCAGCCTCGCGGTTGGCGACCGCCCGGACCAGGGCGCTGCTGCTGTTCTCAGAGAGTTGCTCCACATCGAGCGCGATGATGGATTCGGTTGACTCGGAGGCATGGAAGACGAGGTTGGAACGAAAGTGGAGTGTCGGCAGGAAAAAACTCGAGGTGCTGAACAGGTTGTGGTGGACAAAGAGCAGCCGCTCTTTCGATTCGGAGATCAATGACACGACGTCGGCCGGGGTCGGATTGCGAGGCAGGCTCTCCTGACGGGCGACGTAGTAGGCTCGGTAGGTGGAGCTGCCGGTCGCCGAACTGATGTAGGTCGCCAGGACCTCCAGATCGGCGCCGAGCATTTCCGACGCCACCAGCGCATAGGGGGTCGTGCGCGCCAGGTAGACTCCCTCATCACGCCCCCATGAAGCCAGCCGCTCGACCACCTGGGCGTATTCCAACTCCTCGGGAGCAAACGACAGGGAGACCCGTTGTTCCAGATACGTCCGGAGGCGTCGATCCGCTTCGCGGGTTTCGGTGTCGAGGGCAACGCCGACAAAGGCAACCCGCTCCTGGGCGTTGGCCGTCAAGGACGTCAGAGCCAGCAGCGCGAGGATCGAGAGCAACAGATGCTCGTTGCCTCGGAGGTCCCGTTCGACTTGATGTTTGATCGATCATCTCGCTTCAGAATACACCGGTGCGATTCAGGATGTTCCGAATCAACTGTTCCACAGCTTCTGCGACGTCGGGCTAATCTTGGTATCCACTTTTTCCAGCAGGTACACGCAACGTCGTAACCGGTGTTCGCGGCGGGTTGTTTTGGCCACCGTGTCCCCCAGTTTGTGTTCGTACCGAGGCGAGAGGGACTGGTGAGCCCAGCGAGGGGAGATCGAAGATCCGAGGCGCTCAGGGCCTTCGGCTCGTCGATCCGTGGGACCGGGGCGCGACCAGGGTTGAATCGCAAAGAGCGCCAAGTTCGCCATCGCAAAGGGCGCGAAGCCATCGCAATTGAGAGTGGGTGCCGCGTGCTTGTGGGCCGACTCGGTGCCATGGAGGGAAACCGCTCGTGAACGAGAGATTCGGTCATGGACGGGCCACGGCTTTCAAGAACGAATGCCACTCATGGCACCGGGATGACTCTCAAGTGCCGCATTGCCAAGTCAAACATGCGATGTCTTGGCGTCCTTTGCGATTCAACCCTGCGATGGTTGTGATGTCCTCGCGTCCCTTGCTTCCTTGCGGTGGAAAGGCCGTGTCGGTCAGGTGAACCGTGAAACGCGGCCCTTCTTGCTGGTGAGGAAAGAGCACATGGCCGGGACGACGAAGAGGGTCAGCATCGTTCCGATGACCATCCCGCCGATGACCGCGACCCCCATGGGAATCCGGCTCTCGGCGCCGGCGCCGAGACCGAGCGCGATGGGCAGGATCCCGAGCACCGTCGAGAGGCTGGTCATGAGCACGGGTCGGAAGCGGGAGGTCGCACCCTCGATGATCGAGTCGGTGACCGACGCCCCGGCCGCCTTGCGTTGATTGGCGAACTCGACGATGAGGATGCCGTTTTTGGTCACCAGCCCGATGAGCATGATCATCCCGATCTGGCTGAAGATGTTGAGGGTCTGGTTGAAGTACCACAGCGCGAGGAGCGCGCCGGCCAGGGCCAGCGGCACGGTGAACATGATGATGAACGGATCGCGGAAGCTCTCGAACTGGGCGGCCAGAACCAGGTAGACGAGGACCAGGGCCAGAAGGAAGACAAAGACAAGGCTGGTCGCGCTTTCGGCGAAGTCCCTTGATTCGCCGGCGAGGGTGGTGGAGAAACTGTCGTCCAGAACTTCGTCGGCGATGCGGTCCATGGCGTCGATGCCGTCGCCGATGGTCTTGCCGGGAACCAGGGCCGCCGAAACGGTGGCCGAAGCATAGCGGTCGAAGCGGAAGATCTGCGGTGGGCTCGAGGTCTCGGTGACGGTGACGAGCTTGTCGAGCAGGACCGGCGGCCGGCCCGGAGCGGTGACATAGAGGTTGCGGAGATCGACGGTCTCGTTCCGCGATCCGCGCTCGACCTGGCCGATGACCTCATACTGCTTGCCATCCATGATGAAATAGCCGAGTCGCTGTTCGCTCAGCGCGAGCTGCATGGTGCTTGCGATACGCAGGGCCGAGATTCCCTGATCCTGGGCCCGCTCGCGGTCGATGGCGACCCGGAGTTCTGGCTTGTCGAACTTGAGGTTGACATCGACAAAGTCGAAGGTCGGGTCGGCCTCGGCAGCGGAGAGGAAGGGCGGCAGAACCTCCTCCAGCTTCTCCATGTTGGGCGCCTGGATGACGTACTGGACGGGCAGGCCACGACGGCGGCCGACGGCGATGGTCGGCGACTGCGAGAGAAAGGTTCGCGCCTCGGTGAGAAGGCTGATCTTTGGCGAAAGGGCGGCGACGATCTCGGCCTGGCTCCGCTCGCGGTCCTCCGGGTCGAGAAGGGTGATGCGGCCAAAACCGGAATTCACCGACGACGCCGCGCCGAAACCGGGCGCGGTCACCGTCACTACGTTGTCGGTCTCGGGCACCTCATCGAGGATGAGGGCGTTGAGCCGATCCATGAAGTGATCCATGTAGGCGAAGGTCGCCCCTTCGGGGCCTCGGGCGTTGATGCTGATGGAGCCGCGGTCTTCGAGCGGCGCCAGCTCGCGGGGAAGGATCTGGAGAAAGAGAGCGACCAGACCCATACACACGATGACGATGGGCAGCGCCAGCCAGCGATGCCGCAGCATTCCGGTCAGGAGCTCCCGGTAGCCTGAGTTGAGAGCGGCGAAGAAAGGCTCGGTCACCCGGTAGAGCCAGGGCTGACGCGATCGTTTCTTGAGCAGCCGGCTCGAGAGCATGGGGGTCAAGGTCAAAGCGACAAACGAAGAGATGATCACCGCGCCGGCAAGGGTGACACCGAACTCGCGGAAGAGCCGGCCCACCAGCCCGCTGAGAAAGAGGATGGGCATGAAGACCGAGACCAGCGCCACCGTGGTCGCGACCACGGCGAAGAAGATCTCCCGCGTGCCTTCGATCCCGGCTTGCATGGGATCGAGTCCGCCCTCGATCTTGGAGTAGATCACCTCGACGACGACGATGGCGTCGTCGACCACCAGACCGATGGCGAGCACCGAGCGCCAGCAGGGTGAGCACGTTGAGGGTGAACCCGGCGAGATACATGACGAAGAACGATCCGATGAGCGAAACCGGAATCACCAGGAGGGGAATCAGGGTCGTCCGCCAGTCGCGCAGGAAAAGGAAGATGACCAGCATCACCAGGCAGAACGCGATGAAGATGGTCTGCTTGACCTCGGCCACCGACTTGCGGACGTACTTGCTCGCGTCGAACGCCCAGGCGACCTCGATATCGGCCGGAAGCCCCTGCTTGATTTGTTCAACCCGGCGGTAGAACTCGTCGGTGATGGAGATGTAGTTGGCGCCCGGTTGGGGGCTGGCGACCACCAGGACCATGGGAACGCCGTTGCGCTTGAGGACGGTTCGTTCGTTGCGTGGGCCGAGTTCGGCAGTGCCGATGTCGCGAAAACGAATGATCCGGTCGCCCTCGCTGGCGAGGATGAGATCGTTGAATTCCTCGGGGGTGTCGAGGCGGCTCATGGTCCGCACCGGGAGCTCGACATCGTCACCCTCGATGCGGCCCGACGGCAGCTCGACGTTCTCCCTCGCCACCGCGTCCCGAACATCCATGGGGGAAAGCCGGTAGGCCGCGAGCTTGTGGGGGTCGATCCACAGTCGCATGGCGTAGGTCTTCTCGCCCCAGATGTCGACGCTGGCGACGCTGGGGATGGTCTGCAGACGCTCGACAAACATCTCCTGGGCGATCCGGCTGAGTTCGAGCAGGTTGCGGCTGTCGCTGCGCACCGAAACGCCGACGATGGGCCGTGCATCCGCGTCGGCCTTGGACACGATGGGCGGGTCGACATCGGGCGGGAGGCTGCGACTGGCCCTGGAGACCTTGTCGCGGACATCGTTGGCGGCGCGTTCCAAATCGGTGCCGAGGGCGAACTCGGCCTGGATGGTGCTGCGCCCGTCGCGGCTGGTCGAGGTCAGGGTTCGGATCCCGTCAACCCCGTTGATGGACGCCTCGAGCGGTTCGGTGACCTGGGACTCGATGACATCGGCCGAGGCGCCTCGGTAGTTTGTGGAGACGCTGATATTCGGTGGATCGAGGGAGGGAAATTCGCGGACGCCGAGAAAGGAGAATCCGAGCAGGCCGAAGAGCACGATGGTGATGGACAGCACGATGGCCAGCACCGGACGCCGAATGCTGAGGGTGTAGAGGGTCATTTCGCCTCGGTACCCCGGGCGGTGGGCTCGTCCAGCTCAACCTCGAGACCCGGTTGGAGCTGGAGAATCCCGCTGGTAATCACCAGATCACCCGCATCGAGACCGCTGGTAACCTGGACCTCGCTGTCGTTGCGGATGCCGGTTGTCACGGGGCGGGGTTCGGCTCTGCCGTCACGGAAGACAAAGACCTTTTTGCCCCCGAGCTCGGGGATCACGGCGATGGCGGGAACGGTCAGCGCATCGGCCACCGAGCGGATCGCGAGTTCGACGTTGGCAAAGGTGCCCGGGAAGCAGCAGGCCGTCGTGATTCGGACACCGTGCGCGCATCCGCAGCGACCTGGATGCTGCGTCGACGCTCGGTTCGATGGCGTAGACGGTGCCGGGGAATACGCGGTCGGAACCCTCCACGGTGAAGGTGATCTCGTCGCCGATCTTCATCAGCGCCGAGTACCTCTCCGGCACCGAGAAGTCCAACTTGACCGGGTCGAGATCGTGGAGCGATGCGATGCGGGTCTGTGAGGAGAGGTAGCTTCCCGGACTCACCCAGCGAAGTCCGATGACTCCGCCGAATGGAGCGCGGATCTCGGTCTTGAGCTGTTGCGCGTCGATGAGCTGGAGCTCGGCGCGGAGGACGTTGAGTTCCCCGAGGGCCACGTCGTAGGTCTCCGACGAGATGACCCCGTCATCGAGGAGTTGCTGCTGACGCGCCTCCGCTCGCTCGGCGAGCTCGACCCGGTGGACGGCCCGCTGCTTCTCGGCCATGAGTTCGGAGTCGTCGATCTTGAGCAGAAGTGCTCCCATGGCCACCCGAGCGCCTTCCTCGAAATGGATCGCGGCAATCTTTCCCGAGATCTCGGAAACAATCTCGACGGATTCGTTGGCTCGGACGGTGCCGATGGTCGAAAGGCGTTCGGCGAGCTCAACCGGCGCGACCCGGTGGACCCTGACCTGAAGGGTGGGTTCGGATTTCTCTTCGGCCTCAGAAGCGGTGTTCTCGTTGAATTGCAGAATTTTTGGAACGGCGAGGGCCGCAACCACGGCAAGGGCGATGATGAGGGCGAGGCCCCATCGTGGGAGTGTGAGCATGTGTTCTCCGGTCCGTCGGGTTCGGCGAGACCAGCCTACCCGATCGACTGATGGTTATACCACGGGGGCTGGTGCCCGACAGGGATTCGGGCCCGTTCGCTGCGGTTCCCCTTTTTTGTAATCCGATCGTCGGCGCACAATGGAACCGCAAAGTCGCGAAGCTCGCCAAGACTCCGCAAAGCATCGCATTATTGACCCGTGCCCTCTCTGATCCCAAACGCAGGTCCTAGTGGGATAATTGCGATGAGTCAAAGGGATGCCTTCGCGGCACCTTCGCGAGCCTGGCGGCTTTGCGGTTTCATTGTGCCTCCAAGGTCGGATCGCTGCACCAGGAAGCCAACGATGGCCGTCGTTGGGTGGAGCCGCCGCTGATGAATACAGATCCGTCTTGTAGTCACCCTCCGGTCGGTACCAGGGTCAACGTTGTGGCGGTTTCGCCGGGAAGGAAGGGTGTGAGTTGCCCCTCGACCCAAGCATCGTGACCGGCTCGGTAGTGCGGCGACATGGGGTGGCCGCTCTGGCCGCCGGGCATGTGGAAATAACCCTCGTCCTCGCGGCCGGGCGAGACCGCAAAGCGCTCCGAGGCGCCGAACCCGGGGGCCTGAACCCGCGGCATCATGCTGTCGCCGGGTAGCTGGGTGGGGGCGATGTTCAACCAGCCGGCGAGCTGAGGAACCGCGAGGCTGATGGGGTGCCCGATGGTGACGGTGTTGCGCTCACCCCAGGTCCAGAGATCGGGATCGGGGCCGATCTCGGTTTCGAAGTACTCCATGGTGTTGTCCACCGCAGCCAGCAGGACCTCGTTCCATGTCTTGTGGTCGACTCCCAGAAGGTGTTCGGGTTGCTCGGTGACGAGACGCCAGAGGGAGTCCTCCCACTGGACAAAACGGTAGATGTCGAATCGATCATCGGCCTCGGTCAGAGGTGCGAGCAGCCGGCCGTAGACCAGTTCGAAGGTCTCCATACGGAATGCGCGCGCCAGGCGGAAACCCTGAGAATCCACGCTTGCGTGGCCGGTCCATGTGGTCTCGACGAGTTGGCGAAAGACCCGGCGAGAAGGATGGTCGGCCGCGGCCTCGTCGGTGAGGATGTCGAGGGCCAGCGTTCTCCAGCGCTCCAAAAAGAGCGCGCGATCGTCGAGTTGGACCGCGAGCATCTCCTCCTCGTCGGCGTCAGACAGAGCGAGGAGATCGTCGCGGATCTGCCGCGCCCGGGCGCCCAGATCGAACCCGCCGTCGCCGAGGATCTCGAGGAATTCGCCGGAGACCTGGCGGTTGTTGGCGGTCCACAAAATCCCGTCTTCGGGGTCCAGGATCCGAGGGTAGGCGTCGGGTGAGAGCCATCCGTCCCAGGAGCGGGAACCGTCGGCCCACGAGGTTGGTACCCGGCCGGTGAATCCCTGCCGATTGGGGATACTGCCGATGATGGTCCAGCCGATCCGCCCGGTCGAGTCGGCAACGACGAAGTTCTGGGGTGGGATGCCCGTCCTATTGGCGGCTTCCACGGCCTCTTCGATGGTCGAGACCTGTTCGAGATCGAGGAGACCGAGGTTGGCGCCCTCGGTCTCGTGGGCGATCCAACGCAGCACGCGCGGCCGGCCCATGTGGTCCTCGTCGATCACCGGTCCCCAGATGGTCCATTTGACGGCCAGCGTCTCGGACTCCCCGCCGCGAACCCGAATCTCCTCGTCATAAATCTCGAAATCGCGAGCCCCATCCGGGGTGAGGTACCTGCCATCCTCCATCTCGAGGATCACGAGATCCGTCCAATCTCCATAGGAGTTGGTGAATCCCCAGGCCACGCGGGTGTTGCTTCCGGCGACCACCGCCGGGGTTCCTGCGAGGGTCACACCCGTGATGCGGTTGGGCCGGTCTCCGCCTTCATCGGGCCATTCCAAGGAGGCCCGGTACCAGGTATTGGGAAGGCTCAAGCCCAGGTGCATGTCATCGGCGAGAATGGCCCTTCCGTCCGCCGTCCGCGACCCGGCCACCGCCCAGTTGTTGCTGCCGATGGCCGGTGTTCGAGAATCATCTTCGATCAGGAATGCGGCGGCCGCAGCAGCAGGCGCTTCGGAGTCGGTGGGGATGGCGACCGGCATGGGAGGCACCGGCATGGTCCCGCCATCGAGGGCGGCATCCCAACTGGTTCCATCCGGAACCAGAAACGATGCGAGCTCCGGGTCGAGGAGATCCACGAGCAATCCGCGTGCGGACTCTCGGCCGCCGATTTCGTCATTGAGTTCGAAGAACATGGCGTCGAGTACGAGGGTGGTGTCCTCGTCGCGCCAGGGTTCGGGTTCGAGTCGGAGCAGTTGGTACTCGAATGGAGACCGGTCGAGGGCCGAGAGCCCCGCGTTGACGCCTTCTGTGTAGGCTTGTTGGAGTCGTCTGTGTTCAACCGGCATGTTTTCGACAACTCGCCGGGCAATGGCGCGGAAACGATGGACGCGGGCCGCCCGGTCTGCTTCGATCGCGGCCGGGCCGAAGAGCTCGGAGAGCTCTCCTGCGCCCTTGCGGCGTAGAAGATCCATCTGGAAGAAGCGTTCCTGGGCGTGGACAAATCCGAGGGCTCGGGCGACGTCCGTGCGGTTTTCCCCACGGATGGTCGGCACCCCGAGAGCATCGCGGTCGATGGTGACTGCAGCGCTCAGCCCGGTGACCGTCGATTCGCCTTCGAGTTGGGGGAGGCTCCCAGTGATCAGGCTCCGGACCCACAGCCCGGTGGAAAGAGCCAGCAGCAACACCGCAACCACGATGATCCCGAGAGCCTTGACCCAACGACGCATATCAGCCTCCTTCGGACCGACAACACCCTAGCAAATGGAACCATCGAGGCACAAAAAACGTGAGCATCGCAATTTGAACCGCTAAGGCGCAAAGCATCGCAGACATCGCAGGAATTCAACGCGGAGACGCAGAGGCGCAGAGACATCGCCGAGCGGGACGATCATTTACTTAGGCGGTCCTCTCGATGCTGTTTCAACGCAAAGACGCGAAGGCGCAAAGGCGCAGAGACATCGCAATCCATCGCAACCGATGATCGCGGCAGAGTCGGTGTCGGTCGGACCGCCACCACTGTTGATTCAGGTGCTCACCACGAACGCGGCGTTCGCTGTGAGCACCTGAATCAACAGCTCGCCGCGCCTACGGCGCGTCGGCTCTGCCTGGGTTCCGCTCTGAACTTGGTTTTTGGAGAAAGGAGGAGAGTGGGGCAAGGAAGTGAGGATCGAGGTTCTTGCAGAAACCCACCATCTGTCATTCTGAGTACCGCCACTCCTCGGGGCGGCGCTTACCCATGAAAAGGACACGGGATCAGTCGGGATCGGGATCGGGGAACGAACCGGACCCCTTCTGACCCGATGCGAAAGGGGTTTGTTCTTTGGGAACGAGAGAGTCGACGTCGGCAATGGGCCCGATCTCTGCGCCTCTGCGTCTCTGCGTTTTCATTGCGATGGTGTGATGTCTTCGTGTGCGATGCCTTGCGACCCTTGCGCCTTCGCGGTGAAACTGCGATGTGCATTCCGATCAATCGCGTTCGAGGATCATCCGGATCGTCGTGCCGAGGGTGATCAATGAATAGGGTTTCTGGAGCACGTGCGTCCGCCCGAGCTCCCTTCCCTGCAAGGGGAGGTCATCGGCGTAACCCGTGACAAAGAGCACCGGTATGGACGGTCGGGTTGCCGCGATTCGATCGGCGAGTTCAGGCCCCCCGATCTTGGGCATGACGATGTCGGAGAGAAGCAGGTGGATCGTCCCATCGTAGGATTCGGCGATCCTGAGAGCCTCGGCGCCATCCTTCGCCTCGATCACCTGGTATCCCATGCTGCGAAGGTACTCCGAAACCACGGTGCGGACTTCCGGTTCGTCCTCGGCGATCAGAATTGTCTCGGTTCCGCCCGGGTCGAGGGTGTTGCTTGCGGGGATCTCCGGCGCCGCCGATTCTGATGCTTCGCATCGCGGCAGGTGGACCCGGAAGGTCGTTCCCACGTCTTCCGAGCTCTCACAGGTGATGTGTCCATCGTGCTGTTTGACAATTCCGTAGACAACCGCCATGCCGAGACCCGTACCGCTGATCGAGTTTCGTTTACTGAAGAAGGGTTCGAAGACCCGGGCACGGGTTTTCTCGTCCATTCCGTGGCCGTTGTCGATGATTTCGATTTGGACAAACTGCTTCGCTTCGACGATATCGCTATCACCGTGATCGACGGCGACGTTTTCGACGCGGATTTCGAGCCGGCCCCCCTTGGGCATGGCGGTTCGCCCGTTGAGCGTGAGATTGATGAGACATCTGAGAGAGTTGTCCGGGATCGATGGCCACGGGCCACAGGTCGTCGGCGATACTGATTTCGAGTTCGATGTGCGCGCCGAGGGTGCGCCGGAGCAGAGACTCGGTTTCGCGTACGACCTTGCCGGGATCGAGAATCTGGAGTCCGGCTCACCTGCTTGCGGCCGAAGGCGAGGAGTTGGTGCGAGAGATCGCTGCCTCGGCGTACAACGGTCTGGAGTTCGTTAACAAACTTTCGCCCATCGGGCAATGTGAGAAGTTGATCGACCCGGGTGTCGATCTGGCTCTGCAAGCACCATCAGCAGGTTGTTGAAGTCGTGGGCGATGCCTCCCGCCAGACGGCCAAGAGCCTCCATTTTCTGGACGTGCTGCTCCTCATCCTCCACGACGATGATTCGGGGCTCGCGGGTGAGCTTGCCGTCGTCTCCGTTCTCGAGCCTGGATCGCCATTGCGACTGGAAAAAGGATCGCAAGACCCGCGAGTACGGACAGTTCCCGCTGGAATCTCGATTTCGCGAAGCAACCCGGAGAGGAAGACCACGAGATGGATCACGGGGACAGCGAAAGCATAGGCATAAGCAGAAACGACCAAGCCGCCACTGTGAGTCGTGGTGGTCGGAATCGAAGCCGCCGAACGGGCGCTGCGGTTTCGGTAGACAGCAGCCGCGATGATGGCGAAATACGGCAACGACCACACAATGTCGAGGGGTGTGCCATACGGAACGACCTCGATGTCGATGCGCCCGAGGGCGTCCAGAGTATCGGTGAAGCCCCAAACGAGCATCGCCGATCCGAAAAGTCCATAAATCACCCGCCAGCGGCCGCGGATGAGGAGCATTCGGATCAGGAAGGCGACGCCGAAGATGAAGTCCGCAGTCGCGAAGAACGCATAGGACGGGCCTTCTGATAGAAAGACGTCTGGGACGAAGAACAAAGTCAGCCCAACGAAATAGCAATACGTCCAGGCAATCAAAACAACGCCAGAGGCAGCGCACAGCAAGCGCGACCCCCACCCGGTGATAGGCCAGTGATACCTGCACGGACGTTGTTCGATGGCGACCATCAAGAGCGGATAGAAGAGAAGAAACGCACCATCTTCGAGCAATCCCAGAATCAGGGGTCGGTCCCCTTCGGGCTGGAAGGCAATATCGGCGATGAACCAGGCGGAGAAAGCGGCCAGCGTCAATGCCCAATAACGACGTTCAGAGGGTGTTCGCAGTTTACCGATCCCGTCTGCCAGGGCGAGCAGCAGCAACGCGCGGAGGGGCAGGTCGAGGAACAACGTGACCATCGACCGTGTATCCGAACTGAACAACCCGCTGAGGTGGAGCAGGCACAGGACCAGGAAGATCACGATGGCTGCGCCGGGTATCAGGGCGTGACGGATATTCTTGATTGTGGGAGTTTTCTCCACGAAAATTGGTTCCTCAAAGCGCGTTCGCAAGACATCGTACTTGCCCTGGAAGTCGCTGTCGATATTTATTGAGAATCAATCAATGGTCGAGGCGACCGCTGGGGGCACGCGGAATCGTCTGATTGAATGGGCGCCGGAGCCAGCATTTGGCGAGGCTGACTCGACCTCGATGATTCAGTCGTTCAACCCAAGCCGGAGGATGGTCGGCTCCACGAGTTGATCGACCAAGAGCTTCCCATCGGCGTCAAAGGACTGCCACTGGCTGGCGGCGACATAGATGAGGTCGTCGCCGACCACGGTGCCGAGGGTGGGTTCGCGGTAGAGGTGGTGGGCCCTTTCAAGCGTCTCGACCGTGTCGATTCCCAATCCATCGGCGTCGAGCACGATCCGAACTACCCGTGGCGGCTGGATCCCGTTCTGAATGGCGATGAGATCGTTCCCATGGCGTTCGAGGCCGTCGATGCCGAGCAGACACGGACCTTCGTGCTCGAGGAAACGGACATCACCGGTTTCGACATCGATCGCCGCCACTCCGCGGCCGTAGTCTGCAGCGTAAAGAGTGCTCCCGTCCGCTGAAAGTTCGAGACCTTGAGTGGATAGAAACGTGCCCGGCGGGACCATGACCTCGAGCTGGGTTCCGTTCGCAGCGAGGCGGTGGATCGCTCCCGCGCCGCTGTCGGAGACATACACCGTGCCGTCGTTACCGATGGCCAATGAGTCAAGTGCCGGACCCTCGACATTCGCCGGCGGCTCGAACCGTCCATTTTCCGATCCGTCAGCCAGGGAGAATCGAACGAGCGCGCTCCGAAGGGGAGTGTCCGCGGCGCCCCCCATCATCCTCGGACTTGCAACGGTGATGCTCCACACCACACCGTTGCCTGCGTTCACGACCATCCCAAGCATGGACCACAGATCATCGCTCGGTACGGTGAAAGGGACCATTTCTCCAGCCGCGGTGACGCGAGCGATGCGTCGCTGGTAGAGGCTCGACAGGAGCAGATCACCGGTCGTTGGATCGTGGGCAACGCCCTCGACGAGGAATGTCGAGTCCGGCACGGTGAATGCCACCGAGCTTTGTTCCAGGGGTTCGGTGATGACGGCCATGCTCTGGAGCACCGCATCGAACCGGGGTTCGTCCCGGAGGGGTTCCATACTCGGGCTTGACGCCAGATCGACTGCGAACTGCATCTCGGCGATGCGTTCGAGCCGGTCGAGGGCGGGCTCATTTTCGCCGGCGAGCGCCATGGCGCAGGCGGTGTTGAAGAGCAGTCGCGGGTGGTTTGGAAGGATGGCCTCGGCCTGCAGGCTGAGCTCGGTTGCGCGTTCGTACTCGCCGGCCTGGTGCGCGGCGATGGCCTCCCGGACGATGGAGTCGAGGTCCGGTTCAGCGGAAACAGGGTCGGATTGCCGGCCACCGCCGCATGCCGCGACCACTACGATCAACGAAGCAAGCACCACCCGATAAAGAGCCATCATCGTCCTCCTTCAACCCAATACGAATCGAGAGGAAAAAGGGTGCGGCCAACTCAACGATCGTAGCGTTCGACCCTCCACTCCTCGGCCTGGCCTTCGCCACCCAGTCGCGCATGGCGGGAAGCGCCCAGACGGCGTCCATGTACGTCGCCGGCGACGCCGCTCACTTCGACGCCATAGGTTCGGAATCGGCTGATGATCGGGCGCAAAGAAGGCGTCGGCGATGGTGAAACCGCCGAAGAGCAGATCGCCGCCTTCGCCGAAATCGCGGCGGCAGGACTCCCACACCGAGGTGATCCTCTGGATGTCCTTTTCGACTCCCGGGCCGCGGCCGGCGCCGGGATAGGAGGCGCGGATATTCATGGGCATGTTGCCGCGCACCGCGGTGTAGCCCGAGTGCATCTCGGCGACGACCGAACGGGCGATGGCGCGAACCTGCGGGTCGGAGGGCCAGAGACCGGCTTCCGGGAACTTCTCGGCGAGATACTCGGCGATGGCCAGCGAGTCCCAGATGACGAGGTCGCCGTCGCGGAGCGCCGGGACCAGACCGTTGGGTGAGTGTTTCGCGATCTCGGTCGGGGTATCGGGTCGGCCGAGAAGGATCATCACCTCGTCAAACGCCGCGCCGGTCGCTTCCATGGCCAACCAGGCTCGGAGCGACCAGGACGAGTAGTTTCTGTTCGCGATCGTGAGTGTGAGCGTGTTCATCGGTTCCTCCAGGCTCGAGGACCGAAGTGTAGCTCATGGCTGACCGAACTCGATTCATCGGCGATCGATCGGCTCTGTAACTTCTCGGGCATTCGGTTCGTCTGGTTGGACAACCCTTCGGGTAGCGAGGGTCAATCCAGTGTTCGGGAGTTGAAATGAGACTGAGAAAAGCAGTGTCCGTGTTGATCGCCGTGTGTGTCCTGGCCGGTCGCGTCGGTGTCCGATCGTGTCTGGGCGTGTTCGACCTTCATGCTCGCGAAGGGACCCCATCTGGTCTTCGGACACAATCTGAACGAGAACGGGATCGATGTTCCGGGAATGGTCTTCATCAACAAACGGGGCGTGTTCAAGACCGGCCGGACGTGGAGCGAGATGATCAACAAGGATCGATCCAATCCGTCCGCCTTCACCTGGATCTCCCGCTACGGATCGGTGACCTTCAACGTATTCGGGCGCGATTTCCCCGATGGGGGAGTGAACGAAAGCGGTTTGTATATCTGGGAAATGAACGAAGATGCTGATTTTCCTGTAAATGCTGAATTTACCAAAATTAAATCAAATGCATTGGATGCAATATAACTTGGATTTACACTCGAATATTGACGAGGTTATCGAAAGCGCATATGAAATCGAAATCGATGGCTGGACGTGGCACTTTTTTGTTGCCGACAGCCGCGGGAAAAGCGCGTCGATTGCATTCATCGATGGTGAGGTCGTCGTCCATCGGGACGAGCGAATGCCGGTGCCCGCGCTCTTCAATGAGCCCTACGATCGGGAACTCGAATTGCTCAGGTATTTCGAGGGTTTTGGTGGGTCGTATCCGGTCGAACTCGACAACATGAACACTCCGAGATTCGCCAAGGCAGCGGTGATGTTGCGAGATTTCAATCCGAATGAAGATCCTGTCGAGTACGGCTTTTTGATACTGAAAAATCTGACTGTTGCAGAGACGCCGAAATGGTCGGTTCTGTTTGATCTTCCAAGTCAGATGGTCTATTTCAAAACGCGATTGAACGCTGAAATCAAAGCGGTTCTCGATGAATGAGTTGGATTTTTCAAACCGCACTCCGGCGCAGGTTCTCAATATCGACATCCCTTCCGGGGGAGATGTGAGGACGCAGTTTCACTCGTACGATGACGCGGAATCCTTCGTCGTTTCTCATGGATTTGCCGCTGCCGGATGAGTTTTTCACCGTGGGTGGCCTGACCCGATCGGAATTCTGCGACCGCGCGACCCATCACTGGCATGCGGCCGAACGACCTGAGATGCAGCTTTTCGCCGGATCCTGGGTCGAGGTCGAAACGAAACCAGGGGAACCTGCGGCCGACAAACGCTGGATCGTCAACCTGGCCACCGAGGGCAGCTCTGTCAGTGGAGAGATTTCGCGGCCGTCGTCGGGTATTGTCGATGTTCCGATGGATCATCTCAAGATGGTCGGAAACCGGCTGGTTTTCACCTTCAGGAAGTCGGGGCCGAGCGGGGAGATCTTCGAGGTACGGGCGGAGGTGCATGGGGATCGCATGATCGCTCGGCTGTTCGGGATGGAGGACGACTACGGTTCAATCACGTTGGAGCGGTCGATTACACTTTCTGAGTAACTCCGGACCGATTTTTAGCCTTGTCCCCAAGCATGGGAGTTCCCGAGCTTGTGGTCAGAACCCCGGATCGTCCACAATCGGCCTCAGGGGGCGCCGATGCAGATGAAGGGAAAGTGGACGACCGGGGATTTTCGCCGGCATGGGGAAATGGTGCTGGACATCTTGGCCGACTTTGTCGGTCGAGGATGTCGGGGCGAGGGGCCGGTCGTTCGGGTGCGACCTGTGGATGAGCTCGATCGCACCATGAATCTCCAGGAGGTGATGGCGGGTGGGTGCACGGACGACAGAGGCCTCCGAACCCTGATTGAGGCTTTTCTCGACGGCGCCACCAATCTGCACCACCCGGGCTACATCGCTCACCAGGTTTCAGTTCCGCACTACGCATCGGCGCTTGCTGATCTGATCTCGGGCTCGATATCCAACGGCATGTCGGTCTATGAGATGGGTCCCACCGCAGGAACCATGGAGATCGCCGTGATCGACTGGATGCTCGGCAAGATCGGATGGCAGCCGACGGGCCGCAACTCGGACCACCGCCCCGATGCCCGAGTCCAAGCCCGGTGGCGGCGTTCTGACCCACGGTGGGTCGTTGGCCAATCTGACGGCCATGCTCGCTGCCCGCGCAGCCATCCTGCCGGGGGCATGGAAGAACGGGACCTCGAGGGATCTGGTCGTGGTCGCCCCCGCGTGCGCCCACTACTCGCTCTCGCGGGCGGTGGCGACCATGGGTCTCGGCACATCGTCGCTGGTTTCCGCACCCAGCGATGAACTCGGCCGCGCGTTACCCGATCAACTGCCGGCCTGTCTCGATCGAATCGCGGTCGAAGGGCGAACCGTCATGGCGGTTTGCGCCAACGCCTGCGCCACCGCCACCGGGCTTTATGATCCGGTCCGCGAGATCGGTGAGCTCTGTCGTGATCGCGGTCTCTGGTATCACGTCGACGGCGCGCACGGCGCGTCGGCGTCTGCTCCACCCCGGCGAGTGCGTGCGAACTGGATGGAGTCGATCTCGCCGACTCGGTGGTGTGGGACGCCCACAAGCTGCTCCAGACATCGGCCCTGTGTGCGGCAGTGCTGTTTCGCGACGGCAGAACATCTGGACGGGGCGTTCCAGCAGGATGCCGTCTATGTGACCGAGGGCGAGCGGGAAATCGGCCACGATTTCATCCCCCATCAGTTCGAGTGCACAAAGGCGCCGCTCGGGCTCAAACTCGATGTTGACCCTGGCGCTGGTCGGTGAGAGTGGGCTGTCCGAGAACATCGGGGAGCTGTGGAAGAACACCCGGGTGTTCCACGAGCTGATCGCTTCCCGGAGCGGTTTCGAGCCCCTGTGTCCGCCCGAGTCCAACATCCTCTGTTTCCGCGTCGAGGGGGGCGATGCACTCCAGACCAGGGTCCGCAAGACGATCATGGGCGAGGGTGATTTCCTGCTCAGCCAGGCCGATGTCGGTGGGCGACGGTGGTTGAGAATGGTGGTCATGAACCCGCTCACCGATGTCGCCACCATCGATCGCCTCCTCGACCGCATCGAAGAGATCGTGGCTGAAGATCGGTGCGTTTGAACCGCAAGGGCGCAAGGGACGCGAAGCATCGCAACATCGCATAATAAAACGCAGAGACCGACAGAGACGCAGAGGCATCGCAATCCATCGCAGCCGATGATCGCGGCGGAGTCGGAGTCGGTGTCGGTCGGACCGCCACCATCTGTTGATGCTATCGGCGAAACGAACACCAGCGTTCGTTTCGCCGATAGCATCAACAGCTCGCCGCGCCTACGGCGCGTCGGCTCCGCCTGGGTTTCGCTCTCAATCAGTTTTTGGGGAGATGGAAAGAGACTCGGCCATCGAGCCGGGAATGAATCGGGACGATAGCCCTGAAGTTCTGGAGGCCGGACGGTCGTGCCATAGGCACGATCCAGTACTCGTGAGATCCGAAACCCAAGCGCCGCGTTTGGGTTTCGGGTCTCGCGGGTACTGGGTCCTCGGCCCTTGGACGAGGGCAACCGTCAGGCCGGCAAGCCACCATTTGATCGAAATCCTCGATGTCGGCAATGGGCCCGACCTCTGCGTCTCTGCGTCTCTGCGTTGAATTTCTGCGATGTCTGCGATGGCTGTGCGTCCCTGGCGTCCTTGCGGTTCGTTTGAGGCGTTACAATGTGGCGCCCGATCGCTGATCGGGATGGAGGGCTTGTGACAATCGATGTAACGAATGAGCTTCGTGACCGTATTCGGTCCGCCTTTCCGGCGCTCGCCGGCGAGACTGTATTTCTCGAGAACGCCGGTGGATCCCAGGTGCCGGCTTCGGTGGCCGACGGCATCCGAGACTACATGGTTTCGAGCTATGTCCAGCTCGGCGCAGGCTACCCGCTGTCACAGCGGGCCACCGCCCTGGTCGACGAAGCGCACGACTTCGTTCGGCTGCTCTTCAACGGCGTCGATGGCGAGGTCATCCTCGGCCCGTCGACCTCGGCGCTGCTGCAGATGCTGGCGACCAGCTACTCGAAGGTTCTGACCCCCGGCGACGAGGTCGTCGTCGCACAGATCGGCCACGAGGCCAATGTCGGTCCGTGGAAGAAGCTCGCCGAGAATGGGATCGAGTTGGTGTGGTGGAAGATGGACCCGAGCGACTTCTCCACCCCCATCGAGACCTCGAAGAACTTCTGAGCGACCGGACGGCGCTGGTGGCCTTCCCCCACGTGTCGAATCTGCTCGGCGAGATCCTCGATGTCCCGGCCATCACCGAACTCGTCCATCGGGCCGGCGCCAGGGTGGTGGTGGACGGGGTTGCCTACTCACCCCACCGCGCGATGGATGTCGATGCCTGGGGCGTCGATTTCTACGCCTACTCGACCTACAAGGTCTATGGACCCCACATGGCGGCCATGTGGGCGAGCCGTGAGGCTCTGGCCGAGCTCCAGGGTCCCAACCACTTCTTCATCCCGGATGAGGAGCTGCCATACAAATTCGAGCTCGGCGGTGTCTGCCACGAGGGCTGCGCCGGAATCCTCGGTCTGCGCGACTACCTCGCGATGCTCGTCGGAGTGGGCGAGCCCGGCGCTCTCGATCGCGCGGCGGTGGAGAAGGCATTCGAGATCATGACCGCGTGCGAATTGCCGCTCCAGGAGCGGTTGGTGGACTATCTGCAGTCGCGGTCGGATGTCCGGATCATCGGTCCCGGATCACGGCGGACCGTCGCGGGTGGGAACCATCAGTTTTGTCCACGACACCAAGACCTCGCGAGAGATCACCGAGGTGGTCGACAGATCGGGGATCGCCATCCGGCACGGCCATATGTACGCCTACCACCTCTGCGAGGCCCTCGGGATGGACCTCGACGATGGCGTGGTCCGGGTCAGCCTGGTCCACTACAACACTCCGGAGGAGATCGAACGGCTGATCGAGGTTCTCGATCGGGCGCTCGGCTGATCTACTCGCCCGGCAAGGTCTCCTTCAGAACCTCGAACCAGTTGGTGACCAGGGTGACGTGGCTCTGGAGGCCCTGCCCCTCACCGCCGAGGAGCACGACGAACCCGTCGCCATCCGGCATCGGATCGAAGTCCGAGAAGATGCTGCCGCTGACCGCGATTCCGATCTGATCGCCGCTGAAGCCGCCGCGGGTCAGCATCTGCGGCCGGCCGGCGCGGAAGCTGCCGTCTCGGTGGACACCGGCGCCGCCATGAGCCCGTCCTGGCTGCGGATAGAGGATCTCCGAGCCGTCGCGCGACCAGGCGGGCCAGCTGCCGCCGCCGTCGGAGACCTGCCACTTCCCGCTGGCGGCGGGGAAGGGCCGGACATAGATCTCCGGCCGGCCGGACTCGTCGGACATGTAGGCGACCCAGTTTCCATCCGGTGAGATGGCCGGGAATCGCTCGAAGAACTGGGTGGCGAGGTACTTGACGGGCTCGCCCGAACCATCGGCGGGCACCGCCCAGAGATCAAAGGTCTCGGCCTGGACCTCGCCGAGGATCCACTTGCCGTCGGGAGACCAGGAGGTGGCCCAGAAGTCGTGGTCGATCGCCGCCACGCGCTCGGATTCGCCCGAACCGTCGGCGCGTTTGATATAGGGATTCTCGCGGCCGTCCTGGTCGGAGGTGAAGGTGAGGAACTTGCCGTCCGGCGACCAGACCTGATCACCGTCGTAGCCCTCGTTGAAGGTCAGTCGGGTCGCCACCTCGCGCTCGAGATCATAGACCCAGACATCCCAGTTACCGTCGCGAAGCACGGTCAGTGACAGCTTTCGGCCGTCCGGAGACAGCTTCGGGCAGGCGTAGGTGCCGGGCTCTTCCCACAACGGCGAGACCACGCCCTGCCGGTCCATTCGAAGCACCGGGTAATCGGGGACGCCGATGACGCCGCTGACATAGGCCAGGGTGCCGGTCGACGAAAAGCTGACCTGGGAGCCGCCGTTGCCGCTGTTGGTCGTCACACCCTGGACCATGGGTGAGGGTGAACCTGTCGCCTCCATCCGGTCGATATCGAAGGACATGGCGAAGAGAGTGTTTTCGCGAACATAGACGAGGTGTCCGGAAGGGACCCAGCGGCCGTAGGCGCCGCCGCGATGGAGAACCTTGCGCTCGCCGGTTTTCGAGATTCACCGACTCGATGACGCCCTCGTCGGCGACGCCCGACCCTTGGTGGAGGACGGTGAAGATCACCTGCCCTCCCGGGACCACCTGCGGCCAATAGTGGGCGCCCTCGTCGGCGTCGGGGTCGAGGATTGTCAGCGGGACCGGTTCGCCGCCGGCGGCGGAGACGGTGAACAGCCCGTCGTTCCTGGTCGGGGAGAAGACGATGGTGTTGTCGGGCCCCCAGCTCGCTCCGCGCGCGCGGTTGACCTTGCACAGAGTGATGGGGGTGCCGCCGGTGATGGGGACCTTCTTGATTTCCATAGGAGTGACGAAACCGACCCACTGGCCGTCGGGTGAGAAGAACGGTTGGTACGGCTGGGTTTGCGAGTTGCCGGTCACCAGCGGTGTTCCGACGAGTTGGTCGAGTGCGCGGACCGACATGACCCGCCCGGCCTCGCCGTCGGTGACGATGATCATGCGCCGGCCGTCGGGTGAGAGCTCGACCGAGGCTCCGAGGTTGACGAAGAGGGGATCTTCCGAAACCTTGACCTCGAGGCGCATGAGGGGCTCGTCGTCACCACCACGAGGCCAGTACACCGCCGCGGCGATGAGGACGACCGCCATGACCCCGGCGACGGCCCAGGGCAACAACCGTTTGGCGGCGGACGGAGGATTGGCGACATCCTCGACGGGATGCTCGGTCCTCGTCGGGTCGGCGAGAAAACGCTCGATGGCGATTCGTGCCTCGCCGATCGCCTGCAGGCGTTGGGAGCTGTCCTTTTCGAGACACCTCTCGAGAAGGCTGCGGACTCGGGCGGGGGTGGATTCTGGGAGTTGCTCCCACTCGGGTTCGCGAGCCAGCACCCCGGCCAGGGTGTCGGCGAGAGTCTTTCCTGCGTAGACCCGGTTGCCGGTGAGCATTTCCATGAGGACAATGCCAAAGGCCCAGACATCGGCCCTGCGGTCCGCGTTTCGCCTCGGGCCTGCTCGGGGCTCATGTAGGCGGCGGTGCCGAGCAGGACCCCGGCGGTGCTCATCCCCGCGGTGAGGGTGGGCGAGAGCGAGAGTCCGGGGTTGGAGCCGCTCGATGAATCCGAGTCCTCGAGGGCCTTGGCCAGCCCGAAGTCCAAAATGGTCACCTCACCCTTGGTGTTGATGGTGATGTTTGCCGGTTTGAGATCGCGGTGGATGATGCCCTTGTCGTGCGCGGCCTCGAGGCCTTCGGCGATCTGGAGCGCGATCTTGAGCGCCTTCTCGGTTGGGATGGGGTTGCGATCGATGAGTTCGGCCAGGGTCTCGCCCTCGGCCAGTCTGCATGACGAGGAGCTTGCGGCCGTCGACGTCCTCGAGACCGTAGATTCCGGCTATCCTCGGGTGGTTGAAGGTGGCGAGGACCCGCGCCTCGCGTTCGAACCGCGCCAGGCGTTCGGCGTCGGCGGTGAAGGCCTCGGGCAGGACCTTGATCGCGACCTCACGCCCGAGGTTGATGTCCTGGGCGCGCCACACCTCGCCCATGCCGCCCTCGCCGAGCTTGTCGAGGATCTTGTAGTTCGCCAGAGTTTTGCCGATCATGTTCGTTCTCCCGTCATCGTCCAGATCCGAAGGTCGTCAGTCCGTGCCATTCCGAACAACCCAGGCGGTGATTTGTTCCTTGTGTTGACAGATGGAATATACCATTTTAGAGATGAAATCTCAATATTCACACAAGACTCCATGTTACTTTCGATGAGGAATCGTATCGGTCATTCTTGGAGGTCTCCCGTGGCTCGTGGTCGATTGGTTGTCTTCGGTCTCATTATGTTGACCACAGTGTTCTCTTCGAATGCCGCCGAACGGGTCGAAATCTCCTCGGACGCCTTGGCGCGTGCGACCACCACTTTCGGTGAGGCGCCATCGGGCTGGCGGCGCGGCGCCGATGTTCCGTATCCGCTGACCGCCGACTGGAGCAACACGCTTCGAGTTCAGGTCGGTGGATTGGCCATCGCCGATGTCAACGGCGACGGGGCTGAAGACCTTGTCGTCGGTTGTTATCACTCGAATTCGTTTCCGGCATACGACGACTGGGAGAACCTCATCTATTTGAACACCGGGTCCGAGTTGGAGGCGACGCCGTCATGGGTCTCGGATGACCAGCGGTCCACCGGCGATATTCAGATCGCTCTCATCAACGACGATCCCTACCCGGATGTCTTTGCCGCCAACGGCGGATTCGAAATGGCGCCGTCGGTGATCTACTTCGGGTCGGCGACCGGACCAAGTACGACCCCGACCTGGTTCGCCGCCGATGTATCGTGGACCAACTACGCCATGCCCTTCGACTTCGATCACGACGGCGATGTCGATGTCGCGACCGCAAATCAGGGCAACTCGTCGAGCGACCCATACCGGCCGATGCGGCTCTACCTCAATGACAGCGGGAGTCTCGAAACCAACCCGAGTTGGCAGTCGGCCGAGACCTCAATTCAGAATTTTCTCGCCTGGGGCGATTTGGATGGTGACGGCTGGGAGGATCTGGCTGTCTCCAAGTGGGTCAATTTCGAAAGCGGTGTCTACCGGAACGATATGGGGACCCTGGAAACCACGCCGATCTGGACCACCGCAGACGATGACAGCGACAAGGGAGTGGCCTGGGCCGACGTGGATGGCGACCTCGATTCCGATCTCGTTCTCGGCCACGACCCGACCCAACTTTGGACCAACACCGCGGGCAGCATGGCGGTGAGCTGGACGTCGGCCGCGACCTACCACGGTCACTCCGATCTCCGGTGGGAGGATGTCGATCTCGACGGCGACCCCGATCTTGCCGAGGTCCACTTCTCGGACGGCAAGGCCCACATCTACCTCAATCGCGACGGTGTTCTCGACAGCGTTCCTTCGTGGACCTTCGACTCACCGCATGTGGGAACGGCCATCGCGTTCGGCGACATCAACGGCGACACACTGCCGGATCTCGTAGTCGGCAATTCCGGAGACACCTCGATCTGGGTTTTCTACAACAACGGCGTGGCGCCACTCTTCATCGACGGCTTCGAATCCGGCGACACCACGGCCTGGACCGCAACGATTCCCTGATCCAATCCGGTGGAGATACGGCGGTTCCATCGCAATTAATGAGCCGAGGGCCACGAAAACGCAGACGCAGGTGGGACGCCAGCGGTCTGCCACTCGGGGAGTTCATTTGATCGTTCGGGGGAGTTCCGGGAGCTCGATTCCGAAGGTGTTTTGGATGAACTCGAGGTATGACTTCGGGTCGATCCGCCGGGTCCTTTCGCCGGATCCGTCGATCTCGGTGAACTCGCCGTCGCGCATACTGATCCGGCCATCCTGGTTCGGCAGGCTGACGGTGGCGAGTTGGGTGAAGTGGGTCTTCGGGGAGGTCGAGGTGTAGTGGTTGCCGAGTTCGATGTCCTCGGCCGTGACGAATCCCGATGTCAAAGCTGTAGCTCGGTTTCCACTTGTCGGCCTCGCGGGTCCTCAGCATCCAACCCCACGGATCGCGCCGAGAGAGCTCGAAACCGGCGACGCCGCAGTCGGTTACCCCCTCGCCCAAGAGGAGGGGCGCGCGCGGTCCACCCGCGCCGAAGCCTACATCCATGATCCACCGTTCCTGAGCCAGATGCACCAGATTGAGCTGGTGCGTCCTGCTGCTCGGAGGGTCGGTGAGATGCACTCTGGCAAGAAGGGGGCGGGCGTCGAAGCCGATGGTACGCAGAACCCTCAGCATGAGCCCGTTGAGTTCGAAGCAGTAGCCGCCCCGCCTCTTCGAAACGAGCTTATTGAAGACAACCTCGGGATCAAGATCGACCCCGTGTCCGGACAGGACGTCGAAGTTCTCGAATGGGATGGTGAAGAACTGAGCGTGGTGGAGCGCGACCAGACCAAAAGCGTCGGCGTCGGGAGCGCGGGTCAGCCCCACCCGCCGGAGATAGGTTTCGAACTGGTCGCGACTGAGAAGCTCATCCATGGTGAGAGGATTCTAACCGGCTATCGCCCCTGAGCCCGCGCGAGAGTCGGCCGGGGCACCGCAACCGAGGGAGATCTCTCGCGTATCACCATGGGACGGAACCAAAAACTACCAGGAGGTTTGTGTGCCCAACGATGTGGAACGTGCCCAGTTCTCGCCGCTGTTTCGGATCCGTCGACGAGCCTCCATATCTCGTGTCTTTTTCCAGGGAAGGGTCGTTGCAGGAGTGGGGATCATGGTCCTCGCCATGGTTTCCGTAGTGACAGCGGATGCCGCGAACCAGAGCGACTGGTCCGGGGGAGAGGTGGATACCGGGACGGTTTCTGCATGGGACGGTACCTTCGCTGAGGCGGAGGGGATTTCCTGGCTCGCCGTGCCCGGTCAGATCACGCTGTCCGGGGTTGATCTCGAAACCGCCAGCCAACCATGTCATCGATGACAGCATGGTCGCCTCGTCTTCCCTCGACCCGGTGGACATGGACGGTGATGGCGATCTCGATCTTGTCGGGGCCGCCTTCGATGGGAGCCGAATCCGCTGGTGGCGCAACGATGGTGGCCAGCCGCCCATGTGGACCGTGGTCGACATCGAATCGGGTTTTGCCGGCGCGTCCTCCGCCCGCGCCGGAGACATCGACGGTGACGGTACCATCGATGTTGCGGGGTGCGCATGGGTCGAAAACGAAGTCGTCATCTGGTTCAACGGAGGGCAGGGTCTGAGCTGGACGCGCCAGAGCGTGACGACCGACTTCGCCCAGTGCCACTGGGTCGATCTCGCCGATCTCGATGGTGACGGAGATCTCGATCTTCTCGGCGCAGCGGCGGAAGCCGACACGGTAGCGGTGTGGATCAATGACGGTGGCGTGCCGGTCGAACTGACCATGCAAATCATCGATGACTCATTTGACGGGGCCCGCTCATTGGTGCCCGCCGATCTCGATGGGGATGGCGACTTCGATCTTCTGGGCACCGCGCTCGAGGATGACGACCTCAGTTGGTGGCGGAATGATGGGGGAGAACCGATCGCGTGGACGCGGCAGATCGTCGCCGATGATCTCGCGGGTTCGCACCACGCCGGTGCGTGGGACATGGATCTCGACGGTGATCTGGATGTCCTCGCGCTCGGGTATGGCTATCCCTGGCTCAAGGTGTTCTGGAACGACGGTGGCGATCCGCTGATCTGGCGGGACGAGGACATCGGCGACGCCGTCGTGACGCCGTTGGTCCTCGGCGCCGGCGATCTCGATGGCGATGGGGATATGGATGTGGCGGCGAGTTCAGATGCCTGGAATCGGGTGATTCGGTGGGAGAACAACGGCGGTCCCCCGGCGGATTGGTCGTCCGCGAGTGTCGTCACCCAGTTTCCGGGTCCGTGGCCGTTGGCCGTCGCCGATCTGGACGGCAACGGGGCGCTGATGTCGTCGCCGGGGCGGGTGGCGGGAACGAGGTTGCCTGGTGGCGCCTGACCGATTTCGTGGCTTCCGGATCCATCGACCAGCCGGGTCTTGAGCATCCCCGGTGACCTGGTCGCACTGGAGTGTGACATCGACGCGACAGCGCCTCCCGAAACCGGTATCTCTGTGGCGATCAGATACGGCGCGTCTCCAAATGATCTCGGTGACTGGGTTTCGCTGGAGCCGGGTCGGCGACTCACCGTGATGGAGCGTTCGCCGGTGTATCTGCAGTATCGGTTGGAGCTCGGTACATCCGATGCCACAGTAGCGCCCACAGTTCGAGCGATCGATTTTCGCTGGACCGGCGATCTGCCGACGCGTGAGAGCCCGGGCCGACGTATCTCCCCTTGATTCGAGGTGAGGGTCGGGACTATCCTGCCCGAGA
Source organism: uncultured Acidobacteriota bacterium (assembly GCA_963753035.1). Lineage (GTDB taxonomy): Bacteria > Acidobacteriota > Thermoanaerobaculia > Thermoanaerobaculales > Sulfomarinibacteraceae > JAHECW01. Next base: position 21,730 of record CAVWAW010000018.1, on the reverse strand, counting down.
AACTCAGCGAGATGGATTCCCGTGAAAGTGACGATGCTCACTGTACTAATTGAGCAAACCCGCATATAACTATGTAGAACTTTTATGACATGGAGACACTCGTGAGCCAAAACTCCGCTTCCGCATTGATTTCTGGGTCCTTCAACAGCCGTTTCACAGTCCGTACAAACCGTCGCCTGTGGGTCCCTGGCTTGGTGATCTGCCTGATGGCGCTATTCGGTGCTGCGGGATCGGCCCAAGCTCAGAATCCGCACGAGGACCTGACATGGACCGGTCCGGAAACCTGTCTGGAGTGCCACGAGGATGAGGCGGTCGAAGTTCACGGATCGGTCATGTACCAGTGGCACGGTGATGCGCCCGAGGTGGTCAACGGACCGCCTGCCCAGGGCAAGATTTCGGGTGGTGTCAACAGTTACTGCATCAACATCACCGGCAACTGGGCCGGGTGCGGGAGTTGTCACATCGGGCTCGGCGCCATGCCCGGTCCCGATCCGACACCGGCCGAGCTCGCGAATATCGACTGCATGATCTGTCACCAGCAGGATTATCGCCGGAAGAAGGAAGGCGGCGTCTTTGTCCCTGATCTCGCGGCCATGACCATCACCATGGATGAAGCGGTGCAGACCGTTCACCCGCCCGAACGCTACAACTGCCTCCAGTGCCACGCCAAGGCCGGCGGCGGCGATGCGGTCAAACGTGGTGATCTCGCCCTGGCCCAGATCGCCACGACCGACAGTGATTTTGACATCCACATGGCGGTGACCGGCGCCGATCTCAAGTGCCAGGAATGCCACACGACCACCGAGCACCGGGTCGCCGGGAGGGGATCCGATCTGCGGCCGACGGATTCTGACGTGGTGATCGACTGCACTGACTGCCACCAGGACATGGCGACCCAGCACCCTGGAGCAACGAGGCGGCGGCATCTCGCCCGTGTCGCATGCCAGACCTGCCACATCGCCACCTACGCCAAGAACGCATCTGACACGGCAGCCACCGAGGCGACCGAAACTCACCGGACCTGGTTGGAGACCCACAGCACCGCGCCGCCCTATCATCCGGCGAGCGACAAGCTCAACAACCTGACTCCGGTCTACCGGTTCTGGAACGGGACAAGCCGAAACTACCTGCTCCACGAGACCGCCGTCATCGATCCGATCACCGGCCGCTATCCCACATCCCGTCCGGTGGGACATGTGTCGAATCCGGATGCCAAGCTCTATGCCTTCAAGTACAAGACCGCCGAGCAGCCGATCACTAACGATACATCGCAGTTGATCGCCCTCGATACCAGTATCTTCTTCGCGACTCACGATGCCCAGGCGGCCACCGAGCAGGGTCTGGAGAACATGGGATTGGGTTCCTCGACGGCGTACTCATGGATCGAGACCGATACTCTGCAGATGCTCAACCACCAGGTCGGCAACGAGGACAGCGCCCTGCAGTGCGATGACTGCCACGGCGCCGCCAACGGCCGGATCGATCTCCAGGAGGATCACGGTTACGAGATGTGGGGTCCCACCAACACCGTCTGCCGTCAGTGCCACGGCCCCGAGACGATGCCGTCGTTTGAAGAGGTCCACGACATTCACGTCACCGAAGAGGGTTTCGACTGTTCGTGGTGCCACGGCTTTGCCCGGCCCGAGCGTGGGCTGGAGCTTTCAGACACCCTCTTCCGGGACACTTTCGACGTCGGAAACACCTTTGCGTGGACCGAGACGGAGCCCTGGTAGCTCCCCGCCGCCTCGCCTGCCGGCGAGACGGCGGGAACAATCACCGTGCGGGAGAGAACCCGTTCGACGGCATCATCCCTGACTGCGCCAGCCGACACGGAGCCAGATGGTCCGCCCGGGCTCGTTGACCCTGACCGCGCTGGGTCGAAGGCGCTGGCCCGGTTGAGGTGGTTGGCATAGGTCCGGTCGAAGACGTTGGCCACTCCGGCCTGGAGGCCGAAACCCGCACCGATCTCTACGCTCGCGGCGAGGTCCAGCACCACCCAGCCGGGTGTGGGACCCGCATCCTGACCGCTTCCGGTCATGGGGTTGTCGTCGACCCGCGTCTGCTCGGCCGCCCAGCGAATGAGTCCGGAGGCCGACCAACGTGACTGCGCCCAGCCCGACGCTGATATTTCCGTGCAGCGGCGGCGTTTGGGCGATGGCGCGGCTGTCGGTGGTGTTCTCGGCCCAGACCCATGCCAGCCGGCCGGCGAGATTCCACGGTGACGCAAACTGCCACATGCCGTCGGCCTCGAAACCGTAGCGCCGTGCGCTGACGTTGCGGTAGATGGTGGCGTTGTCGCTCTGGAGAATGCCCTCCTGCCCGTGAGCCCGATCGCGCAGAATATAGTCGTCGACATCCGACCCGAAAAGGGTCATGTTGACGCTGGATCCGTTGCTGCGCCAGCCGGCGCCGAGATCGAGCTGGTGATGCTTCGCCGCATCGAGATCGGGATTACCGATCCAACGCATGGGGGTCATGGGAGAGTTGGCGCCGAGATAGCGCTCGGTGGCGTCGGCGGCGCGGATCGTTCGGCTGAAGCCCCCGAAGAGCTGCCACTGACCAACCCTGTGCTCGATGCGAGCGAGGGCGCCGAAATCGGTGGTCGACCACGAATCGTTGCCGTTGCCGGTGTACATCATCCAGAGTTGGCGCGGGGAAGGGCCGTTGCCGCCGATGGTCTTCTGATCGGCGCGGCTCGCATCGGCGTGAAGTGGTCGACCCGGGCGCCATAGACGAAGCGGGTGGCGGACCCGAGCCCGACGGCGCCTTCGACAAAGACTCCCGCCTGAGTTCGATTGACTCCGGCCCAAAGGATGGACTGGAGCATGGTGACCATTTCGGCGTTCGGACCTGCAAACCGGGTGGCGTCGGCGTCGGCCGATTCGATGGTGACGCCCACCTGAATCGGATTGTTCTGGCCGAACTCGAGGTGGCCGCGGAGACCCCACGTCGAGGTGTCGGAAGGAACCCGCATGGCCATGGGCCCGGTCAGCGGTCGCAGCGAGTAGTTGTCCATGAGGTGGTCGACGCTGTCGTAGAACGCGTCGACGCGCCAACCCATTCGTCCACTCGCGGTCGACCTCTCGGTCTGGAATCGAACGATGTCTGCACTGCTCTCGGGAGCGTCCATCCCGGCGCCGGCAAAGAGTGCGTCGTCGGTGTTCGAACGCTCGTAGCTCAGCTCGAATTCGGTGTCGGCATCAGGGCGCCAACCGAGCATGAGCGTGCCGCCCCTGCTCTTGGCGGCGGACCGGACTTCGTCTCCGCTGCCGTCGTCGTAGTTCTTGGTGTTGCGATAGGTGCCGAGGGCACGCAGGCTCCAGTCCCCGAAGCCGACGGCGGCATCGAGATCGAAATCGGGCGCGTCGGACCAGTTGGACCCTCCGGTGGTGGCGTTCAGATTCCAGCTTGGTGTCGTCAAAAACCGGGGTTTTTCGGTCGTAGAGCACCGTTCCGCCGGGCGCGCCGGGTCCATAGCGCAGGGTCTGGACACCACGGATTACCACCAACTGGTCGGTGGCCGCGGTGGTCGAGTACGAAGTTGCCGGGTCCATCCGGTTCGGGCACCCGCCATGGACGGTAGCGCCATCGAGAAGGACGGTGAGATCGCCCTGGCTCTGGCCGCGAACAAAGGGCTCGAGACCGTGTCCGCCCATGCGGCTGAGGTCGGCGCCGGTGACATCACGGAGAACCTCCGATCCGTCGCCCATCGGTATGGTGGAACGGATCTGGTCTTCTCCGACCACGACCAGTGCGGGAATCGGAATGGTATCGGCGGTGACTTCCAAGCTGCCGTGCATGACGGGTTTCGTGGATTCGTCGTTGGGTTCGGTCGCCTCCTCGGCGAAGGCGAACGGACAATAGAAAATCAGTGCTCCCGCGGCAAGATACCGAGGAAACGAGAGGGCTCGGGCAAACATGATGACTCCTTTTTGACGCGCTACCTTCGAGGGTGCGCGCCAAACCGTTCTGTTCTATTTTTTTGGTGATTCGAACGGAAGGGGTCAGGATCTTGGAGGGGGAGTCTCGGGAAGCGGGCCGAAGTCGGTTATTGCCGGTCGGTAGTGCTGCGATATGTCGTGAGGAAAACTCGGGAACCGGCACCGAAATCGGTTCAGGAGGCCCGAGGGGCGGATTGCCGTGCGGTGAGCTGACATCCGGATCGGTAGACCCCGCACAACGCATGGCCAGGGGCGAGGTGGGTCGAGCGGTGCAGCAGCAGGCGCCCTGAGGATTTCCGCACCCGCATTTGCACATCGTTGGAACAGTTTCAGCGTCAGCTTGGCTTACCACGACCGGTGCGATGGCTGGAAAAACCAAAACCAGCGCGAGAACAACCGCCGTGCCTCGCCACCGCCCTGGGCCGGATAGGACCGACCTGAGCATCGGCAAAAAGTGATACTTGATCAACTCAGAAATCGTAACACAGGTCTCATCTGGAATATTTTCGCTGAGAAAAGAAAATCGGTCGAGAGTCAGCGGTGTTTGAGAAAGCTCCCATCCCTGTATTCGGCGAACGCCTGTTGCAGCTCGGCCTCTGTGTTCATCACGATGGGCCCGGCCCAGGCCACCGGTTCCCCGAGGGGTTTCCCTGAGACCAGTAGAAAGCGAATTCCCTTCTCGCCGGCGTCAACCACGACCTCATCGCCCCGGTCGAAGATCACGAGGGACCGGTCCTCGATGGAGGAGGGGATCGGTGGCGCGTCAGACCCAGCGGCTTCCGTGGCGACCGGACGAGGATCCGATGCGTTGCCGAACCCCCCTGAACCGGCGAATACATAGGCGAACGCGTGCCGTGTGGTCTCCACCGGGAGGCGTTTCCTGGTTAAAGGTGGGACCCACACATCGAGGTACTGGGGCTCGGCAGCGACTCCGTCCACCGGTCCCGTAGCACCCCAGAAGCTCCCACAGATGATGCGAACCCGGTCCCGTCGTCATCGATGATCTCGGGGATGTCGACCGATTTGACGTCCTGATAGCGGGGATCGGTCATCTTGAGTGACGAGGGCAGGTTGGCCCATAGTTGAAATCCGTGCATCCGGCCCCGGTCGTCACCGTGCGGCATCTCTTGATGGATGATCCCTGAACCGGCCGTCATCCATTGGACGTCACCGGCTTCGAGGCTGCCGGTGTTGCCGAGACTGTCGCCGTGCTCGACCTTGCCCGCGAGAATATATGTGATGGTCTCGATCCCGCGGTGGGGGTGCCATGGAAATCCCGGGAGGTAGTCATCGGGCCGGTCATTGCGGAAGTCGTCGAAAAGCAGAAACGGATCGGTGTCGGATGTGTCGCCGAAGCCGAAGGCTCGGCGGAGGTGAACCCCAGCGCCCTCGATGGCAGGCAGGGATGTGGCGAGCTTCTTGATGGGTCGAACGGACATGGGCCCTCCGGCTCTGTGGTGATGAATCGTGTCATGCAGCACAACCACCGTTAACGCCGGTGCCATTCCCGGGTTGGTGCCCGGCGGGGAGGCCTCGTCATCTGGGTTTCTCCTGATCTATACTCTTTGAGGATCCGAATCAATCTGGGAGATTTCAACCATGGTCAAAGACCTCGTTCATCTGAGGATCGGCATCGTTCTTTCACTCCTCACGTTGCTTTTCGGTTTTGGGCTCGGGGGTGCGTTCGGTGCATTCGAGGACGCAATCAAGGGATCGCTGGCAGCCTCTGCGATGGAGGTCAAAGATACGGTGTACTCCGGCGACGAAGCCGCGATCGGGAATGTGACCTCAAAGGCGTGGACATACATGAAGCGCGCGCACCTTCACGCCAACGGACTCGGCACCTCGGCGCTGGTTCTGATCCTGCTGCTCGCGGCGGTGCCCGCTTCGACGACCATCCGGCGTGTTGTTGCCGCTGCCCTGGGTGCGGGAGCGCTGGGCTATTCGGCCTTCTGGTTGTTCGCAGCGAGGCGCGCCCCTGTTCTGGGAAGCACCCACGACGCCAAGGAATCGCTGTCGTGGCTGGCCGTGCCTTCAGCAGGACTCTGTCTGATCGGCGTCATCTCGGCCTTGGTTCTATTTGCGCTCCACGCTTTCAAAACGACGGCGAAAAAATAGAGGACGAGTGCGCTTCAGGCGCAATCGTCGACCGGTGTTGCGACGAGGAGGACCTCCTCGGCTTCACCGATGGCGGTGCGAGAGACCACGACGATCCCGAAACGGAAGGGCAACTCGCCACCCTCGGCAGTCTTGAATTGAATCTGGCCGCGGGCGATCTCGCCCTCGGGCGCAATCGTCAGGTTCCGAAGCGTCGTGCGGTACAGCTCTTGCGACGCCGGCGCGATGATCGAGTCGACGATTGAGCCACCCGAACTCGCGACGTCCTCGGTCGAGAAGCCGAGAAAATCTTCGATTCTCCCGTTGACGTAGTTGCATTTCAGCGAGTTCGCATCGATGGTGGCCATCAGACACGGAGCAGACTCGATGAGTCGCTGAACGAAGTCGTTGGCCCGGCGAATCCGGTCTTCGGTCGCGCGCCGCTCGATGACCTCATGGTTGAGAGCCTTGACCGAGCGGGTGAGTTCCTCGGTGCGTTCTTTGACCCGACTCTCAAGGGTCGAATTGACGTACAAGAGGGCGTCTTCAGCGGTTTTTCGTTCACTGATGTGGAGGACCATCGGTCGAAAAAGCAGGAAATACAGCACCGGGGTCGCCAGCATGGTCAGCAGCACGGCGTCGAGAATGGCTTCGTACGCTATCGGGATCGGCCCGATCAGCGGCATCAGGAACATGATGACGGCTTCAGCCACGAAGATGGCGAGGGCGGTGAGACCAAGGAGCTGTGCAGGTGAGAGGTAGCCGGCTGCCGTCAGGTAGGGTGCAGCCTCAGGGATTGGTTGGATGGGTTTGTCCTGGGGTTTCTTGCTCATGATGCCCGGCCCGTCCGGATGTTCGGCGAGACCAGATTTGGCCCAATACCGAGAGGTCCTCAGGGCCGCCGAACTCCTGACCCGACTATAGCGGATCTTTCGCATTATTGAGCAGCCGATCAAGCGATTTTCGGCGGTTTCTCCCACCGAGATCGAATCCCGTCCGAACGGGCTGGGGTGGGAGATTTCCGCAAGACAAAGAAAGCGGGCCGACCCGGATGAGTCGGCCCGCGAAATCGAAGGTCAATCGACCCGTTCTAGGGAGTCCTCAAACCCCGTTCCGGCCGGCTGAACGAGTGACACCATGAGCAGTCATAGCGCTTGTCCTTGACGTGCTTGTTGTGAAGCTCGGTGAATGACTTGTCTTCCTTCCAGCCGTGGCACTGATAGCAAACCTGGGACTGCGGACCCTTGAGGGCGTACCCGAGCTCACCCTGGAGATCCATCCGCTGGGTGGAGCCGTGGCAGTCATTGCACTCGAGCGCCGCACCGCTTGTGCTCACCTGGTGGTTGAGCATCTGGAAGGTGTCGGTCTCGACCCAGGAGTAGGGCTCGTTCGCGCTCAGTCCCATGTTCACCAGACCCTGTTCGGTGGCGGCGATGGGATCGCCGGTGGCGAAGAAGACGCTGGTGTCGAGGGCAATGAGCTTGCCCTGATCATGGGCGAATGGCTGCTCTGCGGTCTTGTACTTGAACGCGTAGAGCTTGGCCTGATCGTCGGCGACATCGCCGAGTGGTCTCGATGTGGGGTAACGCCCTGTATCGGGGTCGATGACGGCCGAGTCATGCAGGAGGTAGTTGCTGCTCTTCCGATTCCAGAAGCGGTACTCAGGCACGAGATCGTTGTCCGTGTACAGCGCCGGGTGGAACGGCGGAGTCGTGCTGTGGGTCGTCAGCCACGTCCGGTGGGTCTCGGTCGCCTCGGATGACGGACTGTCGGAGGCGTCCTTGGCGTAGATCGGTATGTGACACGTCTGACAGGCGACCCGGGTGATGTGACGTTCGACGTAATCACCCTCGTGGCCGTCATTGGTGGTCATGTTTGAATGGCAATCGGAACACTCCAGCAGATCCGCGGAGTCGGTCGGGCGCAGGTCGGAGCCTTTGCCGGCCACTTTGTGATCGGTGAATGTGTGGCATTCCTGGCACCGCATGTTGGCGCCGGTGGTCGCCATGTGGACATCGAAGTTCCGATCCGTGGTCGAGATCTGAGCCATGGTCAGATCGCCCCGTTTGACGGCATCTCCACCGCCGGCCTTGGCGTGGCACTGAAGACAGTTGTAGCGTCCGGGGGGATGAACGGTCCGCGCCGCCTCGTTCATGGTGATGGTCATTGCATCTTCGTCCGGCACGAACCGGCCATCGACCTTTTTCCGTCGATAGGCGTCCTGGTGACACACCATGCAGTCGATATTCGCGAGTTGCTCCGGGGTCGCGTCCGGTGTCGGCGGTTGACCCAGCCCGACGTGGCAGTTCCCGCAAACGTCCCAATTGCCCAGGATGTTGACGCAGTAACTGTTGACCGCGCCCGAGATCTTCCCTTGAAGATCGGGACCGGAAGTCATATCGGGTGTCGCACCTTCCCACTGGTACATCACCGATGCGTGGACTTCGTGGGCCTGGGTGGTGTGGCATTGCAGACAAGTCTCGGACCCATTCCAGACGAGCCCGTCGTGTCCCTCACCGCACGAGAGGTCGGAGCCGTCGCAGTCCTGATCGATCCCATCGCCGCAGATCTCCGGCGCACCGGGATGGATGGACGGATCGCCGTCGTCGCAGTCGTTTCCACCGCAGGCGACGTCCTCGAAACCGTCGAGATCGGCATCCTGGCAACCGACAGGGCCATCGCTGACTACGAAGGTGGTGGTTGAAGTTCCTCGTCCACCCTCCCCGTCGTCGATAAGGACTGTCACGGTCCAGGTTCCAGTCGAAGCGTTGCTGCGAAGAAGGTACGACGAGGTGAACACGCCGCCCCCCTGGTTGGCGAGCGACGAACGATACCGGCGTTTGCCGTTTGAATCCGTGATCGAAACGGTCGATCGTCGCACCCAGGTGATGGGTGAGCCGTTCGTGTGACTGGCAACCGCTTCGATGTTGACCTGATCTCCCGGTGCGTAGACCGCAGGATCCGTAGTCACCGTCAGGTTGATGGGGACGGCCCCCTCTGCAACCCCGACGCTGCCGACGGCGACTGTGGCGAGGATCGCGAAAAGCAGATGTTTCGGTTCAAAGACCTTTGTTCTTCTATTCATTGTGCCCTCCATACTGATTCTCGGGACATCTGAAGACCATCCCTCGATGGTCCGAATTGTTGAGATTGAATATTGAAAACGTGACTCCTTTCTTCAACCTCATGATTAATTGAAGATATATTCAAATGAAAAACTGTTCGAGTGACCCGGGTCACGACCCGAAATCAGGCCGGTGGATCTCCCGGCCGGGTCAGGACACAGCAAAGCCTTGACACTTTTTTGGGCCTCGACGATGATCGCTCTATGTTTCGCTATCAACCAGTGACAATCGTGTGGGTTGTGGCCTTTCTCGTGGCGATCGCCGTCGTCGCGGCTTCGGACGGGCCGCCGCCTCCCGGGCCCAAGGACCGATGCGCCGTCTGTGGAATGTTTGTCGCCAAATACCCGAACTGGGTGGCGACCATCGCCCACCCGGATGGATCCCATCGGTTCTTTGACGGACCCAAAGACCTCTTCCGCTATCTCGTGGGTGAGGACGGCTCGACAGCCCGCGATGCCGAGATCTGGGTCACCGACTACTACACGACCAAACCCATCAAAGCCCGCGAGGCGGTCTTTGTCGCCGGATCGGATGTCTTCGGTCCCATGGGCGCCGAGTTGATCCCGCTGGCCACCACCGATCTGGCCGAGAGTTTCCGGGTGGATCATGGCGGATCCGATTTGCTCACCTTCGACCGAGTCGACGAAGCCGTGCTTCGGTCGCTCGAGTAGGCATGGTTCACCCCCCCTGCATTGACGGGAATCCCGAAGCCCGGAGCCGCCCGTGACTCGAGCATGGCGTTTTCTGGCCTTTGTCGCGGTCGGTTTTGTGCTGCTCATTTCGTTCGTTGGATGGGCCGCAGGCGAGAACGGCCGATGGCGCCGGGAAGAGCTCCCGCAGCTTCACACCCTCACCGCACGTCTCAACCTCTCGGACCTCGCGTTGTGGACCGAGGCCCGATACACCCGGCACCCTTCCCAGGCGGATCTCTTTTCCGCCTTTCAGGATTCCCCGGGGGCGCCCGAGCACTTCCCGGCCGGTTCGATTCTGAGCCCGCCGCCCATTCTGACTCGACATCCGGCGCAGCTCGAGATGGATGGTGATTCCCAATGAGGCGGCACCTCAAGATTCTCGACTTCGCGCTGGCGTCGCTGCAACGCAGACCCATCAAGAATTGGGCGATCATCGCGGTCTATGCCTTTACCGTCGCGGTGGTCGCCTCGGTCCTCTTTCTGACCCAGTCCCTCCGGAGGGAAGCGGCCCAGCTCTTTATCGGAGCACCGGAATTGACGGTTCAGCGGATGGTCGGCGGTCGGCATGTGCCCATCGATATGACGGTAGGGGAGACCATTGCGGGCTTTCCCAGCGTCATCGGTGTCGAGCCCCGGTTCTGGGGTTACACCTACGAGGCCGTCACCGAGTCGACGATCACCATCATGGGCGCCGGCCCGGGCATGGCCACCATCGATTTCGTCGAGGGCCGTTTGCCGACTCATTCGACCGAGTGCGCCGTCGGCGCCGGTGTGGCCGCCATGTGGGGATCATCAGTCGGGGGCGAGATCATCCTGATCGATTCGGCGACGACCGGGGTTCTCTACGAAGTGGTGGGCACCTTCACCACCGAGTCCGACATCCTGACCAACGACCTTGTCGTCATGACCGCCGACGAGGCGGCCCTCTTTCTCGGCCTGCCCGAGGGATCGGCGACCGATCTCGCCGTGAGAGTGGCCAATGAAAACGAAATCGACACCATCGCGGCCAAGGTCAAAAGAGCGTTTCCCGATTCGAGGCCGATCACCCGGTCGGAGGTCCTGAGAACCTACGACGCGGTCTTCCACTGGCGCAGCGGAATGATGTTGGCCGTGTTCTCGGGGGGGCTCATCGCCTTTGTGATTCTCGCGTGGGACAAGGCCACCGGTCTCAGCGCCGAGGAACGGCGGGAGATCGGAATCCTCAAGGCGGTGGGTTGGGACACCAGCGATGTCCTCGAACTCAAGATGTGGGAAGGGACGGTCATCTCGGTCACTTCGCTGATCCTCGGTCTGATCGCCGCCGTCATTCACGTTTTCGTGCTCGGAGCTCCGCTGTTGACCCCCATGCTCCGCGGCTGGTCGGTTCTCTTTCCCGAGCTCCACCCTACGCCTCACATCGACCCGTACCTGCTCTTCGCCATCGGGTTTCTGACGGTGGTTCCCTATGTCGCCGCCACCGTCGCACCATCATGGAAGGCTGCGGTCACGGATCCGGATGCGGTGGTGCGCGGATGACCACCTCAAACGGCAACTACCTGGTGCAGGTCGAGGATGTGACCAAGGTCTACCATCGCGGGGCGCCCGACGAAGTCCGCGCCGTCCGCGGGATCACCATGTCGGTCTCCCGGGGTGAAGTGCTCGTTCTCGAAGGGCCGAGCGGGTCGGGCAAGACCTCGTTGCTGACCATCATCGGCTGCATGAGCCGGCCGACCTCGGGCCAGGTCGTGGTGGGTGACCGGCGGGTTTCACGGCTCTCGGAGACCGCGCTCACCTCGATTCGTCGATCGACCTTCGGTTTTATCTTCCAGCACCTCCACCTCATCCCCGACCTGACTGTCAGGGACAACGTCATGCTGCCGCTCTTTCCGACGGGGATGTCGATTGCCGAGATGGAGGAGCGGGTCGATGCGGCCCTCGAGAGCATGCACCTTCAGAAACGAAGGACCGCCCGCGCCGGCCGGATCTCCGGGGGCGAACAACAGCGCACCGCCATTGCGAGAGCCCTGGTCAACAAACCGACCATCGTCATCGCCGACGAGCCCACCGCCCACCTCGACAGCGTGCTCTCGGCCGAGCTTCTCGAGATCCTGGCCGATCTCAACCGGTCGGGTACGACCATGCTGATCGCCACCCACGATCCGAGGGTCATGGATCACCCTCTCGTGAACCGGCGATTGGTGGTCCGCGATGGGCTCGTCGTCGAAGAGTCGATACCGTGATACTTCACCCCGGAGTTCTCGGGCTGCTCATCGGGGGTGGTCTGGTGGTCGCGCTGATGCTCGCGGGTTCCCTCGTGGGCGTCCGCGTCCTGCGGGGCTGGGACCCCTCGTCGGCATCCGAATACCAGCTCACCCTGGAGCGCAGCTCCTATCTCGTCTCGGTCCTGGTCAACGTCGCCCTGTGGATCGAGATCGGCTCCGCGCTGCTCTTCATCCACACCGTCGACGATCTCAACGAGCTCTTTGTCGGCGCCATGTGCGCGACCGGGTCGCTCAACGCCAACCCCATCGGCTGGTGGGTGCTCGCGACCAAGGCGGCCATGGTGCTGCTCTTCCCCATATGGATCGCCCTCAACCGGCTCGACCAACGAGCGGGCGACTATCCGATGATGCGCCTCAAGAACGTTCTGCTGCTCGCGCTGACGCCGATCGCCGTGGCCGATTTCGTCCTCGAGTTCCTCTATTTCCGAGGCATCGAGCCGGACATCATCACCTCGTGCTGCGGCTCGCTCTTTTCCGAATCCAGCGACAGGGTCATGGGTGACATCGCGTCGTTGCCCGCCGGCACCACCCTGCCGCTCTTTGCCGCCTTGTCGGTGGTTTTCCTGGTGGCCCTCGTGTGGGCGCTGGCCGGTCGCAGACCGGGACTGCGTATCGCAGTCGCGGTTTTGGCGCCGATGGTCTTCGTCGTGGGGATCGTCGCCATCATTTCCTTTATCTCGGTGGCGTATTACGAGCTGCCGACCCACCACTGCCCATTCGACCTTTTTCAAGGGGGGAACGGGTATGTGGGGTATCCTCTGGTGACGAGTCTCGTGGTGGCGGTGGTCGCGGCGTTTCTGCCCGGGCTCTTTCTGTCCGTCGGCCGCCGGACAAGTATGGGTGGTCTGATTATGAATTCTGAACGGACATGGCTCACGCTCTCCATCGCGGCGTATTCGATCTTCGTCGCCTTCGCGGCGTGGCCTCTTGTATTCGGCAATCTCGCCTGGGAGTTGATGTGAAGAGAACAAATACGAAGCCGGCCCGCCTCTGGAGACCAACACGGGGCATCGGTCGAGTCGCGATCCCGCTTCTCGTCGTCTTGATTGTGCTCCTCGTCGGGGCGCCCTCCGAGGCGGCGCCTCCATATACGACGAGCATCCTCACCGTTGAGCTTCCCGATGTCACCCTCATCGACCAGCACGCGCAGATCGTCAAGCTGCGGGATCTCATCGAGGGGGAAGATGTCGTGATGGTGGATTTCATCTTCGGCACCTGCACCACCATCTGTCCGATTCTTTCCGCCGGTTTCACCAATCTCCAACGCCGGATGGGCTCCGGCCCCGGGGGACCGGTTCTGATCTCCTTCTCCATTGATCCCGAGCACGACACCCCTGAGATCATGACCACATATCTGAAGCGGTATCGGGCGCAGCCCGGGTGGTCCTTTCTCACCGGCGACCGTGACGACATCGATCTGGTCATGCACGCCTTCGACGCCTATGTCCCGAACAAGATGTCGCACCAGCCGGTGACCTTCATCAAGGGGACAGGCCCGAATCAATGGGTGAAGATCAACGGGCTCGTTTCGACGGCGGATCTCATCACCGAACTCGAGAAGATCCGAGGAGGTGAGTGATGGCCACGCAAATTCGATCGGTTGGGTTTCTCTCGCTTGTTTCGATCGTGGCGCTCTTCTCGGTGGCGGTATCGGCCGAAGAAGAAGCCACTGCAGCCGTGCCGGTGGCATCGCATGACGCAGGTTGGCGGATGTACCACGAGGGCATCAACCCTGATGGCGAGCCTTTGATGGCCACAGTCCAGGGCGATATCCCGGTGGAAGGCACCATGTTCACCTGCGTCAGTTGTCATCTGCGCAGCGGCCTCGGATCACTCGAAGGGACGGTGATCACCCTGCCGACCAATTGGGGCTACCTGAGCCGTCCTCTCGTCGGCGCCGATATGTCGGATACGGCCAGAGAACGGCTGCCGGATGTGCATCGCCAGAAGGAATTTCGGCCTGCGTACGACGATAAATCGTTGGCCCGCGCCCTCCGCCTCGGCAAGGACCCCAACGGTCGCGTCTTCGACCTTGTCATGCCGAGATACGCCCTCGACAAGGCCGAGATGGACACGATGATCGCCTATCTCAAGCAGCTTTCGGCCGTTCCCAGCCCGGGAGTCACGGACACCACCCTGCACTTCGCCACCGTCGTCGCCGGTGATGTCGATCAGGACGATCAGGACGCCATGCTGGCCGTGCTGGGGGCTCACATCCGCGATCACAACAGCCAGGTTCGGCACGAGGACGAACGCAAGCGGCGCGGTCCCTATTACAAACAGGAGAAGTGGGATCCCTACCGGCGTTGGCAGCTCCATGTCTGGCGGTTGGAGGGCAAACCCGCGGGATGGCCGGAGCAGCTTGCCGATCACTACTCTCAACAGCCGGTCTTCGCCCTCATCGGCGGCATCAGCGATGGCGAGTGGCGCCCGATTCACGACTTCTGCGAGCAAAACGAGATCCCGAGCATCTTCCCGGTGACTGAGTTGCCGGTGATCTCGGACACCGACTGGTACACCCTCTATTTCTCAAAGGGCGTCTACCAGGAGGGCGAGGCGGTGGCGCGCTATCTTCGGCGTGCGGATGAGACCCTTCGAGACTCACCCGTTGTCCAGGTCTATCGGGACACTCCCACCGGTCAGGCGTTCGCGCGGGGTTTCCGCGAGACCCGGGAGCTGGTGAGGATGCCGGCTCCTGCAGAACACGTGTTGTCGGGCCGCAAGGCTCTCACGTCGAAGCTGCTGGGAAAGATCGCCGCACAGCACCCGGACTCGGCTCTTATTCTGTGGGTCGGTCCGGACGACCTGGGGGCTCTGGCGGCCTTCGAAGGTGGAACTCCTCCACCGGCGGTCTTCCTCTCGGCCTCCCTTCTCGGTGACGCCGTAACCTCGGTGCCTGACCAGGCGCGTGACTTCACCCTGATCACCCACCCCACCGCGTTTCCGGCAGATAAAGCGAGGACCCGTCTCGCCATCACGCGGTGGCTCAAAATCAGAGAGATCCCGCTGACCAACTACGATCTCCAGGCGAATATGTACTTCGTCGGCTGGAACCTGGCCGGTCAGATCAAGATGATGCGGAACGAGTTTTACCGAGACTACTTCATCGACATCACCGATATGATGCGCGATCAGGACTATGCCGTCGGGGTTTACGAGAGACTGAGCTTCGGACAAGGTCAGCGGTATGCCTCCAAGGGCTGCTATCTCACAGCGCTGACGGCCGGACCCGAACCGAGCCTCGAGAAAAAAAGCGGTTGGGTCGTTCACTGACCGCCGCGAGGTAGCGTGGTGCGGGCGTGCCGCCCGTAAGGAACCGTTCAGGGAAAGCCGACCCCCTACCGGGCGACGATCTCAACCGCCGGTCACCGCCCATGCCGGGAGACCCGCCAGATCGATCCCGAGAACCGCGGTGCCGAGAAAATAGAACACCACCGAGATGACCAGCACGCCGATGAGGTTGATCATGATGCCCACCCTGGCCATCTCGGCGATCGTGATTCGGCCGCTGCCGAAGATGATGGTGTTCGGGGGAGTGGCCACCGGCATCATGAAGGCGCATGACGCCGACAGGGTGGCCGGGATCATCAGCAGCAGCGGATTGACCTTGATGGCGACCGCGACCGAAGCCAGGATCGGCAGGATCATCTCGGTGGTCGCCGTGTTGGAGGTCAACTCGGTCAGAAACGTCAGGCCGGTGCTCGTCAGCGCGATCATGATTAATGGCGGCACTCCTTCGAGCCCCGCGAATCGGGCGCCGATGAACTCCGACAGACCGGTTTGCATAAAACCCTGGGCGAGGGCGAAACCGCCACCGAAGAGCAGCACGATGTGCCACGGAATCTTGCTGAATACATCGACACCCATCACCATCGGGCTCGCGGCCTTCGGGCTTCGAGTCGGGATGAAGAAGAGGATCATCGCCATGGCGACCGCGACCGTCGCGTCGTCGATCAGGTCCGCCCGCGGTACCAACCGCGACCACCCTGGAATGGTCAGCATTCCCAGCACCAGGTCCTTGCGGAAGATCCACCCGATGGCGGTTGCCGCAAAGACCACGAGCACCGCCCGCTCTTCGAATGACATTCTTCCGAGCGCTGCATACTCGCGGTTCACCACATTCTGATCGACATCGAAACCCTTCGAGAATCGGAAGAACACCCGCGTCAACAACAGCCACACGAGGGTCAGCATGACCAGGGTGATCGGGAACGCCATCACCAGCCATTGCCCGAACGCGATGGGCTCGGCATCGGGGAAGGTGATCTCGAAGATCCTCGCGAACGACAGATTCGGCGGTGTGCCGACCAGGGTCGCCATCCCGCCCAGCGAGCATGCGTAGGCGATCCCGAGCATCAGCGCGACGGTGAAGGGATGGCAGGCCCTGATGCCGTATCTCTCCTCCAGTTGCAGGATGATGGCCATGGCGATGGGCACCATCATGATCGCGGTGGCGGTGTTCGAGATCCACATCGACAGGAAGGCCGCGGCGATCATGAAACCGAGGATGATGCGCGCCGGGCCACCGCCGATCCTCCGGATGACCCAGAGCGCGATTCGCTTGTGCAGCCGCCACTTCTCCATGGTCACGGCGATCATGAAACCGCCGATGAAGAGAAAGATCGTGCTGTTGACGTAGATCGGCGCGCAGTCCCGGGTCTTCATGATTCCGAGCACGGGATACAGCACCAACGGCAGCAGCGCCGTCGCCGACAGGGGGATCGCATCGGTGATCCACCAGGTCGCCATCAGCACAGCGACCGCCGCCATGCGGGTGACCGTCGGGTTGGAGGGGTCGAGGTTCAGAAAAAGGGTGGCCGCAAACAGGAATGGACCCAACACGAGACCGATTTTCTGGCTGGTCTTCCGACCGTCGGGGGTCTGTTCGACAGGCACCTCGCCAGCTTAGCCGATCCACCCATCTGATGGCCCGGTGCCGGCGGGACGCCGGCACTACAAAGCGCCAAAATCCATTGGCGCCGGCGCCCCGCCGGCGACGCCCGTCTGTTTGAACCCCCCAGACTCACCCTTCGCCATTGTGGTGCGGGCGTCCCGCCCGCAGGCCTATGCTGAAAAGGAGGCCCGTCGATGAATACAAAGAGTTCCTCCCGGCGACTTGTAGCGCCGGCGTCCCGCCGGCGATGTCCGCCTACCGGCAGGCGATACGATCCCGCAAAGGGGGCCCACAAATGCTCGGAGCAATCGCGGGGGACTCATCTGCCACCAGGCCGCCCCAACTGTCCGAAAGACGTGCCCGAAATTGTAGGGCCGGCGTCCCGCCGGCCCCGCGATCGCCGAAGCAGGTTCGCCCGCTCCGCGCCCCTGCAAAGACCTTGTCAATCGCGGCCCCGAGTCGACACCACCCAACCGTGACTGAAACGATCAGGGTTCCGCGGTGGCGACCTCCATGGGGTTGGCGGGATCGGCGGCCCACTCCTGGAGCGACGCGGTGTAGACCGCGACATCGTCGTATCCCAGCCGCGTCATGACAAACGCGGTGGACGAAGCGGCGATGCCGCCGCCGCAATAGGTGATGGCCCGGTCGCCCGATTCGCCATCGAAGAGCGCAGCCAACTCGTCGCTCGGTTTGAACCGACCGGATTCGTCGAACAACGCCATCACCGACACATTCACCGCCGAGGTGATGTGGCCCGGACGGGCGTACATGACCATCTCGCCGCGGAAGTGCGGCTCGGGCATGGCGTCGATGAGCGTGACGGTCTCGTCGTCGATTGCGGCAAAGACCTCGTCCCGGTCAGCGATCAACTCCGGACGGGGCGCCGGGGTGAGAACCCTCAC
The DNA here is from genome assembly GCA_963753035.1 of uncultured Acidobacteriota bacterium. Lineage (GTDB taxonomy): Bacteria > Acidobacteriota > Thermoanaerobaculia > Thermoanaerobaculales > Sulfomarinibacteraceae > JAHECW01. Next base: position 3,815 of record CAVWAW010000018.1, on the reverse strand, counting down.
GGGTTCGTCGGACGGCTCGGTGGACAACGGTCGGCCCTCGGCCTGCCAGGCCGCCAACCCGCCATCGAGCAACGCGACACGGTCGAACCCGACCCACCGCAGCATCCACCACACCCTGGCAGCCCACGACGACATGCTCGCGTCGTAGAGCACCACCCGGGTGTCGTCGCCGACCCCCAGCGCGCCCATGGCCGCGGCAAATGCCTCGGGCGAGGGCACTGTGTACGGCAGCGGGTTGTCACCATCGGCGAGCGCGCCCATCAGATCGGCAAATCCGGCGGTCGGGATGTGCCCTGCCTCGTACCCGGGGCGCCCGTTTTCGACCAGGAATTGACCATTCTCGTCCTGACCCACCTTGACGGTACAGTCGAGTACGACCAGGTCCGGGTCGTCCAGGTGTTCGGCCAACCACTCCGTTGTGACCAGCGAGTCCGGCAGCGACGCAACCTCGACCACCGGTACCGGTGCCCCGGTCGGCGTGTCCGGCCCACCGCACCCGGCGACTAGCGAAACCATCACGATCAGCGCAAGGACACTCACAGACCTCTGGGGAAAACGCATGGGACCTCCTGTATTACCAAGAGAATACGCTCGCCGGATGAAGAAGTTCAGCGATTGATTCAAGGTGGGAGGCCCCATCCTTTCGCCGCGCCCATCTTCTTCAGATCGTTTCGAACTTCTCGCGGATGTTGATTTTGTCCACCGGATCCACCTCAGTTCGCCATCTTGATCTCTGCCAGCAGTAGGCTGGGCCTGGGCCCAGCTTCAGACACGATCACGAGCGCGTCGCACTTCCACGCCAGTCGTACAACCCTCCGGACGTCCTGCATGGAAGCCGCCCTCTGCGTGAGGTTGGTGGGCAGAGGTCCAATCGCGTGCCGCAAGCCATCGCCGAGAGAACCCAGCAATTCCCTGACTCATCACCAACCAAAATGGGGGAGAGCAACAACCAACAGCACCAACTGAGGCTACCCTCGTGAAAACCGAGGAAAACACTGGCCCCAAGCAGCAGTCTTCGGCGTTGGTTCCTGAGGCTGAGCCTTCTTCAACAGCCCTCGCCCGACGATTCTCAACCATCGTGCCGGCGAGACGCCGGCACTACAAAGCGCTGAGATTAGTTGTAGGGCCGGCGTCCCTTCAGCAGGGAGGAGCTCCGAGCGAAGCCTGCCCACCTGCGATGAAATTCATCATTCATCATTCATCATTCATCATTCACATTCACTTGCTCGCCCCCCAAGCCTCTACGAAGAACTCGTCACCCGCCGCCCCGAGTCGAGACCACCCGATGGTCAACGCTCACGATGCAACGAAGCGGTGGCTGGCATCAACCCTGATCGATGTCACTTGAAGTCGGGAGTCGGCGTAATTATCGGTGTCATGGTCGGCGTTCTCGTCGGCGTGATCGTTGGCGTGAACGCCCCCTGGATCGTCCGGGTGTACTCGCATGTCGATCCACCGTCGGTGTACTCGAAGCGAAACCTGATCTCGATGAGCCCCGGATAGAAACCGCCGTCATAATGCGGGCCCCAGTTCGCCAGGAAGGGCGCAGATTCGCCGGGCTCGAACGATATGTCGATGCTCCGGCTGGCCGGTGGCTGGTAGCCCCCATAGGGCAGGACCGAACCTCCGCGCTTGGCGAAATAGGCCTCTCTCAGGAAATTGCCAAACCCGTAGGGTGTCCATGTCCAATCAAGACGGGTGCTCTTGTGCATCAGCTGCGCTGTGGGATGGGCGTTTGTCACCGGTTCAATCTTGATCCCGAAATCGCCTTCCCAGCCGATGTCGCCGACAATGATGTCATCACAGGTCGGCGGAAGTGGCGTGGGTGTCATGTATGGATTGACCGTCGATGACCACCTCTCGGTGGACCCCGTTTCAAACCCATCGGCGAAGATCAACTTGAGGTCAAGCACGGCGAAGTTGTCCAACGCAAAGTGACCGACCACCGCCGCCGCCCCTTCGAACTCCATTCTCGCGATCCAGGTGCCGTGAGGCGCAACGAATAGCGCGTGTCGCATTTCGTATGTGTCCTCCGGATGCTCCCGGAATTGCGGGGACCGATCGACTGTGCTGCCGGAAGCGTCGAGCTTCAGGCGCGCGATCACCATGCCGGAAGGATCGAGGAACAGCGCCGTCGGACCATCCAGGGCCGGGTCCATCCGATAGTCAAACGCGATTGCGTTGACCGGGATGCCGAACGAAACGCCACCCTCTTCAGGACTCGTGGGAGGAAACCACAGCTTCGCAACCGTGTTCGTGGATGGTCGGGCGGCCCCGGTTCCACGGCCCTCGAATCCCGCATCGACCACGCCGTGCCAGGCTTCGCCGAACATCGCCTGCCGCTGTCTCCCGACCGCACGGGAATCCCCGACATCTTCAAACGTGAAGATGGTCCATACGCCTGTGGCAGTCAATGGATGTGTGGATTCGTTGCCGCCTTCAGGTGAGTCGGTAAAGCCGATCGCCTGGAAGACCAGCGCCAATCCCACGAGGAATCCGATCGTCAGGAGCATTGTCCGTACACCGTGGTTGGGCATTGCTGTGGTCCTTCGTTCTCTCGGCTGGTTTTCAGATCTCATAAGTGCCTAGTTGTGATCGAGCTAATCTCAATCATAGACGCGAATCGCGAGAGAGAAACTGTTCCGAATGACACAATATTGTGAAAGCTGCGCCCTGGATTCCACCGCCCCGGCCCCATCAGGGAAGACGAAGGGTGGTACACACCGCATGCAATGGGGTTATCCTGCTCGAGGCGTGGATTCACCCCGGCCACAGAGGGGAATGTGCGATGGTCGATGGAGCGAACCGTAGTGCGCTGCTCTTGATCAAGATGGTCCACACCGTCGTCTGGGCCTTCTTCGTCTTCTGCATCGTCGCGATCCCAGTGCTGACGCTCCGTGGGCGGCTAGTGGCCGCGGCCTGGTTTGCCGGATTCGTGCTGGTCGAGGTTTTGGTGCTCGCGATGAACCGCTGGAGCTGCCCGCTGACGCCCGTCGCGGCCCGCTACACCGACGAACGGAGGGACAACTTCGACATCTTCATTCCTGAGTGGCTCGCCCGCCACAACAAGCCGATTTTCGGCGCGCTCGACTCGCCGACCGGAGGCGTACACCGCAGCATCGACGGCGGACGCACGTGGGTCGAGCCTGTTCAAGACCCGCTCGCCTCCGCCATGCCGGTCGCGTTGAGCCCCTCATCCAATGGGGCAAAGACCTTCTATCTCGCCGATGCCGGCGAGCCGGGCGGCCTGTTCGTCACCGACGACGGCGGAGCGACCTGGACACTCACCGGTTTCGCGGGGTTCCCGGTGTGGGACGTCGTTGCCCATCCGACCCGGGCGGACAGGGTCTAGATTGCCATGGACGACGATCCGGTGGTTGTAGTTTCGGATGATGGGGGCGATCACTTCAATCCCTTCGGTGAAGGCCTGGATTCGGCCGGCTACCCGGTGGAGCTGGGCCTTTCATGGGAAACGGAGCCGCGGCTTCTGCTGAGCACCACCGATGGGAGCTTCTTTCGAATCCTGGGCAGCCCCAATCCGCGCAGACCGGGTGGCCGAGTCTCGCCGTAGACATCGCGACCCTTTGGAGTGCCGGCGTCTCGCCGGCACAAAGACCACCAACCATCGATAACCGAGGGATCCGGAGTCGGGCGCATCGCCTCGGAAAGAACGGTGGCGTCGACCAGGTGCTTCTTCATCCCAAGTCGATTGCCGGTTCGGATCTCGTCCTTCAGCCGCAGCTCGGCGGGAAGAACGTCAAACCGGTTGCAATGAAAACTGGCAGGTGAGACGTTACAAAGATGGGACTTCGTTC
>CAVWAW010000017.1:0-19339 GCA_963753035.1 uncultured Acidobacteriota bacterium | reverse complement strand
ACCGCGTGAGACTCGCGCCCGACCAATGCTCCTGTTCTTCACGTGAGCGGCGGGGGCGGGGGCCGCTGAACCGAGGAATTGAAATACCGACCGCAGCACGTCGGTTCGGACCTGATGACCGAGACACGGAGGAACCATGACAGGACCGGGACGATTCCACGAGATGTTCACCGCCATCGACACGGCCGATGTCGACGGATTCATGAGCTGGCTGAGCGACGACTGCACGTTTGTCTACGGCAGCGGCGAACCGGTGAAGGGACCGCTCGCCGTACGGGCCGCGGTTGAGGGCTTTCTCGGCTCATTTGCCGGCGTCTCCCACCGCGTGGACTCGAGCTGGGAGGCCGACGGCGCAGCGATCGCGGAGGGCGTGGTGACCTACACCGGCGCCGACGGCCGCTCGACGACGCTGCCCTTCTGCGATGTCTTCCACTTCGCGGCCGACGGGCGGATCAGAGATACCGGGTCTACATCGACCCGACGCCCCTCGGATAGGGGACCTCGGGAGCCGCGCGCAGCGGAACCTGCGAGCGGATCGAATCGACACTCCCGGGCGTCATCGGAAAACCACCTGATGCTGCGCTACGATGGCAGCACCAAGAGTAAGGAGATTTTCATGGCCAAGACCACCGGACAGTGTCACTGCGGCGCGATTCAGTATGAAGTGAATGGGGACCTCCTCGGGGTCATCAACTGCCACTGCGGCGACTGCCGCCGCTGGCACGGCAATTTCGCCGCCTACGCGGTCGCTTCGCTCGGCGACTTCACCATCACCAAGGGGGCCGACCGGCTCACGTGGTACGAGTCCTCCGACAAGGCCCGCCGGGGTTTCTGTCCCGACTGCGGCTCGAGCATCTTCAAGGACAACAAGGACGGAGAGAAGATCGTCCTGTCGGTGGGCGCCCTCGATGCACCCACCGGGTTGACACACCTCAAGGACATCTTCACCGAGTCCAAGGGGGACTGGTACGAACTCTGATGTCGTAGGCGCCGGCCTCGCGATCGCCCGGGCCACCGCCGCCATCTTCCTCGCCCGCACCGGTTCCACCAAAGAAGAGATCCGCCGCGAAATCACCGACCGCTTCGGCTACGACCTCGACCGCACCGTCGCCGAGATCCGACCCGACTACCACTTCAACGAGACCTGCCAGGGCTCGGTCCCCGAGTCTCTCGTCGCCTTCCTCGACGCCGACGATTTCGAGCACACCCTCCGCCTCGTCATCTCCCTCGGCGGTGACGCCGACACTCAAGGAACCATCGCCGGCGCCGTGGTCGAGGCATACTGGGACGGCATCCCAGAGGACATCGAGACCGAGGTCGATCGCCTCCTCCCGTCCGACATGGCCGGGGTCGTCGCTACCTTTTGCTCGAAACACCGAATCCGATAACCGACAATCACCGCTCCGGTGACCGCCCGACAACGCGCCCAAGGCGAGCGCATGATGTCCATCGCCTGGCGTCTGCACCAGCCGATGCCGGCGGAGATGTTCGAGGAGGTGAAGGTGGCGGCGGGGAAGAAGCTCAATCCAAAGCAACAATGCTGAGAATGCGAAGGGTGGCATCCATCCGTACTGGGGAGTGCTGCTCTCGAGGTACAATCGATCGCATGAGGCGAACCCCGGAGTGCTCACGACTCGCGGCCATCCTGCTGGTTATTCTGGCGTTCTGCGCCGAGGTCTTGCCGTTCGACGTCGTGCCCATCGACTCGGGCCGCGGCATGGTCGATCTCCTGGTTCCGGATGCCAACACACCGACCGAGCCGACTCCGCTGGTGCTGCTCCTTCACGGTTACAGCAGCAACGGGGACAACCAGGAGGCGTACATGAACTTCTCGGCGGTCGTTGACGAGTTCGGGTTTCTCTACGCCTACCCGGACGGCACGGCCGACGCAGTCGGGAACCGGTTCTGGAATGCGACCGACGCCTGCTGCAACTTCTTCTTTTCGCCGGTCGATGACTCGGGCTATCTTCGCGGGCTGATCGACCTCATCGGCCTGAGCTACGCCCTTTCCGATGTCTACATTGTCGGCCACTCGAACGGCGGATTCATGTCGTATCGAATGGCGTGTGACCACTCCGACCGAATCACCGCGGTCGCCAGTCTCGCGGGGGCGACGTTCCTCGATCCAGGCGATTGCGGCTCTCCGAATCCGGTTCACGTCCTGCAGATTCACGGGACGAACGACGGGACGATCCTCTACGTTGGCGGCTGTCTCGGCTCGAACTGCTATCCGGGCGCCGTCACCACGGTCGAGCAGTGGGCGACGTTTGGCGGCTGCGACCTGGTTCCCGACACCTCGGCCCCGAACCTGGACCTGGTACAGGGCCTCCCAGAGGACGACACGACCGTCACCCGATACGCCACCGATTGCAGCGACGGCGGTTCAGGGACCCTGTGGACGATCATCGATGGTGTCCATTCTCCCAACCTGGCGTCTGACTTCAGCTGGCAGGTGGTCGACTACTTCTTCTCGCTACAAGACGATCCACTGTTCAGCGACGGCTTCGAGAGCGGGAACACCTCCGCCTGGTCCACCGTGGCGCCGTGACGACTCGGAGCCGATAGCGGAGCCAGGCTCTAGGAAGTTGGAATTTCCTTGGTTCCTAAAGCACTCGGATCTGTAGGGCCGGCGTCTCGCCGGCCTCGCATGCGCTGAAACTCCTGTCCGACGTAGGCCCTGCCTGGGCCCAGCTTCAGAGCCGCCCACGTACTCGTCGCCCCGCCAATGAAGGAGGCCACGTTCACATTCATACAATTGCGCCGTGGCGGGTGGGGGGTCAAGGGAGGTCGATTAGGGAATGGCGGTAGGCTGAAACGATCACAATTCAACAAGTGTGAACGTGGCACCCTTCAGCCCCTTCTTCGATTCATCGCCCGCGGGGACGCGGGCGCTACAAAATCGCGAACATCCTTGTAGCGCAGGCGTCCCCGCCTGCGATGGACCGCTGCGGTGAGCCTGGCACCTCGTCGTCTTGTAGGATTTTGAAAGAGGCTCACGTGTCACCTTGAGCGAGTGAGTCCGCGAACGAGTCGAAAGGTCCCCCGAAAAACGTGAGCTCGATCTTCGAGTCAGTCCCGTTATCAAACCAGTGGGCACAGGCCAGTTACTGGGACGAGGTTTCAACCACCTGCCCCGACTCATCGGCGCACCCCAACGTGATCGCCACAGGGACGATCAACAACAACGACTACAGCCAGATCACAGGACCATTGCGCCCCAGCGATCAATCCCTCGTGATTGCTACCACCCTTGATCGTCGCCACCCACCGTCGATCAGAGAGTCGCGACCGGTCAAAGCCGACCACAATTCAACAAATGTGAACGTGGCACCCTTCCTGGCACCCTTCACAATGGTGCAATGGGGGACGTGGTACCGATCGATCTACCGATCGTCGTTCGCAATTTCGCAAACCTTGCCCTATATTTGTTGGAAGTACAAGTTTCGACAATTCAATGAGGCTGGAGGTTGGGATGCGACCAATCGGCGGGTTTGTTCTTTGTTCGGTCATTCTCGTCATCTCGCCGATCGTCTTCGAGGGCCAGGCCGATGCGACCGAGCTTGTCGGCCTGAGCTTCTTCGATGGTGAACTCGTCGATGTCGACCCGATGACCGGGCTCTGCGACAACCCCCGCATTCTCCGGTACGGGACCAACGTCATCCGCTACCCGGTGGGGGTGTCCCGACATCCACTATCCGGTGAGCTGTACATACTGACGTCCTACGGATCACTTTACGGCGCCTACATCTTCATCGTGGACGAGGCGACGGGGAATGTGACGCCGACCGTCTGGCCGGATGTGAGTCAGGTCTTCGAGGGAGACATCGACTTCCACCCGACAAGTGGCGTCTTGTATGCCCTGCAGGATGCCGGCCCCACCGGGAGTCAGATCAACCTCTTCACCATCGACCTCGATACCGGTGCTTCGACCATCATCGCCGACCTGGAGCCCGGGCTCGGGGGGGATCGGGATTACTCAGCCATGGCGTTCGACGCGGCCGGTCAACTCTTTCTGTTGAACACGGACACCGACGAGATCACCCGCATCAATCCGGCCACGGGCGACGTGCTCTCTCGAATGTCCCTCACGCTTCCGGGCCAGCCCTCGCACACGTTCGGCAACTGCGCCGGTATGGACTTCGACCCGGTCTCGGGCCAGCTCTACGTCGCGGACGGGTGCGACAACGGGAATGACGACCTCTACACCGTCGACACGAGCACCGGCGTGCTCACCGAAGTCGGTTCGACGTTTCTCACCAGTGGTCTCTGCGGTATGGAGTTCAGGCTCGTGGTGCACATCTTTTCCGACGATTTCGAGACGGCCGACTCCGCTCGCTGGACGCGAACCGTCGGCAACTCCGAAACCGCCGAGATTCACGGCTTCGCGTGGGACGACTGGATCACCAACGGCGAGCAGGATTTCGGCTTCGAGGGGGTTCTGCGCGACTGGACAGTTTTCCTCGACCTCGATACCAATGGCGTGCTCGACCCCGCCTCCGAACCTTACACGACCGTTGACAGCTTCGGCACCTACTCGTTGACAGAAATCGAAGCCGGAAGCTACGAACTCAGGCTCGAACTTCGCGACGGCTGGTCCCTGGAATCCCCGGCAGCCGGTCATCACGCCGTCAACCTGTCGCCCGGTGACATCCTCGGCGGCCAGGACTTTTCCGCGAAACGACGAGCTGACACCTGGGACTACGGCGACGCGCCCGACCCGACCTACCCGACCCTGTTCCAAAGCGGTGGGGCCGCTCATCTCATCGCTCCCGGTCTGCATCTGGGGTCGAGTGTCGATGCCGAAGCCAACGGCCAACCGAACGCCTCGGCTAACGGAGATGGCGCCGACGAGGACGGTGTCGTATTCGCTCCGGGCATCGTCAGAGGTCAGACGGCAGCCGCCGATGTCACCGTCGTCGGCGTAGGGGTCCTCAACGTGTGGGTCGATCTCGGGCGGGACGGCTTCTTCGCTCAGAGTGTCGATCACGTGGTCATCGACCAGGCTGTCGTACCAGGCCTCAACGCGGTGAGCTTTCCCGTTCCGGCCGACGCGGGATTCGGCGAAACCTACGCCCGCTTCCGTCTCTCGTCCTCCGGAGGCCTCGGACCGGGAGGCGACGCGCCCGACGGAGAGGTCGAGGACTATCTCATCGTGATCCACCCTGAGCACCCCGACGATTTCGGTGACGCTCCCGACAGCAACTACCAAACCTACGGCGGGAGCGGCGGCCCTCTGCACACGCTTCTGGCCGACCACTTCCTCGGCGACAACGTCGACGGCGAGGTTGACGGCCAGCCGAATCCCGAGAGCACGGGGGACGATCTCGGCGGGTTCGACGACGAGGACGGCGTTGACTTCACCTCTCATCTCGTCCCCGGGAGCATGGCAAAACTTACTGTCGAATCCTCCGGTTCTGACTATCTGGACGCCTGGATCGACTTCAACGAGTCTTCCGATTGGGACCCCGCCGACCGGATCCTCACGGCACAGACTCTGAACCGCGGCCCCAACTTCTTCTTGATTCCCGTTCCCCCCTCTTCCACCGACGGAACCAAGGTCGCTCGCTTCCGCATGAGCCGCCAGGGAGGCGTCGAGCCTGTCGGCCCCCTGGACAGGGGCGAGGTCGAAGATCTCGGCGTCGAGGTCGAGTATCTCGACTGGGGCGATGCCCCAGACATTGACGAGGGACCATTCATTACGAAGCTTACCGCTGCAGACGCAGCCCCCAGTGATCGCTTCGGCGCCAGCGTCGACGTCGATGGTGACTGGGCCATCGCGGGCTCGGCGTTCGACGGCGACGGGACGGCGACCTTCTTCCATTGGAACGGCGGCGGATGGGTCGAGGAAGCGGAGTTCGGCCACCCAGGCTCGTTGCGTTACGGCTACGACGTCGCCATGGACGGCATCCACGCCGTCGTCGGCCAGTACGGGACCTCCCATGCCGATGTCTACAAGTACGCGGGTGGGGTTTGGAGCTTGGAGCAAACCTTGACCGCCTCAGACAGCGGCGAACTCGACAATCTGGGCAAAGCAGTCGGTATCAGCGCCAACCGGATCATCCTGGGCGCGTCCGGCCACGAAATATCAGGACTCAGGGTCGGAGCAGCCTACGTCTTCGAGGACAACGGTTCCGGCTGGACGGAAATCGGAAAACTGATGGCACCGTCTCCGGCGGCCGTGCACGGCGACCACTTCGGAGCTGCGGTTGATATCGACGGAGACTGTGCTGCCGTGGGTGTGCCCGGCAGGGACGCCCCTCGCTCCGCTGGGTCAGTGCAGCTCTTCGAGTGGTCGGGGTCTGACTGGGTTTTTGTCGAAGAGGTCAGAGCGTCTTCACCGGCCGAGGGTCAGTTCTTCGGAGCCTCCGTTGCCATGGACGGGGATCGGATGGTCATCGGCGGCCGCACCGGCAGCTGGGTCTTTCAGTTGTCCGGCGGGACGTGGACCGAGGTTCAGAGCCTGGCCGGCGGCGGACTCCGTGACGGGACCGGTGGCATCAGCGGAGACTGGATCGTCACCGGCTCGTCCGGCGACGACACCGAAGGTCACGACGCCGGCGCCGCCCGCCTCTATCACTGGGACGGAGGCGACTGGCTGCTGTGGAAAAAGATCTTCGCTCTCGACCCCGACCACGGCCATGAGTTCGGCCGGGCGGTCGCCGTGGACGGCATGCGTGCGATCGTCGGTGCCGACCACGCAGACACTGGCGGTATCGAGCTGACCGGCGCGGCATACATCTTCGAATGGGTGATCGACGACACCCACTTCCCCACCCTCGACGTCAACGATGGCGCCTACCACACGGCCCACCCCTCCTTCCGCCTTGGAGCCGAAGGTCTCGACTTCGAGGCCGACGGCCAACCGAGTCCGGATGCGCGAGGTGACGATACCCACAACATCAACGATGAGCAAGGGGTCGTATTCACCTCGCCAATCTTTCCGGGAGCGGCGGTTTCTCTCGAGATCGTCGCGACCGCTCCAGGCTTCCTCGACGCCTGGATCGACTTCAACAGTGACGGTGACTGGGACGATCCGGACGAGCGGGTATTCACCGCCGAGCCCCTGGACGCCGGAATCAACTATCGCGGCATCAACATTCCCACGTGGGCAGTGCCCACCCTGCAGACCGAGCCGACCATCGCACGCTTCCGGCTCAGCAGCTCAGGCGGCCTGCCGTACTCCGGCCACGCCCCCGACGGCGAAGTGGAGGACTACCCGATCATCATCGACGACCCGATCGAAGCAACCCGGCGGAGGTGAGAACACCAGTAGGGGTCCACGTTCCCCCTTTGCACAAAGGTCATCCATCCTATGGGCCCGGGATTCTCCAAGCCAAGTGGTCTCCAGACTCGAAGCCGTCGACGAAAACCAGGTGACAGTCACCGATGATGCTCATGCCCATGCTTCCGTCCCCCATGAAAGCCTTCCCACCGAAGAGGGCGAGACCGGATGGCTCCCCGGGTGACTCGAAGAAACCGACCTCGGTGGGTGCGTCGGGAGCTCTGACATCAATGACCCGAAGGCCGTCCGGACCCGGGAACTGGAGCGGGTGATAGTCGGTCACGTACGCGAATCCGGCCGCGAACTCGACCCTCGTAATGCTGTTATTCGTATTGAAGCGGGCGACCTCGAACGGCGAGGATGGGTTGCTGACATTGATGATCCATAAGCCGTAGTCGCCGCCGGCGATGTAGGCGTAGTCGCCGGATACGGCAACTTCGCCGACGACGTTCGGATCATCCAGGTACCCGATCTCGACGGGTGCTGAAGGATCGCTGACATCGATGACTCGAAGCCCGACTCCACTGTCCGTCAGATAGGCAAGGTCGCCCGCTACCGCGATACCCCTCGCATATCCAACGGTCGCAAGGTAGCCGACCTCGACTGGAGCAGTGGGCACACTCACATCGACGATACGCATATCGTCGACCGCGACATACGCGTATCCATCGTCATAGGTGAAGCCGGAGATCCACGGCGACCAATCGATCGAGCCGAGCGCGACGGGTGCGGAAGGGGTGCTGACGTCGATAACGATGAGCCCCACGGAGTAGTCGACGACGTAGACGTAGGAACCCGAATGGTCGATGTCCCACCCTCCCGCCGGCAAATCGAGAGAACCGATTTCGACCGGTTCGGCGAGGTTGGTGATGTCGAAGACCCGAAGCACAGCGCCGTTGAAGGCATAGGCACGCCCTCCCGAAACAGCAATCCCCTTCGTGGAGCCGGGGGTCTCCACGACGTGGACCTCGGTGGGCGCAGATGGCGTGCCGACGTCGATCACCCTGACGCCGTTGTCGGAGTTCGCCACGAAGGCATGGCCGTTGGCAACGGCCACCCGGTATGCCTGCCCTGGGGTATCGAGCGACCCGACAACGGCCGGCCAGGCGGGCACGCGGACGTCGATCACATCGAAACCCTCGTCACTGCCCACCGCGTACACGTAGTCGCCCGACGATGCGAGGTCGGATGCGCCCCCGGGGAGATCAACGGCGCCGAGTGGATAGGGCACGGATGGCGTGGCAACGGTGATAATCACCAATCGCTCGCCGATCTCGACGTACGCCACATCGTCGGACAAGGTGAGCACCCCCGCACCGCCCAACGCGTTGAAGACGCCGACCTGAACCGGGTTGGATGGCGTGCTGATATCGACAACCAAAAATCCATCGTAACCGGATGTGACGTATGCGTAGATTCCGGAGGCGGCCACATCGGTAAACCCCCCGTAGGCGTCGAGGACGCCAACCTCGACGGGCGCGGTGGGTGTACTCACGTCGATGATGCGGAGTCCGTGGTAGAACCCGGCTGTGACAAAGGCGAGGTCGTTCGAGACGGCGACACGATACGCGTTGTCCGGCATCTCGATCGAGCCGATTTCGACAGGCGCCGATGGATCTCCGACATCCACGATCCGCAAACCGCCCTCCATGTTCCCCACATAGGCAAGGCCCCCTTGAACGGTCACATCAAAAAGGCGGTAGGGCATTTCGAGCTCTCCGACCCGCTGCGGCGCCGTCGGGTTCGAAACATCAGCGATGATCAGAGCGACTCCGCTTCCGTACGCGATGTAGTCGCCGAACTCCGCCACCGCCTTCGTCGGCCCGTACGGCCACCTCCCAGCCAACTCGGGGCAGTCCTGGGAGAGCGCGGGCACCGAGCACAAACCGGCTACGAACACCACCAACCACGACGATCGAATCGTGCCGACCATTTCTCACCCCTTTCGTTGATTGATGCTGAAAATCAAGATAGGTCCGGCCAACCGGCTTGTCATAAGGAAAAGGTAATGAAACTGTCCGGAAAAACTTTGGGAAACCGGCCGACACTCACCCTGAAAGCGACTTGCTGGCGGAGCGCGCCAGATAGCCTCGCAAGCTCCCACCGACGTCCCCCGAGAACCTCCCACTCATCGCCACCCACCTCGCCTGCCGCGAGCGCGGCGCGCCTGGCCCTGATACCGTATACAGCGATCGCGCAAGGAGATTCCCATGTCCAAGAAGGTTCTGGTCGCCACCGAAAAACCGTTCTCGCCGGCAGCCGTCGAACAGCTTCTCGAAGTGTTCAAGAAGGCCGACTATGAGGTCGAGCTGCTGGAAAGCTACACGGACAAGGCCGATCTCCTCGCCGCGGTCACCGACGTCGACGCGATGATCATCCGCAGCGACAAGGTCACCGACGAGGTGCTCGATGCCGCCAAGAACCTGAAGGTGGTGGTTCGCGCAGGCGCCGGCTACGACAACATCGACTGCGCGAAGGCCGCCGAGAAGAACGTCGTCGCCATGAACACGCCGGGCCAAAACTCCAACGCCGTCGCCGAACTCGTCTTCGGCATGTTGGTCATGAGCGCCCGTAACGGCTACAACGGCAAACCGGGCACTGAACTCCGCGGCAAGAAGATCGGCATACACGCCTACGGCAACGTCGGTCTCTATGTCGCCAGGGTTGCCCACGGCTTTGGTATGGAGGTGTACGCGTTCGATCCCTATATCGATGACGAAACCATCAAAAAAGATGGCGTGACCCCGGTCGGCTCGGTCGAAGAGCTCTATGAGACCTGTCAGTATGTCTCCCTCCACATACCGGAAAATCCCCACACCAAGAAGTCCATCAATTTCGAGCTTCTGTCGAAGATGCCGAAGGGCGGCACGCTCGTCAACACCGCCCGCCTCGGCGTCATCGACGAAGAAGGTCTCATGAGGATCTTCGCGGAGCGCGGCGACTTCTGCTACCTGTCGGACATCTCACCCACCTGCAAGGACGACATCGTTGCCAAGTATGAGGGCCGCTGCTTCTTCACCCCAAAGAAGATGGGCGCCCAGACCGCAGAAGCGAACATCAACGCAGGTGTCGCCGCCGCCAACCAGATCGTGCGTTTTTTCAACGAGGGTGACACGACCTTCAAGGTGAACTGAGCCCCGCAGTCGATCTGGCCAACTCCTTCATTCCGCACCCGGCACCCATTCAAACGAAGGCCGCCTGAAACCTACGGGCTCGTCGCACTCCAGTCCGTCGTGTCGCCGGTCTCGAAGTCGGTGGTGAAGAACGGCACGCAGACGGTCTCGCCGGTGAAGATCGGACAGCGGTCGCACGCGTCGCCAATACCGTCGGCGTCCTCGTCACCTTGGACAAAACCGTCCACCGGGCGCGGCGGGTTGAAGACCGTCGGACAATTGTCGGTCGAATCGGCCACCCCATCACCATCGAGGTCGCCGCCCGACGGGACGCCGGTGTACGCGATCCCATCGCCCTCGTCGCGGAACGGCACGCAGGTCGGTTCGTCGGCCGGCGCGCCGCTGCAGTCGAAGAGCGGGTAGTTGGTGAACGTCGCCGTCAACGACGCGAGGGTGAGCCCGCTTCCCGCCCCGTCACGGGTGACGCAGACCCGCTTGCCGCTCAGACAGTCGCTCATCAGCTCGCACTGACCGGCGCCGGCGCCGAGGGCCTCCATGACGGGAGCGTCGCCGTACATCGGGACGCCGCCCTTGAGCACGAGGACGACGTCAGCGGGCCCGGCCTCCACGATGGCGCTCGCGTCCTCCTCGACCGAGCCGTCGAAGATCGCGACATCGGCGACCAAGCCCGAGTAGAGGTTTCCGATGGAGAACTGCATGCCCGCCGCCCTGGCGGCGTTCCAGGTCACCATCCCGACCAGGTCGTGATCGGTGAAGGGCGCGCCGAGAAGATCGACGCTCAGCGATTGAGCGCAACTCAGCTCGCGCAGGAGGGTTGACGAGCCCGAGGGGAGCCAGTCGGTGCCGATGGCGAGGTTGACACCGAGGTTTCGAAACGCCGTCACCGGCGCGGTCATGCCATACAGCGAGATGTTGGTCCGCGGACCCCACACCAACGAGGCGCGATTCCTGAGAATCGTCGCACCGTCCGACGGCAGCAGCCCCACCGCGTGGACGAGAGCCGCGTCTTCGATGATGTTGACGCCGCCCGGCAGGGAGTCGTCCGAGAGACAGAGAAACTCGTTCCTGGCCTCGGCGTCGATGCCCTCGGCGACATGCGGGAGATAGACCTGCCCCGGAGCGGGGGTGTCGATGCTCGGGTAGGCGCAGCTGCCAACGAGCATCGTTCCGTTCGCATCGCCGAGGGGAAAGGTCGAGTAGTCGAACGGCTCCTCGACGAGCCCGTCGAGGTCGGCGATGCGATCGAGGTTGCGGACAAACAGCGGCGCCGAGCCCGAGCCGGCCATCGAGGTGGTGCCGACGAGGAGGTGGCGGAGCTCGGTCCAGGTGCGACCCGCGGTTGAGTTCGTGCTCGAGGGGATGGTCAGCTCGGTGTGGCCGCGCAGACCTCGTCGCCAGTCGTGCCGGTGATCGAAGCGCTCGGTCCCGTGATCGACCGGCGCGCTGTCCCCCCAGTTGATGTGGTCGTGGGCGTTGATCAGCCCCGGCGAGGCGACGCCATCGGCGCAGGTGATCCGGGTGGCGGTGCCGAACCCCGGGCTCGCGCTGCAGTCGCACCCCGAGCAGATGATCGTGCCCGTCGCGTCGATGAGCAGGTGGCCGTCACGATAGACCCGCCGCTTGGTCAGCAGGGTCGCCTCGACGAGCAGGTTGGCGTCTCCGGATGTGACCTCACAGATCCCCTGCGCCGGCGGCGTCGGGTTGTTGGGACACTGAACGACCTCGACCTGGGCGTCCAACGGCATCGATAGGGAAACGATCAGGCACATCAGGCAGACCACACGGCACATGCAAAACCCTCCTCAAGGGATTCGAGCGGTTGATATACAGACTACTTCTCAACACAGTGTAGCGGCACCCGGCAACAAGCGAAAGTGAAGACCGCGTGACCCTCGAGGACAACGCCGGTGGCTCCAAGCCCCTTTGATAGGTGCCACCCTTAGCAAACACAGCAGAGTTCGGCGACGAAAACCCAACAACGCTAAGAGTGCTAAGGGCACCCAACAATGTTCTAACGATTTGTGAACCAAGCCAGACTGCACGCAGGCTCTCCTGCGCAAGATCGCTCAACCGTCAGGCCTGGCACCTAGCCTGGCACCAAGCTCATATAGAAAGAGGATTCGGATGGAATGCCAGCATTCCACCCGAGCCTGAATTCAACCGCGGCTATTGATAGATCTGTTTGACCGCTTCGCGCAGCACCTCGTCAAAGTTGTCGGGAAACTCGTGGCCTTTGTCCTTCATGACGATGTGGTTCACCGGATTCCCGGCCTCTTCGAAGTTGGAGACGGTGGTCTCGGCCGGTGCGGCGGACCAGTCGTCAGCCCCGACGAAAATCGTCCCCCGGATGCCGCGCGCGGCGGCGGCTCGAGCGGTCTCGAGCGGAACGGGGGTGCTGGTTGCGGGACAGCCGGCGATGAAACCCTTGGCCGGGATGGTCCCTTCCGCCGCCATGAATAGTGCGAGGTTGCCGCCCTGGGAAAACCCCGCCAGCGTCACTTGGTCGGTGTCCACAGCGTATGCCTCGACGATTTCCTGATAGAGGCCAAGGACCTCATCCTGTGCCGTAGGCACACTGTAGATGTCGACTCCGCCGAGGTCCCAGCGATACGATTTGGTGTCGGCCCGCCAGCTCGACTGAACATAGGCGATGATGACATCGCCGCCGATCACCGTGGGGTCCCAACGGTCCATGGCCTTGACGATGCTTTGATTGCCGCCGTGGATGATCATCACCAGAGGGTAGGAGCCTTCCGGTGAATAGGACGCCGGTTTGATCACCTTGTATTTCGGCTTGGACTCACTCTGGGCCATCTCGCGCAGCTGATTGTTCCTGGCCACGAGTTTCTTGAACCGGTCAGTCCTGCGGACGCCGTCAAAGGTGTCCGACCGAGGAATTACAAAATAGAAGAACCCTTCATCGAGGCCCTTTTCCCAGACGCTCAAGGCCTCTTCGATACGTCCGGCCTCAAAGAGGATGTTCATGGTCAAGTCAGAGACCTCGAACTCACGACCTTGAAGTTTCGCAGCAGTCTGTTCGACCAGGGCCAGCGCTTCTTCAAATTTTTCCTCTTCCACGAGGGTGATGGCGGCCTCCTCGATTTCGCTCCAGGTGGACGGTGAAGGTCCATTTGTCTGCGCGAAAGTCGAGGTGCACATCAGGATGAGGCCAACGGCCAGGAGCGGTCTGAGTCGAGGAGGCAGCATGATTTTTCCTTTGATTGATGCGGTTTCTGATTGATTGAATGATCCCGGCGCCTACCTGGTAGACATCACTTCGCGGCCCGTTGTCGATCAGAATTCCCTGATCTGAAGTGGTCCGGATGGGCGTGGGTGACCAGAATCAAATCCACCCCGTCAAAAGGCGCTTCCGCGTTCTCCATCTTCCGAATCGTCATCTCATCAGGGACGTGACACCAGGTGATCGATTGATTGTCGAACAGGGCGTCGATCAAGACCTTCTTCGCGCCGACCTCGATCAGGAACCCTTCGTTGGCGATGTAGTGGACCTTCGCTGCATTTTCCGCCGCAGACGTTGATGCCATCAAAAGAAAGACAACTCCGAGAAAACCCAATGTAGAACGCAACCCGACCTCCCCACAGAAATGACACCCGGCGAGAACTACGAGGATAATCGACTAAAGGTTTTAGCTACCTTTCGCAGGTTGTCACACGAAACAGAAACAGAAAGAGTGCCAGGAGAAACTTTCTGAACTTTCTTGTGATGTGCAGCGTGAAGGGGGAGTGGGGGAGCCGGCAAGGTAAACAAAGTCAAGAAAGCTCCTCCTGGCACCGGTTCAGGCACCGATTTCGGTTGCTTTTTGGAGGGTGCCAGGCCCAACGATTTAACGTTCTTGCAGTAAACCGGTGGCCTTGGAGGCAGGATTCCAAGGCGACCGAGAGTGTTTGTCGAGGGCGGGATCTACCACGTCTACAACCGGTTCGCGCGCGGAGCGGATCTGTTCTCGGAGCCGGAAGAGGCAATCGAGTTCATCGAGATCCTGCGCTAGGTGGGTGCGGTGGGTGCCACAGAAATGACACCCGGCGAGAACTTATTAGTATATCTATTAAAGGTTTTAGCTACCTTTCGCAGGTTGTCACACGAAACAGAAACAGAAAGAGTGCCAGGAGAAACTTTCTGAACTTTCTTGTGATGTGCAGCGTGAAGGGGGAGTGGGGAGCCGGCAAGGTAAACAAAGTTAAGAGCTCTCCTGGCACCGGTTCAGGCACCGATTTCGGTTGCTTTTTGGAGGGTGCCAGGCCCAACGATTTAACGTTCTTGCAGTAAACCGGTGGCCTTGGAGGCAGGATTCCAAGGCGACCGAGAGTGTTTGTCGAGGGCGGGATCTACCACGTCTACAACCGGTTCGCGCGCGGAGCGGATCTGTTCTCGGAGCCGGGAAGAGGCAATCGAGTTCATCGAGATCCTGCGCTAGGTGGGTGCGGTGGGTGCCACCCTTAGCAAACACAGCGTTGTTCCGCGACGTGCGCGACGCAGCGGAACAAATAGCTATAGCGGCACCGAACCGTCCATCAGGGAGACACAATGCTATGAATGCTAAGGGTGGCACCATTTCGACATTGACCCGTCAATCTGTTTTCAAGATGGGGGCCCATTCTGCTGGGCGGTGGTTCGGGCTGTGCGGTTCCCCGATGCCGAAGCCCCGCTCACCAAACAACCTTCACCAAATTCGGAGCTCATGCAGCCCCTACGGCGATGAATGGCCACTTGCCTCCGTCGGCTGCATACGGTGAAGACTACCGATTCGATGGATCACCGCTCATGCCGACTTCAGAGGGTGCGGGATGTATGCTCAGCTTCTCCGGACTCGAAGCGAGTGTAGGAGAATCAGCCAATCGGCGATGAACCGTTCAGCGTAGAGATTCGTCAAACGCGATGACGAGGATGCCCGGCTCGCAAGCTGACGCTGCCGAACAGCCATACAATCATCAGGAGCGAGCCGCCCATGCCCAACCGCGCCGCCCAACCCGACGACCGGAACACCAGATCCTGTCCCGCAAGAGGAATCCGGCTTCACCCTGAACCGCACGTTTTCCCTCGACGAGCTTGCCCACATCAAACGCGGCGTCGTTCCGAAAGAGATGGAAGACAAGTGGTTCATCTACTGGCAGACGACGGACTCTTCCTCTATCGCAGCTGTACCGGCTTCTGCACTTACATTGTCGACTTCGATGTCACCGATGAAGGTGCCACCATCGACCGCTGCCGTCGATCAACCGCGACCCGCACCAGTACTCCAGCTACCGACGACGACTACGACGCCCAGATGATCTCCTACCTCATCGACGTTCTGCTCCTCCGCCGGCCCCGCAAAGTTCCCCGCCACCCAGGACTCGCCCGAAAACCAAGCGCTTGAGATGTGGAGCGTCGTGGGCCGGGCGTCGCTGGGGGAGTATCCGGAAAACACCGGCGAGTGAACTGGTGAACCGCGTTGATGTAATCTTCAGAGGATGACCTGCCCCTTCTGCAACATCGCCCCAACCGACGTCCTGATCGAGAACGACTTGTTGATCGGGTTCTTCGATCGTTACCCGGTGAGTCCAGGACATATGCTCCTTGTGCCCCGCCGCATGTCGAGAACTGGTTCGAAGCCACAAAGGAGGAGCAGTCGGCGCTCATGGTGCGATCGACGACGCCGTCGCACTCATCGAGTCCCGCCTCGATCGCCGACCCGACGGCTACAACGTCGGATTCAACGTCGGCGAAGCCGCCGGCCAGACGGTGATGCACCTTCACCTGCATGTGATCCCTCGTTTCGATGGCGACATCGACGATCCGCGTGGCGGCATCCGAGGGGCGATCCCCGAGAAGCGCATTTACGAGGTTGACGACGACCAGTGACCACAATCGACGACCCCATCCGGTTTGTGGAACGTCTTCTGGCGCTCCTGGAGGAAGGGTCGTTCACCGCGACCTACAAGTTTGCGGTCCTGCTGGGACTGATGGATCTCTGTCTGGAGCACAGCAACCGCTTCGGTGAGCCCGCCCCAATGGTCACCACCCGCCAGTTCGCCGAAAAGGTGATCGACCTCTACTGGTCTCACACTACGCCGTTCGAGACCATCGACGGCGAGGTGCTCAAGCAGAACAGCGGTAAACCCGCGGTGATCCTCAGTCGAATTCAGTCGTTCAGAAACGACGCCGCACCAGATCTTGGCTGCACCCTCCACCGTGCTCGCCTCACCAGCTCAACCGAGTTTCAAGCCCTGCTCGACGAAGTTGAGTGGACCCTCGTGCTCATGCCTCTTCCGAAACTTCAGCGTTTCGGTGGAGCCGAAGCCAGGTTCATCTATGAAATCGCATGGGACGACAACATCAGGCGTAGCCAGTTCCGAAACACCTACGAGTTCGACAACCGCATCTCGTTCGTCGGCGATGCCGCACAGCACCTCGTCCGGCTCGCACCGCTGCTCAGGCCCCTCATCAAACAGAAGTGGGTCGAGATGGTCGGCAAGCTCAATCACCTCGAGGTCGCCGAACTCGAGAGCTTTCTCTTCGGGGCGGACCGGGTGTCGCTGCAGCCCGTGCGGGCGCCGCTACTCGAACTCCAGCGAGGCGCATGCTTCTATTGCGGCAAGCGAGTGCAAACATCAGCGGACGTGGACCACTTCTTCCCCTGGTCCCGTTACCCTGACGATCGGCTCGACAACCTGGTCGTCGCCCACCCAACGTGCAACCGGCAGAAAAAGGACTTCCTCGCCAGCGCAAGCCACCTCGCCAGCTGGATGCAACGCCTCTCAGACTTCAACACCGATCTCGATCAGATCGCCACCGCCATCGATTGGCCGCGCAACACCGCTCGCAGCCTCGGCGTAGTCCGTGGCACCTATCTCAAGCTCCCCGACGGCGTCGCCCTTTGGCACAAGGCCAAGGAGTTCGTACCGTCGCGCCATCAAGATCTGATTGAGGCATTGGCGGCTGCCCAATGACCCCCCACCGCCCCCCAGGCCTCTACGAGGAACTCGTCACCCGCCGCTTGGAAGCGGCGCTCGAGGAGATCCGCGGCGAAGGGTAGCGGGAGGAGATCGAGTGCCTCGACCCCGCGTACACTAACGCCGGAGGCTTCTCATGCCCGAATTCGACCGGATCATCTTTGACCCCGACATTTTGGGCGGCAAGGCATGCATTCGCGGCATGCGGATCTCGGTCTCCCTGGTCGTGAACCTCGTCGCCGATGGCATGACGGCGCCGCAGATCGTCGCCGAGTACCCGGATCTCGAAGAGGAGGATGTCAAGCAAGCCCTCGAGAACGCAGCACGGGTTGTGAAATCATTGATCGGCGTAGTATCTTACTGGTAAGACGATTGGAGGACGAGTATGCCGTTGAACGCCACAACCGGCATGTCATCCAAAGGCCAAGTCGGGATCCCGAAACCATCCGGAAGGCTCTCGGGCTCGAGGCTGGTTCCGAGTTTGTCGTCGTCGCCGAGGGAGACGTTGTCGTCCTCAAGCTCGATCCAACCGCCGCCGATGTCCGAGTTCGACGATCTCGTCCTCGATGCGAGCACGAAGGCGCGAGAAGCCGGCATGAAACGCTCAGATATTGCAGCGGCAATCAAGGGGGCGCGTGCGGTTCGATGATCTGCTCGTCGATCGTTTCAAACGTGAACTCAGCCGATCGGTTTGCCGGGAAGATGACGAGGTTCGTGCCCCGCGTCCGGGCAGAGGGGACAAGCATCCCGTCACGCCCGAGGGTCGCGATAGCTCCTCCGACGGCCTGACAAGGTTCCAAATCGAACGAACCCAACATGTCCACAGTTAACCCGAGATGATCGAGATCCTCCATAGTGAGCCGGATCGTGTCCCCGAGTGCAACCCGAATGACGTACATGGTTCGCCGGACTCGAGGGCGGACGGGTTGGAGCGACAAGTGATACTCGGCCTCCGCCATCGACGTCGCGCGCTCGAGGCTTGTGTAGATTGCCCCGATTCCAGCCGGATTCCAGCGAGCGCCGCCGGTGTTCTCACGATCCGGCGGATATCCCGCGAACATGTGCCGGTAGACCTGCCCCTGCCACGGCACAGGGAGATCTCGTGGAGACGATCCACCAGCGTCAGGTGATCGACCACGGCTTCTTCAGCCAGACGTTACCGCTGAGCTTCCGGACGCGGTCTCAGACATAGGCGCCATCTCTCAGCTGGGCTATCAGCGCGCGAACCTCATCGATCTGCCCCTTTTGAATATGGTCGACAGGCCGCGATCCTCCCAGCATCCGATTCGGCGAAAACAGCCAGAGCCGCGCCTCATCGGGTGCAAAGAACTCGGAGAGTTCATCTATCATCCACTCGAGCATGAGGAGTTTCTCAAGGCGACCTGGTTGCGGTTCGATCTTCCCTGTGTTCCAGCGTGACACCGTCTCCGGGGTTGTGCCCATGAGCTGTGCGATGTCCCGACCCTTGATACCACCCAGTTCTCGAATCCTCTCGAGCCGGTTCGCGAGTGCTGCAGACATGACGACCTCCAAACAACGGCGACGCCCCTTGCCGTTCGTTGACAAAGACGTGGTCGTCTTTCCCTGAACTTATTGCCTGTTAACATAATTGTCAATCATAATGTCAATCAATATATCAATATCCAGAAGGAATCCGATCACTGAGACAATGCCGGACTCGGCCAAACCCTCGACAATCAACCCAAGGAGCCGCTTTTGCCACCAATCCGCTTCCCACACTCTGAAGCGGTGCCCGAAATTGCAGGGCCGGCGCCCCTTCAGCAGGGCGGAGCCCCGAGCGAAGCCTGCCCAACTGCGATGAAATTCATCATTCATCATTCATATTCATAATTGGTTTGTTCGCCCCCGATGCCTCTACGAAGAGCTGGTCACCCGCCGCCTCGAGGCGGCGCCGAGGAAATCCGCGGTGCAGGCAGCCCCGGCTCGTCGATAGGTTCCATGTGCCTCG